>JACPPF010000091.1 GCA_016191165.1 Planctomycetota bacterium
ACAACCGAACCTCGCGGCGCCACAAGAGCATCGTCGCTTCGCGACTCATCAAGCCTGCGAAGTGCCCCTGAAAAAAACTTCAAGAAAAAGGGGAAGAATCAGCGTGCGCGCTCTTGACCGGCGGGCCATGATATGGGTTAGGCGGCTTGGCGAGCTGGGCGAGCGCATTTCGCGAGACTTCAGTATTTTCGGACCCTGCCATTCGACGAAACCCTGGCAGCCGGGGATCGTCTTTTTGCTTGCCTTCGCGTTTGCGGCGCGCGACAATCCACTTCTGGATTTCCCATGCGCAGGATTTCTTCCCCCCCAGCCGCTCATGGAAAACGCCCTGTCCTCCCCCGATGTCACCACCTTGCTTCGGCTCATGCGCGAGGGGCCTGAAACCCAGAAACGCGACGCGGCCGATCAGCTCTTTCGGCTCGTGCATGATCGGTTGCATGATTTGGCCGAGATGTACCTGCACAAGGAAGGGCGGGCCAATCCGCTGCTGCAACCGACCCTGCTGGTCACCGATGTTTTTCAAAAACTGGTGGGAGGCAAGAAGATCGGCCCGAGCGACCGCAAGGAGTTCTTTGCTTTCGCGCGCCGGGCGATTCCGCAGATTTTGATCGATTATCATCGACAATTTGCGTCGCGAGCCGGCAAAGCTCCGCATATATCCTTGAACGGGGCGGGCGATGTCGCGGAATCTTCCTCATCGCTAGACCTCGCGGCCTTCCAGGATGTGCTCAACGAACTGGAAACGCTCGACCCGGATCAGCATCGCGTTGTCGTCGATCGCTTCTGCCTTGGACGCACGTTGCAGGAGATCGCCGACGAGATGGAAAGGCCGTTGATCTTTGTTCGGCGCAAGTGGAATGCGGCCCGCGTTTGGCTGCATCGGCGGTTGACGAAGTAAGGCGATTGCGGTTTCGCGCTGGCGTGGCGCCTTGCGAACGCCAAGGCGCGAGCGGCGAGACGGAGAAAACGTTATGAACCCCACCTTCTATCGTCGCGCATGTGGTCTCGTGGAAGAGGCGCTCGAAATGAACCCGGCCGAGCGCACGGCCTTTCTCGCGCGCGAATGCGGCACTGATGCGGAGCTGCGCGCCGAGGTCGAATCGCTCCTGTCTCATGCGGCCAAGGTGCCGAACAGTTTCCTGGCTAGCCCGATTCTCTATCCCGACGAGGCGCCGTCAACGCTGGACGCCGTGTCGCTGGCGTCAACGATTGATTTCCCCGCCGGCTTCGACCACCCTTACACGCTCCAGGAGGTTCCGAACTATCGGGTCCTTCGAACGCTCGGCAAAGGCGGCATGGGCGTGGTCTATCTCGCGCAGGATTTGAAGTTGCCGAGGCAGGTAGCGCTGAAGATGATCCGCGCCGGCGTCGATGCGGACGAGAAGCAAAAGCAGCGTTTTCAGGGCGAGGCCCGCGCGGTCGCCAGGCTCGGGCATCCGAATATCGTGCAGATCTACGAGGTGGGCGAGCACGCGGGAAACCCTTACTTCGCGCTGGAATATGTTGGAGGCGGCACGCTGGCGCAAAAGCTCGACCACAAACCGATGCCGGCCGAGGACGCGGCCCAGATCGTGCTCACGCTGGCCAGGGCCGTCGAGGCAGCACATCAGGTCGGCATCATTCATCGCGATCTCAAACCCGCCAACGTCTTGCTCACGTCCGACGGCACTCCCAAGGTCACCGACTTCGGCCTGGCCAAGCAGCTCGACGCCGATCAGGCCCTGTCGCATACCGGGGACATCATGGGCACGCCGTCGTACATGGCGCCCGAGCAAGCGTTTGGCCGCATTCAGGACATCAGCCCAAAAACCGACGTGTACGCTCTGGGCGCCATTCTTTATGAAGCGTTGACCGGCAAGGCGCCGTTCAAGGGCGAGAACACGCTGGAAACGCTCGATCAGGTCCGCCACCAGGAACCGATCCCGCCGCGCAAACTGAAACCCACGGTGCCCCGCGAACTGGAGACGATTTGTTTGAAGTGCCTCCGCAAGGAACCCGCGGGACGCTACGAGACCGCGCTGGCGCTGGCGCAGGACATCGAGCGTTACCTTAAAGGTGAAGCGATCCTGGCTAGACCTGAAGGCGTGCTGGCCGCGCTGAATCGCAAGGTGCGCCGGCATCGCGGAATCGCCATCGCCACCGGTGTCGCGGCGACGGTCATTCTGATTGTCGCCGTCAGCGCGGTTGGCGTCATTCTGAATCGCAGCGGGCGGCTGGCGCGCATCGAACAGCTCGAGGCACAAATCAAGCTCGATCGCGAAGACGCCAGACGAACGCAGTGGACCGACGCGGACATTGAAAACCATGAAGCCCTGATCAAGACGTTGGCCCATGAAGCACCGGACAACCCGAAGCGCATCGCGCTGGCGCGCCAGCAATTCAGTGCGGCCCTGCTCCAGTCGGCGCACGATCGCCTCCGGGCGGACGCCGCGTTGGATCTGGAAGCCAAGGCGTATGTGCAGAAGATCATCAACGACTTGAACCAGCGCGATGCGATCCGGGCGAAGGAATTGGCTGAACTATTCAAATTGCGCTTGCGCGACGTCTGGGACGAAGTAACGCCCAAGTTCGAGCCGATGAAGGCCGACTTCCTGTTGCCGAAATTCAAACGCCAGCGCCGCCCGGACGACCTGGTCCTGATCAACCGGCGCAGCGAGGGCAATGTGAGCGTGGAAGTGACCTGGGACAAATGGGAAAATGCCAGGCAGTTGGCGGTGGCGTTACACGGCGACAACGATCCCGAGATGACCGGGTATGTCTTTTTGATCGAAGTGGCGCAAGCCACGAAAAAGGATGCCACTTTCGCTGATTTGCGTGGTATTCAAACCAAGGAGGTCGGCAAGGATGTGCTGCGCGTGCAAATCCTCCGCAACGGCGTGACGCTGGCGCGGGCCGACAACCTGCGCATCGACGCTTTGCCCCGCGGACCCTTACGCCTGACCGGGGAAAGGGAAAACGATCGGGTTCGCTTCCTGGTGAATCAGAAGGAGGTCCTCAAGGCGCGCGATCTCGTGCCGTTGCCGCCGCGGGGGTTTTTCGGCTTCCTCAGGCCAAAGGATGTCTACCCGAAGAGCGTGGCGGCCCGCAAGCAGGCGTTACCGGGCAAGCCGAGCAAGGTGGAGTTGGGAGACAACCTTTTCGCGCAGGGCAAATTCGCTGACGCGGAGGAGTTTTACGCCAAGCAGGCCGTTCGCCTGTTGGGCACCACCGACTGGGCCGAGGCCCGTTTCAAGAGTTCGCTGGCATTGGAGGAACTCAACCAGCGTGACAAGGCAATTCAGGGGTATGAACAGATCGTCAAGCAGGGCGATGTTCAAAAAGAGAACCAATACGTGTTCCTCGCGCTATTTCAGCTTCTCGTTCACCGCCTGCGCGACAAGAACCTGGACCAGGCCGACTTCTTGTTGACCAAGCTGAAGGCGATGGGCCGCCAGAAGGAACTGATGCTCTTTGTCCCCCAGGAAGTGCGCGACCAGATCATGGAAGCCTATTCCGACGACAGCGGTGGACTTGGTTTATGGCGCCCCAATCCGCGCCGGCTGGAAAACGCTCGCCGGCGGATCGAAGTGCAGGAACTGATGGAAATCCCGGCCATGTACGTCGGCTGGAGTCAACTAGCCCTGCTGCGTGTACTCCGCAGTGAAGGCCATCTCGATGAAGCCATTCTCACCGTGCGCAACTGGCTCGACCATCTGCCGGCCGATGATACCCTTTTCGGCGCTCTCTTCACAGCCGAATACGGCTGGATGATGCGCGAGAAGGGCACGCCCGGAAAAGCGCTCGACGAAATTCAACGCCGGCTTTTTATCAACGAGGGGCCTTTTCGCCAGGCGAACGCACCGTTGCTGCTTGAACGAGCCAGACTCCATGCGGTCATGAAAAACTGGGTCCTCGCCGAGCAGGATGTCGAGAGATTCCTGGCCGTGGCCACGCCGGGACAACGCCACTTTCGGCACCTTTCCGACGCCAACATCATGCTCGGCCTCATTCGAGAAGCCCGGGGCGATTTCGACGGCGCAATGCGAATTTGGCGGCAAGGAAAATATCGGGGTGACCTCAACGACATCGGGTTTGGCGGCGAAATGGCCGGGGGCATCGGCGTTGTCAACCTCCTCATCCTGGACACCCTTTGCCGCGATCTCGACGAGCCACGTCTGGAAGCCGTCGTGCGCAACTACCTGCGAAACCAGCCCCAGGTTCTCGGCGTGCTAAACGCATTCGATCCCAAGGGCCTGTTTCGGCTCGGCGCCGCCGTCGGCAATCGCATGTGGTATTCTCCCAGGGGAAAAGCGGTATTGCGCAAAGTTGCTTTTCAGGATTGCTCCCTCAAGGAATTCTTTGCCCTGCCCGGCAAGGTGGCGGCAATCGAGGTCATCAGTGACGAGGCCCTCGCCGGGAAAATGACCAAGGAACAGTAGGACCTGCTCGATCACCTGGGAAACGAAGGTTACAAGGCTCTCCTGGCCGGCAAGGTTACGGAGATCCAGATAGGTGAAATGATCTATCTGTGGAAACGAGGCCGTCTTCCGATCTTCGGCATCCAGACGTTGACTCGGCTCGACCCGTCCATCCGCGGCCAGGCGGCTTACTTTATGGGTTTGCGATTTCAGCGTATGGGCCGCCCTGCGGAGCAGGTTTTCAACGTCGCATTGAAGACCGCGGGGCCCGGTTCGTCGTTGGAGCGTTTGACGAAGCGCGAACTTGGCCGGCCCACGAAGAAAAAGTAGCCACAAGGTTTTTGTCCAGCACTTCCACCCCCCAAGTTCCCCATCGTTCGACGAGGCGTTCAGGGCGAAGTTTTTTTTTTGGTTTTTTCGGTCTCTTCTCCCGCGAACACGTTATAATGCAAAAAGTTTGCAATAACTAACTTGCAACGAACCCATCGTCCGATGGCTACAGATCGGGGGGATACGCCGTGGAGATTCTCGCGGGCCTTGTCTGTTTCGTGGTCGTCCTCGCCCTGTTTCTGGCGATCATCGCCGTCGTCGGGCATGGGCTTTGGCTGATGGCGGCCGGCATTTTTGGGCGGGATCATGCGAACGCGACGCCGCGCTCGCGATCTCGCCTTTTTCGCGCCTGCGTCGGCTGTGGCGATGAATTTCGGTCGGACGAAAACTGTTGCCCCTGGTGCGGCCTTGATCCGCATGGCAAATCCGCGCATGAACTCAACGACCTCGAAGCGGCCGCGCGCATGGTGCAGCGGCTGCGCGATGACGGGACATTGGCAACGGAGACGGCCGAGGCTGTGTATCAGGGCATCGAACGGCGGCAGCGGGAATTGCTCCCGACACGCTCGTCGCGGCGGACGGTGGAGCCGATTCGCGAACCGGAGGCCGGGCCGAACGCGCAACTGGAGGCGTGGCTGGGCGTCGATCTTGGCGTTGGGCTGACCGTGGAACGTAAACAGAAGGCGCTTGCGCTGCTGCGAGCGTTGTCGCCCGAGGACTTGCGGACGCTGTCCGCCGCGACACTCGCTGGCGCGGCACGTTTGCAAAACGCGGTGGGTTTGATGAGCCGGGCGCGCGAGACCTACCAGATGGTCCTTGAATGCCACCCGGAGTCGGCATGGGCGGCCCAGGCCGCGCTCGAGTCCCTGCGCCTCGCACTGCGAGTTGAGGATCAAGCGACAGCCGGCGCGCTCGCGGAGGTTGTCGAAAAAAGGCCTGACTGGATTGCCGCGGCGCCCGAGCTCGCGGGTCTGGTCGATCGTGTCCTGGGCAAAGAAGCGGAGGTTGTCTCCGAACCAGCGCCGGCCCCCGCGCTGGAAACCGTGAACCCAGGTGTCCCGTCCCTGCCGCCCTTGCCAATCGAAACGCCGGCGGCGCCCCCACCGCCGCGGCGCAGTTTCGCTGAATGGATCGGCGTATTCATGGAGGAACGCAACATCCTCTGGGGCGAGTTGATCGGCGGCACCCTGATCGTCGGCTGCTCGATCGCGCTGGTCATCAGCCTGTGGAAGACGCTGGAAGGAATCGAATTTTTCCCGTTCCTCATCCTGGCGGCGATCACCAGCGCACTTTTCGCGGCGGGTTTCTACACGTTGCATCACTGGAAGCTGGAATCGACGAGCCGCGGGCTCCTATTGATTGCCACACTGCTCGTGCCGTTGAGTTTCCTGGTGCTGGCCGGGTTGATCGAGACGGAAAGCGCGGGGTTGCTTTACTATGCGACCGGCGGAGCGTCGCTGACTCTCTTTGGCTGGCTACTGCTTCGGTCGTCGCGCATCCTTATTCAAGCGCCGCTTGAAATCCCCGGCAGTGCCCTGGCCGTCGCGCTGGCGGTGCTCGTCCCGGCCGGGGCGCAACTGGCGGCGCCGCTCGCGCTTGCCGATGACTCCCGCAGATTGACGTTCCTGTATCTCCTGAGTCTCTTGCCTGCACTGGCCCAGGCGAGCGTTCTCGGCTGGCTGCTCCTGCGGTTGAGCGATGCAAAGTCGTGGAGCATCGCCCGGCTCGTCGCAATGCTCATCGCCCTGGGCAGCGTGACGTTTGCATGCGGGTCGGTATTCGGCTTCTTGGTTGGCTACCCGCTGCGCTTCGTCGATCTATCACAACTGTTGGTGCCGCTCGCGCCGGCACTCACGTTGATGGGCACGCCGATCCTTTTCTCCGGCATCTTGACGCGCCGCAAGCTCAGGACTTCCCCAAGCCCCGAGATGATTGAGGCGAATCCCGGGGAGACCGACACCGCCGGCCTATGGCGCACGCTCGGCACCGCGCTGGGGTTGACCGGCATCGTCGTCATGTTCGGCGGCTTCGTGATTTCGATCGACGACCCGATCCATCGCGGAATCGCCGGCTCGATCAACCTGGCAGCGCTGCTGAGCGCCGCCTGGGTATTGCGCGTGCCCGTGCTGCATGGTCCGGCGCAAGTTTACCTTGCCGCGCTGGCGATCTTCGGTTGGGATTTCGATCCGTTGAGATTGATCGAGAGCCCGGCCTCGGCCCTCAAGTTGGTCGGCCTGCTGGCGGTCCAGGTTGCGCTGGCGGAATGGTTGGCGCGGAGGAATCGGGGCCTGGACGCTCGCTTTTATGCCGCGGGCGGCGCGGTCTCAACGGGGCTGGCGTTGCTCCTGAATTTCCCGTTCTGGTTCACGGATCCGGGCATCGCCGCGCTGGTGTTCGGCTCGGTCGCGGCGATCTGGTGGGCCGCCAACCTGCGCTGGCGTCTGGCCGAAATCTCCTACGCGTGTTCCACGGCATTGGCGGTGGCAATCTACTTTGCAAGTCGCTACGCGCTGGATTTGCCAATGGTGGAGCGCATGCTCTGGGTTCTTCTGACCCATGCGACGATCTGCCTCGGCGCATGCGTTGGTTTGCGCCTTGGCCCGGCCCGGCTGAATGATTCCTTCCGTGTGCCGCTGGAAATCGCGGGTCTGATCGCCACGGGACTGGCGGCCGGGGTCATTGGCATCGAGCTTTTCGACGAGGCAGCAAGCTGGGCGACGCTGTGTCAGGCCAGCGCGTGGCTGGCGGGGTTGTGGCTGATGATCGCGGTTCTCGAATCGCTGCCTCTGCTCTTCGCGGGGTTTCAGATTGCCCTGAGTTTGGTCTGGTTCTTCGGCGCGGCCGCGTGGCTTACCATACAGGGTTGGCACTGGCGCGAGCCACATAGCGTGCAAATCCACCTGCTTGGGCTCGCGACCCTTGGTCTGTTCTGGGAGGTGATTCGGCTGGGTGCATCGTCGCGACCCCGATTGGCGAGGCTTGTGGTGCCGACCTTTTGTGGAGTGGATCGCGTCATCACCGGTGGGGTGTTCGTTGTTTACTACGTACTTTGTCTATCGGTAGTTTCCTGGAGCGTTGGCCGTGAATTGACGCCGACCGCCGATGGCTGGCGCCTTTTCCCGGCGGACTGGCAGGCCCAGGCGTTTTCGATCTGGGCGTGGCTGCCGCTGGCGCCGCTCGTGGGGGTCTTGTTGCTGCGTTTTCGGCAACGCGAGGTTGCCTTGCCGTTGCTTGGCTGCACATTGCTGGCGTTGGCGCTTCCGACCCTGGCTTCGGGGACATGGTTTGACGCCGATCTGGCCGGCGCGTCCGCGCTGCGCTGGGGCTTGATGTTGTGCTATGCGCTGGGCGGCGTGTTGCTTTGGAACCGCCGTTTGCTTGGCGCAAAGGCCGAGCGCGTGCCGTCGCGCGCGATTCGGGGGCTTCTCGCGTTCGCCGCGCTGGCGCCGGTGCTGGTCATCACGCTGATCGTCACCGCGACGAAGTTGTCCGGGCTACCGCTGGGCGGACCGGAGAGCGGCGTTTTTCAAGCGATGGGCGGGCCGGCATCGCTGTTGATTCCTCTTGCGCTTTTGAGCGCGACGCTGGCCGGGCATGGGCTGCGTGAACGCCTGGCGTACTATCTGCTTGCCGCGGGAATGTTGCTGACCGCGACGAGCGTCGGCGCTTACTTTCTCGCCTTGCAACGAATGGAACAGCCCTTCGATCAGGCATGGGTCGCGCCGGTCGCGCTTATTTTGGCCACGGGAACGATCTGGCTTGCGACCATCGGCTGGACCTGGGTTGCCAGTGTTTTGGAATTGAGCGAACCGAGGCCGTTGCTGGATTCAACGCTCCTGTCGCTCCTTGGTTTTCTGGGCGCTGTCCTCTTTGCCGGCGTTCTGGGCTCGGCTTTGCTGTGGATCATGTTCGGCAGCGGCGACGATGGCCGCACCTGGACCCAAACGGTCGGCTCGCCGTGGAGTTGGCTGGCGTTCGCGCTGCTGGCGTTTGGTTCGTGCTTCCTGCACTGGCAACGCCGCGCGGCAGTACCGCTGCATTTGCTGGGCTTTCTGGGCATGGCCGCGGTCGGCGTGGCGGCGTGCAGCGTTGAAGTGCTTTTTCGCGATCAGGGGTTTTCCGCCTTGATGTTCCTGAGCGGCGTGTTCGCGTGCGGCTGGGTGGCGAGTCAACTTTACCTTGATCCGAAGCGTGCGCCGAGCTGGCTGACGTGCAGCCAGGACCTTCATGAATCCATTTGGTACGCCGTCCTGCCCGGCGGGCTGGCGATGTTTCTTGGCAGCGCGGCATTGTTTGACGGCACGAAACCGGCCGTCTGGTCCGCGGAGTCGATCGTATTGGCCGCGTGCGCGAGCGGACTGCTCGCCTATCAACGCAAGAAGGAGCTCTGGGCGTCGTTTGCGACGATGTTACTCCTGCCGGCCTGTACGATTTTAGTTTTGCATTTCGACGCGGAAAATCCCAGTCGCTGGCTGCGTGTCATTCAGCTTGATCTGGCGATTCTCGGCGGCATGTCGATCGTGAGGCTCGGGTTGCGACGGCATCTGGCAATGACCGACTCCGTGCGAGCGCTCCGGCATCTTCCGATCCAGCTCGGCCTGGGACTGGCCGGTATCGGAATCCTGTATTTCATCGCCGCCCTCTCTTTCGCGCCGCAACCAGCGCAGCCGGGGGAGTGGCTCTCGCTGTCCGCGGACTGGGCCGGCTGGCTGGCGCTCGTTACGAACGGGGCCGCGGCACTTTGGTATTTCGCGCTGGTAGCCCCACGTCATATCGTGCATGTGTTTACCGTGCTCGGGCTCATGGCTGGCATCGCCATCGCAGGCAGCGCGGAAATGGGATTCGGTGGCGCCTGGGTTGCCCATCACGTTCTGACGTTGACCTGGACGTTGCTTGGTTTGGTGGTGCTGATCCTCGCCTGGACCGGGCAAACGCAAATCGGCATCGGGCCGCGGTTTTGGCCTGCTGAACGCCGTTCGCGTTGGGCGGACTTTGTTCGGCAATGTTTTCCGGCGCTGACGGCGCGCGTCTGGGTGACCCTGTGTGGCGGCCTGGTCGTGGCGCTCCTGTTGCGCGCGGCGTCGGTCGAACCCGGGAGAGTGGCGTGGTCCGTGGGGAACACGCTGGCCGTCAGTGTCCTGCTGGGCGCCCTGGCGATCTGGGCACGGGCGTCGTTTTTCGTCTACGCGTCCGGGTTGCTCTTCAATGTCATCGGCCTGCTCCTTTTTTCCGCGTGGTCGTCCCACCGCTTCAACCTGCGCGGGCCCATGCTGGGCAACGATGAATGGCTCAGCTACGGCATCCTCGCGCAGGTCCTGAGCTTCGGCGTCGCCGCCATCGTCTGGTCCATGCTCGAACGCAAATTGCACGGCAAGGGCTTTGACCTCGAACGCGATGATTCACTATCCTTCCCGCAATTCGCCCTGAATGCGGGGATTCACCTGCTCGCCGTCGGTGTCGTGCTATCCAATGGCTTGCATCTGGCGGGGGAGGAAATTCGCATTGGCATGACGCTGGCCTGGATCGCCCTTGGCGTGTTGGCGCTGGCGGTCGGCTTCGAATTTCTGCGCCCGCAGGCACGCGGGTTCACGCGCCATCAATTCTACACCTGTGGCCTTTTGGCAATCGGGCTTGGCCTGCACGGTCTGGCGCTGCCCAACGCCGACTGGTTGCGCTTCGCAACGCTGATGTTGGCCGGCTACGTGCTCCTCATCGTCGTGCTGGCCCGGCTCATTCATGCCATACCCAAATTGCGGGGGTTGTCGGAACTGTCCGACGGCCGTTGGTTCTGGAATTTCCAGCTCGGCACGGTTGCGTTGATCGGGATTTTGTCAACCTGGCTTGCACTGACCCAGACGACGGCGATGAATCGGCTGGCCGGCGCACTCGGGTGCGGGATCGTCGCCCTGGCGGCTTACCTGCTGATTCATCCGTGGCCGAGAATTCATGGGCACATCAGCGCCGTGCCGATCTGGATGGCGCTGGTGCTCGCGCTCGCCAGCATGGTCAATGCCTGCTGGGGATGCATCGATCTCGACATGCCCGCGATCTGGCTTCAGCGTACCGGCGCCTTGATGGGTGTACTCGGCCTGGCAACGCTGGCCCTTCGCCTCGGCCCGGCACGCTGGTTGAACGCCACGGTCTGGACGACGCCGATGCAAGCGCTCGGCTCCATGCTGGGCGTGGTCAGCGTGGTGTGCTTGCTGGGCTTGCTCGGACAGGAGTTCGTTTTCTATGACGCCGCAGTGCGCAGAACGCTGCTTCGGCTGGAATGGGGCATCTTCAGCAGCCTGGCGATCTTTGGCGTGACGGCGCTGGCTCTTCACTCAGCGCTCGCAACGGGAGCCGACCCGTATGGCATCGAAGGGGAGCGCCGTTCTGTTTATGTTTATCTGACGGAGTTTCTCGCCCTGGCGCTTCTCGCGCATTTGCGATTGAACTTACCGGCGCTTATTCCGCCGGTGCTCGGGCAATACTGGTTTCTTTCGGTGATGGTGCTGGCGTTCCTTGGCATTGCGCTGGGAGATCTATTCACACGCCGTGGCCTTCCGGTCCTGGCGACGCCGATCAAACGCAGTGCGATGGTGCTGGCGTTTGTTCCGGTGTTGGCGTTTCGGCTGGTCATGTTCAGCGACGTGTTGCAACCGCTGGCCGGGCCGATACCGGGTTTGACGCCGTTCCTGGCCTACCTCGCGCGCATGTCCGCCAATTATCCGATGGAGGCATTGTGCTGGGTCTTGCTCGGGGTGTTCTTCGGCTGGCTCGCGAAACTGCGCGATTCCGCCAACCATGGCGTCTTCGCGGCACTGTGGATCAACTTTGGCGTCTGGGTCTTGCTCGGCCATGAAGACGCCACGACGTTCTTGCAGCGGCCGCAACTCTGGTTGATTCCGCTGGGGCTGATCATTCTGGTCGCGGAGCATGTCAATCGCGATCGCCTCGGCTTTTGGCCCAGCCTGTCGGTGCGCTACAGCGGCTTGCTTTGCATTTACCTTTCATCGACGATCGAAATGTTCATGGAGGGTCTGGGCGCAAACCCGATCTTTCCGATCGCGCTGGCCCTGCTGGCGGTTGTCGGCATGATGCTTGGCATTCTATTCCGGGTGCGCGCCTTTCTTTTGTCGGGCTTCCTGGCGCTGCTTGTCGTCGTGTTCGCACAAATCTGGCATGCCGCGGTGGATCGGCATCACACCTGGATCTGGTGGGCCTGCGGCATCCTGCTGGGCGTGATCATCCTGGCGACGTTCGCACTTTTTGAAAAACATCGCAACGAGGTGCTGAAGGTGCTTGACAACATGAAGCGCTGGCATTGAGGGCGCGGGCAAGGCCAGGCGGCGGCGCACGGAAGGATCCGCCAACCTTCGCTTGCGCCGCAGCGTCGGAAAGGTCGGCCTGGCTCAAGTGAAGGTCCAAGCGAGCCGCCGGGTTTGTCGCGGCGGTGCAACTCGATTCGGCCTGGTTTACCGCAAGGACAAGACCGGTGGCCCGCGGATGGTCGGTTCCCCTGATGGCTCAGCGCTGGGCATCCGCCACGGCGACGTGCGACGCGACCACGTATTGCAAACGGACCGCGCTTTCGGGTCGCCACATCGTTGGGCCATAAACCGCGATGGTTCGCCCAAGGTAGGAATTCAACGACTTGCCCGGATTCGTCGTGATGTAGGTCAGCACGCGTCCCTGGTTGTCCTCCAGGGAATAGATTGGCTGGTTGTCCTCGCGCGTCATGCGGGTATCGCGCAGTCGGCCGTAGGTCGTCCAGGCTGCCGCCTGCAATTGTTGAAGGTTGCCCAGCGCGCCTGGCGTGAAAGCGCTGCGCGACTGGTCCGGCTTTTGCCCCGACGTCGGCGTGAGCGGGCTCTGCGACAGGGTCGCCAGCCGGTTCATGGCCAGGTACTTTGCGTTTTGATCGGTCGAGTTGTTGGCGACCAGCTGAAAAAGCTGGCGCGCGCCATTGATATCGCCCGCTTGCAGCGCCTGCTCCGCCTTGGCAAGATCGGCGTTGGCGCCCATGCCGTCCGGCGTGCGATTCCAGGACGGCGGGCCACTCGTGGTCGAGACCACCGGCGTGGGGCTTACGGAATCCTTCGGAATATAACGCACCTCGCTCGGATGCGGCTGAATCGGCAGCCACGTGTCACCGTTGATCGTCAAGGGCCGATCGACTACGACGACAATGGTCCCGGTGGTCAACTTCATGCTCTCGCGATTGGGCGCCTGATTGACCAGCGTGCTCCCCGGCAAAATCGACACCGGACGGGTCGGGTCGGCGTCCACGAAGCCCAGTCGATCCCCCTGCTTGGCGAAGCGAACCGATCGCCCGCTGATCCAGCTAAACGAACCCGTCGGCGGCATCACTTCGAGCCAGCCCGGCGCCTCCTTGGATTCCCGCAGCACGAAGACGCGGTCGTTGCGCTGCAACTTCGACGTCGGGTAAAACTGCTTGCTCGGCCCGCTGCGAACCTCGACTTCGCTTTGCAAGATTATGGCCTGCCCCTGCGTCACCTGCCCAGCCGCCGGCGCGGCCGCGGCCAGGATGCCCAACATCGCCGCCAGCCATGTTCGTTGTCGCATGGTCCAAGTCCTCTTGATTTTCACGATCCGGAGCCGACCGTTTATAATAAGATCGACCTTTCAATCAAGCCCACATCAGTGAAATGCCCGGGGGGCACAACCGCGCAGCAAAATGGCCTGAGCAAACCGGGCGAACTGGGCAAACGCCCTGCCCGGGTTCCGCCGGTCTGCGGACCGCAAACGGGAGGGCTTGGTTCAAGTGAAGGTCACAGCGAGCCGCCGGGCTCGTCCCGCCGGTGCATCCCGATCCGCCTTGTTTCACTGTCGGGACAAGCCGGGTGGCTCGCAGATTGTTTGTTACCGTAAAATCGATGGATTTGAACCAGGCCAACGGGAGACCAAACCAAGATGCGCATCCTCCTTGGCAGCGGCGGCTTTCGCACGGACGATAGGGTTCGCAATTTGCGCGCACACCTTCGCAGCCATCTTGGCTCGATCCAGCGTATCCTTTTCATCCCATACGCCCTGGCCGATCACGAGAAATACGCGCAGACCATGATCGAGCGCGGCCTGAATGCCGACTACGAACTCATCGGTATCCACCGCTGCGCCGACCCGGTCGCCGCCGTGCAGGCTGCCGAGGCGATCTACGTCGGCGGGGGCAATACGTTTCGTCTGCTCACCGCACTTTATCAGCAGGGGCTACTCGAACCGATCCGGGAGCGCGTCGCGGCGGGAGTGCCCTACGTCGGCGTCAGTGCCGGATCGAACGTCGCCTGTCCCACGATCATGACCACCAATGACATGCCGATCGTCCAGCCGCCGACCTTCAAGGCGCTCGGCCTGGTGCCGTTTCAGATCAACGCCCACTATTACGCCGGTCACAACTGGATCAAGGCGGGCGACACGCTCATCGAACATTTCGGCGAAACCCGCGACGACCGCCTGCGCGAATTCCACGAGGTGAACGACACTCCCGTCGTCGGGCTTTATGAGGCCGGTGTTCTGGTGTGCGACGGCGCGACCGTCCACCTTCACGACGCGCCGGCGAGGCTTTTCCGCAAGGGCCAAGAGCCGATTGATGTCGCACCGGGAGCGGAGCTAATGCGCTACTTCGGCGGCTGAATAAGACACCTCCGCGTGCGGCTTGGCTTTCGCAAATCGCCATGCGAACGCTACGCCGCAAGCGGCGTATGCGTAATACGTATTGTTGCTTACAGCATATCCTGCGGATCGATATCCACCGTCAACTCAACGCCGCTCGGCAATCGCACGGTTGGCAGCACGGCGCGCAGGACCTGGTGTAATAAGCTGGAGCTGGCGCTGTGCATCTGGAAGTGGAAGCGGAAGTTGCCCTTGAGCCGAAACACCGGCGCTTCCGCGGGACCGAGCAGACGCAGGCCGGCTCTCGCCCCCGACCCTTCTCCCGGAGGGAGAGGTTGGCCGGCGTGGCGCTCAAGTTCAAGGCGAAAGCCGTCGGCGAGGCGATCGGCATAATCGTTGCCCGCCTTCTCGTCTTTGGACCGCACGATGAGCCTCGCCATGCGCTGGATTGGCGGATAGTTGTGTGCCTTGCGCTGCTGCATCTCTTCATGGGCGAACGTGAGGTAGTCGTGCTGGGCGGCGAGGATGATCGCGGGATGTTCGGGTTGCCAGGTCTGAATGTAAACGAAGCCCGCCTGATCGCCGCGGCCCGTGCGACCGGCGACCTGGGCCAAAAGCTGAAACGTCCGCTCCGAAGCACGGAAGTCGGCATGGTGCAATCCCACGTCCGCGTTGACGACGCCGACCAGCGTGACATTCGGAAAATCGAGCCCCTTGGCGATCATCTGCGTTCCCAGCAAGATCTGGATCTCGCCGCGGCGAAACGCCTCGAGCACTTTCTGATGGCTGCCAGGACGCTTCATCGTATCGCTATCCATGCGTTCGACCGCCTTGTGCGGAAATTTCCGCTCGATTTCCGCTTGCAGTTTCTCCGTACCCATGCCCTGATAGAGCACCTGCCCCGCGCCGCACACCGGACATTTGTCGGGCGGCTTTTGCTCGAAGCCGCAGTAGTGGCACATCGTGACGTGCCGTTCCTTGTGGTAGGTCATCGACAGATCGCAAAACTTGCACTGTTCGACGTGCCCACACGCCGGGCAGTGCAGATAGGTCGAGAACCCGCGGCGGTTCAGTAGCAGCATCACCTGCCCGCCAATGTCAAGGGCGTGTTTCATGGCGCGTTCAAGCGTGGGACTGATGCCGTGCGGCTTCTTGTCGGCATGGCGATCGTGCCTGAGATCGATCAGTTTCACCACGGGCAGCGGTCGATCCATGACCCGTTTGGGCAGTGTTAGCAGCGTGTACTGTCCGCGCAGGGCATTGTGCCAGCTTTCCAGCGACGGGGTCGCCGAGCCCAGGATGATCGGGATGTTCTCCAGGCGTGCGCGCATGACGGCAACATCGCGGCCATGATAGCGCGGCGTCTTCTCCTGCTTGAAGCTGG
Source organism: Planctomycetota bacterium (assembly GCA_016191165.1). Classification (GTDB taxonomy): domain Bacteria; phylum Planctomycetota; class Planctomycetia; order Gemmatales; family Gemmataceae; genus SIAQ01. The sequence goes on from JACPPF010000091.1 coordinate 15,727, forward strand.
TCTCGTGTTCCTCGTCGATGACGATCAGGCCGAGGTTTTTCGTGGGCGCCAAGACGGCGCTGCGGGCGCCGATGATGACCTGCACTTCGCCGCGCGCGATGCGCCGCCAGTGGTTGCCCCGCTCCGCGGTGTGCAAATGGCTGTGCAAGATCGCGATATTCTGGCAGCGGCCCTTGAAGGCGGCAATCGTTTGCGGCGTCAAGCTGATCTCGGGCACGAGGACGAGAGCTTCCTTGCCCTGACGAACGACTTCCTCGATGGCGCGGAGATAGAGCTCCGTCTTGCCGCTGCCAGTGATGCCGTGCAGGAGAAAGGGATGAAAACCCCCGGCTTGTAGGATCGGCTCGATCTTGGCCCAGGCGGCGGCTTGATCGGCGGTCAATTCGATTGCGCCGCCGTGTTGCCGTTCGCCTTGGGCGAACGGGGGTTCCGTGGGATCGTTTGGATTCGCGCTCGCCAGAGGCGAGCGGCTAAACGGTTGCGAGATCGTGGTCGCGGTCTCGACGCGCCCGGCCTTGCGACGGGCCAAGCCCTTTTCCACCAGCGCCTCGATCGGGGCCGCGCCGCACCCGGTTTCGGCCGTCACCTGGCGAAGTTCGACCGGCGTCGGATGCGTTTGCAGATACTCGAAAACTCGCTTCTGCTTGGGCGAGAGATGCGGCAACGGAATGGGAAGTTGGGATTCTGGAACCAATTCCAGCAAGGGAACTTGTTTTGTGCCCGCCAGTTTCTTGACGCCGGCCGGGACAACCGCGTTGAGCACCTGGCCCCAGCCGCAGAGGTAATAATCCGCCATCCAGCGCGTCAACTTGAGCAGGTGTTCGGTCAGCAACGATTCATCATCAAGCACCTGGAGGATCGATTTGACTTTGCGCTCGGGCTTCGCGTAAGCCACGCCGACGCAGAAGCCGATCGTCTGGCGATCGCCGCGCCCAAACGGCGCTAGCACGCGCTTGCCGACGCCGATCTGGTCGAGCAGCGAGCCAGGCACGGCATAGGTGTAGGCGTGATCGAGCGGGCGGTCGAAGACGATCTCGGCGAAGCTCGTCTCGACCGAGGTGGCGATTTCATAAGGCTGGAAAAGGGTCGGTTGCATGGAATTACTCAAGCCCGATCGTGAGCGCAGCGAACCTGCGGGATCCCGTCATTTCCTCCACTTTACGCGGGAAAACTGTGAAACGCGAGGTCAGTTGTGACTACTCGTATTGGGTCGGATCCCGCGCGGTGTCGCGCGGGCGCTAAATGGGGAAAGGTCAGTCCTGGGGCCGAGCTTCGCGCATGACGCTGTAGTGGTAGCCGAAGCCGAAGTAAATACACATCCCCAGCGCGAGCCAGGCGAAAAGGCGCACCCACGTCATCACGGGCAGGAAGAGCATGAGCAGGACGTTGACGGCAATGCCCAGCGGCGCGACGATGTGAACGGCAGGACATTTGAACGGCCGATTGGCGTCCGGTCGCTTGATGCGAAGAATCAAGACGGCGGCGCAGACCACGGTGAACGCGAACAGCGTACCGATGTTGACCATCTTTTCCAGATCGGCAATCGGCGTGAAGGCGGCGACCAGGGCCATCGCCGAGCCGGTGAGCATGGTCGAGATGTGCGGCGTGCGAAATTTGTCGTGAACCGCGCCAAAGATAGCGTGAGGCATCAGGCCATCGCGTGCCATCGCGAGGAAGATGCGGGCCTGACTCAAGAATGTGATCAACAGGACGCTCGTCAAACCCGCCAGCGCGCCCGCGGCAATCAGGCCGCCCGAGGCCCGCAGCACCCAGCTATCCGTTGCCTTGGCCTGATCGGTAAACGCCGACGCGATGGCGGCGTGCGTGTCGATTTCGGGATACGGAACCATCCCCGTGATGACCGCGGACACGCCCAGATACAAGAGCGTGCAAATCACCAGCGACGCCAGGATGCCGATCGGCACGTCGCGTTGCGGTTTGATCGCCTCTTCGGAATGCGTCGAGATTGAATCGAAGCCGATGAAAGCGAAAAACACGAGGGCCGCGCCAAGCATGACGCCCGAGATGCCGTAGGGCATGAAGTTGTTGCTGGTCCGTTCATCGACCTTCTTGAGTGTCGCGTTCAGGCCCAGCTCGGCGATCATGCCCCACTTCTCGACGTTCATTTCGTCGATGAGTTCCTTGTTCTTGGCTTCATGCAGAACCGCCTCGGCCGCCGCGACGTCCTCCTTGGCAGCGGGGACGTCGTTGATGTATTTATGATGCAGCGCCTTCCAGAATTTTGCGCTCTTGGCGTCGGCCGCGTCCTGATGTTTCTCTGCCAGGCGAGTGAAGAGCAAGGCGTTCGCGTGTTTGGTGAGTGTGCTGCCATCAACGGCGTGTTTTTTTGAGTAGTCGGTGACGGCCTTGTCAAGAAGTATCTGCTCGGGAGTGCGGCGTGCCTCGGTCGGTATATCGTACCAGTTCGCCGGATCGACATAGGCCACGCCGACGACGATAACAAAGACCACCACGCCAAGTTTCACCAGCACGAGCGCGGTGTTGGAGGCGGCGCTCTCGCGAATGCCGATCACCAGGATGGTCGTGCAGGCAATCAAGATCAGCGCGCCGGGCAGATTCATGATGCCGCCAGGGGTCGTGAAAGGTTCATTGCACCAGGCGGCGGGCACTTGCGGAATGTGGAGCACCTCCAGCAACTTGTTCAGATACTTCGCCCACACCGCGGCGACGACGGCGCCAGCCATCGAATATTCGAGAATCAAATCCCAGCCGATGATCCAGGCGATAATCTCGCCCAGCGTCGAATAGGCGTAGGTGTATGCGCTGCCCGCGACCGGCGCCATGGCGGCGAATTCGGAGTAACAGAACGCTGCCAGCACGCAGGCGATGGCGGCCACGACGTAGGACAGCAACACGCTCGGCCCCGCGTCGTTGGCGGCGACTTCGCCCGTCATCACGAAGATGCCCGCGCCGATGATCGCCCCGACGCCTAGCGACGTCAGCCCGACCGGACCCAGCACGCGGCGCAGGCGGTTCTCCCCCTTGGCCTCCTCATCGAGCATTTCCAGCGTCTTGGTCGCGAAGATGCGGTTCCAGAACATGCGGGCTCCGGCAAAGGGTGAATTCGGTTTAGCCGCTCGCCTCTGGCGAGCGCGAAGGTTTAGCCGCACGCCACAGGCGAGCGGCTAAACGGGCCGATCGGTGATGCCGGGGTCACCCGGCTGGACATCGGTCGGCCCCGACGGCTCCTCAGGCCCGCTCAGCGGGCGCGCGGATGTCAGCAGCTTGAAGAAGCAGTAACCCGTCATGACCAGAATGACAGACCATACCACCAGCATGAAGATCAGGGCCGACGTGTTCATGGAGAGTGTCCTTTCGAAGCGCGCTTCCTCCAGGCGACAAACACCAGGATCGAGAAGAACGCATAGGCGCCGACCATGACCAGGCGATCCAGGTCGCGCCACATCGGCAAGCGTTCGTAAAACTCCTCCGCCAGGCGCCGTTCGGCGATCAATTCCTGCGTCCGGGCGTCGCGCTGCGATGGCGTCAGTTTGCCCGCGTCAATCAGGCCCTTCCGTTCGGCGTTCAGCGTCAATTTCTTGGCATCGCGCTCGTAGTCGCGCAGGTTGCTTTGCGTGTCGAGGTCGGCGATTCTCTTGTTGAGGTCCGCGACACGCTTCTCCCGGTCCGTCGCGTTGAGCGCGACGTTGGTCAATTTGCTCTGGAAATTCTTCAGCTTGCTCTCCCGGGTTTCTTCGACATCGACGTGCAACAGCTTGCCGATCATGCCGTCGCCCGACCATTCCCACGCCGGCGCGGGCGTGCCGTTCGTGAACGCTTCGACGTAGGCATTCCACCCACTCTTCGGTAAGAACGTGAAGCCAAGCAAGATCACGAGCAGGAATACGGGCGTGACGTATTTGATGATGAAGAAGAAGATTCGTGGAATCGCCAGTTCCGCGCCGTTGGTCATCTCCTTCCAGCCAAGGTCCATGCCGAAAACCCACGCGAACAGGATCGCCTCCCCCAGCGCGAAAACCACGAGCATGAACGTGCCCGCCCAGAAGTCGAACTCGTCAAAGAACGTGTTGCCATGCATCAACGCGACGGGTAACGCCAGCGGCAGAAGGCACAGGCCAAATGCCAGGGCGGCCTTGTCACGGTTGAGGCCAAACTCCTCTTGCAAAAAGCCCATGAGGGGCTGACCCATCGCCAGTGAACTCGTGATGGCCGCGAAAAAAAGCAGTCCGAACCACATGAACCCCGCCACCGGCGCGAAGGCGCCCCATTTGTTGAACAACGTCGGGAACACCATGAAGCCGAGCGAAAAACCGGAACCGCCTTCGGTTCGATTGACCACTTCCGGCAAGCCGAGGTAGGCAACGGCAATGGGGATCAGGATGGTGCCGCCAAGGATGACTTCGCAGAATTCGTTCGTCCAGCCGGCGGTTGCGCCGGTCAAGGCGACATCATCGGTTTCGCGTAGATAGGAGGCATAGCAATGGATCGAGCCCATGCCGATCGATAGCGTGAAAAAGATCTGTCCCGCCGCGGCAAGCCAAACGGAGGGATCCTTGAGCGATTCAAAACGAGGTTCCCAGATGAAATTCAGGCCATCCAGCGCCGGCTGCACGGCGCCTTGCGGGTCGTCCGGATCGGGCGTGATGAAAATGCCGCGCACGGCCAAGATGGCGGCGAAAATAATCAGCAACGGCATGCCGATCTTGGAGACGATCTCGATCCCCTTGGCCAAACCGCGCGACAAAATATAGACGTTGAGCGAAATGCAAAGCATGAACAGAATCATGCCCCACCAGCTAAAGGCGAAGAGGTGATAGTCGCGTTCACCGGTAAGGGAGCCGAAGAATTCTCCAGGATTGGTCGCCTTCTCGCCGGTGAACCCGCCGACGAGCGAGTAGCCGGCGTAGGCCAGGGTCCAGGTTTCGATGTACAGGTAGAAAGCCGCGATAACCAGGCAGGACCAAAGGCCCATGACGCCGAAGTATTTCCAGAGCGGGTTTTTGCTGAACGACTGAAAGATGCCCGGCGTGGAGTGATGCCCCTTCTGCCCGCCGAAGCGGCCCATGGCCCATTCGACCCAGATCAACGGCAAGCCAAGAACCACGAGCGCGACGAGGTACGGGATGAGAAAAGCCCCGCCGCCGTTTTTGGCGGCCTGGGCGGGAAAGCGCAAAAAATTACCCAGGCCGACTGCGTTGCCTGCCATCGCCAGGACCAGGCCGACGCGTGACGCCCATCGTTCTTTGGCCATGATGTGTCCTTCATCGTGGTGTTTGCAAATGACGTGATAAGACTACCAACTATTCAAGGCATCGGCAAAGGTCATTTTGGCGTTTACGTTTAGCGAGCGCGTGGGATACTGCGGGCGCTAAACGTGTACGTCATTTGCTTTCCACAATCAGCGTCACCGGTCCATCATTCACCAACTCCACTTGCATGTCCGCGCCGAACCGCCCCGTCGCAACCGGAATGCCCAGGGACTTGACGCCGTTGATGAATGCTTCATACAAAGGAATCGCCTGCGCCGGCGGCGCGGCGTCGATGAAGCTGGGGCGCTTCCCTTTGCGGCAATCGCCATAGAGTGTAAACTGACTGACGATCAGCATCGAGCCGTTGACCTCCACGACGTCGCGATTCATCTTGCCCTCGGCATCGTTGAAGATGCGCAGGCCGGCGATCTTCTCGGCAAGCCACTGGGCCCGCTCCGGCGTGTCGTCGTGCGTGACGCCGACCAAGACGGCCAGCCCCGTGTCGATGGCGCCGACTTTTTCGCCGGCGATGATGACGCTCGCCCGGGCGACGCGTTGCACGACGGCTCGCATGGTGTAATCCTTGAAGCCCGCAGGTGAGCGCAGCGAACCTGCGGGATCGTGTTTCACATCCCGCAGGTTCGCTGCGCTCACCTGCGGGCTTCCGGTTATTTCCATGAGCGATGCCAAACCCAAGCGCGACTACACCGCCAATCAACAGAAAATCATCAAGCGATATTACGACAACCTCGACACGATCTCGCTGGATCGCCTGGCGGAACTCGTGGGGGAATTGTACCTGGCGGAGGGCAAGAAGAAAGAAAAAGCCTGGCAAGCAGCCATCAAGGTGATGCACACGCTCGAGGTTCCGCAGTCGCGCATCGACAACCTGGCCCAGCGTCAGGATCCGACTCTGGTCGCGGAACTCGTAAAGGAATTGCAAACGAAGAAATGACGACAATCGCCGCGGGCGGGCGGGCATTCGTAGGGCGCGAGGAAAATGCCAGGCCGCGAGGGACGCGGGCATCATCATTCAAAATGCGTATGGATCAACCCGCCCAGTCGTCCGCCCATCCCGTTGATGGCGCCGGCGATTCCGTGACTTGCCGCCGCTGGTTCACCGTGGGGCAGAACGAGATACGCCGCGTCTAACTGCGAGGCGCACGCGCCAAGCAAGGGCATGGCATCCGCAGTGGGCCCATGAACGAAGATCACATCATGGCGTGCTCGGAGGCAGCCAAGGATCCACGCGAGGACTTCTTTGCCTGGCGTGATCGCTGATTTCCCTCGGCCAAGAAAATTCAACGAAGGAATCCCCATCGGCATGATGGCCTGGTCCAGCGCGAGCGTGCCGGCAAGGACCTCGGCGAGTCCGGACGACGCGGGGCAACTCAGGCGCTCCGCGAGACTGCCGCGAAGGTCAACGACCGCCACGCGCGATTTTTGGCGCAGAGCCGCGGTGGCGGCCAGGTTCAGCAGCACCGTGCCCGTGCCAACGTTGGGCCTCAAGCCCGAGAGCAGTAGCGCAACGGGAGTATTGGCTTTGAGACTTTCGAGCATCGCGCCGAGAAGGTCCGCGTATTGTTTGCTGGCGGGGTGGTCGGGCTGATGGCACGCGACCACGTCAGAAGGAATGGTCAGCAATGCCGGCGCCGGCGCGGGCCACGGTTCGAACGCCGCAGTCAATGGCCTGGGCTCGGTGAGATACACGCCCGTCGATTTCGCCGCGGCGGGAATCTTGATCTCGCCCGGCAGGTGGGGCGGGCGCGACGCCGGTTGAGGCGGATGGACCTGCAAGCCCGGCGAAAGCTCGACTTTTTTGCCCGGGCCGCCGACCTCGACGAACGGAACTTCCGCGCCGATCTCCCAATCGACGACGCAATCCTGCACGGGGGTTGCATCGACTGGTTTGTCCATTGTCAACGGCGCCCGCCGGCCTTCGCCGAACTTCAAAGTATCGAGCATCCTGCCCATGGATTTGGTACCTTCGTTCCGTTTGATGTCGCCGTCCAAGCGTGAGCGCCAGTAAACGACTGGCACTCGGATCGCCCCATGCCCATTGCACGCGCTCAGGCTCGGACCAGGGCGATATTACGCCGTCCGCAGGAAACTCTGGATTTTCGGGTGGTCCGTCGCCGCTTCCGAAGCTTCTTCCTCGCCCGAGCTCATGCCGAGCATCGATAGCGCTTCCAGTGCTGCTTCGGCATCGACCTTCGGCAATTCGCCTTCCTCCGCCAGCACCAGGGCTTGATGGGCGGCTTGATTCAGGCAGCGCGGGATACCTTGCGCTCCGCGCGCAATTACCTCCAGCGCCGTGTCATCGAAGACCTTTTCGGCCTTCGCGCCCGCGCACCGCAAATGATGCAGCAAATAGTCGCAAGCCTCTTCCACCGGCAAAGGACCCAGGGCCGAGCGCACCGCAATGCGTTGTTGGAGCCCGCTCATCTCGGGTTGCTTGAGCGCCCGTGCGATATCCGGCTGCGCGCACAACACGAACTGCACCGCCTTGTCACTGCCCGCTTCCAGATTGGCCAGGAGCCGAAGTTCTTCCAGCAGGTCCACGCTCAGGTGATGGGCTTCATCGATCACGACGATCGTGCGTCGCTGGGCGGCGCAATTCTTGAGCAGTTGATCGGTCAAGCGCAGCCGAAGCGTTTGCTCCCGGGCGTCGTCATGGGGCAAGCCGAGATCGTAGAGGATCGCTTGCAGGAGCGAGGACCGATCTGGAAAGTGACTGTTAGTAAGAAACGCGCTGGCGGTTTGGTCGCCCAGACGTTCCAGGAGTGCGTAGGCGAGCAGCGTTTTCCCGAGGCCGGCATCCCCCGTGAGCAGGACGAAGCTTTCCCCATCTTCCAGCCCCCGGCCCAGCGCGGTCAGCGCCGCCTCGTGGAGTGAGGAAGGATAGTAAAGGCTGGTATCCGGCGTCGGCGGGAAAGGCCGGCGCTTGAGACCGAAACGTTGTAGTTCCATGGAACCGATTCCCCCAGCCGACGACACGGGATGGGACGCCAACTTTGCATCGGAAGAACGGCGCGTCAAAGTTTAGGTTTCCGTGCAAATCGGTGCGGTTGCCGTCGGACGCATTGCCCAGTTTAGCCGTTCGCCGTGGGCGAGCGCGAAGGTGCGCTGGATTTCCCGATTACGGTTCGTCGCATACAACAACCGCCAAGGAGAATCCGAATGCAAACCTACGCCATCACCCTCGACGACGTGAAGGCCGCCGCCCGGCGCATCGAGGGCATCGCGCATCGCACACCCACCTTCACCTGCGCGACGCTGGATCAGCTGGCTGGGCGAAGTCTCTACTTCAAGTGCGAGCAATGGCAAAGGGTCGGGGCGTTCAAGTTCCGCGGCGCCTGCAATGCCGTGATGAAGCTGAGCGACGCCGATGCCGCCCGCGGCGTGGTCACGCATAGCTCGGGGAATCACGCGCAGGCGCTGGCGCTGGCGGCGAAGCAGCGCGGCATCCCGGCGCACATTGTGATGCCGAGCAATGCCACACCCGTGAAACGCAAGGCCGTCGAGGGTTATGGCGCCAACGTGATCGAGTGCGAGCCAACCTTGATCGCGCGCGAGGTGACCGTCGCCCGGGTGCAGGCGCAAACCGGTGCGATCCTGATCCCGCCATTCAATCATCCCGACGTGATCGCCGGCCAGGGGACCGTCGCCCTGGAAATGCTCGCCGACCTGCCCGAACTCGACGCGATCATCGCCCCAATCGGCGGCGGCGGCCTGATGGCTGGCGTCACGTTGGCCGCCAAGGCGCTCAAGCCGACAATCCGCCTCTTCGCGGCCGAGCCGTTGAACGCCGACGACGCCGCCCGCTCGTTTGCGCGGAAGGAGTTTGTACCGCAGACCGATCCGAAAACGATCGCCGATGGATTGCTAACCAGCATGGGCGATCTGACCTGGCCGGTCGTTCGCGATCTGGTGGAGGCGGTCATTACGGTGCGCGAGGACGAAATCGTCGCCGCAATGCGCTTGACCTGGGAGCGCGCCAAGTTGCTGATCGAACCGAGCAGCGCCGTCGCCGTCGCCGCCGTGTTGACGCCCGCGTTTCGGGACCTCCCGGGCCTGAAGCAGGTCGGCGTGGTGCTGAGCGGGGGTAACGTGAATCTGGATCGGCTGCCGTGGTAGCGAATCCCTTTGGTTGGACCGCTCTGGAGTCGCCGCCGAGGTAGAGTCCCTGTTGCGGTCGGGGCTACCCTCACGCCGCTCGGGGTAGCGATTCCGCGGCCCAGCGCTGGTGGAAGAACTGCATCAGGCCGGCGCCGAAATGGATTTCGATGATCTCGTCGTCGATGCCGGCGCCGAAATCGCGCATCAGGGCGTCCTTGACGCTCAACGTGTCGTCCAGCTCTTCGTGATAGATCAGATGGGCGTCCGCCTGCTCCTGCACAATCGCGGCGAGCGCCTCGGCCAGGTCAGGCCATTCCCATTGGGTAAAATCTGTGCCAGGAAATAGCGATGACAACATTTCACCGAAACGCTGGCCGAGTAAATGACGAGAGGGAAGCACGTAGAAGGTGGCCATGCTGCGAGTCCTTTCGCCACATAGGTCAGCGTTTCCAGGCTGACACGAATCGTCGAAAAAGTCAGGCTGGAAAGCCTGACCTACTTGAGGATCGGCCGCGCGTGCGCAGCGATTTGAACGGATGTGCCAGGACTTCGCGCCCGGGCGTCAAGGATTTGCGGGCATTCCGCACATGCCGCACAATTTGACGGCTTGCACCAGCGAATCGATCTGGTCGGGGAAGATCGTGCGGACGTCGAACACGATTTTGCCGTCGCGAACCCTTGCCATCACGGCCGGGGCGCCGAGCCGCAGGCGCTGGGCGAATTCGGCGTCGCTCAAGGTCTGTGGTTTGACCTCGACGATCCAGGTCCGCATCGTCTGATCGGGCAGCGACCCGCCGCCGACATAGGCGACATCCTCGGCCATCGCGACCGATTCCAGACTCCCAAGAGCCGTCAACCGGGAAGCGAGGTCCTCGGCGCGCGTTTTCAATTCTTCACTCGTCATGCTCAATAACCGTAGTACGGGAATGTCGCGCAGAGCGGCGTCCTCGTTGAGATAGATGCGTAAGGTCGCTTCGAGCGCGGCGAGCGTCATCTTGTCGCAACGGAAGGCGCGCATGAGCGGATCCTTCTCGATGCGCTGGATGAGTTCCTTCCTTCCGGCGAGGATGCCCGCCTGCGGGCCACCAAGCAACTTGTCGCCGCTGAAGAGGACGAGATCGGCGCCGGCGGCGACGCTGGCCCGCGCGATCGGTTCGCCGGTGAAGCCGAAGCGGTTGAAGTCGAGCAGGGCGCCGGAGCCGATGTCGTCGATCACGGGCAGGTTGTGCTTTTTGCCGAGCGTGACGAGTTCCTCGGTCGTGACCGACTGGGTGAAGCCGGCGATGCGATAGTTGCTGGTGTGGATTTGCATGAGGGCGGCGGTTTGGGGACCGATCGCCTTTTCGTAATCGCTCAAGCGCGTGATGTTGGTGGCGCCGACTTCACGCAGCGTGGCGCCGGACACGGCCATGATCTCCGGGATACGGAAGCTGCCGCCAATTTCGATAAGCTGGCCGCGTGACACGATCACCTCCCCTCTCCCTCCGGGAGAGGGGCCGGGGGTGAGGGTGAGCGTGCGCAGGGCGATGACGGTTGCCGCCGCGTTGTTGTTGACGACGGTTGCGGATTCCGCGCCGGTGAGGCGCGTGATCCATTCACGGATTGGGTCCTGGCGACTGGAACGTTTGCCCGTGTCGAGATCGAGTTCGAGATTGAGGTAGCCGCGCGCCGCGTCGTAGGCGGCTTTTGCCGCTTCCTCGGCGATGGGGGCGCGGCCCAGGTTGGTGTGCAGGACGATGCCGGTGGCGTTGATGACGCTGCGCAAGCGCGGTTGAAGATCAACGCGAAGGCGATTCTGCACGCGCAGGGCGATTGCCTCGGCGCCAGGGGCTCCGTTGCGGGATTCGCCGTCAAGGACCTTAACGCGAATAACCTGGAGTTCCGCGCGGATGGCGTCAACGATCAGGTCATGCGCGTGGCGCGTCTGCAATTCTTTGATCGCATCGGTGTCCAGAATCTGCGTCACCGACGGCAACCGGCGCAAGGGATTGTCAGATCGGCTCATGTTGTTCCACAGGTTTGGCGGCCGCGAGGTCATATCGGAATGACGCCTTGCAGCAACGACGGATCGTTGACGATATCGTACCAGGATGAGTTAATCACCGGATTCCTCGTCGCTGGAAATCAGGGCCCATTCACTGGCAGAAAGGCCGAGGTCCTTTGGCGCCTCGACGAAACCCGCGAATTTTGCAACGCCGCGGGCAATCACCTTGTCCGGCACTGACGGCACAAAGTCGTATTCCGCCTCCGGAATCAGCGGCAGCACCTCCTCGCGCTCCTGGCTGATTTCCTCCACTCTGGCGGAAAGGTCCTCCAGCTTTTTCTCAAGCCCGTCCAGGCGTTCCTCGATTTGCTCGTCCAGCATGAATGGCTCCCGAATTCAACGTATCGGCACCACCGGCTTCATGTTACAGTCTACCTGGCGCGGGGTTGATTCTCAATAGCCAAAGAATCGCCACGGGTTGGCCGTGGTCGGCCCGTTCGTTCTATAATCGACGGTTCCTCCGATGCCTGGGCAGGTGTTGCCATGCGGATGCTGTTCACCTTGTTCCTGTGCCTGACTTGCGCGCCGCTGGTTCGCGCTCAGGGCGCCAGGGCGGACAAGTATCGCCCCATGATCGACAAGGCGTTGCACTGGCTCGTCCAACAACAGGAGGCGGACGGTAGCTGGTCAAAGGACAACAACGGCTTTGCGACCGCGACCACCGCCTTCGCCGGCATGGCCCTGATGGCGGACGGGCACACGCTCAGCACCGGGAAATACGCGCCGCATCTACGCCAGGCGTTCTTCTGGTTCCTCGCCCAGCGACCCAAAGACGCCCGCCACCGCGGCCTACTCGGAAATGATCCCAACGGCCCGGGCAGCTCGTTCTGCTACATGCCGCAGCACGGCGTGGCGATGTCGTTCCTCGCCAAGCTCTACGGCGAGACGGAGGACAAAAAAGAACGCACGGCCCTGCGCGATCTCTTGCGCAACGGGGTCGCCTTTTCCGTCAAAGGACAAGCAGCCACCGGCGGATGGTTTTACACCTCGACCATCGAAGGACACAACGCGACCGAAAACGTAGCCACGATGCTCGTCTTGCAAGGCTTGATCGACGCGCGCAACGCCGGCATCCCCGTTCCGACGGAAACGCTCCGGCGGGCGTACACGTACCTGCAAGGTTGCACCACCCCGAAGGGCGGCATCGTCTATAGTGCAGGGCCAGAAAGTAAGAGACCGCTCGTGGGCGGGGAGCGCCCCACCATCACCGCCATGGCGCTGGCCGCCTATTCAGGCAACGGCCCGCAAGATGAGACGCAACGGCGCTGGCTGAAGTTCTGCGCGGGGGCGAACCCCTTGAACGTCACGGACCTGAAACGCTATCCCGATTTCTTGCCGCACTATTACTTCAGCAAGGTCGTCTATCACCTGGATGAAAAGGCGACGCGCGCCCTTTTCCCGGATAAGAAGATTCCCCAGCATCTCATCTGGGCGAAATACCGGACCGCGCTCTTTGATTACCTGCAAAGCGAACAGACGAAGGACGGTCATTGGCCCGCGCAATGGACACCGGGGCGAATCTTTAACGCCAGCCTGGCTCTGAACATCCTTCTCTACGAGAACTCGGTTCCATTTCAGTTGTCGCGTTGACGGTTCCTGGTACAATCGGGTCGATCCTGTTTGGTGCGAAAACCCCGCTCGCCAAAGGCGAGCGGCTAAACTTCACGAGGGACCACCATGGACCGCCGGGAATTTGTGCGCATGTCGTCGGCCACGTTCAGTGCCGCGGGATTACCGATGCTGGCCGCCGCAGAGCAGGGGGTGTTCTCGCGCAACGGCCCAAACGCCGCCGCTCAGGGGCGCCGCCTGCCGCCGTTGCGCATCACCGACGTGCGGACGATCCTCACGCAACCAGCGAACATTCGCCTCATCGTGGTCAAGGTGCAAACGAACGAACCAGGGCTCTACGGTTTGGGTTGTGCGACTTTCACGCAGCGGGCTCGCGTCGTCGAGACGGCGATCGATCGCTACCTCAAGCCATTCCTCATCGGCAAGGATCCGCTGCAAATCGAGGACATCTTTCAATCGTCCTTCGTCAGCTCCTACTGGCGCAACGGCCCGGCCCTGGGCAACGCGCTGTCCGGCGTCGATATGGCCTTATGGGACATCGTCGGCAAACGCGCCAACCTGCCCGTCTATCAACTCTTCGGCGGCAAATGTCGCGATGCCGTCGATACCTACGCGCACACCAATGGCCGAACATTCCAGGAAGTCGAAACCGCCGCCCGCCGCGCCCGTGAGCGCGGCTATCGGCACATCCGCATTCAGGTTGCGGTGCCCGGTATGACCGGAACCTATGGCGTCGGTGGTCAGGCGCAGGCGCCGGCGGACGTGCCGGTCAATCGCCGCGGCGGTTTGTGGGAGCCGGGGCCCTACGTCCGCATCGTGCCACGCCTGTTTGAACACATGCGCCGCGCGATGGGCGATGATGTGGAGTTCCTGCACGACGTTCACGAACGCGTGCCGCCGATCCTGGCGATCCAGCTCTGCCGCGATTTGGAACGCTTTCGCCCGTACTTTGTGGAAGATCCGTTCAGCCCCGAGGATGTCGGTTACTTCGAGAAACTGCGCGCGCTCACGTCCTGCCCCATCGCGATGGGCGAGTTGTTCAACAATCCGAACGAGTACTTACCGTTGATCTCGAATCGCTTGATCGACTTCATCCGCATCCACATTTCGCAGATCGGCGGGCTGACGCAAGCGCGCAAAGTCGCGGCCCTGTGCGAGTGGTTCGCGGTCCGTACTGCCTGGCACGGGCCGGGCGATGTTTCGCCGGTGGGCCATGCCGCGAACGTGCATCTGGACATCGCATCGCCGAACTTCGGCATCCAGGAGTCGCGCGAATTCACGCAAGCGGAGCAGGACGTGTTCCCGGGCTGCCCGGAATTGCGCAACGGCTACTTCTGGGCCAGCGATCGCCCGGGCCTCGGCGTGAATTTGAATGAGACCGCCGCGCGTCGGTTCCCGATCACCGACGATCCGCCGTTCGACATGCGCTGGGGCAACTATCGCCGCCGCGATGGCGCGGTCGTACGGCCATGAAAAAGAAGCACGCCCGGGGAACGCCCCCGGGCGCCTTCAATTGGGGAAGAGTTGGTGCCGAACGTATTGAGTCGGTGCTCACGAAACGTGAGCCCCGGTTGAGGAAGCCAGGCTCTTTTTCGTTACACGCCTCGCTTCAAGGCAGGAACGCCACGGATGGGAACGCTTGCGCACCAATTGCGGATTTTTTCGGCTTCAAGCCGGCGAAAAAAAAGAGTGGTGAGAGTCGGGATTGAACCGACGACCCCAGCCTTTTCAGGGCTGTGCTCTACCAGCTGAGCTATCTCACCGATGTCACGTTCTCGTACTGATCCATTATCAATTCACCTTGCCGCAAAATGTCAGGCGTCCAAGGAGGACGCCCGAAGACGGCGCCCGTTGGCCGTCGAGCCATTTTGGTTGCCAAAGAGGCGCGGATAATCCAATTGAGAACGTCATGACAATGGCCAATTCTATCGCGTCCAACACGCCTCGGAAACCCAACTTTCCACTTTTCTCGCTACGAATCGGCCAAGGAGCAAAGGAATATCGCCAAAAATAAGGAACCACGCCCGCGGCAAGTTGCTTCCGCGGCCGCCTACTCCATGCGTGGCTTTATCTTTTAGGCACTGACGCAACATCTGAAATTATTGGGTGTTAGGTCTCCGGTCGTCGCAAAGACTGGCTTAGGTCCAAACCTTGTTCCGTAGGCGGCCCAGAAATCACGGGGCAAAGCCGGTCAACCTCAAATAGGCGAAATGCCGAAGATATGGATTGTATCGATTGTACGGACACGTTTTGTCGACTCGAAGTGACACGTGGAGCGCGCCGTCATGAAAGACTTTTCGGGGGCCACCCTGGCAAATCAGGAATTCCAACCCAGCCACGTCTCGCCTTATGCTTGGCTGGGCCGGGTTTGCTTTGTGGTGCTGATTGCGTGGCTAAGTGGGTGTACGTCCGTATCGGGGTTTGTTCGCAACGGTTTCAAGGTTGGACCCAACTTCCAAACGCCGCCGGCGTCCGTGGCGCCCAGGTGGATTGACGCCGCCGATATGCGTGTGCGTAGCGAGACCGACGACCTGAGCCAATGGTGGAAGGTTTTTGATGATCCCGTGCTGGACGATCTTATTTGCCACGCTTATCGGCAAAACCTGACGCTGCGCGAGGCGGGGTTCCGCGTCATGGAAGCTCGCGCCGAGTATGGCGTGGTGGTGGGTGGCTTCTTCCCGCAATCGCAAACAATCAGCGGAGGTTACAATCGAAACGCCACGAGCATCGCTCAGCTTTTGGGCGGGTCGTTTGGATCCTTCGCTTCCGGCAGCCCCGGCGGTGCCCCGAATATTCGGCGTTTCTTCAATCAGAATACGATGAATTTCGGACTGGCCTGGGAGTTGGATTTCTGGGGTCGGTTTCGGCGTGCGATCGAGGCGTCGTCCGCCGACCTGGACGCGTCGGTTGATAACTACGACGATGTGCTCGTGACGCTGCTGGGGGATGTTGCCGCCAACTACGTGCAGTTTCGGGTTCTGGAGAAACAGATCGAATATTTGAACGAGAACGCGAATGTGCAGCGAAAAACGTTGAAGATCACCAAGGCCAGGTTTGACGCCGGCGCCAAGGATTCAGAGATCGATTACCCGCAGGGCAAGACCACGCTGGCGCAGACGCTCGCCCAGATTCCGCCCACGGAGGCGCGCTTGCGCATCCGCACCAATCGGATATGTGTGTTGTTGGGCATTCCGCCGGAAGAGTTGCAGCAGCGTCTTAAAAAGGCAACGATCCCAAACGCCCCGAAGCAAGTGGCCTCGGGAATTCCCGCCGATCTTCTGCGCCGCCGGCCCGATGTGCGCCGTGCCGAAAGGATCGCCGCGGCCGAGAGCGCCCGGATTGGCGTCGCTCAGGCGCAACTTTATCCGCATATCTCAATCAATGGAACCTTCGGCTGGCAGGCCCCGCTGCTCAAGCAAATGTTCACGCCGCCCGCGTTCCAGGGGAACTATGGCCCATCGATTCAATGGGATGTTCTCAACTACGGCCGAAACCTCAACAAGATCCGCTTCCAGAAGGCTCGCTTTGAAGCCGTCGTGACCACCTATCAAAACAAGGTCCTGATAGCGGCCGAGGAAGTGGAGAACGGCCTGATCGCGTTCACGAAATCGCAAGAGCAAGTCCAACACCTGATCGAAAGCGTCAGGGAAGCCAAAAAAGCCCGTGACGTTCTCGCCAATCAACTCGTCGCCGGCAAAATCGATTTCAATCGCCTGGCCGTTCTTGAACTGAGCCTGGTGCAACAGCAGAACCTCCTGGCGCAGGCGCAGGGAGACGTGGCCCTGGGCCTCGTCCAGGTGTACCGCGCGCTCGGGGGCGGCTGGCAGATTCGAGAAAAGGGTTGCGAACCGTCCGGCGCCTTTCGGCCGGGGAGCGCCGCGTCGGATGTCGAGAGTCCCACCTCGGCGAATAACGGCGGCCTTGTCGAGAGCCAGCCCGCCGCTTTGAACCGGGTTCGCTTCGGAGCGCCCCTGGCGGCGCCGCCGGCACGGAATTAGTGCCTGGAACCAGGACGAGTCCCCGCGCTTCAACCTTGACGACTGAAGCCCCGAGGTCGGCCGAGAGCCCGTCTCGTTCGACGCTTCGGAGAAACAAAGAACAGCGTTTTTCAGAAAACGCGCAAGGGTCTTATCATGCTCGAATTTCGCAAAACCCTCGGTTTCGTCTTGCTCGCCATGGCGACCACAGGTTGTCGTTCGCAGCAACTCGCCCACGATCAGGATCATATCCGTTCGGCGGTGATGCACCTTCACGAAAACCAGATCATGGACAACCTTGTTCGGGCCAGAAAGGGCCTCCCAATCCTGCATTTGGATTATGTCAACATGACCGGGACCATCACGCAAACCGGCAACGCTGCTGGTGGCGGTAGCTATTCCGCAGCGTCGAATCGGTTCGCCAGTCTTCCAGCATCCGCGCTCGCGCTCTCGCGTGTCGTGACCGGTGCGGGCAATTTGAGCGCAGGGGCGACCCAGGTCAATCAGCTGACGATCACCGCGCAGCCAGTCAATGGCGCGCCCGAGGTGTATAACGCTTACCTTTCCTTTTTGAAGGACCCGGACCGACTGCGGGAGGGGCCGCAACCCCCTGGCTGCGACGAAGCGCTGATCTTTCGTTGTTATGAGGACCCCTGTCCCGAACCGTGCGGAACCAGGGCGTGGGGCTCGTGGTTCCATAAGCGAGTAAGTGCAAAGACCTACTACTGGATTCCGCGCCAACATGCGGATGCGTTTCGAGAGCTTAGCGTTTACGCCGTCGCCGTTCGCGGCCAGGCGGCGCCGCTCTCGTCGAATTTCGACGTTACCGCCTTGGGCGTCAAAAAGTTTGACCCCATAGCCCAAAATGACAAGGACAACTATGAGCTCTACGTCAAGATTGACCGCAAGATCCCCAACGACAAGGGATACCTGGTCATGACCATCAACGGCAAGCTCTACGAGGAAAAAGGACTCCTCACCGTTTTGATCAACTCGATGGGCGGATTGAAGCGAGCGCAGCCCGGCCTGGTACTCGAGCCTGAAATGCTGACCAATGTGATCCGCCTGAGTATCAACCTGAAAACGCTCGGCGTCGCCAGGATTGACGACGTTGTCATGGCTCTCGATAACAGAAGAATCGGCATTCGGTTGGAGAACTTCGTGCCAACCGCATCGCCGACGGATCGGGTGCTTCAGGACCTTCGCATGCAAGCGGAGCTTTTCCGCCTGGGACAGGTCAAGTAGGCGAAGTGACCGAGGTTGATCGACCCAAGAAGCCGCGCGTAATAACCCTCGGTTTGAGGATTGATAGGAGCCGCCACCGTCAGGGAGCGGTCTGGACAGGCCGCTCCCTAACGGTCTTACGGTCGCGGCTCGTAAGCGATAATTGACGCGCAACGCCTAATTCCCCGGAAGGTGACCCATGGCCGCTCCCACTGCCGAGCCGATGGTGCGACTGACCTTGACGACTTCGTTCGATCAACAACTCCTTGAGATCGAGGGGAAGAGCGAGGCGACGGGACGATTGTACAATGGCGACTTCCGTGGTGAACTGGCGGCGAGTTTGCTGGAGAAATTGCTTCCTCAAATAGCGGACCACCTGCGTCAGAAAACGGCGGTCCCCATCAAGGTCGATCGAAGTAACTACACCATTCTCCCCGACCAATGATTGCCCGGGCACAACAAGCAATTCGCCGGGGACCATTCGACGTTTTGCCGACCTCGGTATTGGTCCACCGAGCCCTACCTGACCGCGCGAGCTTGCCCTGCCTGGTTCAATATACTGTCGCGGTCGCCCTGGCCCATCGACGGTCTTCCCATGCAAATCACCGACGTACGCGCCGTGCAGTTGACGCGCCACCTGGACCGGCCACAACGCAACTCACGGGAATCGCGCAGCGAACGCACTTTCACCTTGGTCCTTGTCGAAACCGACGCGGGGCTGACCGGCCTGGGGGACGCCTATGGCGACCAGGCGCTCATGCCCACCATCATCGAGCGGCGGCTGCGGCCCATGGCGCTGGGACTCGACCCTTGCCAGATCGACGCGGTCTGGCGGCGGCTGTTCGCGTCGCGCGCTTTTTGGGAGACAGGCGGGTCCGTCCTGTGCGGCATCAGCGCCATCGAAGTCGCGTGCTGGGACATTCGCGGCCAGGCCGAGGGTGTCCCGGTCGCCGAACTGCTTGGCGGCCGAAAACGCGACTGGATCGAAGCCTACGCCAGCGACTTGCACTGGGAGGAACCGCCGCGCATGGCGGAGACGGCCGCACGTTACGTGGAGCAGGGCTACCGCTGCGTGAAGACCCACATCGGTGCGCCGGGAGAAGGGGATCGCGACTTGCAACGTGTTGAAGCCGTCCGCCAGGCGATTGGTCCGGACGTCGGTTTCATGATCGATGTGAATACCGTCTTCGGGCCGGAGCAGGCCCTGGCGTTTGGCCGAGCCCTGATCCTGTTTCGCCCCTATTGGTACGAGGAGCCCGTCTGGCCCGTGGATGCCTCCGGTCACGCCTGGTTGCGCGCACGGCTGCCGCTCAAGATTGCCACGGGCGAGAACCTCTATCTGTCCCAGGGGTTTGAGCCGTTGTGGACGCACCAGGCGTGCGATTACGTGATGCCGGACATCCTCCGCTGTGGCGGAATCGAGCAAACCCGCCAAATCTGCCAGACGGCGCTGCGACACGGGGTGATCCCCAGTCCGCACAACTTCTCCAGCGGTGTCGGCCTGGCCGCAACGCTACACCTGATGGCGGCGCTGCCCGAAACCGAATGGCTGGAATTCGATCCCACCGGCACGGCGATCTACGAGGAGTTGTTCATCGAACCGCTGCAAGTGGAGCGCGGCCGCGTGCGGGTTCCGACGACGCCGGGCCTTGGCGTGCGGCTGAGGAAGTGATGGACCTACTTTTGCGAAACTTGCTCCAGGGTCGCCGCGGTACGTCCCTACGATTCGACATGGGCATCAATATAATAGCTATATCCCTTCCCCTCCAAAAGGACGGTGCCCATGAAAATCTTCTACCGTCCGGAACAGACCGCGCTCAAGAACGCGGATTGCATGAGCCCGAGCGCCCAGAAGCCGGCCCAAGTCGTTGCCAGCTGGTTGAGTCTCCATCCGACCGCCGACCTGATCGGCTTTGAGCCTCTGACCCGTACCGACCTGGCCCTGGCTCACGACCGCAACTATGTCAATGGCGTGCTCGATCTCGAAATCCCCAATGGTTTCGGCAACAAACTGCCCGAGATCGCGGATTCCTTGCTTTACACCACGGGGTCTTTCTACGCCGCGGCATGCCACGCCTTCACGACGAAAGAGTCGGCCGCCAGTCCCACTTCGGGGTTTCATCACGCCGGCTACGATTCCGGTGGCGGTTTCTGTACCTTCAACGGCCTCATGATTGCGGCGCAAAAACTCCGGCAGGAACAAGGCGCCGCCAGCGTCGGCATCCTGGACCTCGACCGACACTACGGCGACGGCACGGACGACATTACCTGGCGTCTGGGCCTCGAAAACTACATCGTGCATTACACGTTTGGCGGCGAGCGAATTACTCAGGGAAATGCCGAGGAGTGGCTCCAAAACCTGCCAGGCATCCTCGATCGTTTCGCGGCCTGCGACGTCGTTCTCTACCAGGCCGGCGCGGACCCGCACGTCCATGATCCGTTGGGCGGCATCCTGACTACCGAGCAACTTTACGAACGGGATCGCATCGTATTCAGGACGTTTTTGGACCTCGGCGTGCCCGTCGCCTGGAACCTCGCCGGCGGTTACCAAAAACCGCTGCGCAAGGTACTGGACATTCATGACAACACGGCCCGAGCTTTCGTGGCCGCGTTCGGTTGAATTTGGGATTTCAAAAAGGCGGGAGTGTGACATGGCCGACGAAGCTACGGGAATCACCACGAACGATCCTTGGTGCTTCGCCGTTCAACTCGGCGCGGGGCGCTTGATTGAGATTAACGGCGTGATGTCTTACGTCGATGGCTACTGCGACAAGATCGAGTTTCCTGGTTTCATGACGCGCTCCGGGGCGAGTTTCGGCGTCACCGCGACTTTCCACTTTGTCGAGAAAGCCTGGCCAGACGGTAACCTGACTCGAGGAAACATTTCGCGCATGGTGATGGTGGAGGGCCAGCTCATGACAGTCGATACCGTGGCGGAAGGCGTTGAGCTAGTGCGGCAAAGAAGCCGAATCGTTCAACAAACCACGCCGGGCGCGATCATCATTACCGGGGGCGCCATGCCGGAATTGAAAGGGGAACCAGAGAAAAAGCCGCCGGGAACGGGCGAGCCAGGGCTGGACAAAAAATAGGATTGGAAACGGGAACTACCAGGGGCCCTTGCCAGGCCGCTGCGCTTGCAGCTGGTGATCACGACACGAATACCTTGATTTTGTCTGGATTTCATCCGTATTTGATCCGTGGCCAAATGGCTTGACGCGGGAATCTTCGGAAAACCGATCCCTCCCTTGAAGGGGTTGATGGTTTGCTTTCAGCTGGCGCGCCGTGGCGTCGGGCGGATTTTTTTTGCACCCGTTGCGCTCGAAATTCTCGCCGTCTACACCGCTCCTTCACGGCAGACCGCGGCGCTCCGCCCACGCGCAATACAATTCCGGAACGAAATCCCATTTTCTCCGAGCGGGGCGCTGTGGACATCCCATCCGCACGCCGCGCAACTCTTGCTCTTTCCGGTTCCTGAAACGAACCCCGCGGGGAATCCGCGCGCAGGAGGAAAGTTTGACTACCACTAATGATGTCGTGGCGGCGGTGGCACAGGCCCTCAGCCAACGGATTGGGGAATCTCGGTTCAATCTCTGGTTTGCCAGCAAAACAAAACTCGCGCACGCCGATGGAATATTCACCGTCGGCGTCGCGAACTTGTTTTTGCAAGAGTGGCTGCAAAAGACGTTTGGCAACGACGTGCAGTCGGCGGCGGGCGAAGTGCTCGGCGCGGCGACGCGCGTGCGCTTTATCATCGATCCGCAGCTGTTTCAAGCAACGCACGAGCGGCAAACCGATGCTCGCAAGGACAACCCGCCCGGCACGCAAGCCGCGCCGCGGCCAGCACCGGACGTGCACAAAAAACCGCGACGCTGGCGCCTGCTCGAGGATTTCGTTGTCGGGCCGTGCAATCGCGTCGCCCATGCCTTTGCCCTTGGCCTCATCGAGGCGCCGGGGGAATGTCCCAGCCCGCTCGTCATGCACGGCGCGGTCGGCACGGGAAAGACGCATCTCCTTGAGGGCATCTGTGCCGGCCTGCGGCGAAGCTTTCCCGAATGGCGCATCCTTTTTCTGACCGCCGAGGAATTCACCAATCGCTTCTTGCAGGCGATGCACCAGAAAACGCTCGGCGCCTTTCGCAAGCAGTTCCGCGCCTGCGATGCGCTGTTGCTTGACGACGCCGGCTTCCTGGCCAAGAAACAGGCAACCCAGGAGGAGTTGCTGCACACGCTCGACGCCCTCGTCACCGAAGGCCGGCCCGTCGTGCTGACCACCGACTGCCATCCGCGCCTGGCCGATCACTTTCTGCCCGAACTCACCGACCGCCTCGTCGGCGGCGCCGTCTTCAGCCTCGCCACGCCCGAGCGTGCCACCCGGCTCGAATTGCTCCGCGCCAAATCCTTCAAGAACGGCGGCTTGCCTGGCGACGTGCTCGATTTTCTCACCGACAACTTGCGCGGCAACGTGCGCGAGCTGGAAGGGGCGGTCCACGGCATTGTGCATCTGGCCCGCGTCACCGGAAAGGCGATCGACCTCGATCTGGCGCGGGAGGCGCTCGGCGATCTCTTGTGCCATTCGATCCGGCTCGTCGCGCTCGACGATGTCGAACGCGTTGTCTGTGAGGTGCTTGGCACTTCGCGCGAACTGCTCATGGCGAAAAAACGCCAGTGGATCTACGCCTTCCCGCGCATGTTGGCGATGTACCTGGCCCGCAAGCACACCAGCGCCACCTACAGCGAAGTCGGCACGCACTTCGGCGGGCGCAATCACAGCACGGTGGTCGCCGGCGAGAAACGCGTTCGCCAATGGCTGGCGGACAACATCACGCTGCAACTGGGCAAGCGCATCATGCCGGTGCGGGACATCGTCGAGCAGATCGAAAGGAAACTTGGCGAATGAATCGCCCGCCGCCTGATCTCGTTCCCAGGCTCTGCCTGGGAACGCACTGGCCGACGGGCTCTGCCGGCCGGGGAATGCCGGAGCGGGGGGCGCAAGCGGCGAGGCGGAGCCTCGCGAAACGTTCATTCCCAGGCAGAGCCTGGGAACGAGGAAAAAAATCAATGGTTGTACAAGAATTCCTTGGTATTCAACACCGCCCATAACAGGTCTTCCCAGCCCTGGCTGGCAGGACGCGCTTCGAGGTAGGAACGCATGCGCGTCAATTCGGCAGTGCTCGGCGTGCGCGACAGGGCGACGAGGTAAAGCTCGCCAAGGCGCTCATCCAGCGGGCGCTTGTCGCTTGCCAGCTTCCGGGCCCGTTCGCCGGCCACTTTCTTGGCGAGTTCCACCGAGTTCATCAGGTGCAGGCTTTGTGCCAGGCTGCTGTCGGAGCTGCGCTCGCATTCGCACGCGCTGGCGAAATCGGGTCGGCCGAAGACGCTCAGGAAATAGGATTCAAACTGGTTGTCCGGCAACTTGACCGCGCGGGTGCCGACGGGGACCCCCTTGAACGCAGGCCTGGTCAGCGTCACGGCGTCGATCGCGTCAAACAGGATTTCCGCGTTGAGCCGGCGCGGCAGGAAGCGCGAGTAGTTCTGCCGATCGTCCGCGTTGTGGGCGTTGGGCAACGCGCTGAGGCGATAAGCGTTGGAGGTGCAGATCACGCGGATCAATTTCTTCAGATCGAACTTGGAATCCACGAAAGACCTGGCCAGTGCGTCGAGCAACTCCGGGTTCGTGGCCGGGTTGGTGGCGCGCAGATCGTCCTCCGGTTCGACAAGTCCCCGGCCCATGAAGTGTTTCCAGTAGCGGTTCGCAAGCGTGCGGGCGAAATAGGGATTCTTGGGATCGGCCATCCAATCAACGAGCTTGGCGCGGGGGTCCTCATCGGTGGGGATGGAAAGCGCTGGCCCGGCGAGACCGGCGGGCTGTACGACGGCATTGGTTTTCGGATTGGTCGCCTGCGCCTTGCCTGCCTTCAAATTGACCACCCACGACGGCGCCGGACCGGCCGGGCCCTTGTTTTTTTTGCCCTTGTTCTTCACGTTCTTCGGCGCCTTCACCTCGACCCGTGTGAAGAACGCTGCCAGCGACCAGTAATCTTGCTGATTCCACTTTTCCAGCGGATGATGGTGGCACTTCGCGCAGGCGATGCGCTGGCCCAGGAAGAGCTGCGAAACATCCTCCACCTGCGCGGCGACGTCCTTCACCTCGCGATACCAGATCACCGGCGGCGACTTGATCGCCTCGCCCTTCGCGGTCAAAACGCCACGGACAAATTGGTCGAAAGGGACATTCTTGTCGAGCGCCTCGCGAATCCAGCCGTGGAAGGCGATCGTCGGTCGAGCGTCCTCCTTGGCGGTTGCCCGGCGGTTGCGCAGCACGGCGCTCCACTTGCTTGCGAACAGGTCGGCATAGTCCGCGCTGGCCAGCAAGCGATCGACCAGCTTCGCATGTCGGTCCGCGTCCTTGTCGGCCAGGAACGCCCTGGTCTCATCGAGCGTGGGCAGCCGGCCGGCGATGTCGATCGTCACGCGGCGGAGGAACGTGCCGTCGTCACACAATTCCGAGGGCGGCAGGCCAAGTTTTTGAAGTTGACGATAAACCTGCTCATCGATAAAGTTCTTCGCCGCCGGCAACTTGGCGACCGGCGCTCCCAGCGGGATGAGCGCGCGGAAGACAGCCACGTGCGTTTGATAACGCGCCATCACCGCGACGATGCCGGGGAGGTTTTTCGTCGATATCAAGCCGGATTCATCAACCTGAGCCAGCTCGCGCTCGTTGGTCTCGAATTGCGAAAGCCGGGTCACATCGACAGTCGAACCGTCGCTCATCCGCGCGATCACGGTCAGCTGCTGCTGGCTATTGAGATCGAGCAAGCGTTCGCCGGGGAATACGTCGATACCTGTCACGGTCGGATCGCTGGCCCGGCCGTAGGGCGTGCCCTGCTCGACCCAGCGGAGCATGATGCGGTAAGGGGCGGACGCCGGGTCGATCTTCTTGCCCCCGCCATGCGCCATGCCGCCGGACGCCTTCAGAAGCAACATGCTATGGGCCGGCGCCGACGGCAAGATGCGCCGGCCGCGATTTTCCTTGACGACGTATTCGTAATCCTCTTCCGGTTCGAATCCGAGGAGCGACAGCTTGAAGCCGTTTTGTCCGGAAGCCTTGCCGTGACAGCCGCCGGCGTTGCAGCCGTACTTGGTGAACAGAGGGACGACCTGGTTGGCGAAGTGGACGGGGATATCGTCGATCAGGTTGGTGACGTTGACGTCCACATCGGCCGTGATCCCCTTGTGCGTGGCGGTGATGGTGGCCTTGCCCTCTTGGAGGGGGGTGACCAGACCGGCGGCGTCGATCTTGACGATGCCCGCGGGCGTAGTCGAAAAGGTGACGCCGCGGGTAAGGTCGCGTTCGGGGCCGCTAGCGAAGACGCCAGCGACCTGAAGTTGTTGCCAGGCATCGCGGCCTGCCAGCAAGAAGGCCCCGTTTTTGACACGGCCCGTATCGATGCGCAGACTTTTGAGCGCGCCGGGTTCGCCGAGGCCCTTGGCGCCGCCCGCGGAAAGATTCATGGCGGAAGTCAGGAGCGAAACGACCGCGAGCACGGTGGCCGTGATTTGTGGAAACGTCATGGAGTCCTCACGAAGGTGGGGCGGAAAAAGGCGGGGGTTTGCCGCTTGCGGCCTGGCGTTCGCGGATGGTCCTGCGAACGCCGAGCCGCCCGTGGCGAAATGTCAAAACAATTCGCGAATGGTCTCGCCGCCACCGGAGCCAATGGCGTTGGTGACATCGCGCGGGAATTCGGAGGCCACGCGGACTTCGCCGGTGTTGAGCAGTGTTTCCATGACGGTGCCGAGGAGGTGCTGCGGGGTGTAACGCTGCGTCGCGGGCCGGCCTGCTTGACGGTCGGATTGGCCGATGACCTGACCCATGCGCAAGCCGCCGCCGGCAAGCAGGAGCGGCGTCAGGCTCGCCCAGTGATCGCGCCCGCCTTCGCGGCCGATGCGCGGCGTACGGCCCATTTCGCCGGTGACCACCAGCAGAATCTTCTCGCTCAGGCCACGCACCTCGACGTCGTTGAGGAAGGCAGCGACGGCGTGATCGACCTGCGGTCCCAGCCAGTACATGCCGCCCAGGTTGCGCGGGCTGTTGCTATTGGAGTGCATGTCCCAGCCTGCGTCCATGACGGTCACGAACCCGCAGCCTTGCTCGACCAGGCGGCGCGCAAGCAGCATCTGTTTGCCAAGCAGATTGGAGGAACGTCGCATGTCGCCCCAGCGATTGACCTCGGCCTGATCAAAACAACCGGCCGTGTCATAGCTGGACACGACGCGCGGATCTTCACGCGACAGGTCAAATGCCTGCGACACGCCACGCATCAACAACTCATATGCCTGTTGTTCGTAAATGCCGGCGTTCTCGAACGCGCCGGTGCGGTCGGCCTCGCGGCGGAACGTGTCGAGTTGACTGAGCAGGGCCCGGCGATCGGTGAAGCGATTGCGCGGCAGGCGCAGCTCAAGGTTCTGCCGGAGCTCGCCGCCGCCGGATGGATCAAAGAACGAGTAATTGGCGCCCAGATTCGCACTGGCGTTGATGAGCTTGTTCAGCGAATCGGTCTCGAAGTTGCGAGGCAACCTCATGCCGGGGTTGACCGCTTCCGGTGGCAGGATGACGTTGTTTGGGATGCCCGTGCGCGGATGGTTTGGTCCGGCGATGCGCGCGTAGAGCGTGCCCATCGGAGCGCGCGTCGGGTTGCCGCCGCCGGCGACGGTCATGTAGTTCTGGTGATCGGCATTGCCCGAGGCGAAGGAACGTACGATCGCCAGTCGGTCCGCCATCGCCGCAAGTTTCGGGAACGTGCCGCCGAAGGTGACGCCGGGCAGGCGCGACTGCACTTCGCCGGTGATGCTGCGGATCTCGGCCGGGGCGGTCATCTTGGGATCGAATGTCTCGATTTGCGATGGCCCCCCTTGCAAGAACAATAACACGACCGCCTTGTCCTTGACCAGCCGACGGGCGCCTTCGGACGCGCGGCTTTGCAGCAGCTGCGGAAGCGTCAAACCGCCGAGGGCCAGGCTGCCGATGCGTAAGAATTCACGCCGATTGACGCCCTGGCAGGTCCGCACGCTCCGTTCGCCGGTGATCTGGATCATGGTTTTTTCCTTGCGCCAATACAGGAAAGGACATTTTGGGGTGGGAAGGCGAGCAACAACAAGCCTTTGATGAAACACCGAGCTGTTGCCC
Organism: Planctomycetota bacterium; assembly: GCA_016191165.1. Taxonomy (GTDB): domain Bacteria; phylum Planctomycetota; class Planctomycetia; order Gemmatales; family Gemmataceae; genus SIAQ01. The sequence continues at coordinate 43,074 of JACPPF010000091.1, forward strand.
GAGTTTCGGCCAAGCAGGCCTATTTCTTTGAGGTCCATGTTAGTTTGCGCGATTTCGGGGGAGGTTGCAACGGAAAATGAGGTTTTTTGTCTCGGGCGGCTTTCTACAAGAACTGGAATCAAGCGATGCACGGCGTGAAGTCCCCCGTGTTGCCAGCACCACCCATCTTCCGGATGATAAGCATTTGCTCTTGAATCTTCCCGGCGGATGTGCCAAAAGCCAGACTTGACCCGGAATTCGGGCCGCTCTCGGTTTATTGGCAACGGCTTATGACACCTTCGACAACTCCTATCGGCGCCAGGGTCGGGCGGGCACGCCGCGGCGTCGGGCAGCTCTGGCAGGTGCCGACGTTTCTTTTCGGCCTGCTGGCCGTCCTGGGCGTCGCCGCCAGTTCTCCCTGGCGCCAGACGCCACAGTGGCGCGAGTTTGACGGCTTGATCTCATCCCTGCGCGTCGGACTCGACAAGGGCGAACCGACCGATTCACTGGTCGGCCTGGCCGAACAAATTCACGCGCATATGGCCGCTTTCCCGGGCCGCAAGGCCGAGGCCCATTTCCTGATCGGCTCCGCCCTTTACCAGCAAGCGCGTGCGAACCCCGCTTCCACCGCGCACGACATTTGGCCTCGCGCCATGGACCATCTGGAGCAGGCTTTCACCCTCGGCGTCCGCGAACACGATCGGCCCGCCTTGCATTACCGGCTAGGGTATTGTTGGTATCAACAAAAAACGAATGTGCCGCGCGCCCTGGAGTTGATGACGCAGTCCGTTGACAAGGGAGCGCGGCAGCCGCTGGAGGGGTACCGCTTGCTGATCGAGGCGTATTTGCAACAGCAACCGGTCAACCTGGATGCGGCCCTGGCGGCATGCCGGCGCGTTCTCGATTTGACGCCCTCAAAAGACGCCGACGCTCAGGCGCGGGCTCGCTTGCAGATCAGCCAGGTCCTGTTGCGCAAGGGCCAACGCGCCGACGCGAACAAGGAACTGGCACGCATCGGCGCCAAGGCGCCCCGAGCGATTCGCCTTCAAGCTCGTCTCCTGCAAGCGCAGGCCTACGAGGAGGACAACCAATGGACCGAAGCGATCACGATCTGGCGCGGCTTGCTCGCTGACGCCCCCCACGTCGAGGGTGGACGTGTCCGCATCTGCTACGCCCTGGGCAAGTGCTTGCAACAAAAGGAACCGCCCGACAACGCCGAGACGATGCGCGTCTGGGCGGACGCGCTTCGCCTGGGCGGCCCGGCCGGGCAGGCGGCGGGTTTGCGCCTCGGACAGTTGCGTCTGGTGCTCGATGGCGCGCAGGCCGGGCAGGCGCTGGCGGACTGGAAAACCGCTCTGGCAAACGTCAAGATCCCGGCCGATTTCCGCAATCCATTCGTCAAAACCCAGGAATTGCGAGCCTGGTTCGATCACGCAATCGAACGTTTTCAGGCGGCGCAGGACCCGGAAAAGACTCAGGCCGTGGCCGAGCTTTATCGCAAGATCGCCCCAGGGGACGAGGCCGACGAGCGCATCGCGCGCGCGGCGGAATCGCTGGCTCAACAGTTGGCCGCCAAGCACAAGGCGATGCTCGACAACATCCAGGCGGAGGATGTGCAGGCCCAATATCGCCGCGCCGGCGCCGCCTGGGAACACGCGGCTCAGTCGCGCCCCGCGGCTCAGCGCGCCGATTCATTTTGGCGCGCCGCCCAGTGCTACCTGGCGGCCCGAGATTCCGCGCACGCCCAGCAAGTCCTGCAGCAATTTGTCAAGATCGAACCCAACGACCGCCGCCTCGCCGAGGGCTGGCTCGCCCTGGGCGACCTCTATCGCCACGCAGGCGATCAGGACAGCTCCCACAAGGCGTATCACAAATGTATCGAGATTCCCAGCACCGAGTTCGCCCACCGCGCGCGCCTGCACCTGGCCATCGCCCAGAAGAAACAGAACAACCTCGTCAAGGCTCGTGAAATCCTCGATCAAATCCTCACCAATCAAGGTCCGCAACTCGATCGGCCCACGCAGGAAAAGGCGCTCTACCAAATGACCCTGGTCCTCATGCTCATGAAAAACCACGGCGAGGCGCGCATTCACCTCAAGAACTTCGTCCAGAACTTTCCGGAAAACCCCAACGTCCTGGTGGCACGCGAACGGCTCGGCGAATGCGCCCGCCAGCTGGCCAAGTTCGAGTTCATCGAGGGGGACAAGCTGCGCTCCACCATCAAGGTCGGCATGCCGCTCGAAGTTCAGCAGGGCGTCGAGGAGCGCATTCGCGCCCATCGCTCCGCGGGCAAGGCTCTGCTCAAGGAGTCGGCAAACGATTATCAACGGTTGGTCGATGAACTGGAAACCAAGGCCCGTAGCAAAAACTCGCTGACCGACGTCGAGGCGATGTTGCTGCGCCGCGCCTGGTTCGGGATAGGTGATTGTTATTACGATGACGAGGAGTTCACCGAATCGCTGCGTATCTTCACAAAACTTCAGGAATCCCACCGCCGCACCGTCGAGGGCCTTTTCGCAGCCACGCGCGTCTGTGGTCTGGCCACCCTGCTGCGCCAGCCGATGACGGGCCTGCGTTCGATTCGCATGTTGCAGGAAGACCTCAAGGCAATGCCGGAAAATGATGAGGTCTTCCGCACCGCGGACGTCCCCACCCGCGAAGTCTGGCAGCGCTGGTCGCAGGACACCGAACGCCGGCTGTTGACGCCGCCACGCAAGGACACCGGGCCGGTGTTTCGCTGAGAGTGCCTGGGGTGGACGGGCAGCCAACTTTCCGTTTTTTTCCATCTTCACGTTTTTTGCAATTGCTTCGCAGTTTTGTAAAGCCGATGATGAAGAAAGTGTGAGCCCGATTGTAATGACGGGATCTTCACTTCGTCGCTTGCGCTTCCGGCTAACACCGCCTGCGGTTAGGCGAGCGGCAGGAAAAAATATCCCCACCAGCCCGGAGCGCACGCGACGGGTCCAGCGGACATCTGCCCCGTCGCTTGCGCTCCGGGCTGGTAAGTTAATACCGACCGCTCGCCTTAGCCGGAAGCGCAAGCGACGGATGAATGGAATTTACAAACAATACCAGTCAATCCGCCGCTTGCGTTTCCGGCTAACGACTCGTAATCACATGACGAAACGTCTCCCCCGATCCCTGCGTCCATTTTTCTGGGACTACGACTTCGCGCGCCTGTCCTGGAAAGCTGACCGCGATTTGATTATTGGCCGAATCCTCGCGGTTGGCACCTGGGACGCGCTGCGCTGGTTGCGGCGTCGAGTGCCGGACGCGGAATTGCGCGCCTGGCTGGAGCATCGGCGCGGGGCGGGGTTGAGCAATCGGCACCTGCGGTTCTGGGAACTCATCCTCAAGATTCCGCGGCGTAAGGTCAATGCTTGGTTCGCCGATCCCGCGCGGCAGATTTGGGAGGGGCGATAACGCGCATGGCCTGGCATCCCGAAATTCTGGCGCAACGGCAGCAACGTGTGCTGGCCCAAATCGGGCCAGCGCTGGCGCAACGCGGTTTCTACCTGGCCGGCGGCACTGCCGTTGCGCTGCACCTTGGACACCGCCGTTCGGTCGACCTCGATTGGTTCGCGCCTGAACTGACTGATCCCGAGCGCCTGGCCATCGACCTTCGTGAGCAGGCCATTCCCTTCGCCACCGAAGACGTGGCTCCGGGAACTCTGCACGGCGCCGTTTGTGGCGTTCGTGTAAGTTTGTTGCGTTACCGTTACCGGATGCTTTCTGGTTTGCGCACGCTACCCGGCGGGATTCCCATCGCAGGCCGTGCCGACCTCGCGGCCATGAAATTGTTGGCAGTCGCCCAGCGGGGCGCCAAGAAGGACTTCGTGGACATCTACGCCCTGGGCAGACGAGCCAAGTCGTTGCGGCAAATGTTGCGGTGGTATAAGGGCAAATTCGCGGTTGAGGACGTTGCCCATCTCCTGCGCAGCTTGGCCTATTTCGACGACGCCGACCGGGAACGACTGCCACGGATGTTGTGGGATGTGCGCTGGCGGGATATTAAAGAGACCATACAGCGCTGGGTCCGCAGGGTAGCGCAGTACGCATAATACCTTACGAGATTCAGGATCAAGGTTTGGCCGTCGGTTTGCGCATGCGATGCCGACCGGGTTCGACGACCACGAATGCCATTTGCAAATCTGCCTCCGGGTAAAGAGACAATACACGTTCAAGCTCGGCATGAACGGCGTCGCGAGTCGATGGCAGAATCCGTAGATAAATGACGCCCGGCGCGTTGCCCTGCACAAAGACGAGGCTGCCGAAATCGCGGTCGCGCGTCACGAGGATGCGCCCGTGTTGTTGAGCCAGTTTGAGTAGATCGACGTCGTCGGCCTGCGCCAAGCCAAGTTCGGACGCTGTCACTACGTCCTGGCCCAGCCCACGAAGGAATACCGTCGTGGCGGCCCAAACGTCTTGATCGGTGAGAAACTTCATGGCGTTGCGGCCAGGTGAATGTCTTCAAGAGCCACGACGTCCATCGCATATTGAATGCACGCACGAATGTCGTCCGGTTCCAGGTCGGGGTAATAATCGCGGATGATGTCGGCAAACGGCAAGTTCTCGCGAACCAGTTCCAGCACGCTCTGCACGGGAATGCGCGTGCCGGCCACGCACGGTTTGCCGAAGTGAATTTGCGGATTGACGGTGATGCGGGGGGTCATGGATAATACTTCCTTTGGCGGAATCGATACAAGACAATTATCTTGGTTTACACAAGGTGTCACAAGGGGAAATTCCGATATGCCGGATCACAGGGTGGCCGTGCTCAAGACCTGGGCAACGCTCGGCGCCAAATTCATCGCGATCCGTTGGTGGGCGGCATATTGTTGTCTCACATGGCATTCCGAAGATCCAAAGCTGTCGTGTTGCATCAGCGAAAACTTTCCCACGCGAAAATTGGCGACGGGAATACACGAGAGGTTTCGGCGAATCAACGCCAAGGCTTTGTGGGTTGACGACAGGGAGGTCGGCATTAGTTTGGAACTAAAACCCGAGGCAGGAGCTTGTTTTGAAGAGATATTGGAGGGCCTGTCGGTGCAATGGATTAAGATCTGGAAGAAAGCAGGAGGAATGAAACAGGTCCTTAAGGAATGTAGCGTATGAAAGTACCGGGCCGTTCTCGCTCCGGCAGACTGCCAGGCATCATGCGTCCATTATTGTCAAGCTCCGTTGGACAGTGCTTCGCGCCCGTGCTAACATGTCCCCAACGATCAACCCAGTAATCCTGGGCCGCTGTGGGACCATCGGAACGTGTGCCCCTGGTTGTTTCGATCTCCGGAAACGCTGGAAAAACCGTGGTTTTTGGGGTTTTCCAGAGGCGCACGGTGGTTGCGCCCCTTTTCGAACTGAGGCTCCTGTCATGCTGACTCGCCGCTCTTTGTTGCAAATTGGCGCCGCGGGCGTTTTCGGGGCGCTGCCGCTGGCGCCTTCCGCAACGCCCTCACCCCCGACCCCTCTCCCAGGGGGACAGGGGAGGAGAAGGCGTCGGGCCAAATCGGTCATCTTTCTGCATCAATACGGGGGCCCCAGCCACCTCGATACTTTTGACATGAAGCCGGCCACGCCGCCGGAGTTTCGCGGCATCTATCGGCCGATTCAAACGTCCGCGCCAGGCATCCAGATTTGCGAAAAGCTCGCTCGCCTGGCGCCGCACATGGACAAGGTGACGCTCATTCGCACCGTGCGGCACGAGATGCGCAATCATAACTCGGCCGGGTATTACAGCCTCACCGGGTACGCACCGCCGACCGACGATCAACGCCTGCGCGATTCGCGCGAGCTTTTCCCAGCGTATGGCAGCGTCGTCGATCGCTTCGGCCCCGCGGAATCCGGAACGCCAACCTTTGTGTCGTATCCCTACGTCATCGCCGACGGCTCGATCACTCCGGGACAGCACGCAAGTTTTCTGGGGCAGACGTACGATCCGTTCTTCATCCAGCAAGATCCAAACTCGGACGATTTCCGCCTGCCCGAGCTGAGCCTCCCCGCCGGCGTCACGGCCGAACGCCTGCAAAATCGTCGCGCGGTGATGAACCTGATCGACCGCTCGACCGAGATTCTCGAAATCTCCGCCCGCGCCCGCGGCATCGACGCCCTGACCCAGCGCGCCATGACGATGTTGACCAGCCGACACTTTCGCCAGGCGTTCGACCTGTCGAGCGAACCGCTATCGATGCGCGAACGCTATGGCCGCACGACCTATGGCCAGGGCTGTTTGCTGGCACGCCGGCTGGTGGAAGTGGGCGTCAAATTCGTCACTGTCTATTTCGCGGCCTCGATCGGCGGGCAATCGAAGGTGTCAGGCGGCTGGGACACGCACGGGTTCAACAACGTGCCGATGTATCCGATCCTCAACGATTACCTGCTGCCGATCACCGATCAAACGCTGCCGACTTTGATCGAAGATCTGCACGTGCGTGGCTTGCTCGACGACACACTCGTCGTCTGGGCGGGCGAGTTCGGGCGTGGCCCGCGCATCAACAACATCGCCGGGCGCGATCACTGGCCGCAATGCTACACGGTGCTCATGGCCGGCGGCGGCGTGCGCGGCGGGCACGTCCACGGCGTCAGCGACCGTGTCGGCGCGTACCCCTCGCGCGATGCCGTGCGGCCCGAGGACCTGTCGGCGACGATGTTTCATCTCTTGGGCATCGACCCGCACGCCGAGGTGCGCGACGCCCTCAATCGGCCACTGGCGCTTTCGACGGGAAGTGTGATTGACGGGATCCTTCGGTAGGCCGGTTGACAAAAAAACGCCCGCGGCGGTTGCCACGGGCGTTTTGAAGTTTTGATCCCGCAGCCTTTCGGCTGCGGGCGTTGAAGGATTCTACGGTTAGAACAGCTGCGCGATGGGGGTCGCGGGGCGATCGACGATGCGGATTGGCCGGCCGTTCGGGTGGTGATTCTGGCGGTTGTAGTCGATGCCGAGGGCGCGGCACACGGTCGCCATGAAGTCGAGCGTGGTGACGGGGCGATCGACGACGGTGGCGGCCTCGGCGTCGGTGCGGCCGATTACCTGCCCGCCGCGGATGCCGCCGCCGACCATGACGCTTGACCAGGCGCGTGGGTAGTGATCGCGACCAGGCTGGGCGCCGCGGGCGTTAATGCGCGGCGTGCGGCCGAACTCGCCCATCCAGATGACCAGGGTGTTGTCGAGCAGGCGGCGATCGCGCAGATCGCGGATCAGGGCGCTCATGGCCGGGTCCACCTGGGCGGAGAGCTGGCGAACGCGAGCGAAGTTGTTCTGGTGCGTATCCCAGCCGCCAAGGGTGACTTCGACGAACTTGACGCCGGCCTCGACGAGGCGCCGGGCCATCAAGCAGCCCTGGCCGAACGGGTTGCTGCCGTAGGCAGCGGCGGAAGCGGCTGGCTCACGTGTGATGTCGAATGCTCGCGTGCCGGTGTCGCGCATCAGGGTGACGGCCCGCTGCGTGGTGGTGCGGTGCGCCTGAGCCACGTGAGCGTTGTGGTTGCTATGGAAGCCCTGCTCGAGTTCTTCCAGCAGGCCCACGCGGCTGTCGAACTGGGCCTGATTCACGCCCGTCCGCAGGTTCTCAACGCCGCGGGCGGCATTGGCGACGATGAGCGGCTGATAGCGGGCGCCGAGGAATCCGGAGCCATAGCTGCGCTGGCCGATGGAGACGAAGTTTGGCATGGCCGCGGTTTCGCTGCCGAGTTCTTTGGCGGCGATAGAGCCGATGCTCGGGTAGACAACGCCGCCCTGGCCTTCGCGGTAACCTGTGTGGAGGTTGTAGGAAGCGCGAGCGTGAGCGCCTTCGGGGGTGGTCATGCTGCGGATGATGGCGGCATGGTTGGTCAGCCGAGCGAACTGCGGGAAGTGTTCGCTGATCTGGATGCCGTTGACCGCCGTCTGAATCTGCCGATAGGGGCCGCCGTTGGTCGTGCCGGGGCGGAGATCGAAGGTGTCCTTGTGGCTGGGGCCACCGGCCATCCACAGGAGAATGCACGATTTGGTTTGCTGGCGAGTCTCGGAGGCGTTGGCCGCGAGAATGGGAAGCCAGTTCGACGCGGACAGACCGAGCACGCCGGCGGCGGACGCCTTCATGAGTTGACGCCGACTCATCATTTCATTGTACATGGAAGAAACTCCTGAACGAGGGTGGTGATTTAACTAACCCCCGCGAATCGCGGGGCTTGGTTTTTTTAGTGGTTCAGCACGAATTCGCTGGTATTCAGCAACGCCCAGAGGATGTCGCCGTACGCGGTGCGCGGCGTCGAGCCGGGCCGCCGGGCGTAAGTGGTCAGTCGCTCGAGTTCGGCCGCCGTGGGCCGGCGCGACACCGCGGCCAAATAGATGCGCTCGATGGCCTCGGCCGGGGTCTTGGCTGCCCGGGTGATGTCGGCGGCAATGAACTCGGCACGGTTGGTGAATGGCGAATTCATCATCCGTAGGGCTTGCGGGATCCCGCTCTGGTATTCCAGCGGGTTGCCTTCCTCGACGCGGAAGAAGGTGATAAAGGCGTCGCGCGGTGAAGCCGGGCCTTTTTTCGGCTGCTTCTTGGTCTTGGCCCCTGCCTTGCCCTTCACGGCGCCGAGGATGGTGGTCAAGGAATCGTACATTTGTCCGGGCGACATGACGCGCATCTGCCGCTGGGCGTACAGTTCGTGATCCACCGAGTCCGCATCGGCAACGGTGTGGCTGCTGCGCTGATAGACCTGACTGTTACAAATGGCCCGCACGAGGAACTTGACGTCGAAGCTATTCAGCTTGAATTGCTCCGTCATCGTCGCCAAAAGTTCGGGGTGGGTGGCGGTATTGTCGTCGTGCATGTCGTCAACGGGATTCACGATCCCGCGGCCAAACAGTTGATACCAGAAGCGATTCACCATGGCCCGGGCGAAGAATTTGTTATCCGGGGAGGTCATCCACTTGGCCAGCACTGGGCGGTAGGGTTCGGAGGTGTTCAGCTTGGGCGATTCACCCTGAAGGAACTTCGCGGGCACGATCTTGGCGGAAGCGGGCAGGCCGCCTTTCTTGCCACGGCCCTTGCCTGTGTTGACTTCGGAGACGATGAGTGCTTTGCCCTTCTTCGCCGCCTGTTGGGGCGTGGCGCTCATACGAGTCTTCATGAAGAAGCTGGCCATCGCCCAGTATTCGGTTTGTTTCCAGTCGGTGAATGGATGGTTATGGCATTGGGCGCATTGCAGCTGAACGCCAAGGAAAACGCGCGTCACGTTGTCAGTGATTTTGTCCACCGTTGGATTACCAACGAAGTAAACGCCTGCGGGATTTTCGCCCACGGGGCCCGATGCCGTGATCAGGCTGTACACCGTCTTGTTCAACGGCGTATTCTTGTTGAAATGGTCGGCGAGCCATGCTTCCAGCGGCTTGGAGTTTAGCAGCCGGTTGTTGGATTCGCGCGGAATCATGACGTTCGCCCACTGCTCCGCAACGTGGCTGCCAAACCGTGAATCGGCAAGCAACTCGTCAATCAGTTTGGCTCGCTTGTTGGCATCCTTACTCGCCAGAAACGCGGCAAGCTTTTCGCCGGTCGGGATGACGCCGACCAGATCGAGGTATACGCGCCGCGCGAACTCGGCATCGTCGCAAAGGCCGGACGACTTGGCTTTTTCCTGCGTGATCCGCTTGTTGATTTCCTGATCGATCAGCCTGGTCAACGCCGCGCCATCAATCTTCACCCCAGCGGTCAAGCTTTTGGCGACTGGAAGGTTCTTCGTCTTGCGCGAAGGCTCGGCCTTCGTCTTGGCTTTGGCCTTGGGGGCTTGTGCGAGAGCCTGGTCCTGGTCGAAAGCGACCGCGCCCATGGTCAACGCGGAAAACGCCAGCATTACCATGAACCACGCCCGGCTCCAAGACCGCTGCGGTGTTCGCGGCAATTGGTTGGTCTTGGTCATAACTTGTTTCTCCAGTTTATGTTGCGATGACGCACTCGAATCGCTTTTTTTGGGCCTGGTATATTAACACCATCTTATCGAAAAAGTTTCGCATTTTCTAAATGATTCGTGTCACCCGCGGCATTCGTCCGTAAGGTAGGCCTGACGCCGCGTGCGGCGTCGCGTTCGGTTGGCGCCTCGCAAGCGGCGCTATCGCTTCACTTTAACCTGAAGGAACATTTCATGCGTAGCGCTCCCACCTTCTGCGCCGCGGCCCTGGTTTCGGCCGTCCTTTCGTCGCTAAGCTTCGCTGGCGGCGGGGGCGTCGTCGGGAACTGGAAGCTCAGCATTGCCGGGCGGGATCCCCAAAGTTTCTGGCTCATTCATCTCGCGATGGGCAAGGACGGTCAAATCACCGGCAGCGCCGATGCCCTCAAGGGTGCGCCCCGCGCCAAGGTCGAAAGCGTCAAGGTTGGCGGCGATACCCTTTCGATCAAGCTCCACGCGACGGTTTTCAGCCAGGGACGGCCGCAGATGGTGGTCTTTGATTACGAAGGAAAACTCCCCAAGCCCGGCGCCAAGAAACTCTACGGCTCCCTGGCCTGGGAAGGCCTGACCATGCCCGCCCTCATGGAGTCAAGCTCGGCCAAAAATCTCTTCGAAATGGACAAGGAGATGCTTTTGCGTACCCCCTATGATCCCCGCGCGCTGGCGGCGCTGCTCGATCTGATCGACACGGCCAAGGACAACAAGCTTGCGGCCGCGGACCTTCAGAGCCTGGTGGATGGGTCGTTGAAGGCAGCATCGCAATACGGTCCGCGCATGCACACGAAGCATCAACTGGATACGCTGGACAAACTGCTCAAGCACAAAGTTTATGCGGAGGTCGCCATCGAGACCGCACGCAAGATTGCCAGGCAAGTGAACGCCACGATGCCGATTGACGCCCAGCTGCAAAGCCTGTCGCGCGCGGCCGCCGCCCTGCGTCAGGGTGGGCAGGCGAAGGAAGCCGCGGGGCTCGACGCGCGCCTGGATACCCTTGAGGATCAGGCCTTCGCCAGCCATGGGAAGGATGCCCTGAACTTCAAGCCCGAGAAGTTCCAGGGTCGAAAGGGCAAGAGCACCCGGGCGGTGTTGGTGGAGTTGTTTACCGGCGCGCAGTGTCCACCCTGCGTGGCGGCTGACATGGCGTTTGACGGGCTTGAGAAGACTTACGGCCCCGGCGAGGTGGTGTTATTGCAATACCACCTGCACATTCCTGGTCCGGATCCGATGAGCAATCGCGACAACGACGCACGCTTTGAATACTACGCCAAGACCTACCCCAACAAGGTTCGCGGCATGCCCACATCCATCTTTGCCGGGAAGCCGGACGCGTCCGGCGGCGGCTCGCGCGAGGGTGCGCCGGAGAAGTACAAGGAATTCTGCGCCGCGGTCAACAAGAACCTGGAGGTCGCCGCGGAGGCGCAGGTCTCCGCCAGCGCGGTTCGTACCGGCTCGAAAATCGCCATCCTGGCCCAGGTGAAAAACCTGACCAAGCCTGGTGACAAGATGCGCCTGCGCCTTGCCCTTGTGGAAGATTGGGTCCGCTACCGGGGCAACAATGGCCTGCAATACCACCATCGCATCGTCCGAGCCATGCCGGGCGGCGTCAAAGGGATCGCTCTCCCGAAGAAGGAACTCGAACACACGGTGACGGTCGATCTCGACGAACTTCGCGCCGGCCTGAATAAATACCTCGACGAAGATTATGATGGTCCGCGTCCCATGCGCCTGCGCAATCTCAGCGTCGTCGCGTTCATCCAGAACGACGAAAACGCGGACGTGCTTCAGGCGGTCAACGTCGCGGTAAAAACAAAATAGTTCGCCTCACGGGAATTTAAGTCGCGAGCCGGAAGCTTGAGCGGCGGTCCCGAGACCCCTCCCGCCGCTCACGCTACCAGGTCAGTGAATGGGCACTGGCCATCGCCAGGGTCCGCCCTACAATGAGCGCGACATTTCGAGACGAGTAGGCGAGCCGATCTCCGCTCATCGGAAAGGGTTTCTTTCCAGGATTCGGCCACAACTCTCTACATTTTCTGGAGGTTCCATGAAGGCACAATGGTCCAAATGCGGGCGTTTCGCGGGCGTGGTTTGCCTGGCGAGTCTGCTGTCGGTGTTCGTCACTGCGGATCGCGCAGTCGCCCAGCAGGGCAAGTACATCACCGAGGCCACGGTTGAGTTGATCAAGATGGTCAACACCGCCAACGGCGCGGGTTACAAACTGCAAGACAACTCGTTCTCCATCGGCGGCGGCTGGCTGCGTCAGAGCGCCAGCACCTGGGTGCCGCTCTACACCGTACAGCTGCAAGGCGGCCGGGATTACCGCTTCCTCGCGTCAGGCGACGCCGACGCGCGCGATGTCGATCTGCGCGTGCTGGATTCCAACAACCAGGTCGTGGCGTCCGATGCGTCGACGGCTCGCAATGCACTCGTGAACTACCGTCCAACCAACACGGGACGCTTCACGGTGCAGATTCGGCTCTACTCCTCGGCCAACAACTTGCCGTGCGTGTGCCTGGGCATCGTGATGTCCAAGTAGCGTGGTGTGAACTTCAAGCCCAGGGGTGAGCGCAGCGAACCCCTGGGACTGGCCGTCCCGAAACGCCATTTCGTCATTCAATTCGTTTTGCCTTTTCCGAATCGAAAGTCACGCTAGCGCGCCGCTTCAAGCTGGCGCAGAATCGCCTGGGCCGCGGTCGCATAGTCGGCGGCGGTGACTTCGAGAATGCGCAAGCCGCCTTGCGGTCCGCGCGAAATGTAGCAGGTGAGATGAAGCCCTTCCGGGACCGTGGTTTGCTTCTGATTGACCACGCCCCGATCCTGAAGTTGCCTGGAAAGTGCAGCATCGCTTGCGGCCGGATTGATGGATGGCGGCGCCTGGATCGGTCCATTCTGCGGCGCCTGCCAAGCGCCGATTGGCGTGGTTTTCGGCTGGTTTGCGTTCAGGTCCGGGACGGCTTCCACCTTCGGTTTCGGATTGGGGGGCAGGAAGCCTTCGGGCGACTGATGCATTCGGCTGTTGCTGGCCGGGAAGAATGAAGGGCCGGAATAGTTGTCGTCAATCGCCAGCGGCCTTCCCAGTGGCCCGGTCCAGCTCATGCCCGCCAAGGTGGCGGGATTGGTGGATTTCGGGATGTCGTCACGCTGGAACGATTGCGTCTCGGCCGGAACCTCGGCGGCGGGATTCTTCGCCGGGCCAAGGTTGGGGAGCGGCACGCTGGGCGGCGCCATCACGCCAACCAGCGGATCCGGCCCCTGCGGCGCGCCAACCGCGGAAGTGGTGGAACACCCCGTCAAGGCCAGCATTCCGGCGCAGACCGTCAGTGCGAGCCCGCCATGAACGAGCCGGGTCGGTCCGATTTGCCGTGCCTTCGCCATTTTCACACCGCCGCCGATCTTGTGATGCGTCAGGACTCCAATAAAAAGGAATCGACCAGGGAAACAGGCAAACTTGAGCAAGTTTTCGGGCACGCCCCAGGCGTGAGCCACTTATAGGATTCCGGACCGACCCTCACGCTTCGGATTCGTGGGACCAGCGGATTTACCCCAATGGGAGCAACTTGACAATGGCAGATGCGAAAATTGCAGTGGTAGCCGGCGATGGAATTGGCCCGGAGGTGATTGCCCAGGCCATCCGCGTCACCGACGCTGCCTTGAAACCTGAGGGGATCGCGCTGCGGTGGAACCGGCTGCCGTGGAGTTCCGCGTTTTATAAACAAACCGGGCGGATCATCCCGGAGGACGGCTGGGACACCTTGCGCGGCCACGACGCCATCTTGTTCGGCGCCATCGGTGCGCCGGACGTTCCCGACACCGTGACCGTCCACGGCCTGCTGCTGCCGATGCGTCGGAAGTTTGACCTATACGTGAATCTTCGGCCCGCCTACCTCTTTGACGGCGTGCAATCGCCGTTGCGCGACCGGGCGCCGGGCAGCATCGACATGCTGGTCTACCGCGAAAACACCGAAGGGGAATACGCCCCCATCGGCGGCCGGCTTTACGCGGGCACGCCTCATGAGTCGGCGGTGCAAACCTCCGTCTTTACGCGGCGAGGTTGCGAGCGCATCATGCGGGCGGCTTTCGAGGCGGCACGCAAACGCCCGCGCCGCAAGGTCACCTCGATCACCAAATCCAACGCCCAAATCCACACGCTCGGCCTGTGGGACGAAGTCTTTCGCGACGTGGCCGGCCAATACGCCGACGTGAAAGCGGAAACCCTCCTGGTCGATGCCGCCGCGATGGATTTCGTCCGCAAGCCGGAGGTGTTTGACGTGATTGTCGCGTCCAACCTGTTCGGCGATATTCTGACCGACCTGAGCGCGACGATCACGGGCAGCGTTGGCCTGGGGGCCAGCGCGAACATCAACCCCGAACGGGCATTCCCCAGCATGTTCGAGCCATTGCACGGCTCGGCGCCGGACATCGCGGGCAAGGGGATCGCCAATCCGCTGGCGGCGATTCTGTCGGCGAAATTGATGCTCGATCACCTCGGGCATGCCAGGGCTGCGGCCGCGCTACACACCGCGGTCGCGCGCGTCCTGAAGGAAGCGAAAACTCGCACACCCGATCTGGGCGGAAAAGCGTCCACGATTGAGATGGGCGAAGCGGTACTCGCGGCGTTAAATCGATAGCGGGTTTCGGCGAGCCGAGCTTTGAAGCGCTACAGAGCGCGACGGGGCAATCAAACGGCAAGCCCGCGCCGCACCCGCACGGGCGAGCCATCCGCGACGAACACCGAGGTTGGCTCTCGCAGCGGCGCCACGAAGTCTTTCCCATAAATCGCCTCGACGTCGCAATCGTAGCGAACAAGGGACGCTTCGTGAATGCGCCAGGAAGGGTGCTCGACCTGGTATTCCATGGTTGAGCCGTCCTTCTGTTTCGTGTAACCCCAGTAATGCTCCGCGATGAATTCTTCCTCCGAGCCAGGCCGCAGCGGCTGGGCCGGCCCGTGAGTCGATAGGGTGAGCCCATTCCAGCGCTTGCCGTGCTTCCACTCGTATTCGACAAGGCCATCGCCCCGATCGGTCGGTATTTCAACGCGCTGGCGCATGGGCATGGTCACGTAGTTCTCGTTATAAAACCAGCGTGCAGCCAGAGAGATCAACAACTTCGGCGCGATTTCGCGCAAGAACACCACGCCGCGCCGCGGGCCATCCGGCATGGGGCGGACCACGTAGAAACGCAGGTTTACCTCCTCGAAGTGTCGGTGAAACAGCAGCGGAATACCCAGTACGCTGGTGTTGGCAAACTGAAAACCGACGACACTCACATACGTGCGACCCTGCCAAAAATCGAGTTCCGTGCCCGCCGGGACATGCGGCCGCAAGATGTCGGAATCAATCGGGAAGTTTAGCATGGCCAGATGATGCCAGCCCGCGGTCAGGAAGACCCGCGTTGGCGCTGTCGTGGGGATTGCTATCGCCGTGGACATCGTGGCGCCCTGGTTGGGAAACAGGAATGGGGAGCATTGTACCAGGGAGGGAACCGCGAACCCAGGGGTTTCATAACCAGAATTTGCATACCAGCCCGCGGCGCAAGCCGGGGGTGAGGACTGTGTACTCCCCGGCTTGCGCCAGGGGCTGGTGGTTTCAGTGCTAGACCTCCCCGGCGGGTTGCAGGGCGCGCCCTTGACCGTCATAGAAAGCTTCGTGCAGGAGAAAGACCTCGTTCACGTCCAGGCCAAGCGCGACGAGCTGGCGGCGGAGTTGTTCAAACGAATGAACCCCAAGGCGCCGCGCTACCAGGGCGCGCAGGTGTTCGGAGCACAATTCCATCTCGATCGGTCGCCGGGAATGCAACGGGAAGGTGACATATCGAACCGCGCCCTGGTGATGGCAGACAGCGCAGCGGCGACGGTCGGTACGCACGATCAACGGATCCCCTTCACCCATCGCCAACGCTTCCAGGCAATTCGGGCAGTAGGTCTTCCCCGCGATACGGTCCCACCAGCGCGATTGATCGCTACAACGGCAACAGGGAATCTTCGGGAAAATGCTGTCCGCCGAAGCCAGTCGAATGCTTTCCATCAATTGGCACCATGAAAGGAGTGGTCTTGAGTCCTGCCAGCTGTCCGCGATCGCGCGGCACGCCAACGGCCATCCATGGTGCGAATGAAGAGGCAAACGATGTCGCGGCTACCCATCTTACATCGACGCCGCCAGCGCCAATCTGCGCGTGATGGGAGCGAAGTCGTCGAAACGACGGGACCAGCGCCTGCCAAATCCGCAACTTTTCGACAGGTCGCCCTGAATTCGCTAGTTTGTCCGAGCCGAACTTTCGTTACAATTGATAGAAGAAGGCTTGGCAGCTTCGTAATGCGGGCGGTTCGCCCGCGCGGCGCGGCAGCCCTCACGTGAGGTATCACCATGAGAAACGCCGTCGTAGTCGAAGCCGTGCGGTCTCCAGTCGCGCGGGCCCATGCGGAAAAGGGGTTTTTCCGCGACGTGCGCGCCGACGATCTGTCCGCGGACATCATGCGCGCGCTTCTCGATCGCGTCCCATTCCCGGCCAATCAGGTCGAGGACATTCAGTGGGGCTGCGTCAAGCAGGAGAAGGAACAAGGCTTCAACATCGCCCGCATGGCTGCCCTCATCGCCGGCTTCCCCGTCGAGGTGCCCGCGACCACGGTGAATCGACTGTGCGGGTCCAGCCTGCAGGCGCTCAATCAATCGGCCCAGGCGATCCAGGCCGGCGCGGTGGACGTGCAAATCGCCGGCGGGGTCGAGCACATGCAACACATTCCGATGGAGACGGGCTTCGATCCGAGTCTGCGATACCAGTTTCATCACAGCCTCGCCACCCAGCACATGGGTTTGACCGCCGAGAACTTGGCGCGCAAATACAAGATCGGCCGGCGCGAGCAGGACGAGTTTGCCCTGCGCAGTCACCAGAAGGCGGCGCAAGCGACCGAATCGGGTGCGTTTCAAAAGGAAATCATCCCGACGTGGGGCCGCGATGAGCAGGGCCGCCGTGTTCTTATCACGGAGGATCAGTGCATTCGCCGCGACACCAGTCTCGAGTCGCTGGCGGCCTTGAAGCCGGCGTTCGCGCCGGAGATTGGCACGGTCACCGCGGGCAACTCCAGCCCGCTCAACGCCGGCGCCGCGGCCTTGCTCGTGATGTCGGAAGGTCGCGCCAAAGAGTTGGGGCTCAAACCGCTGGTCAAGATTCGCGCCACGGCGGTCGCCGGGGTTGATCCGTCGATCATGGGCATCGGCCCCGTTCCCGCGACGCACAAAGCGCTGGAACAGGCCGGGCTGAAACTCGAGGACATCGACCTGATCGAGATCAACGAGGCCTTTGCCGTGCAGACGCTTTCGGTCATCAAGCTCCTGGGCGCCGACCGCGAAAAAGTCAACGTGCGCGGCGGCGCGATCGCGATCGGCCACCCGCTCGGCGGCTCGGGCGCCCGCATCGCCACGACGTTGATCCACACGATGGTGGACCGCAAGGCCCGACTCGGGCTGGCAACGATGTGCATCGGCGCGGGGCAGGGCATCGCGACGATTTTTGAAACGGCTGGATAATGAAAACGCATTTACAAATTACAATTAGCAATTTCCAATTGCAAATTGCGTTCACACGGATTGGACTTGCCAGAACTTGGCTCGAACTGCGTTCAATTTTCCATTGAAAATTGCTGATTGTCAATTGTAAATTCCCGGTTTGGGAGCGCCGAAAGGTTCTGCCGATGCAAGACACCATCCTGATCGTCGATGATGAAGCCTCGGTGCGCCAGACCGTGCGCGAGTGGCTGGCGCAGGCGAATTTGGACTGCGAGATCCTCGACGCTCCGGATGCCGAGGCCGCCCTCAAAATCGCCAACGATCACGCGATCGACCTGGCGATCCTCGACTGGAACCTCGGCTCCGGCGACGATGGTCTCCAACTCTTGCAAGACCTGGCCGCGTTCCATCCCGACATCGTGGCGATCATGATCACCGGGTTTGCAAACCTGGCGACGCCGCTCGACGCGATGCGCATGGGGGTGCGCGACTACCTCGACAAGAATCACGACTTTAGCCGCGAATCGCTTGCCAAATCGGTGCGCAGGCAACTCGACCTGATTCGCCCCGCGAAGCAGCTTCGGCAGCTGCACCATACGCTGGTGACGTTTCGCAACGCGGTGGAGCAGGTGGTGCCGCTGGTGCAGTCGGCGGCGGCGCTGAACGAACCGGTGCCGCTGCCCGACGCCATCCGCAGCCTGGTGCGATTTTTGATGCAGGTGACGCGCGCGAAGGACGGCTTGCTGCTCGTTCGGCACTACGACGCTCAGCGTCAACCGGCGGAGATTTGCCGGGTGTACGATGCGGACGGCCAGGCGTTCCATGCTGACGGCGTGCCATTTGCGCGCTCGGTCGCCGGTGGGGCGGCCAGCCTGGGACAGCCGAGCGTGATGAACGATCTCCAGGCGATCCCCGCCGGCGCCCTGGAATTGCAGAGTTTTGAACGCTCCCATCGCAACCTGCTTGCCGTGCCGTTGACCCTCGCGGCCGGGACCCAGGTGGTGATTGAGTTATTCGACAAGCCGACCAATTTCAGCGCGGATGATCAGCATGTCGCGCGCTCTGCCGCCGACCTCGGCACGGAATTGATGCGGCAAGCGCTGGGGCAGCGCCAGACGCACGCGCTCCTGTTCGATGCCGTTGCCGGCGCATTGAAGGCCAGCGAGCAGATGGCTGCGTCGATGCAGGGCGTCGCGGCGCCGGCGCAGGTGATCGAGCAATTGCGCGCGGGTTTGCAGAAGGCGCCGGGCGATGCCGCGGTTACCGAGGGAAGCCTGCGTCTGGCGGAGGCGATCCGCGCGTTGTCGGCCCGGCACGGCGAGCCGGCGCTCGAGCATTGTCTGCAAATGGTCCAGCAAGTGAACGCGCTGCTCGACCGCGCGACCGGCGTTTAGCCGCGTTTAGCCGCTCGCCTTTGGCGCGCGGATGCACCGTCATGGGCAACGCTCGCCAAAGGCGACCGGCTAAACTTCAAACTGGTTGACCCACGATGACACCTACCGCCGCCGTCAATCCCAATCGCGATGAACGCCTGGCCCTCGTCCTCGATGGGCTGACCAAACAGCCCGCCATCGACTGGACAATCGTTGCGCGCGAACATCCCGATCTCGTCGATGAAATCAAGCAGTTGCTCGCCGTGGGTCAGATGATCGACTTTGTCAAGTCCAGGCCCACCGGGGCCGTCACCGTCAATGAAACCAGCGTCACCGGTCCAAACAACATCGCGAAATTGCCGGCGACATTCGGCGAGTACGACTTGCTGGAAGAAATCGGCCGCGGCGGCATGGGGATCGTCTACAAGGCATGGGACAAGGCGCTCAAGCGGCATGTCGCCCTCAAGATGATTCTGCGCGGGGCCCACGCCACGTCGGCGGATCAGGATCGGTTTCGCGCCGAGGCGCAGGCGGCCGGCGGGCTGGCGCACCCGAATATCGTGCCGATCTATCAGGTCGGCGCCTGCGATGGCCAGGCCTACTTCTCGATGAAATACGTCGCCGGCCGAACCCTCGCCGCGGCGATGGCGGACAAGCCGATGCACCCGCGCGAGGCGGCCCAGGTCATGGTCGCCATTGCTCGCGCCGTTCACCACGCTCACGAGAACGGCATCCTGCATCGCGATCTGAAGCCGTCCAACATCCTCATCGATGAAAACCAACAGCCGCTCGTGACCGACTTCGGCCTTGCCAAGCGCGTCGAAGGCGGCGACAACGTCACGCACACCGGCGCCATCGTCGGCACGCCCAGCTACATGGCGCCCGAACAGGCGGAGGGAGCGAAAAACCCGACCGCCGCGTGCGATGTCTATTCGCTCGGCGCAATCCTGTACGAGTTGCTCACGGGTCGCCCGCCGTTCTTGGCCGCGTCGGCGGTGGAGACGCTGCTGCTGGTCCGCACCGAGGAACCGGTGCGTCCGCGCGCCCTCAATCCGCAGATCGATGTCGATCTCGAGTTCATTTGCCGCAAGTGTTTGGAGAAAAGCCCCGAACATCGCTATCCAAGTGCCGCGAGGTTGGCGAGCGACCTGGAGGCGTTTCTGCAGGGCGAACCGGTGTCGGCGCGGTCGAGCAGCCTGGTTTATTTTTTCACGAGGCTTTTGCGTGAGACCCACCATGCGCCGGTGCTCGAAAACTGGGGCTTGCTCTGGATGTGGCACAGCCTGAAGATTTTCTCGCTCTGCGCGGTCACCAGCGCGATGCACGATGCGGGGGTGAAATCCCACGGGCCATACATGGCCATGTGGAGCATCGGCCTGATCGCCTGGGGGGCGATCTTTTGGAACTTGCGCCGCCGCGGTGGACCGGTGACGTTTGTCGAACGGCAGATCGCTCATGCCTGGGGCGCCGGCGTGACGGCGTCCATCGGGATATTCATCATCGAGATCTTGTTGAAACTCGACGTCTTGACGTTGACGCCGATCCTCTCGATTGCCGCGGGCATGGTGTTCCTGGTCAAGGCTGGCACGTTGGCGGGTTGGTTCTACATTGCAGCGGCCTTGTGTTTCCTCGGCGCGGTGCCGATGGTCTACCTCGGCCCGACGTGGAGCCCGTTGCTCTTCGGCGCGCTCTCGGCAATCGGATTCTTCGTGCCGGGATTGAAATACTATCGGCAACGCTTGCGCTCTTTGGGAGCGTGACCGTCGCGTTTCCGATTCGTCTGAACCCAAGCCCGTGCGAGGGGCGACACCCGGCCCTTCGCTGGCGCTCCGGCTCGGAATCTGGCCGGGCCCACCATAAGATTTGCTGGCAGGATGACGCCAAAATTGTTACCATGATCGGCAGTCGGTCCAGGGAATTCGCTTGACGTTTTTTGGGAGTCCAAACGTGTCGAAATTGCGCATGGCAATCGTAACCACCATTCTCATCACTGCCCTTGCCGGTATTCGTTTTCTTCCGCTTGATGCCCAGGGAATCAAGAAAGCCAAGAAGGCAACACCCGCGTGGATCTGGCACGGCACGCAGGCGCAGCCCAACCAGACCGTCTATTTCCGCAAGGAGATCGATCTCAAGTATCGGGTCGTCAGCGCCAAACTCTTCGGCACCTGCGACAACCAGATGACCGTCTACATCAACGGGAAAGAGGCGATTTCAAGCGATGACTGGGAGGCCCCGGTCTTTCGCGAGGTGACCGATCAGTTCATCAACCCGACCAAGATCACCGAACCCGTCCGCAACGTCATCGCGGTGAAAGCGCACAACAGCGATGGCCCGGCCGGGTTGGTCCTGCGCATCGTGCTCGAAAACTCGAAGAAGGAAACGATTCACCTCGTCACCGATGGTAGCTGGCGCGTTACCGATCAGGTGGTCAAGGGCTGGCAGCAGGCGGACTTCAACGACAGCGCCTGGGCCAGTGCCACCGTGGTCGCCAGATTGGGCGCCAAGCCCTGGAACAAGATCAACGAGACCGCCCTCCTGGGGGTCGCCAAGGTGAAGAAAGCGACCGCGACTCCGATTGAGCTCATCAAGGTCAAGAAGGATTATCAGGTCGAACTCCTCTACTCGGTGCCGCGCCAGACGCAAGGGTCCTGGGTCAACCTGTGCGTTGACTCGAAGGGCCGGCTCATCACGTCCAATCAATATGGCAAGCTCTATCGCGTGACCCCGCCGGCGCTAATCGGCGCCAAGGCCTCAGCCATCAAGATCGAAGAACTGCCCGTCGATATCGGCGAGGCCCACGGCTTGCTCTGGGCGTTTGACAGCCTTTACGTCGTCGTCAATGAAGGGCGCAAGTACAAGCCGCGTGGGTTGTGGCGCGTCACTTCATCGCAGAAGAACGACATTCTCGACAAGAAGGAACTTCTGCGCGAGATGAACGGCAACGGCGAACATGGGCCGCACGCGGTGATTCTGGGTCCCGATCGCAAATCGCTCTACGTGCTGCACGGCAATCACACGAAGCCGGTCAAGACGGAACACACGACGGTGCCACGGATCTGGGGCGAGGACTTCCTGGTCCCGCGCCTGTGGGACGCCAGCGGTCACGCGGTTGGCATCATGGCCCCGGCGGGATGCATCTACAAATGCGATCCGGACGGCAAGAACTGGACGCTGATCTCAGTCGGTTATCGCAATCAGTTCGACGCCGCCTTCAATCGCGACGGTGAACTGTTCACCTACGATTCCGACATGGAATGGGACATGAGCCTGCCGTGGTATCGCCCCACGCGCGTCTGCCACGCCGTCCCCGGCAGCGAGTTCGGCTGGCGCGGCGGCACAGGCAAAATGTACGAATATCATCCCGATAACCTGCCTCCCGTCGTCAACGTCGGCCCTGGAAGCCCCTGCGGGGTCACCTTCGGCTATGGCGCCAAGTTCCCGGCCAAGTATCAGGATGCTTTGTTTCTGTGCGACTGGAGCTATGGCAAACTTTACGCCTGCCACATGACCCCGGACGGCGCCTCCTACAAGGGCGAGCTCGAGGAATTTCTCAACGGTTCGCCGTTGCCCCTCACCGATGCCGTCATCAATCCGAAGGACGGCGCCATGTACTTCACGATCGGCGGCCGTAATACGATGTCGGGTCTTTATCGCGTCACCTACGTCGGCAAGGAATCGACCGAACCGCCGCCCAACGCCGGCAGTGCGCCTTCGCCTGCACTCGTCGCCCGCCGCAAGCTGGAGTCGTTCTACGGCAAGAAGGATCCGCAAGCTGTCGCAACGGCGTGGCCTTACCTGAGCAGCAAGGATCGCTTCCTCCGCTATGCCGCCCGCACGGTGCTGGAGTTTCAGGACCCGAAAACCTGGCAAGAAAAAGCTCTGAAAGAAGAAGAGCCTATTGCGCTGACGCACGCCATGATCGGCCTGGCACGTATCGGCGACAAGGCGCTCCAGGCGCGCATCCTGGTGGCACTCAATCGCGTCGATTTCGCCAAGCTCTCCGAGGCCCAGAAAATCGACCTCTTGCGGGCCTATCAGCTTGCGTTCGTCCGCATGGGGGCGGCGGATGACACCGCCAAAAGTCTGGTGAGTGGCCGGCTCGACGCGCTTTATCCCGCCAGGACACCCGAGACCAACGTGGAGTTGTGCAAGTTGATCGCCCATCTCGAAGTGCCGGGCGGCGTCGCCAAGACGCTCAAACTGCTCGCCAAGGCGCCGACGCAGGAGGAGCAGATCGAATACGCCCTCGCGCTGCGTTCCGTCAAGACCGGCTGGTCGCTCAAGGAACGCGAAACCTATTTCAACTGGTTCCACAAGGCCGCCAATTACCGGGGCGGCAATAGCTTCCACCGTTTCCTGAGCAACATCCGCCGCGACGCCATCGCCTCGCTTTCCGGCGCCGAGCGCGCCAACTTGAAGGCGGCTCTCGCCAATGTGCCCACGCCCGCGGCGCCGACGTTCACCTTCAAGAAACGGCCCTTCGTCAAGAAATATACCGTCAACGAACTGGCGCCCATCGTCGAGAAAAATCTGTTCGCGCGCGACTTCGCCAAGGGCCGCAACTTGTTCGGCGAAGCCAAGTGCTTCGTGTGCCATCGCTTCAACAATGAGGGCGGCGGCACCGGGCCCGACCTGACCATCGTGTCTGGACGCTTCGGCGTGCGTGATCTCCTGGAGTCGATGATCGAACCGAGCAAGGTGGTAAGTGATCAGTACGCTGCTATCGTCGTGACCACAACGGACGGGCGTCAAATCATCGGCCGGGTAGTCAATCTGGCGGGTGACAACATGATGATTAACACCGACATGCTCGACCCCAACAAGCTCGCGGGGGTCAATCGCAACCTGGTGGAGTCGATCACGCCGTCGAAAGTGTCGATGATGCCGGACGGCCTGCTCGACACGTTCACGCAGGAGGAGATTCTTGATCTGGTCGCGTATCTTTACTCGCGTGGGGATCGCAATCACAAGATGTTCCGGCGGTGATCCACAAGCCCCGCCCTGAACGCGGGGATGGCAGGGGATCGTGTGACACAACATGCCCAAACGCAAGCGCACCGCCGACGATTTTGACAGCCCCTGGAAGGAAGCCCTGCAAGAGTACCTCGCAGCGTTTCTGGCATTCTTCTTTGCGGACATCTTCGCAGACATTGATTGGGCGCGCGGCTACTATTCCCTCGACAAGGAATTCCAGCAAATTGTCCGCCACGCCCAGGTCGGGAAGCGGTTAGCGGACAAGCTTTTCAAAGTCTGGCTTAACGATGGCGGCGAAACCTGGTTGCTCATTCACGTCGAAATCCAGGGCGACGCGGAGGAAAAATTTTCCGAGCGAATGTTCGACTACAACTCGGCAATACGGAAGCTGTATAATCAGGAAGTAGTCAGCCTCGCGGTGCTTTGCGATGAACATTTGGATTGGCGGCCGACGAATTTCTCCTACGGCCGCTGGGGCTGCCGAATGGAGTTGACTTTCCGGGCCGCCAAGTTGCTTGATTACGCGGCGCGCTTAGCTGACCTGGAGGCCAACACCAATCCCTTTGCGGCCGTGGTACGGGCTCACATACAGGCTTTGGCAACGCGCGACGATCCAGCAACGCGGCGCACGGGAAAACTTGAGATCGTAAAGGCGCTGTACCGGGGCAATTTTACCAAGGAAGACGTGCGCCGTTTGTTCGGTCTGATCGATTGGATCATGACGTTGCCGGAGGATTTGGAAGAGGCATTTCGAATCGATGTCTACCATTTTGAAGAGGAGCACAACGTGGCCTATATGTCGAGCATCGAACGCCATGGTTTCAAGAAAGGACGAGAAGAAGGACGAGAAGAAGGACGAGAAGAAGGACGAGAGAAAGGCCTGCTCGAGGCCGTGGCGGTTCTGTTAAATGACAAATTCGGACGTTCTGCCCGTCCGCTTTTGAAAAAGGTCGGGGCCCTGACCGATCCTCGCGATTTGCACAAGTTCTTGCGATTCCTCAACAAGGCGAGCGGCATTGACGAGGTGCGCGCGTATTTGGATTGAATGCCGAGCGAACGCGCCGACATTTCCAACGTTGCGGCGCTCGAGTTTCATTTCTTCTTGTCCGCGTCATCCGCCTTGTTGATCGCGCGAATCAACTTGTAAGCAAAGGCCATCGAAAGCGTCATGCCGATCGCACCGATGATTGAAACGTCGCCCGGCGCGGGCTCCACCTTGTGCGCGAGCATCACCGAGGAACCGAGGAAAAACGACGCCGTCAGGATGCCCATCACCAGCCGATTGATCGTCGATTCAAGCCGATGATGCTCGTGCCTCATCTCAAACGTGCCATTGCGCACGCGGCGGAGAATCTCCGCCAGGTCGCGTGGCAACATGTCAATAAGCCGATCCCAGTCGCGGTAGGTCCGGTACAGCTTCTTGAAGAGCCGATCAAGCGACAGCCGATGTTTGAGCACCTTCACCTGGTACGGCTCAATTAGAGCGGCGAGGTTGAAATTCGGGTTCAACATTCGCGACGTGCCTTCGAGCATCACCAGCGTCTTGAGCATCAGGGCAAGCGTGCTCGGCAGCAGGATATGGTAGCGGCGAACGATGTCGGTCATCTGCTTGAGAGCGACCGAGAGGTTGAAGTCGCGCAAACTTCGGCTGCCATGCTCGCTGACGAAGTTGCTGATCTCGGCGCGCAAGGTGTCGCGATCGAGATCGGGCGGCACCGCGCCCAGGCGCATGACGGTGTCGGTGAGTTCGACCGCGTCCTTGTTGATGATCGACAACAGCAACGCTTCGACTTCTTCGCGCATGGTGTCGTCCAGTCGCCCGACCATGCCGCAATCGAGTACGCCGACGACGCCGCCGGGGAGCATCATCAGGTTGCCCGGATGGGGATCGGCGTGATAGAAGCCGTCGCGAAAAATCATGTCGAGATACATGCCAGCGCCCCGTTGCGCGAACTCCTCCAGATCGAATCCGCTGGCCTTCAGACCTGGCACATCCTCGCCCGAGACGCCCACGAGCATCTCCATGGTCAAGACGCGCCGGCTGCACCGATCGGGAAAGACTTTGGGGAAATGCACATGCTTGTCCTTGGCGAAGTTGCCCGCGAAGTCCTGTAGGTTGCGTTTCTCCGACGAGAAATCAAGTTCGTTGAGCAACGTGCGGCGAAATTCGCGCAAGGTGGCCGTCGGCTGGTAGGCGCGCAGATAGGAGACGTGCTTCTGCGCCAGGTCGGCCAGGACGCCCATGATGTCGAGGTCGCCCAGGATTTTTTGCTCGATCCCGTCGTGCTGGACCTTGACGACGACCTTTTCCCCGGTGGACAAGGTGGCCTGGTGAACCTGGCCGATTGACGCCGAGGCCAGCGGCCTGTCGTTGAACTCGATGAACAGCGCGTCCACGGGCTGGCCCAGGTCGGCTCGGATGATCTCGCGAATTTTTTCCGGCGGGTCGGGCGGCGTATGCGAACGCAGCAGCGCCAGTTCCTCGGCAAGGCTCGGGCCGACCAGGTCGGCGCGGGTGCTGAGCATCTGCCCAAGCTTGATGAACGTGGTTCCCAGTTCGGTGAGCGCCAGGCGAATGCGCGCTTCCTGGGTTAGCTTGCCCAGCCGTTCGCCGTCGAAGCTGACGAGCCGGCCGTGAATCCATTCGTAGCTCAGCCCGCTAAGCCAGTCAGCCAGGCCATAGCGCCCCAGAATGGCGAGGATTTCGCCAACACGTTTGGCATTGCGATCGAAGCGTGAGAACATGGAAGATTTCCTTGCCCTCATCCTTCGGGAGTGTAGGTCTTGGGGGGCTTGAAGCCAATCTTTTCACCCACGGTGTCGGCCAGTTTTTGCAAGATCGCGGCATGTTCCGAGAGGATTCGATTGTGTTCGATCAAGATCGCTTCAATTCGGGAAAATCGCTCGTTGACCTGGGACCACCGTTCATTGCCAATTCGGTTCAATTCGTCGCCTTCGCGCCGAAGCTGCGCGATCTCCTTGTCGGTTTCGGCCTTTTGCACGAGATATTCCGCCTGGGTTCTGACCAGGATGGCCTGCGCCTGCACGAGGTCCCGCAAAGCCTCTTCCAGTTTCCCGTTGCCGTTTTCTTTCGCGCGGGCCATCGGCCATCTCCGTTTTACGGTGTTAGAGGGCCTAAAGAAATGAAGTAGGTCAGGCTTTCCAGCCTGACCGTCAGGCTGGAAAGCCTGACCTACATCATTGTTTCTTGCACTCTTAGCGTATTATAACGCCGGCGCAGAGCCAGGATATTGCAATCTTTGGCGCAGGTCGGTAAAAACAGGGATAGCCATCGGGGCGGAGGAAACATGGCCATTTTCAGCAAAATGTACTTCAACGCCGTCTTCGGCGCGCTCGGCGGCCTTCTTGGCTGGATGCTGTTCGGGGTTCTGGGCGAGAAGAATCCGAGCAACGTTGACTTGAATCTGCTTCTGGGCGGCGCGATCATCGGCGGCTCGATCGGCTACTTCGTCGTCAGCGTCGAGGCCATCCGCGATCAATCGCTGGTCCGCTTCGCCCGGCTGGCGTCCTATGGCGTGCTGATCGCCATGATTGGCGGCGCCTTTGGCATGTACGCCGGCGATCTCATCAACACCGGCATCCTGAAGGTCGTCACCGCGATGGGGATGACGATCAACACGCAGGGCGTTTTTTACCTCATCCTCGGCATGATCGCGCGCGGCCTGGGCTGGAGCCTACTGGGCATCGCCATCGGCGCCAGCGAAGGTATCGCCGCGCGGTCCATCGGCAAGTTTAGCTATGGCACGGTCGGCGGCCTCCTGGGCGGATTCATCGGCGGCGTGCTCTTTGAACTCTTCTACTACATTGCCAGGCAAACCAATACGACCACCTATTTCTGGAGTGCTCTTGGCCTGGTCATCCTCGGCGCCTGTATCGGCTCGCTTTCCGCACTCGTGCAAACTGTGTTTCAGCCCGCCAATGTCAAGGTCATGCGCGGTTGGCAGGAAGGCCGCGAGTATGCGCTCGACAAGCCCGCCAACCTCCTGGGCCGGGATGAGCACGCCGATATCGCCTTGTTTCGCGACATGAAGGTGGAGAAGAAGCACTGCTACATCAACCAGGTGAATGGCAAGTATTTCCTCGTCAACAACGGCGCGCCCGCCGAGTTCACCCTTGTCAACGAGACGCCGGTGGCTGACCAGCGCGAACTCGTCGATGGCGACCGCATCCAGCTTGGCAACGTGATCCTGAAATTCCAGCTTCGCGCGGCGCTCAATCGCGCCAAGAAGACACTGCCTTTGCCGACGGCGAGCGCGTCGTGATGCCGTGGCTGGGGTGGCGCTCGGACCTTGCCGGGCCGAGGCTATTCGGTTGCTTCCAGAAATCCTTCCAGGATTGACATTTCTTCCCGGCTGCCCACCAAAAGCGGCGTGCGTTCGTGCAGGTCCCGCGGCTGTTTTTCCATGATGCGCTGGCGGCCATCCGTCGCCCGGCCCTGGGCTTGCTCCGCGAGAAATGCGATCGGGTTACCTTCGTAAAGTAACCGCAGCTTACCTTTCGGATGCGAGGCCGTGGGCGGATACAGGAAGATGCCGCCCTTCAACAAGGTGCGATGAAAATCAGCGACCAGCGAACCAATGTAGCGCGACGAATACGCCCGGCCTGCCTTGCCTGAGCGCAGGTGCGCCAAATAGCGGCGGTAGGGCTCCGGGAAACTGTCGGCATTGGCCTCGTTGCAGGAATAGATCGACCCGTTCGCCGGCATGGTAATATTGGGATGGCTGATGAGGTAGGCCCCAATCGACGGATCGAGCGTGAAGCCGGACACGCCATTGCCCGCGGTGTAGACGAACATGGTCGAGGAGCCATAGACGACGTAGCCGGCGGCGACCTGGCGTGTGCCGGGTTGCAAGACATCCTGAAGCGGGGTCCGGTTCTTGTCCGGGTTGGGTTCGCGCCGCAGAATCGAGAAGATGGTGCCCACCGAGACGTTGACGTCGATGTTGCTGGAGCCATCGAGCGGATCGAAAACGACCACGTACTTGCCGTGTTGCCAATCGCGTTCGACGACAACAGGGGACTCGTTCTCCTCGGAGGCCATGACGGCCACATTGCCGCGATTGCCAAGACACTGAATGAGCGCGTGGTTGGCGATGACGTCGAGTTTTTGCACGATCTCGCCCTGGACGTTGACCTGCACCCCTCTCCCTGGGGGAGAGGGGCTGGGGGTGAGGGAAGCATTCCCTGCGTCGGCGGCCCTCATCCCCGTCCCCTCTCCCACAGGGAGAGGGGAGGAACCGGCCTCGCCCGTGATTTCCATCAGGCCCGCGCGGCGCACCTGGGCGGCGATCATCTTGGTGGCGAGGGTGATGCCCGAAAGCAACCACGAGAATTCGCCCGACGCTCCGGGGAAGTGCCGCCGCTGCTCTTGAAGGATGTGCTGTTGAACGGTCATGATGGGAGAGTTCATGCAGGTCCTCCGCAAGGAGCCAAAAGGATTATCATACCGGCAAAGCCTCTTTCGTCCGCTGGCGGCTTAGCGTTCGCGCAGCACCGCGATTTCCGCCTCGCTCCAAAACCGTCGGCAATACCGAGATTGATACATCAGTTTGAGGTAGACCTCCGGCAACGCCGCGGATGCGCAGAAGTCCTGGTAAATCGCGGCATAGGGTTTGTCGGCGGCGCGGTTGGCAAAACTCCAGGCATCGAGCTTGACGCCGAGAAACCCGGACACGATGTCGAGTTGGTGAGCAGGTTCAAGGTCGGTGCGATAAACCAGCAGCCGAAGAGATCCGTTGCGGTAGGTGTTCCATTTTTGCTCGATCGGGAACGGGTCGGACAACACATCGATGCCAAGCGCCGGGCGCAAGTAGGCGTCGAACCATTCGAGGCAATCGTTGTGAGGAAAGTGGCGCAAGAACAATTCAGTTAATTCCGCAACGGTCCAGGGGCGGGCCGCAAGGTCATGGCCTGTGTCGCGCTGGAAGTTGTGGAAAAATGCCGAGATGTTCCGCGCCACCGGTTCGCGCACCGGCGAGATGACGTAGACTGGCAGACGCAACCGACGCCGCCAGCGGATGTGTCGTTGTTGCGCATAGGGCAAATGGCTGAAGGCATGGGCGTGAAGGACGGAGCCGTGGAATTGTTTCGAGAGCGTCGTCTCCAGGGAACTGGAACCGACCTTCCCCATTTGCAGGATAAGGACGGGCGTGCGGAGGAGCGTTGAGAGGGGTTGAAGCATTTCCGCCTTCCTTCAGCGGGGGACGGCATCGGTGAACTCCGCGGCGTTTCATCTTTTTATTACCGACGTGATCTCATTTGAACAAGCAAGAAACGGTCTACAATATCAACGAATCGTCCCTGGAGATCCCACGCATGACCGGCGCCGACCTGCTTGTGCAGTCACTATTCGATCAGGGCGTGCGCGTGATCTTCGGCATGCCCGGTTCGCACACGGTCGCGATCTACGACGCCATCCATCGGCACGGCGGCATTCGCACGATCCTGATTCGCAATGAGCAAGCCGGCGCCTTCGCGGCCGACGGCTACGCGCGCGTCACCGGTCAACCCGCCGTCATCTGCACCACAGCAGGCCCCGGCGCGACCAACGCTCTCACCGGCATCGGCGAAACGTGGGCCGATTCTGTCCCTTTGCTGCTCGTCACCGGGCAAGTCAACCACGATCGCCTGCACCAGGAGTGCGGCAACTATCACGAAATCGATCTCGAATCGATCCTTCGGCCCTGCACGAAATTCGTCGGCACGGTGATGGACAATCGACAAATCCCCGGCATGGTCGCCGATGCATTTCGCGCCATGACCCTCGGCCGGCCGCGACCGGCTGCGCTAATCTTGCCACAGGATCTCATGGCTTCCCCCGGCTCTCCCGTAGGTCAGGCTTTCCAGCCTGACCCGTTTGCCGCTGCCGTAGGTCAGGCTTTCCAGCCTGACCCGTTTGCCGCTGCCGTAGGTCAGGCTTTCCAGCCTGACCCGTTTGCCGCTGCCGTAGGTCAGGC
>JACPPF010000092.1 GCA_016191165.1 Planctomycetota bacterium
AGCCAACCCGACAAGGTTCCGGTGCCGCCGGCCGAGCCCACCCAAGCTCCCCACCGTCGCCTGGATCAACGAACCCAGCCGCGAAGCACTCATTCAAAGCAAATGACCGGCGACTGTCTCAAAATCCTTGACACGTTCCGCTGAGCCCGTGGCGGACCAACTCTTGGGCGAGAAATCACTAGATGGCGCTGATCGACCACGGCGCCGGCGGCGCAGCGATCAGACATCGCTGCCGCCGTAGACTTCTCGAGCTAGCGCTAGCGGCCCTGATTCCTGATGATGTCCCAGCTTGTCAAGACTTTTGTGTAAGAGCGGGTTGATTCATTGGTTGGGGAGTCGTCCTGGGAAGGCGATGGCGAACGCGTTGAGTGCTTGTTTCCAGCCCCAGGTGCCGGTGCCGAGATCGCCGCCTCGCTTGTTGCCGATGTTGCGTAGCGCGAGGTACAAGATCTTGAGGACGGCGTCGTCGGTCGGGAAGTGGCCCTTGGTCTTGGTGACCTTGCGGAGCTGGTAGTTGAGGCTCTCGATGGCGTTGGTCGTGTAGATCACCTTGCGGATCCCTTGGTCGAACTGCAGGAACGGTGTGAAACGCTCCCAGCTGTCGCGCCACACCTTCACCGTCGCCGGGTAGCGGTCGCCCCACTCGAGTTCGAAGTCGTCGAGGGCATCCGCGGCGGCGTCGATCGTCGGCGCCGAGTAGATCGGCTTGAGCGCGGCGGCGACCTTCTTGCGGTCGCCATAGCTGACGTATTTCATCGCATTGCGGATCAAGTGCACGACGCAGGTCTGCACGGTCGCTTGTGGCCACACGGTCTCAATCGCGTCCGGGAAGCCGGTCAGGCCGTCACAACACACGATGAGCACGTCGCGGACGCCGCGGTTGCGGATCTCGGTGAGCACACCGAGCCAGAACTTGGCGCCTTCCTCCTTTTGTAGCCACATGCCCAGCACGTGCTTGTAGCCGTCGACGTCGACGCCCATGGCGATGTGCACGGCCTTGTTGACGACCTGGTGATCGGCGCGGACCTTCACGACGATGGCGTCGAGGTACATGATCGGATACACCGTGTCGAGCGGCCGGCTCTGCCATTCGCGTAGCTCGGGCAGCACGGCGTCGGTGATCTTGGAGACCAGCTCCGGGCTGATCTCGACGCCGTAGGCCTCATAGAGGTGACTGATCGTGTCGCGCACCGACACGCCCCGAGCGACCAGCGAGCACACGAGCTCGTTGAAGCCCTCCAGACGCCGTTCGTGCTTGGGGACCAGCTTCGGTTCGAACGTACCATTGCGGTCCCGAGGCACATCAAGCGCGACGGCGCCGCCGTCGGTCAGCACCGTCTTGGGCGACGTGCCATTGCGGGAGTTGCCCGAGCCGTTCCCGACCGGGTCGCCCCGCTCGTAGCCGAGATGATCGGAGCGTTCGACGTCGAGCGCTCGTTCCATGATGCGCTTGGTCAGCTCGGTGAGCACGCCGTCGGGCCCGAGCAACTCGACGCCCTCAGCGTCAACCTGGGCCATCAGCTTGTCGATGAGGACCTCGTCGATCACCGGTGGGATCTCACTGTTCGTGGTGGACATGAACGGATTCCTTCCTGGCCCTCAGGCCATCGGGTCTCCGCCCTTACACAAAGTCTTGTACACCCCCAGGCCATGGCGAGCCCGGCCTTGCGTGACCCGGCACCGCGGGTCACCTTCGTCCTGAGCCTTACGGTCGAGAACGTCCACCCATCCGGGTCATCGCGCGTCCACCAGAAGCAATACTCCCCATGTGCTGCCTTGCGTCTGAGTTCATGTCGCACTTCGCGCGCGAAACTCCCAAAGAGTTGATGGCTCGTTCGGGTCCGACCCGAGGAGGGATTCATGGCATCGAGAGAACCGCGGCAGCGTCGCAAGCTGACGCCCGAGGAGAAGTGGCAGGCGTTCTTGGAGGTCACGTCGAAGGAGATCACCCAGGCCGACGCTGCCCGCAAGTACCTCGTGGATGTGTCGACGATCATCACGCTGCGACGGTTGGCGAAGGACGCGGCGATGGCCGCGTTCGCGTCGGCCAAGCCGGGTCGTCCGTCGGCGCGGGACTTCGAGATCGAGGAACTCAAGGCCGAGAACGAGCGACTGTCCGAGGCGGTCAAGGAACTCGCGATCGAGCTATCGCTGGTGCGGGGAAAACGGCGCTCGGCCTGACCCCAGACGCGCCGGCTCATCGGCTCAGCGCCGAGCAGAAGGCCGGTCTGCTCGTGTTGATCGACGAGGCGCAGGCGGCGGGCTGGCCATTGGAGCGGGCCACCGATCTGTTGGGTGTGAGCCGCCGGCGTGTGCAGCGCTGGCGGCTCCGCTGGGCCGAGGGCACGCTCGAGGACCGCCGGCCGGGCGGGAACCCGCTGCATCGGATCCTGCCCGATGAGGAGCAAGCCGTGCTCGATCTGATCGAGAACTGGGGCAAGGTCGACCGTTCGCACCGCAAGCTCGCTCACCGAGGCTCCTATCTCAAGGTGGTGTGGGTGTCGCCCTCGACCGTGCGCAGAATCGTCCAAAAACATGGGCTTTCCTTGCCGCGCGAGTACCAGCCGAAGCTCCCACCGGCGCGGGTGTGGCCGGACTCGATCACCTGGGAACCAAACAAGATCTGGATCTGGGACTCAAGGAACTTCACGAGAGCGAAGCGTCACGTCGTGGTCATCATGGACGTCGTGTCCCGCAAGTGGATCGAGCACATCGTCACTCCCGAGTTCACGATGACCCAGTCCCAGTTGCTGTTCATGCGGGCCCTCGAGGCCGAGGGTCTT
Source organism: Planctomycetota bacterium (assembly GCA_016191165.1). GTDB lineage: Bacteria > Planctomycetota > Planctomycetia > Gemmatales > Gemmataceae > SIAQ01. The sequence continues at coordinate 2,784 of JACPPF010000092.1, forward strand.
GTCAACGTCGACGAGATGCTCGATGATGCCGCCGGCGTCGACCTCGCCGAGCGGGAACCGGTCCTGCTGGCATGGTCCGACAACGGCGCCCAGATGACCGGCGAGGACACCCGCCAGTTCATGGCGCTCGTCGCGATCTGGCAGCACTTCGGTCGGCCCGGCACGCCAACAGACCAAGCCCACATCGAGAGCTTCTTCTCCCACCTGATCTTCGACTACCCGCACCTTGACCACATCGATGACCCCGTCGTGTTGAACACCGAGCTCGCCCGCGTCCGAGACGAATACAACGGCGTGCGATTGCACGCCGCCATCGGCTATGTCACCCCGAACGACGAACACGAAGGCCGAGGACCCAAGATCCGCCGAGCCCGCGACCGCGGACTCAAGCAAGCCCGCAAGAACCGCATCGAACACAACCGCAACAACCCACCCGAGCAGCCGTCATGAAACGTTTGGGTATTTCCCGCCGAAACTGCGACATTAACTCAGACACACCACACCACATGATCAACAACGGGGCAGCGACCCTGCGAACTCGCCTCGTGGCATATACCGCAGGGAGCCATCTTTGGCGATGACGCCGACGAGCACCTCATCAACACGCAGATCAACTCTGCGGAACACGACTCTGCTCTCGCCAATCGCCACACCACGGTCGTCAGCCACCGACCCCAGCTCCAGCCGGACCTCAGCAGGGACGTTCTCCAGATTCCCATCGACGCCATAACCGGGAACCGGACCCGACATCGCCACGTCCCGCGAGCCCGGCTTGACCAAGGCCTCCGCGGACCAGACGACCGTGTCGACGCTCTCCGCCCGCACAACCTTCGCCGACCCCACCCAACGGCCCGCGCATTGGACCGTCACCAGGACAGGACGACCATCAGCGCGGAGTACGACACCGACGCGCGCCGGGGTGCGAGGCGCACCCTCCGTCCGGACATAGATCACCATTCCGGCGAGCATGAGAACGGCAAGCCCCGCCAGCACAACGACAGTGAGACCAGCCCACGGCTGGACCCGTCGTAACGGCGATCCAACACCTGGCCTCACGGGCTCGGGACGCCCGGGTTGTAGAAGCCGCCCGGTTTCCCATCCGAGCCCGCCGGTGACGGTTGCGACGAGCTGGGGACGGAACCCTGGCTCGAGGAACTGCACCCGCACGACTGAGGGTCATAACCCCCCTTTGTCGCGTCAGCTGCGTTCTCGAACCGCATCCAGTCCCGTTTGCCGCCGCTCAGGGCCCAGTCGATGGCGTATGCAGCAACGAAGCCCCCGCCGCCGCCGAA
>JACPPF010000093.1 GCA_016191165.1 Planctomycetota bacterium
GCGATCCCCTGGCTCGGCAAAAAACGCCTGCGCCTGGTCTTCGGCTGAGGCTCCGTGGGGTTAAGTCTTGTGCTAACATTTGACCCGCCAACCGGGTCGAAATGTTAACACGACGAACACGCGTGGGAATCCAGGCTAGTTCTCGCCGGGGCCGGCACGGCCTTCCTGCCGGGCTGGTCGCAAGAAAAGAAACCCGTCGACCTCCATCACCACAAGGCGGGGCACGACAAGACCGCCCGGGAACTGGCGAAGCAGGATGTCGAGTTGCTTGAAGCACAACTTGACGTTCACAAGGCGTTGGTGGAAGAAGCCTCAGTCCGCTTCAAGGTAGCGAAAGACCATCTGGATCAGCTCCAAAAAGCAGGCGACACTGTACCGCAGTCTGCGTTACACCAAGCCCAAGGCCAGGTGGTGATTCTTCAAGCTCAATTGCGCGTCAAACAAGCGGAATCGCGCGTTGCGGAAGTGCGGCTCAAGCACGCCCGGCAACGGATGATTCAGCTTGGCAAGGCCGACCATGGTCATGACCACGATGGCTGGTGGTGCCAGGAACACGGCGTTCCCGAACACATCTGCAGCCTATGCAATGACGAGGTCGCTGCAAAGCTGAAAAAGGAAGGCGACTGGTGCAGGATCCACGATCGAGCCAAATCGCAGTGCTTCAAATGTGATCCCAAACTATATGAGAAGTTTGAAGCCATGTATCAGGCCAAGTACGGCAAGAAGCCGCCGCGGCCGCCGGAAGAGGAATTCAAGAAGTAAAGCCTCAGAATGGGGCGTGCGGCGTTGCACGCCCCAGTAACCCTTGTGCATGGAGGTAAACGATGTCGAAAATCCTGGCCAGCTGTTTGATTGCCTTCGGTTTGCTCGTTGCCGTGGGCACGCACGCTCAGAGTGGCGGCAACCCCCCCGCCTACACCGTCATCACGGTCGAGAAGATGCACTGTGAGGGCTGTGCCAAACGGATCGCGGGGAAGCTCTACGAGGTTCCCGGCGTGGACAAGATCCAGGTGGACGTGAAGCAGAAGATCCTGTGGGTCCATCCGAAAGCCGGCGTGCAACCGTCGCCGCGTGGACTCTGGGAAGCCGTGGAAAAGGGCTCTGATACGCCGGTGCGGTTGCAAGGTCCATACGGCACGTTCACGGCGAAACCGAAATCGTGATTCTCAGTCACTGCCGGCCAGGGGCGCACCCCGATCCCTGGCCGGCTTGTGTTATCTGTCGAACTCCAAGGAAGGAGGAAGGGATCATGGACGCGCGCTGGTGCCGTTGGGCCTTGGGTGCGCTTGGCGTACTATTCATTCATGCCGGCTTGAGCGTTGCGCAACCGTTGGTCACGCGCCTGGGAAGCCCGCAACCTGCTGCCCCGGGTCCTGCGGTCCCCAGAACCTGGACGCTGCATGACCTGATTGACCTTGGCCTGCGGCAGAATCCCGCGTTGGCGCAGGCTGGGTTCGACATTCAGGCAGCGCAGGGAAAGGCCAGGCAAGCGGGACTTTATCCGAATCCGACGTTGAGCTTTTCCGCCGATGAACTCGGCGACCGCACTGGCCCCGGAGGCATTCTGACGCCCGCGGTCTCGCAGGAGATTGTCCTTGGAGGAAAACTCAAGCTCAGTCGCGCGGTCGCTCAGAGAGAGGTCGATCAAGCGACGCTGGCGCTTGCGACGGGCGCAGGTCGAGAAGATCCCGAACGTCACCGTCGGTTCGGGCTACACGCGGCAAAACCAGAATCGGTCAAACGACTGGCTCGTTGGCGTGAGTGTGCCGTTCCCGATCTTCAATCGCAATCAGGGGAATGTGCTCACCGCGCAGGCTGAGGTCGCCAAGGCTCGCTTGGAGATTGCTCGTGTCGAAAACGAATTGAGCGCCCGCCTGGCCACGGCATACGGTCAATACGCCGCGGTGAAAAAACGCGTGGATCGATACAAGAACTCGATTCTCCCGAATGCCGAGAGATCGTATCAGCTTTCGCTGGCGGGACTAAAGGGAGGCCAGTTCGAGTATCTGCGCGTGCTGCAAGCCCAACGGGTCGTCGCAGAAGCGAACCTGGAGTACATCCGCGCACTCGGCGACGCCTGGCGCTCGGCCTCTGAGATCGCTGGGCTGCTCCTTGAAGAAAACTGGCCTTCGCCGGGCCGATGAGCCTTGTGCGGTTTCATTGGTGAAGCAAATGTTGGCTGTTGACTACCTTCGAGTGTGGATGCTGGTCCTGTGCGGTGTGCACGGCTTCACGGTGCTGCGCTTTTTTTGGTCCGAATTGTGCAATGATTCGGTAGCCGTTGGATCTTTGCAGATCGAACCAGAGTCGTTTGAAGGAATCGTGGATCTTTCGTCGCGGAGTGTGTACCGCATTCCGCGCGGGGTCGAGATAGAATGTCTAGATCGCCGCTCCTCAGATGTCCTGCTGATTGGCACCTACGTCACAGGAGAATCACTATGAACAAGAAAATCGCCTTGGCAGGATTACTGTCGATTGGCCTCATGGCGGGCCTGATCGCGATCTTCCAATTCAGGAAAGCGAATCCAACAGAAGCGGATGCTATCAAATTGATCCGCGAACGTGGCGGCCGTGTCGAACAGACGCCAGGCCCGCCGAGAATTGCCGTGGAATTTCACGGTCCCAAGTTTTCGGATGCGGACCTGGCGGCCTTGCGCGGGCTCAAGCACCTCACCAAGCTCAGCTTGGAAGGCAGTCATGTGACGGATGCAGGCTTGGTGGAGCTGAAGCAGTTCAAAGAACTCACCAGTCTGAATCTCAGGGGGACGCAGGTAACGGATGCAGGTCTCAGGGCCCTTGTCGACTTGCCGCGACTCAACGAACTGAAACTCCCGCAGGAGAGGGTGACGGATGCGACGTTGCACGCGCTGGCCGAAGTCGAGCTGTTGCACCTTTTGGGGGCGCCTTCCGCTTTGAATCTCACGAGTTGTCCAGGAGTGACGGACGATGGGTTAAAAGTACTGAAGAAGCTACCGAACCTGGTCAGGCTGAGCTTGATCGGCAGCGGCATCACCGACGCCGGCATGAAACAGGTCGGAGAGCTTACGAAACTCACATCGCTGGAGCTGAAGTCGACGCGCGTGACCTCCGAGGGGCTGCGCGAGCTGCGCGGACTCACGCAGCTAACGACGCTCTATCTGGCCGAAGATCAGGTGACCAACGAGGTACTCGAAGTCCTCATTGAATTGGGCCTGCTTCATGCGCTGCTGCAGAATCCCTATGAGCCAGAAACAGGTCGCCCGCGCACCACCAATGACATGCGCTCCCTGAGCTTGAAGAATACGCGGGTGACTCACAGTGGATTGAAATGGCTGAAAAAACTGCCCAAACTTGCAACTCTCGATCTCCGCAACACCAAGTTGACCGACTACGGGCTTGAAGCGGTGAAGGACCTCAAGCAACTTGAATCCCTCGACCTCAGCCACAACGCGGATGTCACGGACGCGGGCCTGAGAGAGCTAAGGGAACTCAAGCAACTTACGAATTTGAGTTTTTTCGATACCAAAGTGACCGACGCGGGACTGAATGAGTTGCAGGGGCTCAGGCAACTCAAGCGGTTGGGTGTCGATCGGCGGATAGTGACGGACAGATCGTTGAAATGCCTGGCCGATGCAGGCCTCTTGCATGCGCTGTGGCTGGCAGATGAGCACGGGTTTCGGGCGAAGAACGATGCCGAGGTGCAACGCCTGAACCTGGAGGAGACCCAGGTTACGGACGTAGGAGTGAAGGAACTCAGGAACCTCAAGAAAATCGAGATCCTCAGACTCTGGCCATCGCAGATCACCGACGCTTCGTTAAGGACGCTGACCGAATTTGGCATGTTGCACGCCTTGGATCGAACCCACCCCATTGGGCCGCCTCTTGGTGAAGCCTGGTCCGATGAGTGGAATCGGCCCAAGAATGCCGATGAGATTTGGAGTTTGAGCCTTGTTGAGTGCGATGTAACGAACGCGAGCCTGAAGGATCTGGCCGCGCTCAAAAAACTCCGATACCTGAACCTTGTTCGCACGCATGTGACGGACGCCGGCCTGATTGAATTCCCGGGTCTCACGCAACTCAGTTCGTTGGCTGTCAATCAGAATGTGGTGACAGACCGTCTGTTGAAACATCTTGCCAACGCTGGCCGAGTGCACATACTTGGGATTGTGAATGAACTTGCCTGGCCCCGGCCAAAGAGCGATGCCGAGGTGCATTCCGTCAATCTCTATTACACGACGGTGACGCACGTGGGCCTGAAGGACCTCCAGCGCCTCAAGCGGCTCAACAACCTGGCGCTCAACGAGAAGCAGGTGACCGACGATGCCCTGAAGATATTGGCCGAAATTGGCTTATTGCACGCACTGAATCGAGCCGAGGCCGAATCAGGGAAACGGCCCAAGAATGTCAATGAGATTCGCGTACTGAATCTGCATAAGTGCAACGTGACCGACGTGAGTCTAAAGGAACTGGCCGCACTCAAGAGCTTGCAAACCCTCGACATTCGCGAAACCCGCGTGTCCGACGCCGGGGTTAAGGAATTACGCGCGGCCCTGCCGGACTGCGAGATCGTCCGCTAGGCTTGACGCCATCGATTTGTCCGCGACAAACTGCTTTCGTGATCAAGCTGGCAAATGATGAAGTGCATCAGGCCAGCGTACCGTTCGCTGGCCCGACGCTTGTTACATTTGAGCGATGGTGGTGATGGTGGTGGTGGCTGTGCCACGGCGTCACCGGCCGGGTCGGATAGTAGTTCGGTGCATACGACGGCTGCGAGTTGATGCCAAAGTTCGATCCATAGGATGGATTGACGTTGAGCCCGAACCCGAACGACGGCGTCGAGTAGTTGAAGCTGCCGCCGCTGGAGGGTTGCGAGTAGCCGTAGTAGGACGGCTGCACGTAGGGATCGCACTGCTGATAGCGGACGACGGGTGGGCTTTGGTAGCTGGGTCCGTAGTAGCTGCTGCCGTAGCCCTGTGCCGACGCGGCTGCGCTGAACACCAGCACAAGCAGGCCGGCGACCGTTCCGGAAAGAAGATGTCTCATTGATGCCTCCAGGTAAGGGTGCCGTCACTCCCTGCCAGGAATTATGCGGCCATTTCGAAAGAATTCGTGTCTACGGTAACCTTAGTTCGCCCTTCTGCCTGAGACGAGCCCTTCACATACGTTGCGAACACGTTGCGCCACAGCTTGCTGATCCA
>JACPPF010000071.1 GCA_016191165.1 Planctomycetota bacterium
CTGCGGGGATCAGGCAAATCGGCAAGCACTTCAAGAAGGGAAAGCGGAGCCATCATGGCAATCTCCAATCCTAAGAAAGCGATTCCCCCTTCTACTTAATTCCTTCCGACCAACCAACCTCAATTGGCGAATTGCCCTGGGCGTACCACGTTTTCCAGCGCCAAACATCCCTTGCCAGATCGCGCGATTCTGTTATAGCTCTCGCGATTCCATGCCAGAAGGCAGTTTGCTGGAGACGGATCATGACCGAAAAGCGTGTCATCATCGGCCACGGGTCGCATTCGGCGCAAGGGCCGCACCTGCCCATGCCGGCGGGCTTCGTGCCGCTGCGTCTGCGCGTCGAGGCAGAACGGGTGACCATCGAAGTGGCTTGTTCGCTGGCGGTGATCGGGCGTCACACCGACACGGACATTCGGCTCGCCTATCCGGATGTGAGCCGCCACCACTGCCAATTGAGATTTGAAGACGGACAATGGCGTGTCCAGGATCTGAACAGTGTCAACGGTATCCGTGTAAACAACGTGCCCACCGCCCAGGCCACGCTGTATGCGGGCGACCTGTTGCGCGTGGGTTGTGTGCCCCTTCTCGTGCTCTCGGCGACTCCGGTGCGATTGACAAAGTCGCAGGCAGAACAGAACGACAAGCTAAGACAAATCGCGGAAGTGTTGCCGGATTGACTTTTCCAGGGCGCCCCTTCAACCAACCCCACCCGTCAGCGTGGGGACAGCGCGAACCCCACGCTGGCGCGTGGGGCTGAAAGTTGGCGCACCCAACCTCGAAAGAGCTATCCCGCGTAGCGCTGCTGTTGCTGCTCTTCTTCCTGCCACTGATTGAGCTTGTTGTAAAGCGTCTTCAAGACGATTCCCAGTTCTCCCGCGGCGGTGACCTTGTTACCCTGGTGTTTGTCGAGAACGCGTAGGATATGTTCCTTTTCGACCTCTTTGAGCGTTCGGGGTTGCAACGGAGCAGCCGTGGGTAACGTCACTTCGGAGATCGGGAAGCTAATTGTCGCCGGCTCGGACTGAAGCATGTGATAGGGCAGATGCTCCGGCGTAATTGATTCGCCGCCGGCGAGGATGTAAGCGCGTTCCATGACGTTGGCCAGTTCGCGGACATTGCCGGGCCAGGGGTATTCGAGCAGTGCGTCAATCGCCTCGGGCGTGAGCAGGGCCGCGACCTGGTCGATAGGCCGGCGCGCCGCTCGCGCCAGCAGATGCCTTGCCAGTTCGGGTAGGTCCTGGGGGCGTTCGCGCAGGGGCGGCAGGCGAATCTCGAAGGTGTTGACGCGGAAGTAAAGGTCCTCACGGAACTCGTCGCCCTTGATCATCTCGCGTAAATCGCGATTGGTAGCGCAGATCACGCGCACGTCCACGCGGAAAGGCTCGGTATCGCCCACGCGGCGGATTTCGCCGGATTCCAGAAACCGCAGCAGCTTCACCTGGATGTTCTTGTTCAGTTCACCAACTTCGTCGAGAAATAGCGTGCCGCCGTTGGCAACTTCAAACAGACCCTTGTGGTCGCGGTCGGCGCCGGTGAAGGCGCCCTTGCGATGGCCGAACAGCTCGCTTTCGACCAGGTTTTCGGAAAGCGCGCCGCAGTTGACTGGCACGAAGGGCTGCTCGGTTCGTTTGCTGTTCTGGAAGATCGTGCGTGCCGCCAGTTCTTTGCCCGTTCCCGTTTCACCGAGAATCATCACGGTCGAATCGGTCGGCGCGATCGTACAGATGAGCCGATGCACGCTGGTCATGATCGACGATTTTCCAACCATGACGCTCGGCCCCTCGGCGGCCTGGACGCGTGTTTGCAGGGCGAGATTCTTGTGTTTGAGTTCGCGTTTTTCGACAGCCTTGCGCAGGATGGTTTCAATCTGCGCCATCTTGCAAGGTTTGGTGATATAGTCGAAGGCGCCAAGCCGAACCGCGTCGATGGCCGTCTCGACGCTGGCGTGGCCTGTCATGATGATGACCTCGGTGTCGGGCGAAACCTGCCTGATCTGTTCGAGGACCTCAATGCCGCTGAGGCCGGGCATGCGCAAATCGAGAATGGCGGCATCAAAGACGGCCTTTTCGAGCGCCTTGATCGCTGACTTGCCGTCGGGGCACACGGTGACTTCGTGTCCCAGGCGCGGCAGCTCGGTTCGCATGACTTCCTGCAGCGAGCGTTCGTCGTCGGCGAACAAAATGCGGAGGGGTTGATGCGACGCCAAGAGCTTTCTCCTTTGTCTGCCTCTGGGAAGCCGATCCCTGGCTTCGTTTCACCGGTCCAACTCCAACGATGTGCGTCCTGATGCGGCGTGTGGTTCCGAGATACGCTACATGAAGAACTTTTACAAGAGCAACCGGGGAAAACAAAATCCGAAATCCGAAAATCGAAATCCGAAGCAAAATCGAAACGCGAAATCCGAAAATCAAAAAGCCGATGCGAGGGCGAAGATCGCAATCAGGGGGACGTCCACGGTTTTTCTTCTTTGAAATTCGGATTTGTTTCGGATTTCGACATTTGAATTTCGGATTTTGCGAAAACCGGAACGCCTGGCAACCGCAACAAGTTAGGCGGCCTTGACGTTGCGCTTGGCGGAGCTGAGTTTGAGAAACTCCTCGACGGGGTCCTGCACTTCTTGCCCGGTTTCCGCAGTCTGGGCCGGCGGCTCGATGGGTAGCCGGACGCGGAAGGTGCTGCCCGTGCCCGGGCCTTCGCTGGCGGCCTCGATATCGCCGCCGTGCGAGCTGATGATGCGATGCGTGATCGACAACCCCAGGCCAGTTCCCTTGCCCGTGCGGCTGCGCGTGAAGAACGGCTCGAAGATGTTTTCGAGAACGTCCGGCGTCATGCCGCAGCCGGTGTCCTTGAAAAACACCTCCACTTGACCGTCGCTGATCCGGGCGGTAATGACGACCTGGCCGCCGTCGTCCATGTTTTCAAGAGCGTTGATGACGAGATTGAGAAAAACCTGCTTGATCTCCTGACCGTTGACCCAGGCGAATAGTGGGCCGGTCGGCCGAAAGTCGATTTTCTTCCCCTGGCCACTTTGCAGGTGCTTGACCATGTCGAGCACGCCTTGAATGACTTCGACGAGGTCGGTGCGTTCGCGCGTCCGTTCGCCGCCCCGGCTGTAGGCGAGAAGCTTTTGCGTGATTTCCTTGCAACGGAACGCCTCTTCCTGAATCATTTTGAGGTATTTGACAATGGTGTCTTTTTCTTCAACTCCAACCCGGGCCGTCTGAAGCAACACCGCCAGTCGGCTTTCAAGGGCTTCGCTGGAAAACGCGATGCTGGCGAGCGGATTGTTGATTTCGTGCGCGACCCCCGCGGCCAGGAAGCCGACGCCGGCCAAGCGTTCGGAGCGTACGAGCTGGCGACTACGTTCATTGACCTGCTGGGCAAGGTTTTCGTACATGGCGCGAAGCTTTTGCGTCATCTCGTTATAAGATCGTGCCAGGTCCTCGATTTCGTCGCCCGAATGAATTTCGATCTGATGCTGAAAGTCGCCGCGCGCGACACGGCTGACGCCCTGCTCGAGATCGCGAATCGGTTGAGCGACCCAGCGGTAAAAGAAACGCAACAGGCCCGTCATCACCAGGATCGCCAGGATGCCCGTGGTGATGAGGAGCATGATGCTCTTGCGCGCTTCCTGCTTGGTGACGGCAATGCGCGAGTCGAGCACGAAGGTAATCTTGCCGATCAGGTCGTTGACTTCGGTTTCCAGGTTGCGGATGCCGATTTTGACAGGGGAGCGCTCGTCGAGGATGTCGATCTGATCGCCACCTGGGGCGAAGGTCGGATCGGTGTCGGCCCGAAGCAGGTCGTTTTGGAGCTTGGTTAGCGCCTTCGCCAAAAGCTTGACGTGATCCTGCTCGTCCTTGCCGCCATCCGGCGCCCGATTGCGATCCAGGGTTTCCTTGAGTTTGAGGTCGTAATCGTGCAGGGCCTCTTCGATCTTGGGAATCTGCGCCTGAATGAGCCGGGCTCGCTGCGGCAGGTCGGCGTCGGCGTAGGGGCCGGGTAGGCGCAAGATTTTTTCTCTGACCTTGCCTGCCAGCTCAAGCTCCTTGAGCTTGCTTTCACAGGTGCTCATGGCGGAACGATAGGACGTGAGACCCCAAAGGGTCCCGCCCAGCAGCAGCGCCATGATTGCGACCACCAGGCTCAGCCCGAGCATGAGCTTGTGGCGGATGCGCCAGGTACAGGCCAAGACACGACCTCCTTGTCGGCGGCCCAGATCGAGCGGGTGCAAGCCTCGCACCCCAAAAAACGATGGAACGTGGGGGACTCTACCAGAAGAAAGGGATGTTTTGGAGAGCAGTTTTCCGAATTTGTTGTGTGAAAGTCAGTCAAATTGGGCAAGATCCGTCCGAGCCTGAAGCGTACGCGAACGTGAAAATGCCGCACTTCGCTCACGCTTCAGGCCCGTTTGGTCACCGCCCTGGCGGACAGTTCGCGTCACACGCGCCGGGCGCATACGGCGCGATTTGCGGCGCCAGCCAGCGGATGGCCGAGGGAAGGAACTTCATCGCCGTCAGCCCGTCGTGGTGGCCGTCCGGCTCAAACGCCACCGCCACGCCAATGCGCCGGTGTTTGGCAAAATACAAAAAGCTTTCGACCTGGGCATCGATGTTATACTCATCGCGCCCCGCGTAACCGACGAACATCGACAGGTCGCCGTTTCGCAGTCCCGTCTTGAGCATCAACTCCAGCGGGTTGTTGGCCGAGATGCCCAGCAGGGCGTCATCGCCTACGCCAAAGACCGGCTGAATGGTGTCCCCCATCTTGATCTTGAAGGCGCCGCCGTAGTTGGCGATGATTTCATTCGGGTTGTCAAACCCGGTGCGCCAGCCCCAGCGGCGCGGGTCGAACTTGGCGCGCGGGTTGCCATCCACGTCGGCCCAGCGCGTGTTCAGCGGCGGATGCAACCCGATCACGATGCCGAACGCATTGCGATGCCGCATGCCCAGGTTAAACGCGGAGAAGCCGCCCATCGAGACGCCGGCCAAGACGTGCGCGTTGCGTTCGGGGCGAATCGGATAGCGCTGACAAACGAAGTCCCACATGTCCCCCAGCACGAAGTCTTCGTAGGGGCCAGCGTTGGAGTTGAGGAAGAAACTTCCCGGCTTGCCCAGACAGCCACGGCCGTCCAGCGAACCGTCCGGCGCGACCACGATGCACGGCGGCAGCTTGCCGCAGGCCATCGCCTCGTCGAGCTTGGGCACAAAGCGCAAGAAGGTCCGCTCGTCCAGCGTGAACGGGTGGAGGTAGATGATGATCGGATAGCGCTCATTCCGGTTGTAGCCCGGCGGCAGGTAGATATAGAGATCGCGCCATTGGTGCAACGAACGCGACCACATTCGGTTGTCGTGGCCGTGATTGCGCGTATGGTCCACGACGCGACCTTTGAGCCGACGGCCAATCTGAATGAACTCGGTTTCATCCTTGCCCTTGGCCTCCTGGCTCCGAACCGATGTCAAGGCGCCGACACCGAGCGCCCCGACGACGACCAGACAACAGATATAACGCTTCATGACCTTTCCTCGGCGGGTGGGAAAGAAGTAAGGATCGAACGCGTTGAAACGGGAATGACGATTCTCCCACCTTTCCTTCGACACCGCGACGCCGCCAACTCCGGGGTGACCACGCAAAATCGGCAAAACCGCTCCAGGTCGTGGAAGACTTTGCGGCTTGCACAATCGCCCCCGGATTGGCGATAATGACGGGGGAACTGAGGTTTGCCCGAACTGCCCAAGTTCAAGAAGGAGAGTCCATAATGGTCGCCGCCGCCGATTTGACGAAAAAGCGCTGCGTCGCGTGCGAATCCGGGGTCCCTGCCCTTTCGGCGGACGAAGTGAAACGTTTGCTTCCGGCCGTGCCCGCGTGGAGCCTGACGGCCGACGACAAACGCATTCGCCGCGAGTGGCGCGTGCGGGATTTCGTCACCGCGCTCGAATTCTTCCAGCGCGTCGGCCAGATTGCGGAGGAGGAAGATCACCACCCGGACCTGCATCTGGTCGGCTACCGCAACGTCGCCATCGAAATCTGGACTCACGCCGTTGGCGGTCTCACGGAGAACGATTTCATCCTTGCCGCCAAGATCGACCAGCTGCCGGTAGCTTTGAAGGAAGCCCAGGGCTTCGGCACGCTCAGCCCTGGGCTTGGCGCGCCAACCTCTTCCTGATTTAATTGGCACGGCAGGGACACCCGACTCAAGGAGGATATCGTCATGGCCGCCAACACCGTTCGCATTGGCAACGTCGTTTGTGGATCGGGCCAACCGCTGTTCTGGATCGCCGGACCGTGCGTCATCGAAACACACGACCTCACGCTCTGGATCGCAGACCAACTCGCGGCGATGGCGGATCGCCTCAAGATTCCGCTCATCTTCAAGGCTTCGTTCGATAAGGCGAATCGCACGTCCGGCAAATCGTTTCGCGGGCCTGGTTTGCACGAGGGACTCAAGACCCTTGACATGGTGAAGCAAAAAACCGGCCTGCCCGTCACGACCGACATTCACGAAATCCCCCACGCCGAGCCGGTCGCCCAGGTGTGTGATGTCTTGCAAATTCCCGCCTTTCTCGCCCGGCAGACCGATCTAATCTTTGCCGCGGGTAAAACCGGGAAGCCCGTCAACGTGAAAAAGGGGCAGTTCATGGCCCCCTGGGATATGAAAAACGTCGTCAGCAAAATGGCAGAGGTCGGCAACCATCAACTCCTGCTCACCGAGCGCGGCTCCACGTTTGGCTATGGGCAGCTCGTCAACGACATGCGAGCGATTCCGATGATGCAGGAATTCGGTTGCCCCGTGATCTTTGACGCCACTCACAGCGTACAGAAACCAGCAGGCAAAGGAGATCGCTCTGACGGCGAACGCCGCATGGTTCCCTTTTTGGCGAAGGCCGCGGTTGCCTGCGGTTGCGATGGCGTGTTTTTGGAAACCCATCCGCGACCGGATGAGGCCCTCAGCGACGGCCCCAATATGATTTCGCTGGACGACCTGCCCGCCCTGATCGCGTGCTGTGAGCGCATCCGCGCTGCCCTGGGACCCGAAAACGTAAGCGACGGACCGACCAAATAGGCGACAATCATCATGAGACGGTTTCTTTTTTTGTTTGCGATTTTCACCCCAATTGCGCTCGTCAGTCTGAATGGGTGCAATCGCCCCCCCAAGATCAAAGTTGAGGAAAAGAGCCCAAGCGCTGCGGCGACTACAAATATCTGGCGGCATTTCCTCGATTCCGTTCGCTATCCCGACAACCCGCGCGAAAGCGATGATTGGCGCCGGTTTCGCGATGGGGTTCGCCAGCTCGACGGCCACTTCGCCAAGGCGGACGTCGTCAATGGTCTGATCCTCACAAAAGAAGATCGAAGGTTTCTGCAAACGAACGTTGGCCTCGACAATGCCGAGCTGGCGGAAATCGAATCGCTGTCCGCGCGAAGTGCCGACGCTCACTATTTGGACGAGTGTTTTCTGCTGCGCGATGCCGCCCGCACGCTGGAAAATCAATACCTTACCGTGCCCGAACAGGCTCACCTCTGCTTCCGCTGGGTGATGCGCAACATGTTGCCCCATGAACAGCAAGACTCAAATACGCCTCCCGCCTTTGCCCTGAGACGTGGCACGGGCAGCGCGATGGAACGCGCGCTGGTGTTCCTCGCGCTCCTTCGGCAACTCGACATTGAAGGCTGTTTGATCGTCGCGCCCAATGGCAATGCCCCGCAATTCCTGGTGGCCGCTCTGGACCGAAAAACACGCGCCACCGGCAAGAAGGATGAAATCGTGCTGGACCCGGCCGCGTCCAGGCTTTATCTCTTTGATCCGCGGCTTGGCCTGGCGGTCCTCGGCAAAGACGGCAAATCGGTCGTCACGCTGAAGGAGGCGATTGTAGACGCCACCTTGTTGAAGCCGCACGCCATCACGCCAGAGCGAGCGAAGAAACTGGAGGCCTGGATCGTCTGCCCACTCTACGCACTGGCGCCGCGGATGCTCGAGATGCAGCGCGGCGTGCGTGGCGCGGGCGGGGGTCTGACCCTTTACTTGAATCCTCGCGAATTGAAAACCGAACTCGAGACAATCTCCGGCCTGCCCACCGGAGTCTGGAAGACGAGCGTCTCGTTCCCCACCAGGGATTCGCAATTTCACCGCGCGACGACCTGCCCGACGCGCTGGCTGCGTGATTTCTTGCCCAAGGCGGAAGGCGGCCTTGACGATGGCGCTCCCAAACGAACCGAGGTATTCGAATTCCTGCGCTATCCGTTTGAAGACGCGATGGTGAACTACGCTCGCATCGCGTTGACCTCGGAGATTCTGCCAGAAAGTGTGTACCTGTCGCTGCAATACATCACGCGTGAACTCTTTCAGAAATATGCCGTGCAACCGCGCGAGCTGTTTCTTCATGGCCAGTACGATCCGATGAAACGTCGCCAGGAACGGCTGCAAATCTTCGTCAAAAGCGAGGCCCTGGCGGGCTTGACCCAGGATCCCATCTTTCACAAGGAACGCATTGCCTGGGTGCAAAAAGTTCGCAATCTCAACGCCAACATACCGGCCAATCCCGGCCAGCAAGCGAAACAGCGCCAGGCCATGCAGGCCATCTGGATGGAAGACGCTTTCTTGCGCTGGATGCTCGAGACCGACAGCGAGACCCAGCTGGACCGCGCGGACAAGAAATCCGTAATGACCAAGATCGTCGCTTTCGGCATGCTTGAATCCCTGGACTTTGAGCTGGCTCGTGTTCGCGCCGGCCTTGGCCACGAGGAGGCCGACCGGGCGCAGGCCAACCTGGAATCGCAGCAAAAACCCAGCGCGCAGGCAAAGCAACGCGCCCGCCAGGCCTGGGAGGTTGCCCGCAGCTCCTGGGCCAACTTCTATCTGCATCGCATCGCCATCAAACCGCTGATCGAGCGCCAGCTCATCCAGCTCTCCCAGGTGCCCCGGCTCGAAGTTCGACTGAGCTTGCTCGAAAAGGCTCATCTCGATTTGCACCGCTATTTCCACGCCAGAATTCAGCTGGCCGAATGCATCGCCATTCTCGACGGGGCCAAGGAGGCGAAGACCGAGCTTGACAGCACGCGCGCGGAAATTGAGGCCTTCGAAAAGAGCGGACAATTCCAGACGCAGATCAAGAACTTGAGCACCAAGGTTCCGTCCAATCCGGAAATCCAGCGCGTCGTTCAAGGCCGGCTCGACCTGCTTGGCCGCTGCTGGAGTCAAGACGGCAGCTACGCTTGGCTCAAAAAGCAAATCGTCCAGCGCGTCGCGCGTCTCGCCATGCCGTGATCGGGGGTTTGTGGCGGACCATGATGGGTTCGCATGGCATTGCGCACACGAAACCGCACGCGGGGTTGTGCCGAAACTTGCACAATTGACATTAACTCCCGGTCAGGTAGGATAAATTCGTTCGTTAATCCCGCCTTTTCTTCCTGCCGGAGAATTCCCACCATGGCCGAAGACAACAATCGGCGTTCCTTCCTAGGCTGGCTCACGGTTGGTATCGGCGGCATCTTTTCGGTGTTTCTGGGCGTGCCGGTCGTTGCCTATGTCATTGACCCGCGTCATCGCAAGGGTCCCAAGAGCGCCATGAAACTGGTGGAGGGGGTCAAGCTCAACGAGCTGGCGCCTGGCGGGACGCCCCTGCAAGGCGTCGTCCGCGACACCCGCACCGATGGCTGGACGCTTTACCCCAACGACGTCATCGGCCGGGTCTGGCTGGTCCAGGTCGGTGCTCGCCCTGACCTCTCGACGCCAGAAAAACTTGCCGAGTTCAACGCCAGAACCACTGCGGAAAAGGCGTCGTATCTTTTTGTCTTCACGACGAAGTGTCCCCACCTCGGCTGCTTTGTAAACTTGAACGGCGCGGGCAATGGCTTCGCGTGCCCGTGCCACTCCGCCACATTTAACCTCGACGGGCAGCGTGCCGCCGCAGGCAATCCCGCTCAGCGCGGCATGGACACGCTCGCCTGGGAAATCGACGCCGACGATCCCGAACTCAATCGCATCAAGGTGATTTTCAAGAGCTACGAAGCGAACAACGCCGAAAAGATTCCGCTGGGCGGCGGCGACAAGGAAACGCCGAACCTTTGACACCCTCCCTCCCCGCACGGGTCGCCGTGCCGCGCGCCGGCGCACTCTCGTAAGAACTCCCACTCCTCGTTTCAGAAGGAAATGAGCATGTTTGCCTGGTTGGATCACCGCACCGGACTCAAGAACCTGCTTGCCTTGATGTTGCTGGAAGGCGTCCCGGGTGGAGCCAGATGGCGTTATGTCTGGGGCAGTTGCCTGGCGTTCGTCTTCAGCATTCAACTCGTCACCGGCTTGATGCTGATGACCGCCTATAGTCCCTCAAGTTCTCAGGCCTGGGCCAGTGTTCATTTCATTCAATACCAGATGGATTTCGGCTGGCTGATCCGCGGCCTGCACCATTTCGGCTCTCAGACGATGGTGGTGTTGATCGCCCTGCACATGTTGCAAGTCGTGATCGCCGGCGCCCACCTGCCGCCGCGCGAGGTCAACTGGTGGCTCGGCATCGGGCTGCTGAGCGTGACGTTCGGCCTGAGTCTGACGGGCTATTTGTTGCCGTGGGACCAGAAGGGATTCTGGGCGACCGACGTGGCCACCAACATCGCGGGTTCCTTGCCGATGTTTGGCGCGGACGTCAAGCAACAGGCGGTGGGCGGGCCTGATTCGGGGAACCATACGCTGACGCGATTTTACGCCTTACACGTCGGCATCTTGCCGTTGTCGCTGATTGTGTTGCTCATCGCGCACATCACCATCTTTCGCCGGCATGGCGTGACTTCCAAGGAAAACCAGGATGGCCTGGTCACGAGCCCACAGAACGAGCACGCTCCCGGCAGCGAGCCGTTCTGGCCGCGGCAGGCGTTTTATGACCTGATCGCCTGCATGTTCATTTTCGGCCTGATGCTGACCGCGGTGCTTTACGGGTTCGCGCACCCGGTGACGCCGCCCGCCGCGGAGGAGGGCGCGGAACCAGGCCTTTACGACCGTATCGCCCGCTGGGGGGTCGAGGGCAAAGGCGCCGAACTGGACGCTGCCGCCGATCGCGATACCGCCGGCTACCCCGCCCGGCCCGAATGGTATTTCCTGTTCCTCTTCCAGCTCCTCAAGTATTTCCCAGGCGATTACGCCATTTTTGGTACCGTCATCATACCTAATGGCGCCATGCTGCTGCTCTTCCTGCTGCCCCTGTTCGGCATCGGGTCGCTGCGAAAGGTCGGCCACTTCTTCGGCATCCTTGTCATGGTGACGCTCGTCGTGATGGCCGGGCTTCTCACGCTCAAGGCGCTCGACGACGATCGGCCCGAGGGCGTCCTGTGGGGAATTCTGAAAAACAAGGACGACGAGAAAGCGAAAAAAGCCGCCGAGGACTTCCAGCACAAGGTCCACGCCGCGGAGATCCTCGCCCGGCGCGCATGTCAGCTCGCCATGGAAGGGTCGCCCGTCGAGGGCGGGCATTTCCTGATTCGCAACGATCCCTACATCACCGGACAGAAGCTCTTCAAGGAAAAATGCGCGAGTTGCCATAACTTCACGCGCCAACCGTTTGAGAAGGAAGAATACCCCTTTGAAAGCATGACCGACGGCAAAACCGCGAGCGACCTGGGCGACTTCGGGCGCCCGGAGTGGGTAGCCGGCCTGTTGAAAAACCCGCTGGACAAGCACTTTTTCGGGCGCGTCACGGAGCCAGGCAAGGACGACAAGGGCAAAGTGGTCCCGCAGCCTGTCTTTGACGGCATGAAGGGCTGGCGCGATGACATCGACTCGGTTCGCGTGGATGAAAAATGGAAGCCCGAAAAAATCGCCGCGCAAGAAAAGGAATTTGCGTTGATCGCGAAATGGCTCGCCGACCAGGCCGGCCCCAAAGAGAAACGAGACGACGCGGGCCAGGCCGCCTTCTTCAACAAGGCCAACAAGTGCTCCGGCTGCCACATGGTCGAGAAGAAGGAAAAAGACGGCGCCAAAATTGTCTTCGTGAAAAAAGGGGGGAAAACCGGACCGGACCTGACAGGCTACGGTTCGGCCGAGTGGATTCGCGCGATGATCATGAGCCCAGGACACAAAAGCCGCTACGGCAAGGCGAACCGAATGCCGGCGTTCCGCAATCCGGATGGCGCCGGCAGTGAGCTGTCGCTCCAGGAATTCCGGGAAACCAACAAGGACATGCCGCCCAGCATGGTGTCGCCCCTTACGGACATCGATCGTGAAATGATCATTCGCTGGATCCGCCGCGACTATCGCCCCGTTTACGGCGGCAGCCCAATCCGCTAGAAAATTCCGTGCCTCGATCGGTCGAGGCAGGCAGGCAACGTTTCTTTTGCTACAGGAGAGAATAGACATGAACATCAAGCTTCGATTCATGCTCGCGGGTGTCGCTTTCATGGCAGCGCTCGGTTTCACCTATGCGTCCTTGCCGATCGCGGCAGCGGGCGACAAGGTTGGCGCTGCCGTGAAAAAAATCGGCGTCCTGATCAAGAAGGGAGACAACGCCGGGGCGTCCAAAGATGCCTCCGCGGCTGCCAAGAACATTGAGGAGCTTGCCGACCTCATGCACATGTTCCGCCCACGCAGCAAGGGAGGCCTGGGGGTCGGCGAGAAGCCGCTGCCCAACAAGGCGAAGGATGGCATCGAAGTGATGCTGCGCGACCTGGCCCGCGATGTGCCCTCCAACATCGGGAAACAGGCCGAGGCTCTCGAAATCACCGGCTACTGGATCGCGGCCATGGCCGACCTGACGCACGCCAAGGCCCCCAAGAAAAACCTGGGCAAGAAGACGATCAAGGCCTGGAACGATTACACCACGGACATGCGCGTCGCCGGCCTCGCCTTCGCCAAGGCCGCCGCGGGCAAGGGCGGCCAGGAAATCAAGACCGCCGCCGCCAAGGTCAACGCAAGCTGCAATAACTGTCATTCGATTTTCAAGGAGTAACCGCCCTCCCCTGCTTGCGCACGATCGGAGCCTGAAGCGTTGGCGAAGGTGCACATTCCTTCGCTCATGCGTCAGGCTTCGACCTGGCCGGGCGTATCACCGCACCTTTTCCCCAGGGGCGAAACATGAACGCAAAGCTTCAGAAAGGCTTCGTAGGTGTCACGATCATTTTGATCGGCGCCCTGGTCCTCGGTTCGGGGGCGTCGCCCGCGCAAAGCGAGACCGATCACAAGAAAGCCATCCAGCAAATCGCCGACGCCATAAAGAATGGCAAGGGCGTTGTCGCCAAAAAACTTGCCGCCAAGGCCGCGGCCGATGTCAAGGATTTGGCGGACTTGATGCACCTCTATCGTCCCGAAAAAAGGGGCGGCTTCGGATTGGAGATCGGCCTACGACAACTTGTAAAAATGCCCAATGCCAAAATTGGCGCCAAGTTTGGTTCACTGTCCGCGGCGATGGCGGAAGTCATCCTCGCCAAGGCGCCCATCGCGGGGCCAAAGGGCAAGAACCCAAAGGCCTGGGCGGGGTTCGCTCAGAGGCTTCGCAACGCCAGCACGGACCTTGAACAAGCGGCCAGGAAGAAAAACGCCAAGGCAATCCAGGCCGCCGCGGTTCAGATCAACGACGCTTGCGTCGGGTGCCATTCCATCTTCAAGGAATAGCCTCCTGTTCCCGCCTGCATCGCAAGCAAAGAGGAGCCAGGAATCCCCTGCTTGCGCTGCCGGTTGGTTGTTATGCCTTCATCGCAGCCAAGAAAGCGATTGCCCGCCGCGCCGTCTCCACCGCGTCATGGCTGTGCCGGCTCAATTCGACGTGGACGCCACCCTGATAATCGATTTCCCGTAGTGCGGCGAGTATCGGCGGAAAATCCATCTCGCCTGTGCCGAACAACAGGTGATCGTGAACGCCACGTCTCATGTCCTCGATATGCACGTTCCAGAGTGCGTCCTTCCAGTGTCGAATGTGCTCGGCAATCGGCAATTCCCCCTGGCAATGCAGATGGCCGACATCAAGCGTCAATCCGAAATTCGGGTGATTGACCAGCGCATGCAGTTTCGCGAATTTCGCCATCGTGTCGATGAACATTCCCGGCTCCGGCTCGAACGCCAGCCTGACATTTCGCTTCGCGGCCTGGTCGCAGATCAGGTTGCATTCCTTTTGCAGGCGGGTCCAACTTTCCTGGGGGCTCGACGTTGCATCTGGTGCCCCAGACCAAAAACTGACCGCATCCGCTCCAAGGAAACAGGCGATCTCCACCGCGCGCATCAGGAAGTCACGCCGTCGATCCCGTTCGCTTTGCTGTTCGCTCAGGAGTGTCGGTTGATGCTTTCGGCGCGGGTCGAGCAAAAACCTCGCGCCCGTCTCGATAACGCAACTCAACCCCAGGCGCTGAAGCAAATCGCGCACGTGGGCACATCGCGAGGGAACGTCGGGGTCGAACGGATTCAGGGCAAACTGATCGAGCGTGATGGCCACCGATTGATAACCAAGCTCGGCCAAAATGTGCAGGGCATCGTCGAGCCGATGGTGCGCGAAGCCATTGGTGTTGTAGCCAAGTCTCATCACGGCACCGCCTCGATGTAAGCCACCTCGGGGACGTGCTTGCGCAGTTCCTCCTCGATGCCGTTGACAACGAGCATGATGGAGCTGGGGCAATTGCCGCACACTCCCCCTAAGCGGATGCGGGCAACGCCGTCGGCAACATCGAGCACTTCGAGGGCCGTGCCGTCCATTTCCAGGGCGGGGCCGACGTGAGTGGCGAGCGCGGCGGCGACGCGGTCTTTGAGGGTTGCGGACATCGGATAATGGCTCCTGTTCTAAGAACATCGGGCGAGCACGCCGTGGCGATCCCCGCTCGCCCAAGGCGAGCGGCTAAGCTTGCCAACGTTCTGCATCGGCCGGGTGGGCCCGGCCTTCCGCTTGTAGCTTCAACAAGCCGGCCAACACCTGGGCGCGGGCGAAGCGCATCAGCGGCTCCGGCGTGCCGCGATACATCTGCTGCGTGAGCTCGTCGATGCCGATCGGACCAGAACCCAGCGCTTCCAATAGTTGCGTCTCGCGTTTCACCCGATGCGCAAGCGCGGCATCGATAACCTCGATGAGGCGAGCGCTGACGTTGCCGTGCGAGGGCAAAAGCAGTCTCGCCGGCAACTCGCGCAATCGCCTCAGTGATTTCAAATAATCTCCCAGATGCCCGTCCGGCGGGGCAATCACCATCGACGACAGCGTCGAGATCATGTCCCCCGCGAACAAGAGCCGATAGAACGGCTCGAAAAACGCCAGATGCCCCGACGCATGACCCGGAGTAAACAGTGCTTCCAAACGCCACGGTCCGGCGTGGGCTGGGCTAGGCCCCAAATCGAGCCGGTCGCCATCGTTAAGAAATCGCTGCACGTCAACGAGGCTGGCCAATTTTTCGGCCGTGCGAGCGTGAGCCCAGATCGGTATTCGATAACGGCGCGCGCAAGCCTCGGCCGCGCCGATGTGATCGGGATGATGATGCGTCAACACAATGGCGGTCGGCGGTTGCCCCGCGTCGATCACGTCGAATAGTCGCTGCTGCTCCGCAGGTTCATGACATCCCGGATCGATCAGATAGCGTGGCCCACTGCCGACCAGGTAGGCATTCGTGTAGTTGCTCGGCGGCAAGGCGACGGTTTTGAGGGGGATCAACTGGACATCAGGAGCGAACAAGATCGGATGAATCGCCCCGCGCGCCAGGTTCTCAAACAGCGGGCCCAGCAATGCCGGCGCGTCCCCTATCGGTCGGTCACCCAGGCCCATGAGCGACATCGCGCTGGGCGGCGTCAGCAGAACTTCGCTTCGCCGCCAGCGGCCGAGTAGGTCGGCGCTGTCCAGCCATTCGCCGCGCTCCAGTTCCCCGGGCCAGATGGTTGCCTCCTGTCCATTCGGAAGATGAGCGACGAAGAACGTGGTAGCGTATCGCAACTGGGCGAAGGCCGGCGTCGTGATTTCGCCAACGCATGCAAAATCGCCGGGACGGATGGTCAGGCTTCGCTGAGCCAGGAATTGCTCAAACGCCAGATGTTCGTCAAGAATCGCCTTTCGGCAGCGGGACATTTCGTCGTCGATGCGAGGGAATTGGCCATCGGGCGTGCGTGCAACCAGGACGCCGGTTTCCTCGAACAATTCCCGGCAGGCGGCCAGGCGGCGCGCGGGCAAGGCGTCCGTATCGGCCGCTTCCGTCTCGGTGAGCTTGCCGCCTGGAAACGCCCAGAAGCCGCCGAAGAAACGAAGCTGGCTGCCGCGCAGAATGGCATAGATCGAACGCGACCCGGGGTCACGTGTCAGCATCACACTGGCAGCAGGCGTGATGGTGCTCACGGTGATTTCTCGGATTCCGTTTCCGCCGGAGCCGGGTTGAGGCCGCGCTCCACCGCTTCGAGGAGGCGTTCCATCGCGAACGGTTTGCGAATGTAGTCGATGACACCGAGGTACTCGGCGTAGGCCTTGTGGCGGCTCCCCTCGTTGGCGGTGATCATGATGATGGGCGGCGCGTCCTTCTTGTCGCGGAAATGTTCGAGGACGGGGTAGCCGCCCTTGCGCGGCATCATCATGTCGAGGATGACGAGATCGGGGCGTTGCTGGTAGATGACGTTCTGCCCCTGCTGTCCGTCGCGTGCCTGAAGGACCTTGTGCCCGTGCGTTTCGAGGACGGCGCGGATGCCGTCGCTGAGTTCGTAGTCGTCGTCAACGATCAGGATGACTTTTTGCTCGGCCATGCTCACTCTCCCCGGGGCGATCCCTGGCGTTTCACCTTCAATCTAACAGGCGCGAGCATGACCCGCAATCGAACTTGTCATTTTTTCAACCACGCCCAGGGGTGAGCGGAGCGAACCCCTGGGATTGTTTTTTTTGATTCCAGGGTTTCGCGGCGCTCACCCCTGGGCTTCGTCCATGCTTTGCAACAACTCCATCATTTCACCAGCGGCGTGTTGATTGCCCACCCTTTGCGCCACGGGAATGCCGGCTTGCAAGATCGCCCTTGCCTCGGCCGTTCGATTGAGCCGTTGCAGCGTGCGCCCGGCCTGGTGATACGCGGGCGCATAGTCCGACCTCAACGCGATCAGCTCATGAAAACAGCGCACCGCAGCCAGGTCGTCGCCAGCGCTCGCGTGCTCCATCGCGAGCATGTAACGAAGCTCCACATCGTTCGGCATCTCGGCCAGCATCGCCTCGATCTGTTCGCGTCGGCTCGTTGCGCTCATCCGGACCTCGCACCACTCCGCCAGCTGGCTGCGCAGGCAAGGGTTCCCGATTCGCTGCCCCTGCCCTCGCTGCGGGCTGATCATGGAATTGTTCCTGACGGCGCTCAGTATAGTCTTGTCAAACCGAATCGACGAGGCCGCGGGCACCCACCTCGGACTCGGCCATCAAACGCTCGACGCGCGGCGCCCCGGGATCGATCCCGGCGCGACGCATTGCGCGAATGTGCCCTCGCATCATCGCCCAGTCCTGCTCCGTATCGACGTCGTACCACACCGGCAGAATCGCGAGGCTGACCGACTCACCAGTCACCTGCTGCACCGTTTTCTCCAGCACGCTGGCGCTGCTCCAGGGGATGTCAACAAAAAGAGGTTCATGCATTTGCTTCATGCCGACGAGATAATAACCGCCATCCTGCGCGGGCCCGAGGACCACATCATGGGTGGCAAGCAATTGAAATGCCGTTTCGATGTAAGCAATTGGCAGCGTTGGACTGTCGGAACCAACAGCAATGGCGTGGGTATTGGCATCGTGGTGGGCCGACGAAAAAAAATGCCGCAACCGCTGGCCTAGATCCCCTGCCGATTGGACCTGCAATCGGTAACGATCCTGGCCAGCCTTCGCGAAAAAACCGCCGGCCGATTCTGGCCAATAGACGAGAACGCATTCCGCATCGACGCTCGCGAATCGATCGAGTGAATCGTGTAGAAACGCCACCGCCACGCGCTCAGCCCATGCGGCCGAGGTGGTTTGGGCAAGCCTGGTCTTGGAATGTCCCGCGATCGGCTGCTTTGCGAAAACGCCCAGAACTCGCCTCATTGTAAATTCCCGCCTTGAGTTGGTTGCCAATACGCAACATTGTGCAAAAGTGCACAATCCTTCTTGAACCGGTCGAATCCACGGGTTAGAATTCAGGAGAGGGGATCGACACGACCGGTTGACTCTCCACCAGGAATCGGACCATGAGCAAGCACGACGCTACACCAGAGGCCAATGGCGCCGCCGGGGAACCGAGGCTTTCACGGGCCAGCGTCCAGCGGTTCAGTCTTTACCTTCGACATCTGGAGCGCTGGAAAAAAGAGGGCCTGGAAGTCGTATCCAGCAGCCAGCTGGGGGATGCTCTGGGAATCAACGACGCCCAGGTCCGCAAAGATCTCGCCTACCTCGGCAATCTCGGCCAGCCTGGCATTGGTTACTATACGCAGGAACTTATCAGCGCACTTCGCTACCGGCTGGGGGTCGACCACACCTGGAATGCGGTCCTCGTGGGGGTCGGGAACCTGGCGCGCGCCCTTTTGCGCTATGGCGGTTTCGCGCAACAGGGTTTCCGCTTTGTCGGCCTGTTCGATGCCGATCCACAAAAAGTGGGACAAAAGATCGACGGACTCCAGATTCACTCACCGGAAAAATTGGCCGCGGTCATCGCGGCGGAAAGGGTTGATCTGGCCGTGGTCGCCGTGCCGGCGGCCGAGGCGCAACAGGTCGCGGACGCTTTGGTCGCCGCCGGCATCAAGGGCATCCTGAATTTCGCGCCGACGTTGCTCCGCGTGCCGACCCACGTAAGTCTAATCGCCGTCGATCTCGCGGTGCAGCTGGAACAACTTGCTTTTCTGGTTCACCTCGCGCAGCAGGAATCGACCGACGCGCGTTGACAACGGCTGATATCTCGCGTTAAATACCCCAGCGCCGCGGTATTGCGAAGGCCGCTCGCAATGTGTGTTCAACGACGCATCCATTCCCGATGTGAAAGAAACAAGGTGAAATATGAAGTTGCGCAAGGTCGCTGTCCGCAAACAACAAAAGAAGCAAAAGCGTCAAGTCGAGCAAGCAGCCAGGATCGCTCTGCTGCTTAACAAGAAAAAGTAGGATTGGACCGACGACAGGATTCCGTCGCCCTCAACCGAATGCGGCAATGCCAGTCACGGCGATTTCTCAAGCGATCGGCCGTGACTTTCTATCCGCAAGGTAGCGGGATTCGTTGGAATTCCGTCAGGCATTGGCTGAATTCTCACGAATTCCGCTGCGCTGCGTACCGTCACCGAGATTTGCCGGTTTCTATACCCTCGCGAGGATCTCGGAAAACTCGCCCGCGTTGTCGGCGAACGAGCGGACCGGGATGTCGTAGCGGTGGAGCATGGTGACAAAAAGATCGCCGAGCGGGCGTTCGTTTTGCTGTTTGATGAAGCGTCCGTGCCGCAGGCCGAGGTTTCGGCCCCCCGCGAGGATGGTGGGATAGTTGCGAGCGTTGTGGGTGGTGCTGGTGCCGCTGCCGAAGAGAGCCATGGTGTTGTCGAGGAGTCGATCGTTCCCTTCGCGGATCGCCCCGAGACGTCCCAGGAAGTAGGCGAACTGTTCAGCGAGGTAGCGGTCGTACCGGGCCCAGGGCCCCAATGGGCCGTGACTCAGGCCGTGATGGCCGCCGCCGAAACCGAGAATCGAGGGGAAACGGTCGCAGATGCCGACGCCGTCTTCGGCACACATCTGGTAGGCGGCAACGCGCGTCGTATCGGTCTCGAATGCAAGAACGATCAGATTGAGCATGGTGCGGATGTAGTCGGTCGGTCCGCGCGGCGAGACGTCGAGGTTAATCGCCCCGCGATTGACCTGCGGCAGCGCCCGGCCGAGCCAGGCCTCGGAACGAACCAGGCGGCTTTCTACCTCGCTGAGCGATTGCAGGAATTCGTCGAGCCGTTGCTGATCGGGTCGGCCGAGGTTGTTGCGCAGCGAACGCGAATCCTCCAGAAGGAAATCGACGCGGCGGCGCCCCGAGGCCAAGGCCCGCGCCCGCGCGGCGCGGTCGCCTGCGGTGGGCGGTTCGAAGAGGCGCTCGAAAATTCGCCGCGGCACCGACTCGGCGGGGATGGCGCGACCCTGCGAGTCAAACGAGATCGTGGTCGATCGGCTCTTGGTCCCGACGCCGCCGTGACTCGAAAGAACCAGCGAGGGAATGCGCGTCGCCGAGCCGAAGCGGCGCGCGATCGCCTGATCAATCGAAATCGAGTTTTGCAAATTGACGCGGATGTCGGCTCCGGTGAGCCAGACGTCCACCGTGTTGTGGCCAACGAGCAATCGGCTGGTGGGATGCGACAGGCCGCCGAAGATGGTCATGTCCCGGCGATGCGGCGCCAGCGGTTCGAGGGAACGCGTCAGACGGTAATTGGCGCCGTCGGTGTGCGGGAACCAGTGCCAGTCCTGGAATTCCGGTCGGTTGCGTCCGGGGAGCGCGACGCCGTTGCCGAAAAAGATGGCGCAAAAGCGCTTGGGCCGGGCCGCGGCCGGCTGATTGCCATGCGCCATGGCTTCGAGCCAGGGCAAGGTCAGCGAGAGCCCGGCGCCACGGAGGAAGGTTCGTCGATCGAGATGCCAGGAGGCTTTAGGCATGGCGGGGTGCCTTTATGATCCGTTAGAGACGTCACCGGTTTGTCAATTCTTTCCAGGCCCACAAGCACGCCAGAAAAACCGTTTATCGTCAGAGTCTGGCAAGTCGGAAAACCCTGTAACCGCTTTTTTGGCCTGCTCGATCAGCGGCAGGATCTCGTTGCGTTTGAATCGCTCATTTCGATCATATTCGGCCAGATGGCGTTTTTCTTGCAACTCCGCAAACGCCTGACCAATCAACCGAATCGGCGCCTGGACGAAATACTTCCCCTTCGTATCACGCGGCAACCCTTTGATGACAGCGTCCCTCAAGGTACCTCCGGCGAAACTCACGCATGCCAGTTTCATTGTGGTATGCACAAAAGCCCGGCCCAGTGCGTGCCGATAGACCGATGGACCATGTTGGGTTCCGAATACGCAACGGCACGATCCATCCACCAGGTAATGAAAAACCCCATAATAAGTGGACGACACGGCACGGCGAAGATTCACCTGCTTTGGCCTTCTGATGTCCACACGAGCCAACATTTCGGCCTGTGCAAACAGGTCTTCATGCATGGCTATTCCTCATCCGTTTCGATAAGGTCGCTTGGCTTGGCGAAAAATTTATAAGGAAAGAGCTTTATGCCATTCTTCAACAAATTATCGTGGATGGCGAGCTTAAACTCGCCAACTTCTTCGCCCGTTACCCTTTCAATTTCGGTCGATTCATCGAGGACCACCGTAATTCGCAACGCCGGGTCGCCGGTCCAGTCCGTATAGTCCTCGGCGTCGATCTTGAGTATGCGCAACGACCGTGGAGTTTGCAAGGTCTTGAGATCGAGTGCGTCGCGGATGTCAACCGTAAGCGGCATGGCGCGGCTCCGTAAAAAGGAAGGTTCTCCCCCCATTATATCACTTCGACAGAAACGGTTCACTTGCCGCAATCAGCTCGACGAGCGCCAGCAAACGATCGCCTCGCTGGCGCAAGGTCGGGACGAGGGCGTCAGCCGCCGCGATGTCGCCGAGCGTGAGTGAGCGACCCAGGGCGTAAGCCATCACCTTGCGCAGCAGCGCGCGCCGAAAAGCGTCGGACTTCGAGCGGAGTAGTTCATTTTGCAATTCGCGCATGCCGTTGACCGTGACGCCGCCTGGCAATTCGGCCTTCGCTTCGACCGGGTGCGACGTCCGGCGCTTGCGTAGTGATGCGCCGACACCGTCGCGCATCCAGTTGCCAACGGCGTCGTATTCCTCGAACGCGATGCCCCAGGGATCAATCTTGCGATGGCATCCCATGCACGCGGCGCTATTGCGATGGACGGCGAGCGCCTGAGGGATGGTCAGATTCCTCACCTTCGGAGCCTTGCGATCCAACTCCGGCACATTCGGCGGCGGGGGCGGCGGCGTCTCGTCGAACAGATTTTTGAGCAGCCACATGCCGCGCTTGATCGGGTGGCCATCTTTACCATCCGATAGGCCTGTGAGGACGCTGGCATGGGTCAAGACGCCGCCGCGGTGGTGGGCTTCGTTTAGCTTGACCTTGCGAAATTGGGGCCCCGTCACGCCCGCGATGCCGTAATGCGTTGCCAGCGTTTCGTTGAGGCACGTGAAGTCGGAGGCGAGGAACCGGAAGATGCTCATGTCGCCGCGCAAGACCTCGCCGAAAAAGTGGATCGTCTCCAGCCGCATCGCCGCCGCGAGCTGGTCGTCGAAGCCCGGGTAGCTGCTCTTGCTGACCGTCACCCGTTGCAGGCGATCAAGCTCCAGCCATTGCTCGGCAAACTGCTCGATGAACAACCAGGCCCGGGGGTCTTGAATCATGCGGCGAATCTGCGCGGCCCGGACGGCGGGTTCGCGCAACTTCCGCTGGTCGGCGAGGCGAATGAGCTCCTCGTCGGGCATGGTGCTCCACAAGAAATAGGCGAGCCGCGCCGCGGCTTCATGATCGGTCAGCGGCTCCTTGGTTCCACCCGTGCGGCTCACGGGCAGGCCGAGAAATCGCGGCGAACTCAACACCACGCCAAGCGTATCTCTCAAGCTTTCTTCCAAAGTATCGGTGTTCGCGCGTGCCTTCGCCCAGTATTTCATCAAGCGATCGAGTTCAGTCGGGGAGATCGGCCCGCGATAGGCGCGAGAAGCAAAGCGGCGCACGACTTCCCGAGCGTACGCCGGCTCGGGCATCTTCCCTTTGGCGAACAGAATGTTGGTATGGGTCACGGGAGGCCAAATCTCGAAAAACGGGGTTTCGACCTCGATCCATTCGATCTTCATCCGCGGCGGCGTCGCTTCGCCCTTGATCACCTTGGCCGAATTCCACGCCGCTACCAGCGCCGAGTTTCTGTCGTTCAGCGGCCCCGAATTCGGGACCGAGACGTTCTCCATCCGAACCCGAAATTCATACGTGCGGTAATCGGTGTGATCAATGACGATCGGCTCGCCAAGGGTTGTCAACTCGACGCCGTGAAAGTTCGTCGAACCCACGGCGACCGTCAATACGGGCAAGCGGACGGCGTTCTTCTCCTCGCCGTGCGCGATGCGCGCGGCCCGGACCTTGATTCTTGTTTCGCCCTTGCGAAATGCTTGATGAAATCCAAAGGCGTAACAGCGTTCCGGCATCTGCACAGCAGCCTCGCCAAAGCGCCGGATTGCCGAGGGCGCCAGGGTTCCGTCCCAGATCTTGTTTTTGTCCTTGTCCTTGTCCCGATTTGGCAACGACATGTTCCAGATCCGGAACGCTTTACCCTTCTTGGTCACGTATTCAAAGGACTCACCCGGTCGACCTTCCGGCCTGGGCAGCGGAGTCACCTCATACTTGGCGTGCTTCTCGCCCACGGAAAGGCGATAGCGATGGACCATCGGCGGCGGGCCCGTCACGATCGCCTCCGCGAGCGCTTCATCCGCGATTTGCAGGTAGGTCTCATATTGAAGCGGCGACATCCGGAGCGTTTCGCCGTCGTTTTGGAAGCCGTCCTTCGATCGCCCATCCTCCGGAAGCCGCTTGCCGAATTCGATCGGCAGGCCGAGCAGATATTGCATCGTCCGCTCATACTCGCGGCGAGTCAGACGGCGGAAGTGCGTGGCCTGGTTTTTCGCGATGGCGGCGCGGCGGCGCTCCTGGGCGAGCCAGGCCGTCATCAAATCGCGGTCCTCTTTCTTGAGGACTGGCGCCTTCGCCGGAGGCATGTCCCCGAAATTGAGCCGATCGTGAACCTCACGCCAAGGATCACCGTCCTTGCCCTTGACGAGATCGGGGTCGAGCTTGTCAATCCGCAATTTCCCCTTGGCCGTCTCGGAACCGTGACAGCCGTAACAGTGCTTCTTGAAGAGCGGAGCCACGCGGGCGAAGGGAATGACCTCGTTCGCACGAACCGCCCCCGGTCCGACCCCCACGAACAAGGCGGCGAACGCGACAATCGGTCCACACGCAAATGGGTGAAATACGGCCATGTCAAGGTGATCTCGAATTTGTGTCGGCAGGCAAGAATCCAACGTCCAGGCGATCCCAGGTAGTTGGATCGACGGATCGCGAAACGGCCATCGCTTGGGGGGAGAGTACGTGATTGATCATATTGCAACCGGCGATAAAACGCAATTCAAAAGTCTGCGGCGGACGGCGATTGCGGTCATGCGGCCTCTGGCAGAAGCGACCGCAAGTGGGGCGGTTTCATCGCTGGTCGTGGATGTACCGTTCGGACCGCGACAACGAGCTCCGGTGTTGAGCCGCTTCCCCGAATCCCCGGCCAGGACTTCGGGGATCGCCGTTTGGTGTTTGCGACGATACAATGGGTCCAGTCTCACGAGTATTCAAACCTAGTCAGGAAAGATCATCATGGGTGAACGTCAATCGGAGTTGCGGCGCAGGCGATCGCGCGCGAAGAAAATGGCGAAACTCAAGGCGCGCCTGGCCAAGGCCAAGACCAACAACGATAAGGATCAGGCCCTCAAAAAGATTCACCGCATCAGCCCGTGGTGGAAAGCGCCCGTTGCCGCCAGCTAGTGGTTCGGCGCTGCTGTTATGACCCGGAACCATTGGTGGCGGCCTCGTTGAGGATATTTCCATCGCCAACGCTTTCGGCTCGTTGGAGGTGGCGCGACCGGAACCCAGGGTATCCCATGCAACTGCCCGCGACATGGACCGAGTTGCTGGGACAGGAGACAGCGACGTCGTACTTCAACACGCTTCGTCGGTTTGTCATGGCCGAGCGATCGGTTGGCGAGGTTTTCCCGCCCGCCGATCAAGTTTTTACCGCCCTGGAGTTGACGCCGCCCGGCGCGGTACGGGTGGTGATCCTGGGGCAGGATCCATACCACGATGTCGGCCAGGCGCACGGCCTGGCGTTCTCGGTTTTGCCGCCTGTCAAGGCGCCCGCGTCCCTGCGCAATGTTTTCAAGGAACTGCACGCCGATCTGGGATGCGCGCCGCCGCGGCACGGTTGCCTGATCCCCTGGGCCAAACAGGGCGTGCTGTTGCTCAACACCGTGCTCACGGTTCGGGCCCATAAGCCGAATTCACATCGCGGCCAGGGCTGGGAAACTTTCACGGATACGCTCATCACCCGACTAAGTAACAGGCCGTATCCGATCATTTTCGTATTGTGGGGCAAGCCGGCACAGGCCAAGAAAAAACAGATTGACGTTAGCCGGCACATCGTCCTCGAAGCGGCGCACCCGTCGCCCCTGTCGGCTCACAACGGCTTCTTCGGCAGCCGGCCGTTTTCCGCGATCAATCGAATTCTCTGCGAATGGAATCAAGCCGAGATCGACTGGGCGATTCCCGATGCCCTCGAGGTTCCGTAGGATTCGTTTAGCGTTCGCGGGACATTCTCGGCCGCTTCACGAATTTGCGAGGAATCAAGCTCATGCGCAAGAAATTCATCGCGGGCAACTGGAAGATGAACACGAGTGGCATCGACGGCGAGTTACTGGCTGCGGGCGTGGTCAACGGAGTGGCGGACGAGACACGCGTTACCGTTGCCGTCTGCCCGCCATTTCCGTTTTTGGCCCGCATCGCCCAGGTCGTCAAGGGCACGCCGGTCGCACTCGGGGCGCAGAATTGCTATCCGAAAGCTAATGGCGCTTTTACCGGCGAAATCAGCCCGGGCATGTTGATTGACGTCGGCTGTCAATACGTCATTGTGGGGCACAGCGAGCGCAGGCAAATCTTCAAGGAGTCCGACGCCTTCATCAATCAAAAAATCCACGCCGCCCTCGGGGCTGGACTTCGCGTAATCCTCTGCATCGGTGAAACGCTCGACGAACGCCAATCCAATCGCACCGAAGCCGTGCTTGATGCCCAGTTGACGGGCTCGCTGGCGAACGTCACCGCTGAATTGTTGAGGAACGTGGTTCTCGCCTACGAACCAGTCTGGGCAATCGGCACTGGCGTCAACGCGACGCCACAGCAGGCCCAGGACGCTCATGCGTTCGTGCGTAAGCGAGTCGGCCAGCTGTGCGGGGCCGCGGCTGCTCAGGCGATCGTCATTCAATATGGCGGCAGCGTCAAGCCCGACAACGCAGCGACGCTGCTAGGCCAGCCGGACGTGGACGGCGCTCTCGTCGGCGGCGCAAGTCTGAAGGCGGACGATTTTCTCGAGATCGTCCGCGCGGGCATCCAATAGGCCGTTTGCGGTTCGACGTTCGCGCGGCGCCATACGAACGCGAAGCCGCGCAAGGAACAATTTTGTCGCTGCCCCCCTTGTAACCTCCCCGCGTTTTCAAATAATAGCTTTTCCGCCGAGGCGATTGAAAGGTGGGGATGCTGTCCCCTTGATAAGTCGTTGTTGAGGAAAATCATGGCTGTTGCATACGTTTTGGAAGTTCAAGAGCGCTCCAAGTCCGGCACCAACGCCGCCAAACAAGTGCGAAAAAAAGGACTGGTCCCCGCCGTCATCTACGGGAAGGGCGAGGTGACCGAGTCGCTATCGGTTCCCGCGGATTTGCTGAACAAGGCCATCCGCCAGGGTGTCCGAATCTTTGACGTAACCAAGGGCGGCGCCATGCAGAAGGCCCTGTTGCGTGAGGTTCAGTGGGACCCGCTCGGGCACGATGTCCTTCACGCCGATTTCTATCGCGTCTCCGCCGACGAAAAAATCACCCTTGAGGTCAAGGTCGAGTTGCGCGGCACCTCTCCCGGTGTTACGGGCGGCGGGGTGCTCGTGCAACAGATTCACAGCCTTTCGGTCGAATGCCTCATTGTCAACATTCCCGAATCGATCCGTGTTTTGATTAATGATTTGCAGATCGATCAGGCCATCCACGTCAAAGACTTGCAGCTGCCCGAGGGGGTGGCTGTGATGAACGATCCGGAAGCGATTGTGGTTCAGGTGTCGCAGAAGGTTATTGAGGAAGAAGCCCCTGCCGCCGCACCGCTGGCTGGCGAACAAGCGGAACCGGAGGTCATCGCCCGCGCCAAGCCGGAAGAGGAAGAGGCCGACGAGAAAAAGAAGTAACTCGCATCGGGTGCGGGGCACGTTGGAAAGACGTATCGGCGCGCAGATGGTCCGGGAGCCTGCTGATGAAACTGGTGGTGGGCCTGGGCAACCCTGGCAAACGCTACGACGGCACACGCCACAACGTAGGCTTTGCCGTGGTGGACGCCCTCGCGTCCGCGCCGGATGTGCAGAGTTTTCAGGATCGCTTCGACGCCGATGTTGCTGAATGGCACGACGCCGGCGAAAAGATCCTGCTGATGAAGCCGCAAACGTTCATGAACCTGAGCGGTCGATCCGTTCGCCAGGCGGTCGATTTTTATCAGATGGAACTGACCGACCTTCTGATCGTGTGCGACGATATGGCTCTGCCGCTTGGCAAGCTGCGTTTTCGAGCCAGAGGTACGCACGGGGGGCATAACGGGTTGCGCGACATTCAGCAGCACCTGGGCACCACGGATTACGCTCGCCTGCGCATCGGCGTGGAGGCGCCGGACAAGGAAAAGGACGCCGTCGATCACGTGCTCGGCAAGTTCAAACCGAGCGAGAGGCCGGTTGTCGCCGATGCGATTTCCCTCGCCGCCCAGGGCGTTGCCATGTGGGTTGGGCAGGGTATCCAAAAGTGCATGAATCAGTATAACGCATAGTTCACGGTTGCGGGCGACCTTTCGCCCGGCCTGACAGGGGAAGATTTTTCATGGCTGCGAATGTTTACGAGTGCATGTTCATCCTCGATTCTTCCAAGGTCGCTGGCAATCTCGATGCCGCTGACAAACAGATCCGCGCGACCCTGGAAAAGCACAACGCCGAGGTCCTGGTGGGCCGGCTCTGGGATGAGCGGAAATTCGCCTATCCGATCAAGAAACAAAAGAAGGGGATTTATTACCTCACCTACTTTTCCTCGGAAGGCAAGAACCTGGTGCCGATCGAGAACGACTTCTCGCTCAACGAGACGATTCTCAGGCTCATGATTCTAAAAATCCATCCGAAACTTGTGGAGACCATGCTCAAACTCGCCACCGGCGAACACGCTGCGGCGTTGCACAATATGCAAGAGGATGCAACAGGGGATGATGGCGTGCCGGTCGATTTGGGCGTCAACGACGGGCCTGGCCAGCGCCGCGGGCGACGCCACGATTAACGACGCGATGCTTTCGGGATACTCCAATACAATAACTAAACCGTGTTTGGCGTCGCATTGTCAATCCAGGCATCCAAACCTCAGACGGAGAAAGCACCATGGCGAACCTCAACAAGGTCATGTTGATCGGTCGTCTGACCCGCGACCCGGAAGTGCGCATGTTCTCCAATGGCGGCAAGGTCGCGAATTTCGGCTTCGCCGTCAACAATCGGCGCAAGAATCCACAAAGCGGCCAATGGGAGGACGAGCCGGTTTTCCTAGATTGCGAAGCATTCAACCGCGGTGAAACGGGCAAGACGGCCGACTTGATCGAGCAATACCTGCGGAAAGGCTATCAAGCCTACATTGAAGGCCACCTGAAACTCGACCAGTGGAATGACAAGACATCGGGGGAAAAACGCTCGAGGTTGAAGATCGTGGTTGACAACGTCCAGTTTCTCGAACCGCGTCGTGATGGCGGTTCGGGCGATGGCCAGCGAAGTTCCGCCCCGCGCCGCTCGGACGCACCGCCCCCTCCGGCGGATTACGATTCGGGACCGGACATGGGCGAGCCCCCCATGAATCCGCCCCCGCCCGCCAAGGGCGAGCAGGACATTCCGTTTTAAAGAGATTGGCGAACTGAGCCGCGTGAGCGGCCGGGTCATTTATGTATTAATTTCAATCGGCCCGTTACGCGGCACGGCTCGCCACGAAATTCGTTTTTAAAGAGTCTTGTTCTCAGGAATCCTCCAATGCCTCCCAAACGACGCAATCAGGTTCTCAAGGGCAATCACGGCGGCATGCAACTCTTGCTCACCGAAGACGTTCCCCACCTGGGCCAGCAGGGCGATCTCGTCGAGGTCAAGATGGGGTATGGCCGCAACTATCTCCTGCCTCAAGGGCTGGCGACCGTACCCACGCAGCACAACCTCAAACTTTTGGATTTGCACAAGAAGCGAGTCAACCAGGCGCGCGAGTCAAAAATCGCCGACCTCAAAGCGATGGCCGACCAAATCGCTCGCGTCCCCCAGCTGACCATCGAAGCCAACGCCAACGAAGAAGGACATCTTTATGGCTCGGTAGGCGAGGCCGACATTTCAAAAACCCTCAAAGGCAAGAACCTCAAGGTTGAGACCGAAATGGTCAGGCTCGAAGGCATGATCAAGCAGTGTGGCCTCTACGAAGTCGATCTGAATCTCGGCTACGACATCACCGCCAAGGTCAAGGTCATGGTCGTGCCGCAGCAACAGCCTGAGAAAAAATAGCGGACTGAATCGCTATAATTACCAGCCCCGAGCTCGAGCGAAGGGGGGAATGATCCCCGCGCTCGCGCTCGGGGCTGGTCAATTTAGGAGCCCCGGTCATGTATCCAGACCCATCCGTCACGGACCGACTTCCGCCGCACAACCGCGATGCGGAACGCAGCCTCCTGGGATCCATGCTGCGCGATAACCTCATCATTCCCGAGGCCGTCAACCTCGTCAAGGCGGAGCATTTTTACGTCTTCGGCCATCAGAAAATCTATGAAGCCATCACGAAGCTCAACGACGACGACGGCAAGCCAGCCGATATCGTCACGGTTGCCGAGTGGCTGTCGCAGGCCAAGCTCATGGACGACGTGGGCGGGCATGGCTACCTGATCGAACTGTTCGACGCCGCTCCGAGTGCCGCGCATTATCGGCAGTACGCGGAGATCATTCGCGAGAAGGCGATCGTCCGCAACCTGATCCACGCCTGCACCGATTTGCAGGCCGAGGCGTACGATCAAGCGTTGAAGCCGACTGAATTGCTCGACTCCGCGGAACGGCGCATTCTTGAAATCGCCGAGATGGGCATCACGGGCGATACCGTGACGTTGCATGACGCCATCCAGGAGGCGTGGCATCGGCTCGATCAACGCAAGAAAAAAGGCGAGAACGAATTCAGCGGCATCCCCACCGGCTTTCTCGATCTGGATAACCTCACCGCTGGTTTTCAGAACAATGAACTCATCGTCCTCGCGGCCCGGCCCAGCGTTGGCAAGACCGCGTTCGCGCTCAACATCGCCCGGCACGTGGTCGTCGAAGAAGGCCTGCCCGTGTTGTTCGTGAGCCTCGAACAGGCGCGCGTGGAATTGGCCGAACGCCTGTTATGCTGTCAAGCTCGGGTTGACAGCCACCGCTTGCGCCGCGGGCACCTTGGGGCCGACGACATCGACAAGATCCACGACGCGGGCGGGATCCTGAGCGAATCGAAGCTTTTCATCGACGATACCCCCGGCCAAAGCATGCTCCGCATTGCCGCCAATGCCAGACGCCTGAAGAAACGCCACGACCTTCGGCTCGTGATCATCGATTACCTCCAGCTCATCGACCCGGACGATCGCCGCGAAAGCCGGCAGGAACAGGTTGCGGGCATTTCACGCCGCTTGAAATTCCTAGCCCGCGAGTTGAAAGTGCCGGTCGTCGCGCTCGCCCAGGTCAATCGCAGCTCGGAAGATCGGCAAGACCACCGCCCGCGTTTGAGCGACTTGCGCGAATCCGGCGCCATCGAGCAAGACGCCGACACCGTGATGATGCTGCATCGCCCCGACTACCACGAACCTGGCCAGCAAGAGGGCCTGGTCGAGGTCATCGTCGCCAAACAGCGCAATGGCCCCACGGGTGATGTGTCGCTGATGTACGTCAAGCAGTACATGCGATTCGAGAACTTCGCGGTCGAGCACTCGAGCAGCTTCGCCGGCGTCTAGTGCCGCTCGCCAGGCGCTGCGCGAACGCTACGCCGCAAGCGGCGGACTCCTGTTGTCAAAACGCGCTTGCTCCGGTTACAATCAACGCGAATTCGAGGAGGGACCATGTTCCGCGTCGGTATCGGTCATGACACGCATCGCCTCGGCGAAGGCCGCCCGCTCATCCTCGGCGGCCTGCGCATCGAGCATCCGCGCGGCCTGATCGGGCACAGCGATGCCGACGTGGTGCTCCACGCCTTGACCGACGCCTTGCTCGGCGCCGCGGGGCTGGGCGACATCGGCGACGCGTTTCCCGATACGGATCAGAAATACAAGGATTGCGACTCGCGTTTCTTCGTCGATGAAACCTTGAAACGCTTGCGCGAAAATGGCTGGCGCGTCGGCAACATCGATTTGACGATCTTCGCTCAGGAACCAAAGCTCGGCCCGATCAAGGCTCGCATGCGCGAACACCTGGCCGCGATGCTGGGTCTTTCCGTGGATGCCGTCAACGTGAAGGCAAAGACCGGCGAAAAGGTCGGCGCGATCGGACGAGCGGAGGCGATTGGCTGTCAGGTGATAGCGTTGCTCG
Source organism: Planctomycetota bacterium (assembly GCA_016191165.1). Taxonomy (GTDB): domain Bacteria; phylum Planctomycetota; class Planctomycetia; order Gemmatales; family Gemmataceae; genus SIAQ01. The sequence continues at coordinate 31,364 of JACPPF010000071.1, forward strand.
AATCTAAATAGCCCGCCATTTATGGCGGGTATGGGGGCGTCGGACCCGCCATGAATGGCGGGCTATATCGTCGAGGTTTTCGGATGGACCACAATCTACGCGTCTACAACACGCTGACCAAGCAAAAGGAGCCGTTCAAGACGGTCGTGCCGGGCAAGGTCAGCATGTACGTGTGCGGGCCGACCGTTTACAAGCCGAGCCATCTGGGGCACATGGTCGGGCCGGTGATCTTCGATACCGTCAAGCGCTATCTGACTTACCTGGGCTACGACGTCAAGTTCGTCGTCAATATCACCGACGTGGACGACAAGCTTATCGTCGAGGCGCCAAAGCAAGGCCTCAGCGTTTCGGAATTGGCAGAACGTGTTACCAAAGACTACGTCGAAAACCTCAAGAAACTCAACGTCACCGGCATCGACGAGATGCCGCGGGCCACGCATTACATTCCCGCGATCATCGAGATCATTCAGGGCCTGATCGACAAGGGCTACGCTTATCCCGCCGCGGGCGATGTCTACTTCGACGTGACCAAGGACGACGATTACGGCAAGCTGTGCAACCGCGATCCGGAGCAACTCGAAGCCGGCGCTCGCATCGAGGTCTCGGACAAGAAACGCAGCCCCGGCGATTTCGCCCTGTGGAAATCCGCCAAACCCGGCGAACCTGCGTGGGACAGCCCGTGGGGCAAAGGCCGGCCTGGCTGGCATATCGAATGCTCCGCGATGTCGATGAAGCTCCTCGGCAAAACGCTCGACATCCACGGCGGCGGGCTCGACCTGCAATTCCCGCACCACGAAAACGAGCTCGCCCAATCCGAATCGTACAATGGCTGCACCTTCGTCAATTACTGGATGCACAACGGCCTCATGCGCATTCATTCGCAAGCAACCAAGATCAAGGACGCGCCGAGTGGTCCCCTTTCCCCTGTCGGGAGCGGGATCGGGGGTGAGGGGCAACCTCAGAAGATGTCGAAAAGCCTGGGCAACGAGATCGTCGTTTCCGAGATCTTCAAACGCCATCAACCCGAGACGCTGCGGTTCTTTCTGCTCGCGACGCATTATCGCCGACCCATCGACTACAGCGAGGAACGCCTGGAGGAAGTGCGCCGCGGCTTGGACAGCTTTTACCGTTTTTTTGAACGATTGGAGCGCGTGGCGAAAAGGAGTTTTTACGCCTTTCCATCGCCGCCGAGGGACGATGGCGGGGGGGAGTTCGCCGAGTTTCGCAAACGCTTTCTCGAACACATGGACGACGATTTCAATACCGGCGGCGCTGTTGGCGTGTTGTACGAGTTACTGTCCGCCCTCAATCGTTTTGCGGACCTGAAGCAACTGGAAGCCGGCAAGGCGACGGGCGATGACGTGAAAGCATTCGAGCAGGGCGTCGTCTACCTCAAGGAACTGAGCGGACTCCTCGGTGTGTTTTCCTCGGCGCCGGAGAAACCGAAGGCGGACCACGCGAGCCAAAAACTCGTCGTCGGCCTGATGCAATTGCTGATCGATCTACGCGCCGAGGCGCGCAAGGCGAAAAATTTCGCCCTTGGCGATCAGATTCGCAAACGCCTGGGCGAACTCGGCGTCACCCTTGAGGACCGCCCGGGCGGCACGGATTGGCGAAAGGATTGACGATCCCCCCGTCTTCGTTTAGCCCCCGCATTGCGCAGTCGTGCGTGTAGGCGTCGGGCGGGCGCTAAACGGGGATGGGAATCATTCCCATCATGACCACATCCCGCCGCATCCTGGGCATCGACCCCGGCCTGGCCATCACCGGCTACGGCGTGCTGGAATTCTCGCCGTTGCGTCCCGTCCTTTGTGAGGCCGGCATCCTCCGCACCGCAGACGACGATGCGATCGATATGGCAGACAAGGTCCTTTCCGTGTACAAAGGTGTAGTGGAGGTGATTGCGCAATTTGGCCCGGAGGCGATGGCCGTTGAACAACTATACGCCCACTATGATCATCCGCGTACCGCCATCCTAATGGGCCATGCCCGTGGCGTGATCTTTCTCGCGGCGGCGCAGGCGAACATTCCCGTCGTCAGCTACGCTTCCACACAGGTGAAAAAGATCATCACGGGCAATGGCCGAGCGTCCAAGGAGCAGATCCAGCGAACAATCCAGAACGAACTCGGGCTGGCGACGTTGCCCGACCCGCCGGATGTCGCCGACGCGCTGGCCGTGGCGCTTTGCCATTATTATCAAAACAAGTTGCATGCCTTATGATCACGAAAATGACCGGCCTTGTGAATCGCGTGCTCGATGAGGAAGTCCGCCTCCAGGTCGGCGCGCTCGAATACCAGGTGTTGGTCCCCGAATTCATTCGTCGCGCCGTCCAGCATCAACTCGGGCAGGAAATCACCCTATACACGAATCATTATTTTGAAGGCAATCCAGCGCATGGCCGGATGGTGCCGCGGCTGATCGGCTTTCTCGCCGAGGCAGAGCAGGAGTTTTTCGACCTGTTCTGCACGGTGGACAAGGTCGGCGTGCGCAAGGCGATGAAGGCGTTCGTGCGGCCCATCAAAGAGATCGCCGACGCGATCCAGCGGCAGGACAGCAAGTGGCTGACCACGCTGCCGGGAATTGGCGGCGCGACGGCAGAGCAGATCGTCGCCACGCTGCGCCGCAAGGTGACGAAGTACGCCCTGATGGCAGGCCCAAACCACGCCGGCGTTTCGACCAGTCACCCAAGCGCCGTTGACGGCAATGTGCTGGAGGACGCCTATCAAGCGCTCCTGAGCGTTGGGCACGGCCCCCAGGAAGCACGTGATCGGCTCGATAAGGCGCTCGCGGATGCCAAGAACTTCAAGAGCGTTGAAGAGGTGTTGCTGGCGATCTATCAGCAGAAATAATTGCCACGCCCGCAGCCGACAGGCTGCGGGATGCTTTCGCGGTTCCCACCGCCGTTCGGCTATGAGGGTCAAGGGAGGGTCATGGCACGGCAACCGATTGTTCAAGGCGGGGGCGGTCCCGGCGATGACGACCAGCATCGCAATGCCGCCCTGCGCCCGCGCTGGCTGCGCGAGGTCATCGGTCAGCAATCGGTCAAGCAGCGGCTGGAAATCCTGCTCCGGGCGGCGAAAAAGCTGGCGGAGCCGATGTCGCACATGCTTTTCGACGGCCCGCCCGGCCTGGGCAAGACCACCTTCGCCACCGTCCTGCCCAATGAACTGGGTACGACGATTCAGATGACGAGCGGCCCCGCATTGACCAAGCCCGCGGACATGCTGCCGTTCTTGACCAACGTGACCGACGGTTCGATCCTGTTCATCGATGAAATTCATCGCATGCCGCGCGTGGTGGAAGAGTTCATCTACCCGGCCATGGAGGACTTTCGGGTCGATATCGTGCTGGGCGAAGGCATGAGTGCCCGGACGATCTCGATGCCTCTGAAGCGTTTCACGCTGATCGGGGCCACGACACGCAGCGGAATGTTGTCCTCGCCGATGCGCGATCGTTTCAAGATCCATGAGCATCTGGATTATTACACGGTCGATGAATTGGCGCAGATCGTGACAATTAACTCAAGCAAACTGAATACGGTCATCGCCCCGGACGCGGCCCTGGAAATTGCGGGTCGCAGCCGGGGGACACCGCGAATCGCCAACTCACGGTTGTGGTGGGCGCGCAGTTTCGCGGCCAGCGAGCGGGACGGGACCATCGACCTTGCGACTGCCAGGGCGGCGCTGGCGATGGCGGAAGTGGACCAACTCGGGCTGGACAAGCAGGACCGCCGATACCTGGAAACGATCATCCATGTTTTCGCGGGCGGGCCAACCGGGGTCGAGGCGATGGCCGCCACCATGAACTTGCCTGCCGATACCCTGAGTGATGAGATCGAGCCCTATCTGTTGCGCGAGCAAATGATCGTCCGTACGCCACGCGGTCGAATGGCGACCCGCAAGGCCTATGAGCATCTTGGCAGGCCGTGGGACAAGGAATCGGATCAGGGGCTTTTATTCGATTGAGGTTTTCCTATCATATTCAACGAATCCCGGAATCGATCTGGTTGTTCGGGTTTGCAAGCCGTTAGCGGGCTAGGTTTTCCAGCCTGACGGGGCGGAGTTTTCAGGTTTTGGCGAATACCCACCTGATATAAACAAATTTACACTATGGATCTCAAAAAGATTTTCACACTTCTAGCCGATTCTATCCGATTTAGCTAGATTAACAAAATCAACGCTGTGTTCTTGGACTCTTGGCGTTACAGCGGTTGTGGGAGTTACGCAAGAAAAAGGATGCTCTTGGTGGTCCCTGACCGCATGGAGATATGTTTACCCGTAATGGAGAGCGGCCCTGGATGTCACGCACCTTGATCCTCCTTTTCCGTCGGGATCCCTCAAGGGATCATCAAACCGAGAAGGCCGATTTTGTGGGGTATCAGCCCCTTTGGCCGGACGGTAGACCAGTCGCCATCGGACTGGATGCCTTCTGCAAGCACGGCCAACGCCTGCTGGGCCTGAACCGGCACCTGGCTGGTTGCGAGCAAAAACAGATCAAACTCGTCTGTCTGCCGCTCTCCGGGCGCGATGATCAGCTGAACCGAATCCCAGGATATCGGGTCCGCCGGTTCTTTTTGTTGCGCACCGGCAAGATCGGACGTATCCATTTCATGGACGGCACCCCGACCGTGGCAACGTTTGAACTCGGCGGCGATGAGCCGCGCGTCATTCACTGGATTGGCCTGGACACCCTGGCCGACGGCGAGACTCTCTGGTTCGACCTGGCCGCCGTCGAGGTGGACACGGCGGTCACTAGCTCCCCGCCTGTCGCCCGCCCCCGTTTGCAGGCAGTCGCGGTTTAATACCTCGGTTGGCTGGAAGCGCAAGCGACGGAGAATTCACTCGCCCGTCGAGTGCGCTTCTCCCCTGCCTACCCCCCGATCGCGTGCATGGTCCGTTGCGGCTTCACGAACCGAGCGGTATTGATTTCGTGCCCTTCCCATTTCCGCCAAATGTTTTCACGTACGAGCGCGGCAATTTCGCTGGTCGCGGCGCCGCCACGCAAGAGCGGCTTCAAATCGACTTCGTCCAGAGCGAACAGACAATTTCTGAGTTTTCCCTCGGCCGTCAAGCGCACGCGATTGCAAGTCATGCAGAACGGGCGTGAAACCGAGGCGATAATGCCTACGCGGCCGGCGCCATCAAGGTAATTGAACTCCATGGCCGGGGCCTTGGGATCGTAGTTCGTGGCCGGCACGAGCGGCGCGACGTGGGTTTCGATCTGCTCCAGGATTTCATGGGCGAAGTAAACCTTTTCACGTTCCCAGTTATCGGCGCCAATTGGCATGTATTCGATGAAGCGCATCTCCAGGCCATGCTCGCGCGCGAAACGCGCCAGCGGCACGACCTCGCCATCGGAGATGCCGCGGATGGTGACGGCATTGATCTTCACGGGATCGAAGCCAGCCTTCTTGGCGGCATGAATGCCCGCGAGAACCTTTTCAAGGCCATCGCGCCGCGCCAGCTGACGAAAGCGATCCGGATCGAGCGCGTCGAGACTGATGTTGATGCGGCGCAAACCCGCGTCGAAAAGCGACTGGGCCATGGGCGCGAGCAGAATGCCGTTGGTCGTCAGGCCGATGTCCTTGATGCCCGGAACTTCACGCAACATCGCAATCAAACGGGCCAAATCGCGGCGCAGCAGCGGTTCGCCGCCGGTCAGGCGAATCTTGTCGATGCCCAGCGGAGCGACAATTTCGACAAAGCGATGGATCTCCTCGAAAGTGAGCAACTCCTTTTTGTCCATGAACACGACGTCTTCGGCCATGCAGTAAGTGCAGCGCAGGTTGCACCGGTCCGTCACACTGATGCGCAAGTTGTTATGGATACGCCCGAACGTGTCGCTGAGCGGACCGTCAAGCGTTGGCAAACTAACGAGGTCGTTCATGGTTTCTTTTCGTTGAAAGCCCAGGGACGGCCGTCCCCGCAGTCTCGTTCAGGCGCCCGGATGCACCCATTCGGTGGAGCCATCGGCCCAGTTTTCCTTCTTCCAGATCGGCACCAGTTCCTTGAGCCGATCGATGGCGTGGCGGCAGGCGTCGAACGCCTGGGCGCGATGCGGACAGCTAATCGCCACCGCGACGCTGACGTCGCCGACCTCCAGATGCCCAAGCCGATGTTCGAGGATCAACTCGCCCACGGGCCAGCGCTGGCGCGTCTCGGCTTCGATCTCGGCCATCTTTTTTTCGGCCATGGCCGGATAGGCATCATAATCAAGCGCGACGGTCACGCGCTCGCCAGTAAGGTCACGCACGGTCCCCAGAAAGAGGACCACCGCCCCGCAGTGGCGCCGGCGAACCTCCTCGGTCAAGGCATGACCGTCAATTACATCGCGCGTCAAGCGAATCATGTTGGCTTCCGTCTTCGTTTGGCGTTCGCGCGGTGCCCATTGAAGCCTTGCGTGCGCCCGCTTGAGACCCATCACGCCATCTTACCCCCCACTGACCGGAGGCAAAAGGGCAACCTCGGCGCCGGCCGGAATCGGCGTCAAATCGTCCGCGAATTCATTATTGACCGCAAGGGCCGATTTTTCCACCAGGCCGCTCAAGTGGCGATAGCGCTCCTTCAAGCGAGCGCGCACCTCCCCCACGGTTGCGGCCGACTCGATGTCAATCCAATCCGCGCCAACCAAATCGCGGGCGCGGGCAAAAAGCAACACCTTCATCACAACACCAATTCCTTGAGCGGCTCGCGCAGCCGATCGGCAACCTCGGGCATCAAACCATAGGCCAGTGCCAGGTATTGGACCGGATGCAGCGTTCGCTTGCCGGCGCCATCCTCCATTTGCACCCGGCAACTGCTGCATTCGGTCGATCCGAACAGATGGCGCGGTCGTTGCAACTCCGTCAACATCGCCGCGCCGGCTTGCCGGGAAAGCTGATAGTTGGCCGATTTCAAACCAAAGGTCCCCGCCATGCCGGAGCAACCGACGTCGATGGTGCTCACGCGAATTTGCGGGATCAACTTGAGGAGTTGCGGGCCCGCCACGCTTGATTTGAGCGCCTTGACGTGGCAGGGCACATGGTGGCCCAGGCTGATAGCGATCGGCTTGAAATCCGTACGAAGCCGGCCCTGCTGATGGAGCCCGAGGAGGAAACAGGTCAACTCGACCGCGCGCTCGGCGACGATGCGGGCGTCGTCGTCGGCCTGGAGGTCCACGCAATCCTCTTTCAGCATGAGGGCGGCGCTCGGCTCGGAACAGACGATCGGCCAGCCGGCGCGGGCGGGTTCGACCAGCGAGCGAAGGTTTCGTTGAGTGATTTCCCTCGCGGTTTCGATGTCGCCATGCACGAGAGCTTCCATACCGCTGCTGCCTTGGGACGGCGGAATGAACACGTCATAACCCTGATGGTGCAGAACGGCCACCGTCGCCTCCGCAATCTGCGGCTCGACATAGTTGGCATACAGATCGACGAAGTACGTCACGACCGGTTTCGCGCCATTCGGCTTGCCCGTCCAGCCGCGCCGCTTGGCTCGCGCCATGAAGGATCGGGCCGCCATTCTCGGCAGGCGGCGCTCGCGGGACAGCCCAAATAGCTTGTCGAGAAACCAGCGGGAAGCTCGGCCACGAAGGGAAAGGTTGGCCAGGAAGGAAATGGCACTGCCCAGGCGTAGGGCCTGTTCCATCTGGGCGAAGAACCAATCGCCGCGACTCAGCCCGTGCTCGGCGACGTTGGCTGCCTTCGCCTCCAGCATGAGCCTGGGAATGTTGAGATGAGCCGGGCACTCCAGCGCGCACATCTTGCATTGAACGCACAGGTTGGCCACCGCGCGCACTGCCTCGGAGTTGAGTTGCAGGCCATTCGCCTGATGCTGCAGAAGGTCGCGCAAAAGGTTTGCCTTGGCGCGCGGCGTCGCCGCCTCGTCATGCTGGGCGCGAAAGATGGGGCACATGCGCTGCCCGGGTAATTCGGTGCGGCACTGGCCGCAGCCATTGCAATGATTCGTTTCCAACGCCAGGCTCTCAGGCTGCCAGTTAAGCGCCAGCGGCATGGCAACTCTTTCCGCGACCGCCGCGCCGCGCAGGGTTCGGGTATCCGGATTGGGGTCGGGATCGACGATCTTGCCCGGGTTGAAGACGTTCTTGGGGTCGAAGATCGCCTTGACCTGGCGCATGACAGGGTAAAGCGCGCCGACCTGCCTGGCGACCCAGGGCGTCCGCGCCAGGCCCGTGCCGTGCTGGCTGCTGACGGTCCCGCCCAGCTCAATCGCCAGGGAATGCACCATTTCCGCGATGGCCCAGAGTCGCGACACCTCCTCCGGCTTCTGCAAATCCAAAAACGGCCTGACGTGGACCTGGCCGGCGCCGGCGTGGACGAGGAAACTTGCCGTCGTTTCGTGTTCTTGCAAGATATCCTGTGCACGCCGGAGGTACTCATGCAAAACATCCGGAGGAACGCCAACGTCCTCGATGCACGCAACTGGTTGTGCGCCGCCCCGCCTGCCGTACAGACTGGGCAACGCGATTTCGCGAATCTGCCAGACCGCGGCCAGGTGATCCGAATCGATTGCGAGTGTGGTTTGAATTACCGACGAGTCCTGGTGCATTCGGTTGCAAAGGCCCTGGGCCGGCCGATGAGCCTCCTCGGATGATTCGGCTTCAAATTCAATGAAGAGGACCGCTTCTGCCGCCGGCGAGATCAGAGTGCTTCCTTCCACCCCATCGGCGCCGCGCGCGAGCGTGAGCAAGCGGCGATCGATCAGTTCACACGCCACCGGTCCAGTTTCGAGGACGGTCGGCACCAGGGCGACCGCTCGCTGCACGCTTGTGACATTGATTAGAACTAGACAGCGACCGGTCGGGACAGGGACCGTATTCAACGTCATTTCCGTGAACAGGGCCAGGGTTCCCTCCGAGCCGATCAGCAAACGAGGTAAATCCAGATTGGCTGGTCGAAGGACTCCGTCGAGTTGGTAGCCAAGGCGATCAAATGGCGCGCGCCTCCTGGCAGCGGCGATCTGTTCCTGGCTTTGTTCCAGGAGTACGTTGAGAGCGACACCGATGTCATGAAGATGCGAGGCCTCCGCCGGCTCGATTTGAATGTCGTAGCTTCGCGTGAGCGCAACGGCATCACCGTTGTCGAGAACGGCGCGCACCGCCTGGACGTGATCCCGGGTCGTGCCGTAGCGGATGGCCCGAGCCCCGGATGCATTCGTGGCGAGCATTCCACCCAGGGTGCACACGGCGCCGCTGGCCGGGTCAGGGGCGAATCGTCGCCCCGTCTCCGCCAGCCGGGAATTCAGCGCGGCATGGGTGACGCCCGGTTGCACGCGAGCCGTGTCCGAGCCGACGTGGACGATTCCGCGAAAATACTTGCTGAGATCGACGATTAACCCAGGCCCAAGCGATTCGCCCGCCAAACCCGTGCCGGCGCCACGCGCGATCAAGGGAATGCCGTTCGCCTGCGCGTAGCGAACGAGCAGGCATGCGTCCTCCTCGTCGCGCGGCGCCGCCACGCCGATCGGCTTGACCTGAAAAATACTCGCGTCCGTGCTGTAGAGACGGCGCGTGATCTCGTCGAAGCGCAGGTCGCCGCGAAAGAAGCCGTGCAAATCATCTTGAAGGCGACGCAGTTCCACGAGATTGCCCACAAAAGGTCGCTAGGGTTTTTCCGACTTGAGGCGTTCTTGCCGGATTTTCTCCTGACGATAACGTTCAGCGAGGGTGATTTCAAACGGCAAGTGCGCCTGGGTCGGCGCGGCGCCGCGATAATGCGCGTTGCAGCGATAACAGACGATCACGTCTCCGACCATGAGATACATGATGCCGTCAATGAACGCGGAACCGATCAGGAACGCCCAGGACCACCATTTCTCATACGAGTAATAGGTCACCGTGGACAAGACAAGCGCGACGACCAGGATCGTCATGCCAAGCCAGTGTGGGAAGTCCTTTTGTTTGTAGAGTTCATGATTGCCACAAACGCCACACGTCGGGATTAGGGGTTCGGTTGCCATGAGGCGCATGCGATGATCGCACGCCGGACACTGCCAGTCCGCAGCCAGGCTGGCCTGGGCGGTCGCGATGCGCCCGCACGTTGGACAGGGGAAGGTTACGTTCACGTCCCAAAACCCTCTTTCACAGGACAAAGCCTGTTCTCTCGACCAGAAGTTGGCTCGTCAACTCCCCGATTAAACAAAGGATGACCACGACATACAAGATACCCGTCGCCGATTGGGTGGACCTGATGCGTACGGTTTCCCACGCCATCCAGGCGAGGATCAAGGGCGCGAACAGGCCAAGGATCCAGCGGACCGGAAGCCACAGCAACAAATCCGAATCCATGCTGGCCAAACTGTGCGTCGCGGTCCATTCCCAAAGTCCGAAGCAAGCCAGCCCGATCCGCAACAGCACCGCCACCGCAATTGCGCAAAGCAAACCGTAGAGCGGCGCAAGCGACATGGCAGGCGAAATGAGATAGGAATGTCCCATCAACATGGCGGTCATCGCGCTGCCGACGACGAGAGCGGACAGCACGTCGTCCACAATGCGCTGCGGCGAGTCGCCAGCTCCGCGTTGCAGGATGCCCCCATAAATCAAACAGGCTGCCAGAGCCACGGGCACGAGGAAGACCGTCGCCTGTCCGCCCGGCGCTTCGTCAAGATGCCAGACGATTGAGCCCATCACGCAACCCAGAACGCCCCCGCCGAACAGCAGCCACCAGAAGGGCGTACCCTGTTCGTGAAAAAAAAGGCCAGCCACTGCCATCAGGCCCAGGGCTGTCAAGAAATGCACACGGTAAAACCGCGGCGGGACCTGCGCCAACGTCAACAGGGGCAACATCAGCACCAGACCGGCCGCCAATCGCAGGCAGAACGAGGCAATCATGAGAACCAGGTTTCAAGGCGCGGATTGCAGATTCCGTAATGCGAACTTTATCCCGCCGGTCTACGGGTGGCGGGCCAAAGCCCGACCCAAAAAAAAGCCATTCCCTGAGTCGGAATCTCGCAAGCTATTGTGCCTGAATGAGAGCCATGAATTCCGACCGTGTGGCCGGATGAGTCTGAAACACACCGCGCATCGCACTGGTCGTACATTTGCTGTCAGCTTTGCGAATGCCGCGAATCGACATGCAGGTATGTGACGCCTCGATCACCACGCCGACACCGCGCGCGTCCAGTTCGCGCATGACCAGATCGGCGAGTTCCTCGGTCATGCGTTCCTGCACCTGTGGCCTGCGGGACAAGATTTCCACAACGCGCGCCAGCTTGCTCAGGCCCACGATTTTGCCGTTCGGGAGATAGGCGACGTGCGCCTTGCCAAAAAACGGCAGCAGATGGTGCTCACACATGCTTTCGAAGCCGATGTTCTTCACGAGCACCATTTCGTCGTACTTTTCAGTGAACGTTTTCCGCAAGACGACCGTGGCGTCCGTGCGCAGACCGGCGAACATTTCCTGATACATGCGCGCCACCCGCTCGGGCGTTTCGCTCAGGCCCTCCCGATCCGGATCCTCGCCGATGGACAGCAGGATTTCGCGCACCGCCGCGGCAATGCGTGGCAGATCAACGGGAGCGCGAGCGCCGCGTTCCTGCTTTTTCTTGCGGGAAACCGAGTTGGAATGTGTTTCGTTGTTCATCCGCTCGCCTTGCAGGGCACCGTCGCTGGGAAAATACTGCCGTTATTCTATGTAAATCTCTAAAACACGGCGCTCGGCAAAGAGCCCATACCTCGGGCCGGATGCCTAAATCTCCTTTGGCTTCCTTGATTCCTTGTATTGGCCCCTCTCTTGTTTTCTTTTATCCGCGAGCTTCTTGCGATGGGCCTCGTCGGCCTTTTTTTTGTTCCAGAGTATCCACGCACCGAGCAGACCAATCACCACGCCAAACAGGACCATCCCCAGGCAGATACCCAACGCCACAAGATCGCCAGTAAAAAGATCCCCGAAGAATTCCCCGAAACCTCGGGCGACGAAGCGGCGTTTCATGGCAATCTGCCCCTCCAGTTTTCAAGGGAGTTTCGGTTTTGGCGATGCTGCTGGGTTCCTGGGCAAAGCCGGGTGAAGGACCGTCGGAACCAGCTTCGGCTTTTTCATTCATCGCTGGCAACCAGCGGGCTTTTGAATTCGGCCAGCTTCTTGTGCAGCGTGTTGCGGTTGATGCCCAGGCGAGCGGACGCCTTGACGAGCACGTTGTCGCACAGCGGCAGCACCTGCTCTAAAAGCTCGCGCTCCAGACTGCGGATCAAGTGGTTGTAGAGATTTCCGTCCTCGGCCGGGATTTTTTGGATTGCAGTCCGCACGAGTTGCTGAACCATCGAGCCCAAATCGCCCGACCTGGCGTGTGCCGGCCGCATTCGGCAATCCTGCCCGGGCAGCATCAAATCGAATTGCAACGGCTGATTGTGCGACAGCACGACAGCGCGCTCGGCGCAGTTTTCAAGTTCGCGCACGTTGCCGGGCCAATCGTACTGCTTGAGCTTGTTCAGGATCGCGTCGGGAATTTCCGGCGGGTCGCGGCGGTTTTCCTCGCAATAACGCTCCAGAAAGAAACGCGCCAGGGCCGGGATGTCCTCGGTGCGTTCACGCAAGGGGGGCAGAAAGATGGGCACCACGTTCAGGCGATAAAAGAGGTCCTCGCGAAAACGGCCGGCCTCGATCTCGTCTTCCAGGCGCCGATTGGTTGCGCCGATTACGCGCGTATCGACGCGAATGGTTCGGCTTTCGCCGACGCGCTCGAATTCACGTTCTTGGAGCACACGCAGGAGTTTGACCTGCAGCTTGGCCGTCATGCTATTGATTTCATCGAGGAAAATAGTGCCGTCGTGCGCCGCCTCGAATCGGCCAGTCTTGTTGTCCACGGCGCCCGTGAAGGCGCCTTTGACATGGCCAAACAACTCGCTTTCCAGGAGACCTTCCGTGAGCGCCCCGCAGTTGACACGCACGTAAGGCCCGTCCTCGCGCGGGCTAAGGCGGTGGATGTTCCGGGCGATGACCTCCTTGCCGGTACCCGTTTCTCCCAAAAGCAAGACGCTGGCGCGCGATTTCGCCACCAGGCGAGTCAGACGATAAACCGCACGCATCGCCGGGCTGTCGCCGACCACGCCCGGTAACGGCGCATCAATCGCCTCCTTGGACCCGTGCAATGCTGCCATCGATTTTCGCGCCTCGGTGTCCGGGAATTTGATCACCTACCAGGCTCAATTATACCAATTTCCGTGGTTTTGGCGCAAGGTTGGCAGAATAAAGACTCTCCAAAGCCAACAAACGCCCACTTAATGGGCATTTCAAGTACAAACGTGTGGCGATCATACCATGAAAAATGAAACTGATTCCTTAATCCGATCAGCCTAATATAATGGCGGTAACCGCACGCAATACTGGCATCCGAACTTGATGACCGAAGCCTCGCCTGGGCCCGTGCGCGTTTTCATCGTTGCCGTTGGATCTGCTTCCAGTTGCTTTAAGGGAATTGTAGGGTGGCTATCCGTGGCCCGAAATAACGAGTCAACCTGGGGCCATGGACCCCACGATGGCCGCGGGGTTCACTTTTTCTGCGAAATCAACTCCAGGCAAACCAGCCGTTCCTCGCCGCGCACATACAGCAGGCCGTGCGACAGGATCGGTGCGGCCCAGCAGGGGTATTGCAACAGGGCTTTGTCTGTTTTCGGGTCCTTCAACTCCACGGACGAAACCTCGTCGAACTTTTTGGGGTTCACTTTCAGTAGCCGCAGGGTCCCGTCCTCGCAAAGGCAGATGAAATGGCCGTCCACCATGAGGAGTGAGGAGCGCGTGAGTCGGGGTTCGCTCCACATCACCTTGCCAGTGGCGAAGTCGATGCAGCGCAAGTCGGCGCCAGCCGTGTGTCGGCCGGAACAACCGTAGAGGAAGCCCTCTTGAACGATCGGCGTCATCCAGTGGATGGCCATGCTTTTCTTGAACTTTTTGGATTCTTCGCGGAGCACCTCATAACCGCCCGGCTTGATTTTCAGAAGCGCGCTGCCGGGGCCGTAGCATTCGGAGATGAAGACCTGGTCGCCGAGGACGACGGGGTTGGCTGCGTTGACGCTTTCGACGTCCTCGCTACGGAACGGGAAACGGAAATCGATTTTGCCGGTGTTGGGCTCAAACGCCAGGAGCCCGCCGCGGGCGAAAACGAAGCAGTAGCGGCGTTTGTGGATCGTGGCGAGAACGGGGCTGGAGTAGCTGGCGAGGTCGTTGCCGATCTTGTACGCGACCTTGCCGGTCAACTTGTCAAACGCGACGACGGCGCTGCCGTTGGACTTGAGCGTTTGATCGAAAAGATTGCGTTGCAAACTCCCTGGCGGACTACCGCCGACCTGAGCGATGAGCAGGTTGCCCTCGATGACCGGCGTGCTGCCGACGCCGAAGAAGTTCTGGATGACGTTGAACTCCTTGTTGGCGTTTATTTTCCACACGAGTTTTCCCGTATCAGCCTTGAGGCAATGGATCATCCCCTCGACGCCGTAGGTGTAGACGTGATCGCCATCAAGGATCGGGCTACAGCGCGGGCCGTTGTTGTACCCGAAGGCGTCCTTGTAGATGGAGGGGTATTCGAAATCCCAGATGCGTTCGCCGGTTTTGGCGTTCATGCAGGTGAGGCGAACGAATTTGCTGTCCTGAAAGTCGTCGGGCTTTTTGGGAACGCGGTCGAAATGATAGAGCCTACCCTTGGCGATGGTCGGCATGCCGTAGCCGGGGCCGACTTCCTTGTGCCAGACGATTTTCGGCCCGGCCTTGGGCCAGGGGGTAACGATGCCCTTTTCCGTGGAAACGCTGGTCCCCAATGGGCCGAGAAAGCGTGGCCAATCGCTTCCTTGACCAGCGGCGAGGGAGGGGAAGAAAAAGAGACACGCGTAGGCCAGCGCTTTTGATGGCTTCATCTTGGATTTGTCTCCATCCCATGGGTTCGTGGCACTCACCCTTGGGCTTCACTTGCCGCATTGCTCCGCTTCGATCTTGGCAATTTTTTCAACGCGCCGCAAATGGCGTCCACCTTCGAATGGGGTATCGAGCCAGATGCGGATCATCTGGGTCATCTGGTCCTCACCAAGCAGGTCGGCAGAGAGACACAGAACGTTGGCGTCGTTATGGCGGCGGCTGGTCTCGGCGGTGAGCACGTCCTGGCAGGCCGCGGCGCGGACGCCATGAACCTTGTTGGCTGCGATACACATGCCGATGCCCGTGCCGCAGATCAACAGGCCGCGTTCGTATTCGCGTTTCCCGACACGTGTGGCAACTTCGAAGGCGTAGTCGGGGTAGTCCACGCTTTCGGCGCCGTCGGAGCCGACGTCGAGCACGTCGTGTCCTAGCGAGTGAAGCATATCCACCACGCGTCGCTTGATCTCCACGCCGCGATGATCGCTGCCGATGACGATTTTCATAGGCGTTTGATCTCCGATCCGGCGATCCCAGGGGTTCGCTGTGCTCACCCCAGGGTTTGGCCGCGGTTCAAGACTCCAGGATTTCAGGCAGCCGCAGCTGCAAGCACGCAGTTATTTGCTGGGCGCAGGTACGGTAATCCACCAAGGGGCCGCCGATCGGGTCGGCGATGTCTTCGTGATACGGCGAGAGCATCCTGGGTACGGGGAATCCACTGTTTGGAACGCTCAGGAGCGAATACCAATGGCTGCTCGTCATGGTAAAAACATGATCGGCCCACTGGAGCATCTCCAGGGTCACCATCGCGCTTTGATGCCCAGACAGGTCAGCGCCCAATTCCTCGGCAACTTGCACCGCCTCGGCACTGGCCGTCACTCCCATCATTGCAGCGAGGCCGGCGGATTGCACCAAAAATCCGTGGCTTTTCAGATCGGCTTGGGGACAGCCGATTCGGTCTGCCAGCAATTTGGTGCAAAGGGCCTGTGCCATCGGACTGCGGCAAGTATTTCCGGTGCAGATAAACAGGATTCGGCACAGCAGCAATTCGCTGAGCACGTCGCGAGCCAGGGCCCCCTCACGTTCGAGTTTGCAGTGCCGCCCCTCCACATGGACGACACTGGGGAGATTGGCGAACTGGGTATTTCCAGCGTCGATGACCAAATCCTCTCCTTCACCAATCGCCTGGGCCGCCGCCGCCGCAGATGAGCAGTTCGGGAGCGAGACCGTAACGAGTGGCAGCTCGGTTCGGGCCAGTTCGTCCCAGACAGCATGATTGGGCCAGCGTAGTGCAAGTCGGTCATCCCGGGCAACCATGGCCTGGGTTGACGCTGGCAGCCGCATCCACAGACCAGCGCGGTATCTGGCATCCGCGCGCAACAGGTAGGGGCCAGGTCCGAGTTTTCGAATCAGGCGTACACTTGCTCCGCGTGCGAGCGGCAGCCAATCCATCAGGGCAGGTTGACTCGTGAAGACGATGGCCGGTAAACCACCTGCCGGCACGACGGAGGCCAGCCGTTGAATCGCCCGCGGATGCAAGGGCGAGGCGACGAATTCGTAGGTCGATTCCGACGGCAAGACAACGCACCCCCCTTGAGCCAAATGCGCACGCACCTGGTCGCTGGATTCGTTCGGTTGCCACGCCGTGATCAAGGCCATTCGTAGGGTCGGCGAAGGAAAGTTTCGCAGCGAACAAACTGCATTCGGCTGCCCGGGAATGGTGTATTGTTATCAAGAACCCCCGGGAGGACAAGCCGCGACATCAGATGTCCAGGTACTTCGACGGGCGCACATGGGTTTTGCACTTCCTAATCTACCACCGACGTGGTAACCTACCCACGGTGACAATTCGGTGGTCGCCCATTCGCCTTGACCGGTTTGCTTTGAGAATCTATACCTCGCAACTCAGGCGAAAAGGCTGATCGCCGCGCGCCTGTACACGGAGGAAAACCGATGCAAATCCCGGAGGGGGCCTGCCGCTGGACTCTCACCCTGGCCGTCACCGCGGTCATGTCCGCTTGCTTCCTCGCACCGGCGGAATGCCAGACCGCCAACCCAAACGAGCGTGAGGTGAAGTCGCTGCCGTCGAAATTCGACAAGTCGGGCGTTTGGGCCATGAACTTCCGTTTCAAGGATCCTCGCATCACGGTTGTCAAACTTCCAACGCGTGGCAATCGAATTTGCTGGTATCTCTGGTATCAAGTCACCAACTACACAGCCAAGCCCGAGGAAATTTCCCCTTACTTCGAGTTAGTGACGCTCGATAATCCGGGCATTTATCGCGACGAGATCCTTATCACGGCCGAGGAAAAGATCCGCAAACTGGAAGATCCGACCGGTTACCAGGATATCAAGAACACCGTGTTGATTTCGAAGTTTGCCATCCCGCGTTCCAAGCCGCCTGATGAGGCGTTTCCGAAGCGGGTGACGGGCGTTGCCATCTGGGACGCTGGCCCGGCCGACCCGAAGAAACGCGATCCAAAGTACAAGGAGTTGAGCGACACGACCCATTTCAGCATTTTCATCCGCGGCCTGTCCAACGGCTTCGTGGAGGTAGACGCCCCCGCGCCGGGGTTGCCGCCCATCACGCAGTACAAGACGTTGCAACTCAACTTCAAGCGCAAGGGAGATCGATTTTCCACCGATTCGCGGGACATTGAATTTGTCACGCCGCCCCAGTGGATTTATCGTTCGGCTTCTCGTACAATTTCCAACGCCAAGAAAAATGGCGATGACAAGAAGTGAAATCAATACCCAAAAAAACGGGTTGCACGAGGTAATCGACATGGCTCATAAAAAGGGACAAGGCTCCAGCCGAAACGGTCGCGATTCCAATTCCCAGCGACTCGGCGTCAAGGTATACGGCGGACAAACGGTTCGCGCTGGTAGCATCATCGTTCGCCAGCGCGGAACCAAATTCCATCCGGGGCGCAACGTCGGCATCGGCCGCGATGATACGCTGTTCGCCCTTGCCGACGGCATCGTCCACTTTGAGCAAGGCGGCCGGCGCGTCGCGGTCAAGGCGGCCGCCGCGCCACCCGAGGTCAATTAACTTCGCCACGTGCGTCTGGCACGCGGGCCAAAGGCCCGCGGCTAAACTGGGATTGGTTCCGGTTGCTCACGTCCACCACCTCGCGAAACGACCGGATGTGCTCGGGCGTCGTTCCGCAACATCCGCCAATCATCGCAATGCCTTCCGCCAAAAGTCGGGGCAGCTCAGCTGCCATCGGCGCTGGCGTGCGCGGGTATTCCCACCCATCTGCCGTTTGTGTTGGCGTACCAGCGTTCGGGCGCATGAACACCGGCAGGTCACAGGCGTCGTGATAGCGACGCACGATTTCAACCATGTCGGACAGGTCAATCTCTTTGCCACAGTTTGCCCCGACCGCACAAGCGCCAACCGCTTTGGCCACGCGGGCGCATTCCTCGGGAGTTGAGCCGTCGAACGTCCGGACCGTCTCGTTAGCAGCCCGCACAAAAGTGAACGAAACCAGGAGCGGCAGGTCCGAGTTGTCTCGCGCGTGCGCGACCTCAGCAAGCGCGTCGAACGAAGTCCAGGTTTCCAGCAACAGGCCATCGGCGCCGCGATTCACACGCCAGATTTGCCAGGCGATTTCGCGCGTCAGGTTATCGATCGGCCCCACATCGCCGAGCACGAAATACGGCCTGGCATAGGGCAATCGGGCCAACTCCCGGGCGGCGCGCCAGACCTCCTGCGTGGCCGGATTGGCCTGAAACGTATTCGTGAGCAACACCTCCGCGCCGGCATCGAGGTAGGCGCGATGCACGGCTCGGACCGTCGCCGAATCGGATCGATTGACACTTTGCAACTGCGTTCCCATCGCGCCGTCCATGAGGAGCACCCGGCCCGAACGCAACATGTCGGTAAATCGGTTCATGGCGCATTCATCACTTGGCCGCGGCGCTTCCCCCGCGAGAATCGATCGCGTTTTCAGCGTTCAACAAACGAATCAAAAACGCGAACCTTTTTCCAGTTCTGCTTGTTCTCGTCGATGAACTGCTGGTGCCGTTTCGCAACCTGGTACTTTTCCTGAGCCGCCAAATCCTTGAACACGATGTGCAGGGCCACGTCGAATTCCAGGTCGTTGACCTTGCGTTTGAGCGACTCCACCAGCACGCCCGCGGCAAAGAACACCTCGCCGTCGTGGCCGCTCAGGTATTTCTTGCAGGCCGCAACGAGCTTCTTCTTGGCCGCGGGCGAGTTATCCTTGAGAGAAAAGTAAACATCATGGGAGAGCAGAGGCCCCGATTTTTCCTGGGCAGGCGACGAGTTTCCGGTGCGCCAGTCGGCGCCCAGCGTGAAAGCAATCAGGGTCAGCGAGCCGAACAACAGGGTACGACGCATGGTTGATCCTCCGGTTGATTATTCAGGGCGTTACAATCTTATTTACGCGCCAGGCCAAAGGCGAACCGTCCACTCGTTGTTCATTTCAGTGTCAACGAAAACTCCTCCGCGGTGCGAAAGCAGCGGCTCTCCAGGTCGTAGACGCGCCGCATGGCGCGTAGCGCGTTGCCCTCGATGAGGTATTCGCCATGCGACCAGATACCCTGCTGGGTGGCCGTGCCTGCGCAGATGACGGGGAACTTTGCCGCGCCGGCTTGTGGCAGATGATAGGGCGTATGTCGATGCCCATGCAGCCATAAACTCACCCCCCCTGCCCTGGCGATCTGAACGAGCGCATCGAGATCGCGCAACCCATGATGCCGCGGCTCGCGGCGCCCGGACGCCAGACAGACGGGATAGTGAACGACGAGAATCTTGACCGCGCCTGGCAACCCCGCGAGAAGCTGGGCGAGTCGTTCGAGTTGCGCGGCGCCGACTTGGCCGCCCGCATCCCACGGCCACCGATTTCCGGTCGCGGCATTGACGCCGATCAACCAGATCGGACCGACCTGCCTCGCGAACGGATAGCGGTGTTCACCGATGCGCCGCCCTTCCTGCCAGGCGGCGAAATGCCGCTCGAACGCGCCCGAAGCCTCGGCGAAGCGTGTGCAATAATCGTGATTGCCCGGAACTGCCAGCCCGGGGATAGACAGATCGCCAACCCGGAGCAATTCCGCCGCCCGGCCGATTTCCGACTCAAAGCCCAGCGCCGTCGCATCGCCGGAAAAAATCAGCTGATCGATGGGCCGAGCCCGCACGTCATCCATCAGCCGGGCGACAATATCATCCGCCAGCGCGAACCGCCGCGCCCGGCCGAACAGGCGATGATTGAGCCAGGACGTTCCACGCTTGCAGAACCAGTCGCGCCATGCCCAGTCCGAAAGTGAGGACGTCAGATGAATGTCGCTGAAATGGACGAGTCGGATCATTCGGCGATCTCCGAGCCTGAAGCGCGAGCGAAGGATTCCCTAGCTTCGCTTACGCTTCAGGCACGGAAGCGTCAATGCGCGGGTTGGTAGGCCGGCGCCGGGGCTGGCTGCCGTTTCGTTGATTCCTACAATGTTCGCATCCTCAGGAATTTGGTTGATCTAGCGAAGGGTTTTCACGATGCCTAAAGTCACTTTCGTCAACGAAAAAACCGAGATCGAGATCCCCGCCGGCTCCAATCTGCGCGACGAAGCCAAGAAGGCCGGCATTCAGATGCACCCCTGGATCTTCAAATATCCTGGCCTCAACTGCATGGGCAACGGCCTCTGCGCCACTTGCCGCGTGCTCGTCAAAAACGGCATGGAAAACCTCACCCCCAAGGGCTTCATCGAGAAGCTCAGCCTGAACACGATTCACGCCTTCGAGTCGATCGGCCACGAGGACGAGATGCGCCTCGCGTGTCAATGCACCGTCAACGGCGATTGCACCGTGGAGACCAAACCGCCGATGAACATCAGCGGCGAGGTTTTCTGGCAGAAGCCATATCCGAATAAGTAGGGATGCCCTACCAGCCCCGAGCGCCAGCGAGGGGGTAGCGTAGCATTCCCCAACTGACATTTTCTTCGAGGCATCCCGCCGTCCCCTCGCTCGGGCTCGGGGCTGGTAAATTAGGCCTTTGCGCCGTTGCCGACTGACCTTGCATTTTTCTCGCCAATTCTTTACCGTTCACCCGTGCCTGAAATGCGTCGCCGCGTCAGGATGAAGCGGCGACCTGCTGGCCGGGCACGGTGATGTCCCGCGCCGCGCATTTTCTCCAATTTGTCAAGCAAGGACGCTTGCATGTTGCGACTCATCTCCGCCTCGCTAACCGCCCTCATCGCCATCACGCTCGTCGGCGCCACGCCGCCGGACGATACTTTATTCAAGCAGCTTGCCGTGCAGCGCGCCATGAGCGTCGCCCGCGCGCGCTTGAGCGAGATGAAGGCGAATTTGGCGGTCGAGGTGCTGGAGGAAAACCTGCCCAAAGTCGAGGGAAGCCCGCAATACCTCGTGCTGTTGCGCGAAGCCTATCGCGCTCACATCCGCGATCTCTACCTCGCGGGCCGACCGGACCTGGCGCGGCGTTACTGGGAGCGGCTGTGCATTCTCGACCCCAGCGCCCTCAACGATGTCGCCCTGCGTCCGCAAGCCGACGCGCCGCCGCGCAAGTTCGCACAAGAGCCCGCGAAGAAATGGCCGACCTTTCCTGACTTCAAGGGGTTCAGCCTGCCCAACCCGTTCGCGAAAAAGCAGGAAACGAAACCCAAATCGGTGGCCCGGGCGCAGATCGGGGAAGCCAGTATCGACGATCCCTTCGACCGCAAGAACCAACGCACCATGCCGCTGGAGCGAGCCGACGCATCCGCGGCGAAAGGCAGCGTCGCGCGCGGCATCAAGAAATTCCAGCTCAAGGAATACGCCCAGGCGAAGCAATGCTTCGAGGAGGCGTTTCGCGCCGATCCAACCAGTTTGAACGCGAGCCGGGACATGTGGGCGTACTGCATCATCGATGGCGTGTCCAAAGCAATGGAGCAGCCCGGCGTGCTGCCTGCGCAGTTGCCGACGCTGCAAAAACAAGTTGAAGGTGCGATCGAGATGGCCCCGGCCAAGGTGCTGGCGACAGGCCAATCCCTTCTCAAGGAATTGAAAACGCGCGCGAACGCCGCTCCGCGCCCACCGCTCGTGACGGGCAATCTTGCCAAGGTTCGACGTCTGGGCCGAAACAAGGAAGGCTGGCAGGTCGTGGAAACCACGCACTTCCGCATCTTCCACAAGAACAGCGACGAATTCGCCGAGCGAGTTGGCGAGATCGCGGAGAGCACTCGCCTGGCCATGTTTCGCAAATGGTTCGGCATCGATGGCGTGGACTGGCAGCCGACCTGCGAATTGATCCTGCATCCCGACGTGAATGCCTACACGCAAATGACTGGAGCGCCGCGCAATACGCCCGGGCACTCCCGCATGGAAGTCGATAACGGCACCAAGCGAATCATCGCCCGCCGGATGGATCTTCGCTGCGATGTCCCCAACATGCTGCAAACGGTCCTGCCCCACGAGGCGACCCACGTGGTGTTAGCGGGGATGTTCGGGCCGTTCGATTTACCGCGCTGGGCCGATGAGGGCATCGCCGTGCTGGCGGAACCGGATGAAAAGATTGAGCAGCATCGCCGCAACTTGCACAAGCACCATCAGGATGGGCTGCTGTTTGGCCTCAAGGAACTGATGAAGATGGAGAACTACCCCGCGCCACGGCGAATCGGCGCGTTCTATGCTCAAAGTGTCGTGCTCGTCGAGTTCCTCACGCAACAGCGCGGGCCCAGGGTGTTCGCCGAGTTCGTCAAGGACGGCCTGCGCCAGGGCTATGAAAAATCGCTGGAGCGCCACTACAAGATGTCGTTTGCACAACTCGATCAACTCTGGCAGCGCCAGGTCATTAACAACAGCGAACGCGTGGCAGCCCGGCGATGAGGCAGGCGACAACCAATCAGCGAGCCGCCGGGCTTGTCCCGGCGGGGAACCAGGCCGGATCGGAATGAACCGCCGGGACAAGCCCGACGGCTCGCCGTGACCTTCACCAGCGGCTTGCCGTCACCTTCAACTGATAACAAGCCAAATCCTTCGTTTCATGTAACGCGGGACATTGCTCAACTAAACATCTGAAACCGGTCCGTCGCTTCAAACGCGCTGGGATAATGCTCGATGACCGGCTCCGTCTGGCTCGCGGGCCAGCTCACGGCCAACACGTCAATTCGCGCGGAATGCCCCAGCAGGTTCCGAGATTTGAGATAGAAAAGCGCGAGCCGGGTCAGGCGCTGTTGCTTTTGTTGATCGACCGAAAGCGCCGGCCGCTTCGGGTCATTCGTTTCGGTGGAACGCACTTCAACGAAGACAACGGTCTCGCCGTCGAGCGCGATGATGTCGATTTCGCCCAAATCGCAGGAGAAATTGTGTTCGAGGATGCGCAAACCCAGGCGGCGCAGGTAAATGGCCGCGCTCTTCTCGGAGCGCGACCCGAACCAGCGCCGCCACCAGGGATTTGCGGTGAAGGAGAACACGGGACGATGGCCGCCTTCGCGCGGGGAAAATCCCGCGGCTACAACAACGGGTCACTTGGTTTCCGGCGTCGGCGCGGCCTCGGGCGAGCCGGGCACGACGACCTTGACCTTCTTCTTGCGTTCCTTCAGGCGGGTCGCGCTCTTGCCGACGCGATCGCGCAAATAGTACAGCTTCGCCCGGCGGACCTTGCCGGAACGCTTCACTTCCACCTTGGCGATCTTCGGCGAGTTGAGCGGGAACGTGCGCTCGACGCCCTCGCCCTGCACGATGCGGCGGACGGTGAACATCTCGTTCATGCCCTCGCCCTTGCGGGAAATCACCAGGCCGGAAAACACCTGGGTGCGTTCCTTTTCGCCTTCGAGGATCTTCTGGTGGACATCGACGCTGTCGCCGATCTCGAATTCCGGGACCTCTTTTTTGAGGCCGGATTCCTCCACCAGGGCGATAAATCTATTCTTCATGGTTTCTCTCCCGAAATAAATTAACGTGATATCGATCCCCAGGGTTCGCTGCGCTCACCCTGGGGCCTTCTGGCTTTTTTTTTCGGATTGTTCGCGGCGCCAGGCCGCGATGGCTTCATGGTCGCCGTTCAGCAAAACCTCCGGTACGGCCATGTCGCGAAAAACGCGTGGCCGGGTGTATTGCGGATACTCAAGCCGGCCGGGCAGGTTGTGCGATTCCTCAGCAAGGCTTCCCTCATCGCCCAGCACTCCGGGGACGTAACGGATAACGGTATCGATGACGACCATCGCAGGGACCTCGCCGCCGTTGCAGACGAAGTCGCCGATTGAAATCTCGCGCGGCTTCAGGCCGATGCGAATGCGTTCGTCGAAGCCCTCATACCGTCCGCACAGGAGCAGCAGCCGCTTTTGGGTCGCCAGTTCGCGAACAATTTCCTGCGTCAAGCGCTCGCCGCCCGGCGATAACAGAATCAGCTGGCCGGGTTCGGGGGCCTGGCCTCGGACACTCTCAACCGCGTCAAAAACCGGTTCCGGCATGATGACCATCCCGGGCCCGCCGCCGTATGGGCGATCATCCACGCTTTTGTGCTTGCCCTTCGCCCAGTCCCGGATATTCCACAGGCGAATCTCCACCAGGCCTCGCTGGATGGCCAGGTTGAGGAGACTCTGCGTGAAGTAGCCCTGGAAAAGGTCAGGGAAAAGCGTGAGGACGTCGAATCGCATGGCGCAAGGTTTCCACCCACGGGGCTGTCACGCCGCAAGCGGCCTAACCCGGCGCAGGCTCCGGCGCGGGAGCCGTGGCTGGCGCGGCGGCCTTTTCCTCGAATTTCTTGAGGTGCTTGTCCAGCAGCGCCTGCACCTTTTCCGACGGCAGAGCGCCCACGCTCATCCAGTAACGGATGCGATCCGCCTTCAGGGCGAGCCGATTCTCCTTGTTCGTCACCATTGGGTCGTAGGCGCCAAGGTCCTCCAGCGTGCGGCCGTCGCGCGGCTGGCGGGAGTCGATGGCGACAATGCGAAAATACGGGCGATGTTTGCGCCCCATCCTCTTCATGCGAATGCGAACTGCCACGTCGGTTTCCTCTCGAAAAGCACGGAATATCGGGAATTCAATAGTGTATGAAAAAACGGGTCTTCAACCAGCCCACGCGCTACGAGCCCCCACGCGCTACCAGCCCCACGCGCTACCAGCCCCACGCGCAAGCGTGGGGATTAGGCTCCTACAACCCCACGCTAGCGCGTGGGGCTGGTAAGCAGGGAGGTACTTATCTCCGCTTCTTGTCCTGCTTGCGTTTCTTCTTGCGTTCTTCGGCGCGCTCCTTGGGCGTCTTGCGATGGCCGGTGCCGATCTTTGTCTTCGGCAATCCCACCCCCGGATTCAACATGCCCGCCTTCCCCATGCCCATCAGCATCTTCATGCGGTCGAAAATCGACATGTTAGCAATCTGGCGCATGATGGTACGAACCTGCGCGAACTGATTGAGAAACTGCTTGATATCATGCGGCTCCGTCCCGCTGCCCGCGGCGATGCGTCTTCGTCGGCTGAGATCGATGATGTCCGGGTTCTTGCGTTCGCCCTTGGTCATCGCGTCGATCATGCCCTGAATGCGTTTGACGGCGACATCTGGATCCTCGTCATCGGGGATCAACTCGCCCATGCCGGGCATGGCTTTCATGATGTCCTTCATGCCGCCCATCTTGGCCATCTGCGAGAACTGCTTGCGAAAGTCGTCGAGGTTGAAGTCGCCCTTTTCAAGTTTTTTCCGCTGGGCCTCGATTTCCTCGGCGGACAGGTCTGCCTGAACGCGCTGGACCTTTTCGATGATGGACCAGACGTCCCCCTGGCCCATGATGCGCTGGGCCATCCGTTCGGGGACGAATTCTTCCAGGGCGTTGAGCTTTTCGCCGACGCCCATGAACTTGATCGGGACCTTGGTGACCTCCTTGATGGACAGGGCCGCCCCGCCGCGGGCGTCGCCGTCGAGCTTGGTGAGAATGACACCGTTGAGGTCGAGCGCGTCGTTGAACGCCTTGGCGCTGTTGACCGCGTCCTGGCCGGTCATCGCGTCACAAACGAAAAAGACATCGTCGGGCCGCACGAGCCGGTCGATCTGACGCAGCTCGTCCATCGGCATCTCGGCGATGTGCAGTCGGCCGGCGGTGTCGAGGATGATGACGTCATGGGAAGTGTTCTTGGCCTGGGCAACCGCGTTTTGGCATACGCTGACCGGGTTTGGCCCGCCGCCGCCGGGGACCGCTGCCCCCTCGGTGTAAACCTCGACGCCGATCTGCTCGCCGAGCGTTTTCAACTGTTCGATGGCGGCAGGGCGCTGCAAGTCGGCCGCGACCAACAGGGGCTTCTTGTTGAAGCGATCGCGCAGCATCAAGGCCAGCTTGCCGCACGTCGTGGTCTTGCCCGAACCTTGCAGGCCGCACAGCATCAGGATCGTGGGCCGATCCTTGGCGAAGTGAAACGCCGGTTCGGGCTTCTCGGCCTGGCCTTTCATCAACAGGACGAGTTCCTGATAGATGATGTTGATGATCTGCTCGCTCGGGTCCAGTGCGCGCAGCACCTCCTGGCCGACCGCCTGCGCCTTGACCCGCTCGATGAACTCGTTGGCGACGTTGAAGTTGACGTCCGCTTCGAGCAAGGCGGTGCGAACCTGGCGCAAGCCCTCCTGGACGTTGGCCTCGGTGATGCGGCCCTTGCCGCGCATATTCTTGATGGCATCTCCGATGCCGCGCATGATTCCTTCAAACATGTCTATCGCCCCAAATGGGTAGTGCGGATTTCGCGGGAATACCTGAACGCGAATTTCGTATTATAGTGTTTTGCTGTCCCCCCCACAACCGACGCCGCCGAACGGGAATCTCGCCGATGGTGTGGCTGTCCGAGCAGCTCACCGCCTGTTGCCCGCTTCCATTCGTCAACGAGTCTGCTATAACACAACGAGCGGCCTGCGAGGTCTTGCCGCTATTGTTTTCCGCGAGGCTGACATGAATTTTCAATTCGACATCGCTTCCAGCGCCAAGCCAGCTCCAACGGCCGTGCCTTTTCCGGTCGGGGATAATGTTCTGGATGTCCTCAAGCAAATCCTCGACGTCCAACGTGAGCAGTTGCAGCAGATCCTTGACGTGCAGCGCGAACACCTGCATCACGCCCGCATGTCCTCGCAAGAAAATCTGGCCCGCTGGCGCAACCTTTTGGCCCGCTGGCACGAACAGCAGCCGGAGTTCGCCGACCAGTGCAAGTCGGCGTATCCCGTTCTCGAAAAGGCGTACGTGCAGATGTTGAGCCGGATGACGCAGGAATTGGCCGAACAAGACGACGACACTTTGGACAATGAGTTTGCGCTTCAGGAGTTTATTGACCGCTTCGGCATGAAGGTCGGGCAGATGAGCCACCTGTTGAGCGTGGTCGGTCCGCTTTCGGAGGCAGCCCATCAGCTGGACGAGATCAGAAAACACGAGGCCGAACAAAAGCAAGCCAAGGGCTGAGTGAAGCAACGCCTGGGAAACCGTATTCACCTATCCAGTTGATTTGCTCCACTCTTCGCGGGGTCGTAGGGTTCCAGCCACTGGATGATCTCGATCCGGTTGCCATCGGGATCATAAACGAAAAAGCGGTCACAATTCGGGATGGGCGTCGTCTCCTCCACGGGCACCTCTTGTTCAAGAAAATAGGATCGCGCCGCCTGCGCGTTCGGTACGCGTAGCGCAAAATGGCGCGGACTGCGCGCATCCGGCGCGTCCTTTAGCAACAGATGAAGCTGCTGATTCCCGAGGTCGTACCACAACACCACGAATTCAAACGTGCGCGGCTTCGCGATCTCCTTCAAGCCGAACACCTCCCCATAAAACCACCGGCTGCGCGCCAGGTCGGTGATGAGCACGGAAACGTGATCGATCAGAAAGCCGTGATTTTCCGCCATTTAGACCTCCGTAGGGGCAACCAGATAACCGGGACGGCGCGTCAGCAGTTCGCTCCCTCACCAGGCTTGCTAGTGGGGGACCCGTCTCCCCTGCCGCTTGTGGGGCCCGGCTCGCTTCGGTGAGAATTCAAAAAAAATCGGCCCGCGCGCCCAGTCCGTGGGTACTTTATGGATAGACAAGGTCAGCGGGGAAGGAATGACGCCATGACGCAATCCTCGAATGCCGCAGTCATGCGGCAAATCCGCATGATGGTGGCAACGCGGCCATCCGAGGAGGAATCCGATTTCCACCTGCTCGCCCGTTTCTCGGCGGAGCGTGACGAAGCTGCATTCGCGGCTCTGGTGCATCGGCACGGTGGAATGGTCTTCGCCGTATGCCAGAGCGTACTGGGTCGACAGCACGACGCCGAGGACGTTTTCCAGGCGACGTTCCTGGTGCTCGCCCGGCAGGGCCATACCATTCGCAAACAGGAAGCGGTCGCCAGCTGGCTGCACCGGGTGGCCTATCGGCTGGCGCTCAAGGCCCGGCTGCAGGCGCGGCGGCGGCAGGCGCGGGAAAACGCCGTCGCCATTGCCGACTCCGCGACATCCGCGATTGATGTCAATACGCGCGAGATGCGGGAAGTGGTGCATGAGGAGTTGAATCGCCTGCCCGAGAAATATCGGACCGCGATCCTCCTTTGTTACCTCGAGGGCAGAACTCGCGATGAAGCCGCCCAGCGACTCGGCGTCAGCCCTGGCGCGTTCAAGAAATGCCTGGAGCGGGGCCGAAATCTCCTGGGCAGCCGGCTCCTGGGACGCGGCCTTGCACCCGCCGCGCTCCTGGCCAATCTGCTGACTGAAATCCAGGCCGAGGCGGCCGTTTCCACTTCATTGACTCACGGCACCGCGCGGGCGGCCGTGGCTTTCGCCACGGGTTGCGGAACCAACGCTGCGACCACTACCGCCGCCCTGATGCTTGCCAACGGAGCGATTCGAACCATGACGATTACCAAATTCGCCTGGACCCTACTCGCGCTAATCCTGGTGTGCGCCTCCGGCGCCGGGCTGGGCCTGGCAGCCTACCAGGGGTTCGCGGGTGATTTAACCAATCGGCCCCACGGGGTCATCGGCCTGCCAGGCGCCCAGGGGGAAAAGCCCGACCAGAAAACTCCAGGCAAGAAAACTGACCTGGAGCGCCTCATCGGCACCTGGCGCTTCGCCAGCGGCGCCGCCCGGGGCAAGGAAACGCCCAAGGAATTCATCGCCCTGGCTCGCCTCACCTTCACCAGGGACGGAAAGACCTTGATGACCATCACCGAAGAGACCAAGACCGGCCAGTTCAAAATCGTCGCGCCGGGCAAGATTGATCTCTCCCTGGGTGGCAACGACACCGTCACCCCAGCGATCTACCGATTTGAAGGCGACAACCGCCTCATCCTCTGTGGCGGCGACGGCCCCAAGAGTGAGCGGCCTAGCCAATTCAAGGGAGACAAAGACTCCACCCAAGTCTTGCTCATCCTCATCCGCGCCAAAACCGGCGAAGAAAAACCGACGAAGCAAGACCTCGCCAAGTTCAAGGGCGGACTCGCCCAGGTCCAGGAAGCCGCCGCTCGCGCTCAAAGCGCGAACAACCTCAAACAAATCGGCCTGGCAATGCACAACTACTTGGCTGTCTACAAGTCGTTTCCGCGCCACGCCATTTACAGCAAGGACGGCAAGACCCCGCTCCTGAGCTGGCGCGTGGCAATCCTGCCGTTCATTGAACAGGATAAGTTGTACAAGGAGTTCAAACTCGACGAGGCCTGGAATAGTGCTCACAACAAGAAGCTGATCGCCAAGATGCCCAAGATCTACGAACCCCTCGGCGCAGGCAAGAAAGGGGTCGGCCTGACCCATTACCAGGTCTTCACCGGTCTGAATACCATGTTCAACGGCGCCAAGGAGCTGGGGCCTCGCGACGTCACCGACGGCACCTCGAACACCATCCTGGCAATTGAAGCAAAGCAAGCGGTCGTGTGGTCGCAGCCCGCCGATCTGGTTCTGCCCAAGGATGAAACCAAACTACCGCCCCTGGGCGGGCTGTTCAAGGCGGGCATGCACGTCCTGATGGCCGACGGCTCGGTGCGGTTCCGTTCGGCAACAACGCCTGCCGCCACCATACGAGCCGCAGTGACGCCGGCGGGAAATGAACCTCCGGAATAACGGAACCTGCCGGCCAGTGCTGGCCTGGCCGGCTTTTTTCAGGCATGAGTAAACCCGATCTGGGTCAATCTTCACCTCACCACGTATTTCTTGGGGATTTCAGCACCAGCAACATAGGCCAGCTTGCCAATCTTGCACATCTGATAAACATGGATGCGGAAATCGGGGCAGGTGCTCACCAGGCAGTAGGCGTCGGTCGCCGTAAAGCCGTGCTCGCTGATGAGCCAATCCATTAGGTGAAACGTCGCGGTCTCCACGGCGACCTCAAGCGGCTTGTTGGCGTGGATCGCGATCAGGGCGTCCGGTTTTTCTATGCGCATCCACGGGATCTTCTTCGCTTTGACGATGTCGAGCTTCACCTGGACCGTGGCTTTCGTCTCGGCGGCGGTGCCCGTGAACTCGGTGTCGCCCTGCGATGCGTGGACATCGCCGAGGTAGAAGAGAGCGCCGGGATGATGGATCGGCAGGAAAACCTTGTTGCCGACGGTCACATCGCGGATATCGAGATTGCCGCCCCATTCGCCTTGCCCGTCGAGACTCGTGGTGACTTCGCGGTCGGGGGCCACGCCGATGGTGCCGATGAAGGGCGTGATGGGCCAGGAGATTTCCTTTCTCCCCTCTCCCCCTGTGGGAGAGGGGTTGGGGGTGAGGGGGAAGTGAAGCGTGCCGTCGC
Organism: Planctomycetota bacterium; assembly: GCA_016191165.1. GTDB lineage: Bacteria > Planctomycetota > Planctomycetia > Gemmatales > Gemmataceae > SIAQ01. Next base: position 61,879 of record JACPPF010000071.1, read on the forward strand.
GCATCGTTCCGGAAGGCCCGGGCGTGTGCTTGAAAATCTTGGTGGTGTAGTCGCTTGAAAGCTCGGGCCAGCGCGTCAAATCACCCGCGGGACCGCGACGTGGGCCGATGGCGATCCAGGAGTAGCTGTCCACGATGATTGATTCGAGCGTGACGACGAGCATATCGCCGCGCTCGGCCCCTTCGAGAAAGATCGGCCCGGCGATGGGGTTGGCCAGGGGCGGCGACTTGTCAAAGCCGGGCCGCTTGCCTGGGATCGCCTTGTCGGCTTCCGACTTGAAGTATCCGGTGCTGGCGTCGTAGGTTTCGAGTTCAAACACCTCGCCCGGCTTGACGCGCAGCAACGGGTCGTCGCGCCAGTCGAAGGCGTATTTGCGGGCGAGATCACGTGGAATGCGTTGCAAACGAATACCCCCCATCAAGTAGCTGCTCACTTGTCGTAGTGATACCGGCAAGCGATCCCAATCAATGTGTCTTCCGATACCGTGTAGACCAAACGGTGCTCATCGTTGATTCGACGTGACCAGTATCCGGACAAGTCGCCCTTGAGCGGTTCCGGCTTGCCGACCCCTTCAAACGGCGGCCGGATAATGTCTTGCACAAGCTGATTGAGTCGCTTGAGAAGCTTGCGATCATGCTTGACAAACCACTGGTAGTCATCCCAGGCCGATGGCGTAATGGTCAGGTTCATTCCGGAATCAACTCCCGTTGCCGGCCTTTACCTGCCTTCGCTTCCGCAACGGACCGCCGCAGATGAGCCGCATTGGCCGCGCTTGACAATTGATAGATCGTCTCCCGCCACGAATTGAATTCGTCCAGTGGCATGACCACAACCTGGCCGCCCTCGTCCGTGACGACAATGCGGGGCTCCGCATCGGCAAGAACCTGTTCGACAAGTGCTTGTTAGATTCCGCTTGGCGTCTTTCAGCGTGATCGCTTGCATGGCAAACCCCTCGTTCGGGTGGTGGTACAGTTTGCCGTAGGTCAGGCTTTCCAGACTGACGTTTCGCGGCTTCTGTCAGGCAAGAATGCCTGACCTACCTCAAATTGTACCACTACCCTCGTTCGCATGGGCTGCCAATCGTTCAGGGCTTCCGGCCGTAACCCAACGCTGCTGCCGTCGTGTGGTATTAACCTTTGTGTCTTTCGTTCATCCTACCACGGTGTGGGCGAGACGCCAGGTCCATTTTTGAACCAATCAACACTTCCTGGCGACTCCATCGCGTGTGAACGTGTTATCAACGGGGCACCGTTCCCCTGGCGAATCCGTTACGAGCCGCGACCGTGAGGGAGCCGGTTTACTTCGCCCCCGCTCCCTTACGGGCGCGGCTCGTTATCATCACAGCAGCGGTGCGTCCGCGCTGCGCTTGACGCACCCTGCCGCAACTTCGTAATCCCGCCGAACAGCCATCCTGACTCCTGTTAAGTGTACAAAATACCACATTGGCGATTTTCAAATTTCGACCGCTTCGCGGTAAAGTGTAAAGTAGTAAAGGTGTCAAGCTATAAAGTCCTCGCAACACGCAACCCGATGCCCCTGAGAAGGTTCGCCGGCCCACCCCTGCCACGGTTTGCGGAGCGAGCGAACCAGGGATTACCGTAGAACGACCCGCCACGCAGCACGCGGCCATCTCCCGTCGTCGGCCCCTGCGGATCAACCTGCTCGCCGTCTGGATACACCGCATACCAGTCAGCGCACCATTCCCACACGTTGCCGTGCATGTCGTAGAGTCCCCAAGCGTTCGGGTAGGGCAGGCTGCCGACTGGGGTCGTCTTTTGCCGATTGACGCCTTTCTTTCCTTTGCCGTAGACGTAGTCGCCGGCGTAATTCGCTTGATCGGTCGAAATCGTGTCGCCAAAGTAGAACGGCGTCTTCGTACCGGCGCGGCAGGCGTATTCCCATTCCGCTTCCGTGGGCAGGCGAAAGCCCGTTCCTCCCAGGATCGTAACCTTCACGCCATCGATCTTGTAATACGGTTTTGCGCCTTCTTTCGCGCTCAGAGCGTTGCAGAAGTTCACCGCGTCAAACCAGGAGACCTGTTCGACCGGCAGGCTGTCGCCCTTGAAGTGACTGGGATTGGGATTCTCGGTCATGATGTCGCGCCATTGCGCCTGCGTTACCTGGTGAACGCCCATGTAAAAGCCCTTGGTCAGCGTGACGCGGTGCTGGGTTTCGCCCTTGACCCGATAGGCCGGGGCGCCGTCTTTGATCGCCTGTTCCTGTTCGCTCGGTGGGCTGCCCATCGTGAATGTGCCCGGCGGAATCCAGGCGAACTTCATGCCGAGCTTGTTGCTGATGGTGTCGCCGGGTTTGGGGGTCTTGGATTTCGCAGGACTTTTGCTAATTAACTTTTTGGGCGCGGCGTCCTGGTTCAATACCTTGTCGGTCTGCGCCACCTTTTTGGGGACGCCGCTATTGAATGCGCCCAAACCGATCAGGATCACGACCACGGCCAACGCCACGGTAGCGCCCAGGCATGACAACACCACGGCAAACGGGCGGCCCTGTTGCGCCTTGCGGATGGGCGAACGCGCTGCCGCCGGCCTGGCGACCGGAAGGACGACGGGCAGCGTGGGTGCCGCAAACGGCGCGGACTCGGCGGGTGCCGCGGCGGCCAGCAGGGCAGCGTGAAACTCCGCACCATCGGCATAGCGGTGACGCGGGTTCGTCGCCATGGCCTTCGCCAACACGGCACGCAAAGCCTCCGGAACCGCGTCCGGGTCGAAATAGGCGGGGTCGCGCAGGTCCGGCTTGTCGTGCAGCAACGCATAATAGATCGTCGCCGCCAGACTGAACACATCGCTGCGCGCGTCCGCGGGCAGGCCACGCGCCTGCTCCGGGGCGGCGAACATCAACGTCATGCCGCCGATCGTCGTCTTTCCCACGTTCTCCTTCTGCACCGCCAGCCCGAAATCGATCAGCACCAGCTTCTGATCGGCCTTGCGAAAAACGAAGTTGCTCGGCTTGATGTCGCGGTGGAGAATACCGACGGCGTGGGCCTGGCCCAGGGCGTGCGTGACTGCGCCAAAAACCTTCTTGATTTGGCCGACCGTCAAGGCGCCCTTGCCGTCCAGGTAGTTTTCCAGCGTCGGGCCGTCGATGTACTCCATCGCAAGGTACCAGCAGGCGCGCTCGGCGGAGTACTTGAATTCCACGATTTGCGGGAGATTGTCGTGCCTGGGCAGGCGCATCAAGGCATGAAACTCGCCGCGGAAGCGCGTGACGAGGGCGTTGTCGGCGCTGTAGCGCGGGTGCATCACCTTGAGGGCGACGGTGCGGTCGCCCTTGACGGCCTTGAAGACCTGGCCCCAGCCGCCCGCGCCGAGGTGGGCTTGCAGGCGCCAGCCATCGAGCAATTCGCCGAGCTGGAAAAGCGGGGCGGCATCCAGGCGCGGGGCCTGCGGCGTCCGCGGCGTCATGCCGGTGGCAATCACCGTGGCGCGGCGATGCAGGGCGACCAACTCCTTGTCCTGCGGATTTCGCCGTACCACTTCCCCCAGCTCGTCGCGCACGCCGGGCATATCGCGCTCGACCAGGGCGATGCCCGCCTTGTAGAGATGGGTGTCGCCGTGCCTGGCGTGGGCTTCGATCATTTTGACCGCCGAGCGCGCTTGCTCGGGCTGCCGGTTGTTGATGCCGAGCAAGAACATCTGGCGCAGCAAGAGCGCCTCCTGCACTTTATCCGGGGTCGCGCCCATTTGCTGGCATTCCTCAAGGAATGGCAGGACGCTATTGAGCCGGCGCAGGATCGGCAGCATTTCCGCGTGCCCGGCGATAAGCCGGCCCAGCTGCTTCTTGACATGGGCGAAGTCATTCACCAGGGCATCGAGTTTGCGCAGGCCATCCGCCAGGCCCTCGGACGCCAGCGCGTTTCGGACGATGGCCTCAAGTTTGTCGGGCTGAAAACGAGACTCGAAAACTTCATCGCTCAATTTCGCCAGGTCGCCGGTGAGCAATTCGAAATAGCTGCCCAGCTTGGCAAGCTCGTCGGCGTTCTGCTGGGAAGCGCGCATCAACTCGGCTTCCCAGTGCCCCTGCGCCAGGTCGTCTGCCGTGTTGAACACCTTATCGGCCAGGCCGACGAGGGCGCCGCTGCCCGGCGCGACGACATTGAGAACGACGCCCGCGACAACCTTGCAAGCGGGGCCGTATTTCTTCCACAACTTCGCGGAGGAATCTTTCCAGGACATGGGAGCCCCCTGCGTCAGCGACACTTTGAGGTTTGGAAATCGAGTCTTCAGACTATCGCAGAGTAGTTCGGCGTTCAAGCAAAAAGATTTGACAAGGTTTAGCCGCGACGCGCAGCGAAGCGCGGGCGAAGTTAAGGCCCGCGCTCCGCTGGGCGTCGCGGCTAAACGGCTGGTCCACTTGCCAAAGGAAACTTGGCGGGCTAAGTCATCCATCCCGGATGTTTGCTGCGCTTACCGCTGGGCTTCACGGGAATGAACAACATGATCCATGTCAGCAAACTGACGAAATACTATGGCGACTACCCCGCCGTGCAGGATGTGAGTTTTAACGTTCCCGCAGGGCAGGTCGTCGGCTTCCTCGGGCCCAACGGCGCGGGCAAAAGCACCACCATGCGCATCCTCGCGGGCTACCTGACGGCAACGTCCGGCACGGCGACCATCGCGGGACTTGACGTGTTCTGGAACAGCGTCGAGGTTCGCCGCAAGATCGGGTACATGCCCGAGAGTTGCCCGCTGTATAAGGAGATGCGCGTCAACGAATATCTCAACTTCCGCGCCGGCATCAAGGGCATCCACGGCTCGGAACGCCGCCGGCGCATGCACTACGTGATCGAACGCTGCTGGCTGGATAACGTCGATCACCAGATCATCGGCACGCTTTCCAAGGGCTATCGGCAGCGCGTGGGATTGGCCGACGCGCTGCTCGCCAATCCGCCGGTGTTGATTCTCGACGAGCCGACCGCGGGCCTCGATCCCGCCCAGATTCGCTCCACGCGCACGCTGATCCGCGAGCTGGGGCAGCAGCACACGATTCTGCTATCCACGCACATCCTCAGCGAGGTCGAGGCCGCCTGCGACAACGTCATCATCATCCATCGCGGCCGGGTGGCGGTATCGTGCTCGCTGGATGAACTCAAGGGGCGGGCGAGTTCGCAGGCTCAGATCGTGATGACGGTCGGCGGTTTGGCGGACCCGAATGTCTTTCGACAGGTGCCGGGCGTCAATCACCTGCAAATCGCCGAGGGAGTGCGCGGCGAGGGTTACGAGCTGCGCATCACCACAAGCGACCCGGCGGAGATTGCGCCGCGCCTGAGCGCGTGTGCCGCCCAGAACGAATGGCGCCTGATGGAGTTGCGCATCGAACGGCCCACGCTTGAAGATTTGTTCGTGCAGATCACGCAGGACGAAGCGATTCCAGTTTAATTTAGCCGCTCGCCTCTGGCGAGCGCGGGGGAAACGGTCGCGTACCCGCTCGCCAAAGGCGAGCGGCTAAACGTCCAGGAGGTCATAACATGCGTTCGACTCTCAGCCTGGTTCGCCGAGAGTTCAGTGCGTATTTCTTCTCGCCGATTGCGTACGTCGTGCTGGCTGTCTTTTTGGCAGTGACCGGGCATCTCTTCTACCTGACGCTCGATCAACTGACCGAGACCGGGCCGCGCGGCGTGTGGTATCCGATGGAGCTGATGGTCGGCAACGTGTCGTTCTGGCTCGTCTACCTTTTCATTCCGCCGTTGTTGACGATGCGCCTCTTCGCGGAGGAACGCAGCACGGGCACGCTGGAGATGCTGCTCACCGCGCCAGTGCGCGATTGGCAGGTCGTGTTCGCCAAGTATGTCGCGTGTTTCGGATTCTACACGCTGATGTGGCTGCCCACATTGCTTTACCTGCCAATCCTCAGTGACTGGCACGTGGAGGTCGTGCAAAGCGATGCGGTTCCATGGCATCTCATGACGGCTTACGTCGGCCTGGCGGTTGCCCTGCTGGCGCTCGGTCTTGCTTTCGGCGTGCTCTTCGTCTCCCATCTGATGGATGGCCGCATCGCGTCCGGGTGCTGGTTTCTCTTCCTGACGCTTTCGTGCCTGATCCTGGCGGCGTTGCCTTTCATTCCGATCGTGTTGCACGGCGAGTGGTGGACTATCAGCAGCGCGATTGACCCCTGGCCGATTCTGACGACCTACATCGGCCTGGCCCTGGCCGGCGCGATGTTTCTGGCGATCGGCATGTTCGTCAGCAGTCTCGTCAACAGCCAGATGATCGCGGCCATCGTGTCGCTGTTCATCGGCTTGCTGTTCATCGTCGGCGGCATCTGGCAGCCGGAGATGGACACCAGCGGGACGGCATACCGGGTCATGTTTTTCTTTTCGGTGCCACAACACTTCGCCCAGCATTTCGCCCGCGGGTTGATCGACACGCGCCACCTGGTGCTTTACGCTTCCGTGGCGCTGTACGGCGTCTTCCTCACCGTTCGCAGTCTGGAGAGCCGACGATGGCAGTAAAAACACGCAAGGCGGCCTCGGTGTGGGCGCTGCTCCATTTTGTCGTTCGTTTCCTCGGCCTCAACGCCGTCGTCGCCATCGCGGTCGGCGCGTTCCTTTGGCAGGCCCTGGACCTTGAAGCAGCGGGCATGATCGTCATCATCGCCGGCGCCTCCGTGGTCGCGCTGGCGCTTTTGGCGGAGATTCGCGGCGTGACGCAGACGGTTTTCTCGCGGCGCGGGGCCGCGGGCATCAACGGCGTGCTGCAAATCGCACTCGCCACCGCGCTCTTCGTCGGCGGCAATATCTATTCTTACTATCACTATCACCGCTGCGACTGCACGGCCGACCGGCACTTCACGCTCGATCCGGACATCAAGAAGCAGCTCGCCAAGCTGCGCGGCGACACGGACATCATCATCTATTTGCAGCACGTCTCGTTCGGCCAGCGCAGCGAACTGCGCCAGGATGAATACGATCAGGCGGCGGAGCGGAAGATCATCGAGAAAGTCAAGGACCTCGCGGAGCAGTTTCAAGAGCTTGGCCCGCGCTTTCGCGTCCACATCCTCGACACGCAACAGCGCAGCTACCAGAACCGCGAACGCGAGCTAAAGAAGATCTCCGAGAACCTCGTCACGACCATCAAGGCGGCCCCGGAGGACACGATCTTCTTCTACACGCGCGACACGAAACAGGTGCAGCGCCTGAGCTTCAACGACATTTATCAGCTCGACAAAAAGGCGTCGCAGGAAGCCAACGGCGGCAAGGGCAACCTGGTGCTGATCGATCAGGGCGTGCAGAATTTTGCCAACAAAATCTTCAAGATCGAGGAGAAAAAGCCTCGCATCGGGTTCGCGGTCATTCATGGCGTTTTGGGCCAGGACGGTACGGAAGAACTCGGCATGACGGGACTGAAAAAAGCGCTGGCGTCGCGCGGGTTTGTCGGCCGCGACATTGTGCTGAAGAAATGGCCTCAGCGCGAGCCGGCGGCCCTGGAACACGAGGAGAATCGCTACGAGATTCTCGAATCTCAGAAGAACTACTTTGAACGCGAGCTCAGAGACCTGGGCGAGGAACTCAAGGCGTACCAGAAATCGCGGGACTACTGGCAAACCAAGAGCGCCAGGGAAATCAACGAAGAATACGCCCTGGTGGAAATGCCGGTCGGCCCCCGGCCTGTGCCGCGCAAGCAAATCGAAGCGATCCGGCGGACCGGACGTTTGGTTTTCGCGCGGGACGTGACGGAGGAGTTTCGCGCCGTTTACAATTCCGAATGGAAAGACGACATCGAGGGGATCGAGACCGAAATCAAGACCTTCCGGAAGAAGCTGGACCGGGCGATCGAGGAGCAGGGCAAACTGCGTGTCGAAAACCTCGCGGAACAGCGGCGCATCACCGACGTGCGCGTGAAGTTCAATCGACTTCTCGCCGACATCGATCTTCTGGTAATCCCCCGGGCTACGATGTTCAACCCGGTGCGCGGCGACCGCATTCCCGGCCGGATTTACGGTCTCGACGACGCGCAGGTCGAGGCCATCAAGGATTTCATGAAGGCCGGCAAGCCGGTCCTCTTTTGTCTGGGGCCCATGAATGAGCCTGGAGAAAACGCACGCGACGAGGCGGACAGGGACTCGCTGGAGAAATTGCTGTCGTCGTTCAACGTGCAGATGCCGAACCAGGCGATCCTGTTCAATAGCGAGGCCGATGCGATGGCCGAGGGAGAAGATCGCGAACAACTCCCGGGCGGCGCGGGGCAGGTGGAAGTGCCTCCGGCCGAGTTTGAATGGAAGTTTGCCCCGGGCTCACGCGGCGTGGGCGAAATCGACATCAAGGCGGAGCCGCTGATTCGCAAGAGCATGGTGCTGACCGCGCGCGGTCTGGCGGAAAAGGGTCGAAGCGAAATGAAGATCCGGGCGCCGCGCCCGGTCTACGTCGTGCGCACGAGCTGGAAACCGGAAACGGTCGCGACAACCTTCGGCGCCTTGCCCATGAGTTGGCCCGCTGGCCCGACCCAGGCCTTGCTGGCCTTCGCCACGAAGATGAACAAGAAGCTCGACGAGAAAACGGTCTTCCTGATGACCAATGCCGAGTGCTGGAACGAGGATCGCCCGTTCCCCAATCCGGCCGAGAAGTGGATTCCGCATTTCGAGCGCCCCAAAGCGGACGATCCGAACAAGGGCACACTGCGGGAAAGACGCCGCGGCCCGTTCCCCATCGGCGTCGCCCTGGAAGCGAAAGTGCCAGCGGAATGGTACGACAAGGACGCCGCCAAAAAAGAGCCGGCCACGATTCGGCTTGCCGTCATCGGACAGGGGGGGCTCTTCATCGGGGACAAACTTTCCCCCTTGAAGGAAAAGCTCTTCCTCGACGTCTCCAACTGGCTGCTCGGCCGCGATGGCTTGCTCGCGCGCGAACGTGAATCCTGGCAGTATCCCCGCGTGGACATCGACGACACCAACAAGACGCTCTGGAGCTGGGGCGCTCGCCTGGGCTTGCCGCTGTTGTTCCTCTACATCGGCCTCAACGTCTGGCTCGTGCGGCGCATGCGTTAGCCGGAAGCGCAAGCGACGAAAGCGATTGTCCGTCGCTTTACGTTGATGCGTTAGCCGGAAGCGCAAGCGACGAAAGCGATTGTCCATCGCTCGCGCTTCCGTCTAACACCCGAATCGGGAGTATTTTATGAACCTGAAAACCACGATCGCTCTGGTTCTGCTGGTGGGCGCCGGCGCGGGCGGGTGGACGTGGCTTTACCTGCGTCAGCCGCCGACGGCGGTGGAATCGCCGACGCTAACCTTTCTCAAGGCCCAGTTGCCCAGCGGCAAGTTGACGCGCATCGAGGCGACGCGCCGGGCCAAACGGCTGGACCAGCCGATGGCCGACGCCAGCCTGGTCGGGATGTTCGCCATCGCTCCGGGACAAATTCCCTGGCAAGCGTTTGCGGGCAGATTGGATCATGGACCCCGAACGCTTTTCGTGTTGCAAAAGGTCGGGCAAGAATGGACGCTGCCCGGCAATTGGCCCGTGCGTCCCCATGAAGCCAAGCAATGGATCGCCACCTTGACCTCGCTCCATTCGCGATTCGAGCCGATCTCCCTCGACGGCGGCGTCGATATCAAAACCTATGGCTTGTACGAAGATCCTCTGACCATCGAAATCACCATCGACAAGCAGAAACACACGCTACTTCTCGGCGAAAAACCAGGCGACAAAAACACCTTCACCAGCCCGACCTACCTTCGCCTCGACGACAAGGCCGAGGTCATCCAGCTCGGCCCTGGTGTGCTCAGCGCTTTGGATCGCACCCAGGATTACTTTCAGCAGCGCCGGCTCTTCCCGCTGGAGCGTGTCGCCAGGGATGAGGACTCCACGGAAAAGGTCGAGCAGGTCGCCGCCAGCAAGGTCACCGTTGAAACCAAGGACACGAAGGTCACGGTCGCCCGGCGCGGAGACCAGTGGATCCTGCAAGATGCCAAGAAGAAAGACGCCAAGCAGAAGGCCTGGAAAAAGGTGGGCTCCGAGGATCGTCTCGATCCCTCGCGCCGCGACGCGCTGTTGCGCGCGTGCCCGGAAATCTGGGCCGAGAAGTTCGTGGACGTGCCCAGGTCGCTTGTCGAATGCGGGCTGGATGAGCCGGAGTACACGGTTTCGGTCACACGCGCAAACGGCTCCAAGATCAAGCTGTTGATCGGCGGCGTATCCCACTCGACGCGCAAGATGGTGTTGAAGCAGATGGGCAAACAGCTCATGCCGATCGAACAGGTCGAGGAATATCGCTATGCCAAGCTCGACGAGAACGACCAGCTTTTCGAAATCAAGACCGACAAGCTCAAGGATCTTGCCGTGGACATCGACGCCTTGCGCGATGCGAAGCTGGCGCGGTTCAAGACCGACGACGTCAAACGCCTGGAACTGGTGCACGGCGCGGCCCGCCTGGTGTTTGTCAAGAAAAAGGAAAAGGAAGGAGACGAAAAGAGCAAGGAAAAATGGACGCTCGAAAAGCCCTCGGTGCGCGATGTGGAGGCGGCCGTGGTCGAGGACTTCATCGACAAGCTCCAGGGGCTTCAAGTCAGCGAAAAGGAGATCCTGGACGATGCCGATCTCCAGTCGCTTGGCCTGGCCAAACCGGCGGGACAAATCAAGATCGTTGTCGAGGAAGCCGACAAGGACGCGAAGAAGGGCAAGGACGAAAAGAAGAAGAGCCGGACCATCGTGTTCTACCTGGGACAAAAACCCAAGGACGCGGATAAGACTTTCATTCGAGTAGACGATTGGCCACGCGTCAACCAGGTCGGCGCGGAAATCTGGAAACTCGCCCAGCGTTCCGAGGTCGCCTATCGCCCGCGCGAGTTGTGGAAACTCGATGCCGACACGATCACCAAGATCACGATCGATGGTGGAAAAAAGGCGTACAGCCTCCAGCGCGGCGACAAGGCCTGGCGCATCACCGGCCCGCTGGATGCCGACGCCTCGGGCAATACCGCCGACACCCTGGCCGAAGAATTGGCGCGGTTGAAAGCGGAGCGATTCGAGGACAGTCAGCCCAAGGAGCTGGCAAAGTTCGGCCTGGACAAGCCGGCGTTCAAGATCACGCTCACCACCAAGGAAGGAAAGCCGAGGCAACTGGAAATCGGCAAGCGAATTGAATCGAAGGAAGGCGGACGTTTCGCGCGGCTGGCGGGCGGCGATGCGGTGTTCGTCATCAACGAAAAGCTGGCCGCCAATCTGAAGGCCGACCCATTCGACCTCGTGGAGGCCAGCGTATTGACCATTGATCCGAAGAACATCGAACGCATTCGTTATCAAGAGGGTAAATCTTCGTTTACGCTGGAATCGCAAAAGGGGCGCTGGCAAATCACAGCATCGCCTGCCGGGCCTTTTCCCGCTGGCGATGAGCCGATCAAGATGGCGCTGGCGCCGTGGGCGAAGTTACGCGCCGACCGCATCGCGGCGGTGGGCGCCAAGCTTGACCTCGCGGCCTATGGTCTGGCGCCGCCGGCGCAGACGATCGTGGTGACGCTCGAGCCCGACGCCAAGAGCAAGGCGAAGAAGCCGATCGAGCACACGATCGAACTGGGCAAGCAGGTTGACGCCAGTGGAGCGCGCTTTGCCCGCGTGGACAAGAAGAATACCGTGGTCGTTTTCGATGCCCTGACGGCCGGGCAGCTTGCACGCAGCCATCTCGACTTCCTCGACCCGCGCGTGTTGCGCCTGGACGCCGAGGCGGTCGTGATGATCGACCGCAAGATGAATGGCGCCGACCTGGAGCTTGCGCGGCGCGACGACGTTTGGCAAATCGTTAAGCCGAGCATTCGGGACGCCGACAATCTGACGCTATTCGACCTGTTGCGCCGGGTCGCCCAGTTGCGGGCCGTGCGCATCGCCGACTACCCGGCCAAGGATTTGAAGCCGTTCGGACTGGAGAAACCACTCGCCATCGTCACGATTCATCTGGAGCTCGGCGCCGACGTGAAGAAGCACGTGATCAAGGTAGGCGATATCGCGCCCGGCATGGACAAAAAGGACACCGGCGAGCGTTACGCGCAGATCGACGATCAGAAAATGGTCGTGGTCCTGCCGGCGGAGTTGAGTCGCCACCTCATCGCTGGGCCGCTTTATTTTGCCGATCGCAATCTGGCCGCGTTCGGCGCCGTCGATCGCGCGGAGTTGACGAAGGGTTCGCGCAAGGCGACCTTTGGCCGAACCGCCACCGCCTGGGAGATGATTCAACCCGAACCTGCCAAGGCCGAGAGCGAGGAACTCGACGGGTTGATTCGCCTGATGCAGCGGCTGCGGGCCGAGGAGATCGTCGTCGAGAAGGCAGCGGATCTCAAGAAATTCGGTTTGGATAAACCCGCGGCGGAATGGCGCTTCAAGCTCGGCACCGACGAAAAACTGCACCTCCTCGTCGGCGCTCCGGCGAGCGAACGGGGCAAAGGGCTCCGATACGCCAAGCTCGGCGACAAGAACGCGGTCTTCTTGCTGAGCGACAAAATCGCGGCCCGGACGCTTGCCGAGTATCGCGACCGGGCCCCACTGGCGAAGTTCGAGATCGGCAAGGCGGTGAAACTTGTCATCACCACCGGCAAGGATAAGCCATTCACACTTGAAAAGAAAGACGGCAAGTGGGTGCTCGCCTCGGACACGAAAGCGACGGTCAAACCTGGTGAGGTTCAGGAGGTCCTGTTCACGCTGGTCCGCCTCGAAGCGCTGCGGTATGTCGCCGATGCCAAGGCCGATTTGAAGCAATACGGGCTGGACGCGCCGAGCCACAGGATCGAAGTGCAACTACCTGTCGGCAAGCGCGAACTCTGGGTGGGTGACGTGGAAGAGAAATCGAAGCGCCGCTTCGCCACGGTGCCGGGGACGGGCGCTGTGTTCGTGCTCGACGAATTCGACACTGGCCTCTTGACGCGACCGCTTTCGAGTTTTCTTGACACGCCAAAGAAGAAGTGAATTTGGTTGTGACGACTCGTGCGGCGCGTTACAGTTCGGTTTTGGGTTGAAGCCCGCTCGCCAAAGGCGAGCGGCTAAACGAAGCGAGGTGGGCGCCATGGTCCGCTGGATCGGGGTTTTCACATTCCTTGGATTGCTGGCCATCACGCTGCAAACGAGCGCTGGCGAAACGAAAAAGCGCGTCCTCCTGCTCTGGCAAAGCCCCGATGGGCATCCGAAGAACACGCACGAGTATCAGCTCGGCCAAAAGATTCTCAAACGTGAACTCGACAAGTTCCCGTCGATCGATCCCGTGCTCGTCAATGCCGACGGCGCCTGGCGCGAGGGGCCAGACCTCCTGGCGAAGGCCGATGGCGTCGTCCTGTTCGTCTCCGAAGGCGCGAAATGGCTCTGCGCCGACGCGAAACGCCTCGCTGCGTTTCAGGCGTGCGCCAAACGCAAGGCCGGCTTCACCGTCCTGCACTGGGGCATGGGAACCAAAGACGCCAAGAACATCCAACCGTTCGTTGACCTTTTCGGCGGCTGCCACGGCGGACCGGATCGCAAGTACCAGGTGGTGGACACCAGGGCGTTTTTTGTCGCGTTTCAGAGACATCCGATTCAGCTTGGCCTGAACACGTTCAAGGTTCGTGATGAGTTTTACTACGACCTGAAACTGGCCAAGGCCAGCAAATCGATGCTGATGGCCAACATCGACAAAAAGGCGCACACCGTCGCCTGGGCCTATCCACGCGACGACGGTGGCCGCAGCTTCGGCTTCAGCGGACTGCACTTTCATGAAAACTGGCAGATGCCCGAATATCGCCGATTGGTGACGCAAGGCGTGCTGTGGACGATGAACATTGCGATCCCAAAGGGCGGCATCACAGTCAAATGACAACAGGTATGGCAACCATTTTTTAGGAGTGATTATGTCCTGGTTCCGTTCCCTTTTGTTGGCGCCGCTCATCGCGGTTGCCGTGTTACCAGCGCTGGACGCGGGCGGCAAGAAAAAGCCTGGGCCAACGCCGCCGCGCAAGATTGTCGTGCTCGACAAGCGCTTCGCACAACTCTTGCCCAAGAAGGCCAAGGTCGAGACCATCGCCCGCGGCTTCATCTGGACCGAAGGGCCAGCCTGGAATCGCGCGGGCAAGTTCCTCGTCTTCTCCGACATCCCGCACAACGTCGTCCACAAATGGCAAAAGGGCAAGGTCTCCGTTTTTGTGAAACCCTCCGGCTATACGGGCCAGAAGCCGCGCGGCGGCAAGCCGGGCGACGAGCCAGGCTCCAACGGTCTGCTCTTCGACGCGGACGGACGACTCACCCTCTGCGAGCATGGCGACCGCCGCGTCACCCGCATCGACGAGGACGGCAAGAAGACCGTCCTCGCCGACAATTACATGGGCAAGAAGCTCAACAGCCCCAACGACCTCGTCTACCACACCAACGGCGATCTCTACTTTACCGATCCGCCCTACGGCTTGCCCAAGGGCGCCGAGGATCCCACGCGCGAAATGGATTACTGTGGCGTCTACCTACGCAAAAAGGACGGCAAGTTGATCCTGCTCACCAAGGAAATGACCAGGCCCAACGGGATCGCCCTGTCTCCCGATCAAAAGACCCTCTATGTCGCCAACTCGGACCCCAACGAGCCCGTGTGGAAATCATTTCCTGTCAAAGAAGACGGCACGCTCGGCAAGAGCAAGCTGTTCGTGGACGGCGCGAAATGGGTTCAGGCGAAACGCCCCGGACTGCCCGACGGCATGAAGATCGACGTTTACGGCAACCTGTGGGCGACCGGCCCCGGCGGGGTGTGGGTCTTCGCGCCGGACGGCACGGTCATCGGCAACATCGACACCGGCACCAACACCGCCAACGTCGCGTTCGGCGATGATGGCTCGATGCTCTACATCGCCGCCAATCACGATATTTGCCGCGTGAAGACGTTGACGAAGGGGAAAGGGTTCTGAGCTTGCGAGCGTGGCCGGTTAGCCGGAAGCGCGAGCGACGGATTCCCAACTCCGTCGCTTGCGCTTCCGGCTAACCAAAGCCGGCGCTTGGGGTTAACCCAGGTTGCGCAGCATCTCACCGCGCGATACCAGCCGGCGGCCGCGGGTTTCCTCAATGGCGAGGCATTTCAGCATCCGGCGGCGGAACTCGCTTTGCACCTGCTCGATCGCACTGGGCGATGTACTCGCCAGCGGGATGAATCCGCCAGCGCGGCGATCGTGCCCGCCGGCCCGGCCGCCCATCTTTTGCACGACCGCCCGCAGTATCTCCCCGGCTTGCGCCCGATGCAGACTGGTGCGCACGGAGAGCACCATCCGGTCCTCGTGAATGCCGGCGCACATCGCCCACTTGATCCCCTCGTGCCGAATCAAGAATTCGACGCACTGCGAACAGAGCTCGGGATTGGCCAATTCGTTGATCCAGCTCAACAGAAGCTTGTCGTAGATGAAGGAACTCTGCAAGGCCTGGAGGAGTGTTTCGTAGAACACTTCGGGCAGCGGCGCGTTCTTGATCTTGGCGATGGCGTCGCGATCAACGATGGGGTAAAGGAGTTGCAGCGCCGTATCGTCGAGGGCGCTGGCTTCGCGCGGATAGCCGGAGAGTTCGGTCTCGATGCCGTAATAAAGGCAAGTCGCGACATGTTCGGGTATGCCGATCTCCTGCTCGGTGAAATAGCGCGTGATGAGGGAACAGGTGGCGCCGATCCCGTCGCGGATGTCGAGGAAGGGCACGCCGTCCAGCTCGCCCGGCGTCTGGTGATGATCGATCACGCCGTAGATTTTGGCCTCGCCATTGAAGGAATGCCGGCCCGTCTTGGGCTGGCTGTCCACCATGACGACGGCTTGATCTGGTTTCCACTTGACCTTTTCGATTGGCGTGAGAGAAAGGTCGAGGGTCTCCACCATGGCCCGGTTTTCCGCCCGGCATATGGGGCCGTCCTGCGTGATTTGCACGGGTATGCCGACGCACTGCTCGATCAGGTACGCCAGGCCGACCATGCTCCCGAGGCTATCGGGATCGGGGTGGACATGGGAAACGAGGGTTGCCCCCCGATATTCCTCGAGCCCCGCCAAAAAACGGTCCGACCGGCGCGACAGCGTTGCTGTCCGCCCCTGGCCGCTTGTTCCGGCGCTTTCGCTAGACATAGTCGTCTTGGCTCTCAGACGCCCGACTTCTGATCTTCCAGCTTTCAAGAATTGGAAGTGTACATGCTTCCATGAAGATCAGAGTGAATTCACCCGTCATGGGTCCAGTCGGCGCCATCCATACCTGCGTGCCGGGTTCCATGGCACCTACGCATTGTAGCAAATTTTTGGGCAGCTTTCGGTTTCCCCGTCAAGTTCCCTTCGTTCGGCACATTTCTTCCAATCGTTCCCATTGTTCCGGGCTCACGGGCATCACGGAAAGTCGCGAAATCCGCACCAGTTCCCAGCTCGAAAAAAAAACGTCCTTTTTGATTTCTTCCAGCGTTACGGGCCGTTTCCAGCGGCGAACCGGCTCCACCGTGACGGCCACGGCCTTGGGGTCCGCCCCATCCGGATCAACCGGTGGGCCCGCTGCAATCCGCATTTCCCCGACAATCGCACGTTGGGAACCGGTATGGTAATATAGCACTCGATCGCCAACCTGGACGGCTCGAAGATATTGCCGGGCCAAGGCGTTCTTGACGCCTGTCCACTGCGCGGTCCCGTCTTTCTCAAGTTGATCGTAACTGTAGCAGCTGGGTTCCTCCTTGAAAAGCCAACCGCCTCTGGATTGCTTTTTTCGCCCCACGCCGTCACCGCCTGGCAAACGATAGAAACTCGCCGTCGAAACCGCTCGAACAACGGGGCGAGGATGGATGTTATCACCGGCAAACTTTGCTCGCAAGAGCCGACATCCCAAAACATGAAATATTTGCCCAGGACCGGTTGGAATTTGAATCACGGGCAAACTGGCGAATTGGTGGAAGGATTGGCAATGGTGTTGGTCGGGGTGAGTCCAATCGGCGCCGCCCGAAGCCAGGGCGGAAGGTCAATCTTGCGTTTTTTTCAGTGATTTTCGCACAAGAGCGACCTTTTCGTACAGCAGGGCCCGGGCTTGATTCAGAAACGCGCGGACGCTTTCTTCGCGATAATCCGCATAGGTCCACGGCCAAACGTCAAAGGCGCCGCCTTGAAAACGCAGAGTGACCTCCGCGAAAATGCCGTCGCGTAGAAAAATTCGCTGCGTTTGATCCTTCGTGGACGCCAACAGAAACTTGCCCAGCTGCAAAAGCCCCGGGTCCAGATTGATCGGTCGGCTTTCGGCATAGGCCGATCCTGCTGCCAGCGTTTTTTCCAGCCCGATCGTGAAATGCTTAACGTCGGGGAGGCAGTCGGCGACAACCATCGAATCAAAAACGAGGAGCCGCTTTACCAGCTGGGTTCCCATCGTTGATTCGTAATACGTTGTATGATGAAACGAGAAATCCTGGCTTTTGAGGAGAATTGACCCGAATTCGTTGGTCAGCTGCGCCTCCGCCCAGTCCAGCGCGGACGCGTGTCGGCTAAAGCAAGCCACGACGAGCAACGACCAGACAGGTTCACGAGGCACGCTCATGACTTGTTTCCACTGGCTCGCGGCGCTCTGACGCGGCTTTTTTGCGAGCGTCAATCTCGTCCCTGAATAGTTCGCGCACCTTGCGTTTTACGATGATATCCGCAATCCACGGCAAGAATCGGCTCACCAGAACCATCAACTTACCCTTGAAAGTGAGACACGTTTCATTGTAGCCCTTTTCAATGGCATGTAGGGTATGCAGTGCCACCGCCTCGGCGGTCATCCCGCGCAGATGGTCCATGGGTACCAGCGCTTTTTGCTCGATCATGTTCTCCGAAAAATTCGTCTGCGTCAAGCCGGGGCAGACGACCAGCACATCAACGCCGTCCTTGGCCAGTTCCGCGCGAATCGCCTCACTGAAGCCTTGCACCGCGAATTTGCTGGCCGAGTAGTCGCTGCGCGCCGGGATGCCCCGCTTCCCGGCAATGGATGAGATGTTGACGATGGCAGGTGAGGTGCCCTTTTTGAGCATCGGCAGAAACGCGCGGGTCGTCTCGGTCAGGCCGAAGAAGTTGACCTCCATGATTTGCCTCAAGCGGTCCGGCGCGCCATCGGCGAAGTGCCCGGTAGCGCCGATGCCGGCGTTGTTGACGAGGATGTCGATACCGCCGAATGCCTTTTCCGCCGCCTCGACGAGCCGGCGGCGATCGTCGGGGTTCGTGATGTCGGCCTGCACGACCTCGATCATGCCGCCGCGAGCGCGAATCTGCTGGGCGAGTTCGTTCAAGAGTTCGATCTTGCGGGCACAGACGAGTACCCTGGCGCCGCGCGCCGCCGCGGCTTCGGCCAGCGCCTTGCCGATGCCCTGCGAGGCACCCGTGATTAGAATCCGAGACCCGGTAATGTTGCGACGTTGGCCCATGTTGCGAGCGCCCCCGCGGGGAGAAAAGTGCGATCAAACCCATTGCAATATAGCCAACTCTTCCGCGGCGCTCGATACCAGTCCCGTTGAAAATCTGGCGAACGCACGCAAGGGCGTCCGGTTGCACCGATTCGAACGCTCGCAATGAATTTGCCGAAAAATTGTTGAACTTCGCCCCCCAACTGCTAATATCCAACCCTACACGGGACACGAAAAATTTTCAAATCCAAAGGAGTTCTGCATGTCGATGTACATTGGTGAAGCGTTGGTTGGCGATGGCAATGAGATCGCCCACATCGATCTTTTGATCGGTTCCAAAGACGGCCCCGTCGGGACGGCGTTCGCGAACGCGCTGGCGAATCAGTCGGCTGGACATTCCAACCTGCTCGCGGTCATCGCCCCAAATCTCGTCTGCAAACCGGCCACGGTGATGATCACGAAGGTCACGATCAAGGGCGCCAAGCAGGCGGTGCAGATGTTCGGCCCCGCGCAGGCCGCCGTCGCCCGCGCGGTCGCGGACAGCACCGCGGCCGGCGTCATTCCGCAGCATCTGGCGGAGAACTTCGTCATCGTCTGCGGCGTGTTCATTCACTGGCAGGCCCAGGATGACGCCAAGATCTACCAGTACAACTACGAAGCGACCAAGATGGCGATCAAGAACGCCATGACCGGCGAACCGAGCCTGGCGGACATCACCGCGCAGAAGGACAAGGTCAAGCATCCATTTTCGCCCAAGTAATCAGCCGACATCCGTTTGGCGTTCGCGTCGCGCCGCGCGAACGCTTCACCCCTCACACCCGACCCCTCACCCGCCACGGGAGAGGGGGGAGTGGCTCTCGTGGACAAGCGCAAAATCCTCATCCAGCTCGACTCCGACCCGCACGCCAGCGTGTTCGACCGCGTCGTTGCCGTGGACGCCGGCGCGGATGAGATTTTCTCTTACGCCTCCGTGAAACCGGAACAGGTGCAAGGGCTGGTTCACGGCGCCATCTTCACGCGCGGGCCAAAGAGTTTGAAGAGCACCGCGATCTTCGTCGGCGGCAGCGATGTGCTGGCCGGCGAGAAGCTGATGGCCGAGGCTCTCAAGGCGATGATCCCCAAGTTCGGCCTGCGCGTATCAATCATGCTCGACGCCAATGGCGCGAACACGACCGCCGCCGCGGCTGTGTGGTCGGCCGGCCGACATCTGAATCTCAAGGACGCCAAAGCTCTGGTCCTGGGCGGCACCGGCCCGGTCGGCCAGCGCGTCGTTCGTTTGCTGGCACGTGAAGGCGCGGGGATCCGCGTCGGCTCCCGCCAACAGGCGCGCGCGGCAGCCGTCTGCCAGGAAATCGCGAGCCGTGTTCCCAATGGGCGGCTGCAACCGCTTGGCATCGCGAACGAATCGGATTTGACCGCTGCGCTCGAAGGCCGCACCCTGGTTTTCGCCGCCGGCGCCGCGGGCGTGGTCCTGCTACCAAAAGCGGCGCGGGAATCGTGCCCGACGCTGCAAGTCGCCATCGACCTCAACGCGGTGCCGCCCCTGGGAATCGAAGAAGTCAGCGTGACCGATGCAGGGGTTGATCACGACGGCGTCATCTGTTACGGCGCCATCGGAGTCGGCGATACGAAAATGAAAATCCATCGAGCTGCCGTCGCTTCGCTCTTCGAGACCAACGACAAGGTGCTTGACGCCGAGGAAATTTACCAGCTCGCACAAACCTTCTGATTCCCCCGAAGACCAGGGTGAGCGCAGCGAACCCCTGGGTTCTCTTTCTCATCACGGCATCGCCTCCCGCGCCCGTTCCAGCACAATCGCCCGCAGCAGTTCATGGCGCCCCAACGGCTCGGCCAAGACAAATCGAACCCCCGGAAACCTCGTGGCCAAGCGGTCCCGATGCTCGGCCAAGTCGCGCCGCACATGCACCCCAGCTGACAAGAAATAGGGGAACAGGATCACGCGCTCCACCCCGCCAGCCACGCAGCGCCCCCCAGCCACCTCAATCGTCGGTTCTGCCAGTTCAAGAAACGCCGCCTCGACCACGTCGTAGGGCCCGACCGAGCGCAGCGTCTCCGCCAGCGCGAACAGGTCGTCATTCGCGTCCGCATTTCGGCTGCCGTGTGCGATCAACAGGAGCGCCGTTTTCATCGTCGTCCTCAATCTCGGGCAGGGATACGGCTCAAAGTAGGTCAGGCATTCTTGCCTGACCGCAGCCGTGCAACGTCAGGCTGGAACGCCTGGTCCATGGCAAGCGGTACCACGACGCAATTTCCGCCGGCATTTGCAATGGAGAACACCACGGAACATGATACCATGTCTAAAGGCCCCTTCCAGGACCGGCGGCCTGTCATCTCGGAAACGCACGCATGATCGGCGATCGACTGGGCAAATGGGTGATCTTTCAGGAACTTGGCCGCGGCGGCATGGGCCGGGTCTATCTCGCCCAGGAAGAACTGACCGGCAAACAGGCCGCCCTCAAGGTCCTGGCCGCCAACCTGGCCCAGGAGATCGGTTTCCTGCAACGCTTTCAACGCGAGATCGAAACCCTTGGCCGACTCGATCATCCCCATATCGTTCGCTTTTTTGAGGCCGGCTGCGAGGAAGGCCTCTACTTCTACGCCATGGAGTACGTCGAGGGCATGAGCCTGGAGCAGATCATCGAGGAACAAGGCCGACTGCCCTGGCGCGATGTGCTCGATATCGCCTTGCAGGTCACGCCCGCCTTGCGCCATGTTCACGATCACGGCGTCATCCATCGCGACATCAAACCGTCCAACCTCCTCCTCGATCGCGACGGCAAAATCAAGCTCACCGACTTCGGCATCGCCAAGGTCTTCGCCAGCTCCCATCTCACCGCCACCGGCGGCATCGTCGGCACCGCCGAATACATTTCCCCAGAACAGGCCGCCGGCAAGGTCGTCGGGAAACGCAGCGATCTCTATTCGCTTGGCTGCGTCCTTTACGCGCTTCTGACGGGCCGCACGCCGTTCTCCGGCAACAGCTACGTGGAATTGTTGCACAAGCACCGCTACGGCCAGTTTGACGCACCACGCAAATTTGTCCCGGACCTTCCGCCGGAGCTGGATGAACTGGTCTCCCAGATGCTGGAAAAGGACCCGGACAAACGCCCGCCCGACGCCCTGGTCGTGTACAAACAGATGGCCAGCATTCGCGCGAAGCTGGATCGGCAAAACACCAAGACCAGCGCCGACAATCGCGACCTCTCCACCGTCGCCGAGAATCGTACCGACCGCGTCGGCCTCGATGCGATTCCCGGCCCCGCAACGCTGATGAGCCGGCTGGTCCGCGCCGAGTTAAGCGAACAAAGCCGCAGCGGGCCGGTGGCAAGGTTTTTCAATCACCCGATCGTCCTGATGTGTCTGTTCTTCGCCTGCATCGGCGTGCTGGCGTATGGCCTTTGGCCGTTGAATCAAGAGCAGCTCTTCGAGCGCGGCGCCAGGTTGATGGCGTCCGAAAGCCTGCACGACATGCAGCGAGCCTGGACCGACTACCTCGGGCCCCTTGAAGCACGTTTTCCCGAACATCCCTACAAGGAAGAGGTCAACGCCTTCCGCGCCCGCTGGGAGGACGCCAAGGCCCCGAGACCGAGCGAAGCCCAGCGGTTTTTTCAGCAGGGCGAAATTCTCAACCAGCAAGGAAACATCAAGGCTGCCCGCCAGCTCTGGCTCAACGTGATCGACGCCTTCGGCGACGTGGACGCCGAGGCCGAGTGGGTCCAGCGCGCACGCCGCTCGCTCAGCAAGCTGGAAAAAGCCGCCCAACACAAGGATCGCTTCAAGAGCGCCCACGTCGCCCTCGCCCGCGCCGTCGAGTTAAGTCGTCAGGGAAAACGGCAAGAAGCCGACCGCATCCTCACCAGCCTGGAGCACCTCTACCGCGACGACGCCACCGCCGAGCCAATCCTACGCGAGGTCGCAAAGGCGCGCAAGAAATAGACCTTCATGGCTCCCAAACCCGGCCTGTGCAGCGCCGCCGTGATTCAGGCTGATTTCAGTTCTTCCCTTGGTGTCCGATGGCACCAGGGTCTACGATTACGACGCCGAAGGCAACACCATCCGCAAGACCCATCTCTCCACCGACGAGATATGGGAATATACCTACAACAGCAACAACCGCCTCATCCTCGCCGAGCACAAGCCCGACGCCCAGAGCGCCGTTGATCTCCGCGTCGAATTCGTCTACGATATCCTTGGCAATCGCATTGCCAGGATTGTCGATGCGGATGGCGATGGCAATGACCCCGCCGTCGAAACGCGGTTTGCGTATGACATGTACGCCAACGCCTGGGCCGATCTCGACGATCAAGGTTCTTTGACAACGCGACGAATCTTTGGCGAAGGCATGGAGGCCCTCATCGCTCGCATCGACGACAGTGGCGACGTCGCCTGGTATCTCACCGACATGCTCGGCAGCGTGCGCGACATCGCCGACGACGCCGGCGACCTCGCAACGCACATCGATTACAGCGCATTCGGTGAAATCATTTATGTCTCGCAAGCCGGCATCGCCGACCGCTACGGCTTCACCGCCCGCGAACACGACGAAGAAACCGGCCTCATCTACTACCGCGCCCGCTACCTCTTTATTGAAAACGGCCGCTGGACCAGCGAAGACCCCATCGGCTTCCGCGCGGGCGATGCGAACGTTTACCGATACGTGGGGAACAACCCGGCGAATGCGACGGACCCGAGCGGGCTGGCGCCTCTGTGGACACTTGAAGGCCTGCGCGAGGTAGGGGAAGGCTTCATTGCTGGTCCGGTTGAGATTGTAAACATTGTCTCGGATGTTGGATACGTCATCCAACTCGGGAGGGACACCAATGCGGGGGGCGATGCACTCAGGCGGCACATCGGTCCGAACGGGCAACTGGTAGATTTTGATTCCGCTCTTTTCCAAGGCGGCACCGACGCGATCCGGCGCGGCGAGTTTGGTTCCTGGTATGGCCGGACGATGCTGAGCGTCGGCACGCTTGGGCTGTGGGATATGGGGGACGCTCTCGTCGCCGGCGACACAACGAGATACAACCGAAGTCTCGGAGGATTTCTTTTTGTCGTGGCCACGGCTGGCACCACCAGCGCTGCCAGGGGAAGGGGCTGGAATGGACGACGCGTGCCGGGGCCGGCTGGCCAGCAGCCACCTGTACCAGCCAACGCCCTTGCAAATCAAGGAGTGGCGTTTAATAGAGCTAATGCAGCAGTCGGACAAATTCAAAGGGCCGTAAACCCCCGAACTCTACGACCAGGGGCGCGACGAATGCTCGACCGGGGCCGATATCGGCGAATTGTAGACGATCTCGGCGGCGGAATACGAGAACCCTTACAGGTCACCCGAGAGGGAGTCATCGTACAAGGTCATCACAGGGCGCGCGTCGCTGCCGAACGAGGTTTACGCGTTGATGTTGAAGTCGTTGACGCTGTTCAGCAGCCTGGACCAGTCCCGGATGTCTTAGACCTGGAGTTTTTCAACTGAATCGGGAGATCGTGATGGATGAAAATCGCATGTCGGTTTATCTTGAAATTCTGGAAATGGCGATTCTCAACATTCGAAGTTTGTGCGCTGAAAACAACATGACGTCGTGTGACCACGAAGCGAGCCACGTTCATAATATTCCCTCCTTTGTAAGGGTGTATGACCCCCGTCGCGAGCGCTATTATTGGGAAGTGGAACGCGTTTCGTATATGGAGTATGGGGATCCCGAACGTGTCAGGTGTTTTGGCAGGCTCTGGGCGAAGTTAGTGAGCGAAGAGAAAGGGTCGGGGGTCATTGGTTTTTCGATAATTCGTGGTGACGGTTCACAAACGACAACGGCGCGACGCTGACGTTCGACGTAAACGGGAACCGCAACGACCCGGCCACGATAACGAAATTCGCCTATGACCTCTACGGCAACGCCTGGGTCGATTTCACCGGGACCAGCACCATCGTCGCCCGGCATCTGTTCGGCAATGGCGCCGATGACCTGCTTGCCCGCATCGACGATGCCGGCGACGTGCAGTGGTACCTGACCGACAACATCGGCAGCGTCCGCGATATCGTGGACGCCAGCGGCTCTTTGACAAATCATCTCGACTATTCCAGCTTCGGCCAGCTCGTCGCTGAAAGCAGCCCCGGCGACCACGACCGCTACCTCTGGACCAGCCGCGAATACGACGCGGAGCTGGAACTGCAATACAACCGCGCCCGCTATTATGACGCAAGCACCGGGCGCTGGTTATCGCAAGACCCGCTGGGCTTCGATGCGGGGGACTCGAATCTTTATCGCTACGTGAACAACGCGCCGACGCTAGCGACGGACCCGAGTGGGTTGCAACAACGCGGATCGTATGTGGACGAATATGGGAAAAAAAGGATCGTCGTCCCCGGATTCGAGGAGCCCCGGCCGATTTTTCCGTACAAACTCCCATCGCAGGCAGAGCTGGCGAAGCAATTGGCCAATAAAGCGAAATTCAGGTTGGCGGACCCATCGCCGTCTTTCAACTTCTCCGAGTTTCGACTGCCTAATAGCGCAATGCAATTGGGCAGGACACCTGCATGGGACGCTTTGCATGAACGAAACAGGCAATCGTCAATATTTGAGATTGACGTTTTAACCTCGATTTTCCCCGGCGTAAGTGATCTCAGAGATGTAACGGAAGCCATCAGTGGGTACGACGTTGTAAACCAGGAGAAGCTGAGTGGCATGCAGCGTCTGATCACCGTTGGCGCTGCGGTTATTCCAATTGTGCCCGCTCGGCCGTTGCGCGCTGCTGCTGGCGCACTTGGCGATACGGTGCTTTCCGTGGTAAGGCGGGCCCCTGTCAGCACGCACGGCCACCATCCGATCCCTAAGTTTCTTGGTGGGAACGGAGCTCAAACTCGCAGCAGACTTGATGTACCCATCCATAATGAGTTCCACTCCTTGCTTCGAAAGAACCTGAGAAAAGCCGGAATCCCGCTAAATGTGGGCGGCCGGGGCGGAAGCGCTGCAGATTGGCGCCGGTATATGAACGCCGCCGAGGGCCGGCAGAGGACTGCTTTTGATGCGGTTCTTCAGACCTCCCGTGCCATTGACGCCAAGCACGGAACCAACATTACGCAGGACGTGTGGAAGAATATAATGGAAAAGAACTTCAAGGCATTCAAATGACGAAGGGCGAAACGTATTACCATCTGTATTCTGCGACCATGGACCCCTGTTCGATGGTCAATGATGAGTACGAAAAGGCGCGTCTTACCTGGCTTTGTGTCGGCTGTATGACGCCAAAAAATATCGCTGTGCCTATTGATGCTCAAATTGAGGAAAAACTGCCTGCGGACCCTCCTTTAAATTTCATCAATGGCTGCGGCCTAGGTCTGGTTAGGGCGTCCTTTCTTGCTGCGCTCGGCCCTGCCGTAATTAGTCGGGACCTGTTGATCGGTCGACTTCTTGGGCCGGACGGAGCGTTGGTCGATGATTGGGTGACGTTTCGAGGGCGATACAGAGTCTTGGTCAGAGGTAGCAAGAACATAAGTTACCGTCGGTGTACGGATTGCGGGCGACATGTTTATTTCGCCATGGGAAAGCGGTACTTATACCCTCAGCCCCCAGACGATGCGGAGGTTTTTGAAAGCGACTTGCTTGGTTTGGTTGTTCGAGGCGACGTTTTCTCGCGATTGGCCCTGGCCACCTGGCCAAAAATACAGTTGGATAAACTTGGTGTGCCGACAGCGCCAAAGGACTCCCTTGGACCTCTCTTGTAACATTCGCTATCAACGGCAATGACCCTGCCGATGTCGTGCGGTTTGCCTACGACCTTTATGGGAATGCGTGGGCTGATCTGGATGACATGAGTTCTTTGATAACTCGACGTCTCTACAACGACGCGGTCGATTCGCTTTTGGGCCGCATCGATGCCCCACAAGCCCCCAGCGCAAGCTGGGGGATCGCTTGGTATCTGACCGACAACCTCATTCCCCGGGCCGTCGGCCCGGGCTGACAGAACCGGCCCTTCTGGCCGAAAACTGGCGACCCAGGGCGGCGGTTCGCTTGCCCTGGGCTTTGTTATTTGCGCACCTTCGGTGCTCCAGGCCACGAGTTTCACGGCCCTGAAGTTTATTGCTGCCCCAAGTTGAAAAGAGTGTGGGTCATTTTTCGCGCACGGCATAGAACCCCGTCTCGCGCATCTCCAGCCTGGATGTCCCCGTGATGGCGGCGCCGTTGCCGGTGAAGAGGAAGCCGGTGAAGAACTGCATGGTGCGCGGGTAGGTGATGAAGAAGTCGATCTTGTGTTGGGGGTTGGGGCTCACCTTGCCTGAGACTTCGTATTTTTGGCCATCCTTGTCCGAGTAGAAATGACCGCTGACCTCTCCCTTGGCATCAACTTTGAGGTGGAGGGTGCCCGAGCGGCGCCCGTCGTCGTGGAGTTTGTAGGCGCCGTTGAAGTAGCGCGTTTCGAACTTGGCGCCGACGACCAGCTTCGCGGGCTTGACGGGATTGGCCTCGGGCAGGTGCTTGGTGACGATGTACATCTGAGCCTTGCCGACGGTTTCGAGATAGGGGAAATTGTCCTTGACGCCGACGCGCAAGTCGGCGGCCACGTTCTTCGGCACGACCTGGCCGAGATCGAGATTGAAGCGAAAGCCGTCGAAGAGGCGGACGTTTTTGCCGAGCGCATGAATCGTGCGTTCCTCGCCTTCGCGATAGGTGACGTAGCGGTCGATGAGCATGATCGGGACCGATTCCTTGTCGGAAAGTTTCTGCCTGCCATGCAGGACCAGGAGCTTGGCGTAGCGATCGTCGTTGGTCTTGACGACGATGAACGTGGAGACGATGCCGGGCAGGGCGCGGTTATGCTGCGTCATCAGCTCCGGTGTCAGCCGGGTGATCTTGAGGGCCAACTTGGAATCCGGGATTTTGGCCAGGATGGAGTTGATGTAATTGTCAAACGCATCGGCCCGCGCCAGTGTCGGCACAAGCGTGAGCGTCAGAGCGACGGCCAGGAGGCGATGCAGCATGGATGGAATCTCCGCGCAAAAAACACCGCCTGGATTAGGATGAATCCAGGCGGGGTTTATCGTAGCCGATTGTCCCGAGAAATTCAAAGCGGCAATTAGCGCTTTTTGCAATAGCTCAGGCTCAGGAGGGCGAACGACGTGGCGAGGTCGGCGTTGTCCTCGCCGAAGGTGCGTTCGCCGACGTTGCGCCAGCTGCCGTTGGCCTGCTGTTGTTTCTTCAAGGCCTGGAAGAGTTCGAGCCGCCAGTCGTGTTTTTTTCCCTTGGCGTCCACGAAGGGATCCTCGCCGAGGGCGTCCATCGCCTTGGCAAAGGTGTGGTAGTAGTAGAAAAGGCCGGACTTGCCCATGCCGGGGTTTTCGTCGAGGGTGTAATGGTGGCGCACCCAGTCCACGGCGGCGAGGACGCGTTTATCCTTTCTGTCCACGCCGGCGTAGAGGAAGCTCTTCAGGCCGCTGTAGGTCATACCACCTAATGAGCGCAGGCCGCCGGCGGGGGTCTTGTAGGGGCTCTTGGTGCCGGCGCTGGGGTCGTAGGTGAAGCCGCCCTTGTCGTCCTTGCTGGTATTCTTCGCGAAGGCCTGATCGTTGGTTTCGCCCGGCAGGTTCTGGCATCGGCCGATGAACTTGAGCGCCTTCTGGACAGCCGGGTCATCCTTGGAAAGCCCGGCCGCGAGCAAGGCTTCGACGGAGAAGCCGGTGTTGGAGAGATCGGGTCGGCCCTTCTTGTCGTAACCAAACCCGCCGTGGAAGAGATGGCCGGGCTCCTCCTCGTGCTGGAGTTTCTTGATGAACGCAGCCGCTCGCTTGATTACTTCGGTGTATTCGCCATTGGTGTTGGCTTCCTTGAAGGCCATGATAGCCACAGCGGTGGTGTAGTTGGCGAGGGCCATGTCGTAGATGCCGCCGTCCTTTTTCGATTTCTTTTCGAGATACTTGAGCGCCTTGGCGACGATCGGTTCCTTGGGGTTGACGCCGCTGCGGACGAGCGATGCGGCCACAAGCGACGTGATACCCGGTCCCGCGAACCCGCCGGCGAAGCTGCCGTCGGCCTTTTGCGTTGTCTTCAGGAAACCGACGGCATTATCGACGACCTTTTGCACGTCCTTGGCGTTCGGGCCGGATTTGGCTTGCCCGGAGTCGGCGTTGGGGTTCAGTGTCAATAACAAGACGGCGGCAAAAACCAGGGCCGTGCCAGGAATCCAGATTTGAAGGCGTGACATCGTGCAAATCCTCCGGGTGTGTGGTAAGTCCGTCGCTTGCGCTTCCGGCTAACGAAGGGATGGCCAAATTGTCGCCGCGCGTGGCAATTATTTGGCCGCGGGACGGATAGTGTCGAGTCGGTCACGTCCGAGGGCTAACTCGCCAAAGATTTCGTGGGAAATCATCAAGCTATCACCATTCCAGCGTACGAGCGTTGCCCTCACGCGGTCCACGGGAAATCCAGGGCCTGGGCGGAAGGTAATATCCCACTCGCCCGAAATCGCTGTTTGCTTTTTCTGAGCAAATTGAATGCCGCGCATGCGGGCCCACGACACTTTACGATTACCAAACTTGGCGGCCAGCGTCGCATATTCGGAATTGGCGCTGGCAAGGGGGCCGAAGAATTGCTCGCCGTTTTCGAGCCAGAGCATGTCCTGATCCTTGACGGCACGAGGCCAGTGCAGACGAGCGACGCGGCGCGTGGCGGATAGTTCGTCGATCCAAAGCCTGGCGTCGCCGGCGATAATGCGAATGCCGACGATCGCCTCCTCGGGTGTAAATGTCGTCTCGCCCAGACAGGTGTCATCGACGAAGATACGGAGCCGACCGTTCCCGGCCTCTGCGGAAAACGCTCGCCAGGCTTGCGTGGTCTTCAGTCGCCCATAGGGCTTTTTCAGGTTCACGCACTCGTAAGCGCCGGCGGCGATTTTCAACGTCGGCGGCGCGGCACGCTTTGGATCGGTGAGAATTTCTATCGCCCTCGGGGATTTGGCAGGCGACTCCATCGTCCGCACGAACAGGCGAACGACGCCGGTGCGGACACCCGGTTTCCAGATTCGCGTAGCCGTTTGCTTCGACGCATCCAAACGCAAGCTCGATTTGCCGAAGAAGGGGAGGTCGTGTTGCAGCGTTGGCTTTCCCTGGATCTGCCAGCCCATGAGCGACGATTCAAAATCGTCGGTGGCGACGATGAGCGAGTCGTCGGCCTGCTCGATTCCGACGGCGCGGGCGCGGGCCACGGTAACGGTCTGGCCCCACGAGGTGACGAAGGCGACCTTCGTTTCGTCAACGCGCCGCAGGTTGCCCGTCACGTGCTGGCCGCCTGGTAAGCGCAGCAACCAACGCAGTGGAGCCTTCGGGGTTGGCGTGGGTTGGCGATCGAAGCGGACATAGGCCAGGTTGTCGAGCGCGATTGTTTTGGCCGTTTCGGTGCGAAAGACCCACGTGGTTTTTTCTAGGGCGAGTTTGCCGCGGTGCTTTTTTCCGGAGGGTTCGACGGCCGTTTCGGCGCCTAGCGAGCCGACGACAATCAGAATCGTCAGGAGCAGAAGGAGGATGTTGTACACGAATTCTTCAGGACGCGGCCGAATTGGGAATCGTGGTGGTAGGCGGTTCGCTCTTGACGCGGCTGCTGTCGGGCTTGGCGAGGCTACCGGTGCGGAAAACCTCCGCGAGCAGCGCCTTGGCGGGTTCAGGCAGCGCGCTTTGCAGGACGCTGGTGACGGTCTCCTCGACTGCATATTCAATTCGCTTCAATTCGACGCGTTGATTTTCGATGATCGCATAGGACGCGCGCGGGTCGCTGTCGCGTGGTTGGCCGACGCTGCCCGGATTGATTACCAGCTTGTCGCCGACTTCCAGAATGTAGGGATGATGCGTATGCCCCACGCAAATGACGTGGGCGTCCACGTCGGCGAGCCGGCGCGACCAGAAGTCAACGTCGGCGATGGAGTATTCATCGAGCGGATCGCGCGGCGTCGCATGGACCATCAGGAATTTCACGCCGTCGAGCGAAACCCGCTTGGTGACGGGCAGCGCGCCGAGAAAACGGCGGTCGTCGCTGGAGATTCGCTCCTGCGTCACCTGTCGCGTCACGCCGGTGAGATACTTGAACCCGTTCTTGCCTTGCACGCGGACCTGCTGGGCGACGCCATGATCGTGGTTGCCCCGCACGGCGTGAGTCGCCTTGCGGCGGACCCAGTCGATGCAGGGCGTCGGCTCGAGCGCGTAGTCCACCAGATCGCCCAGGACGAGGCACGCGTCGAACGGCTCCTCAATCGCCCGGAGAGCCGGCCAATTTGCATGAATGTCAGCCACCAGGAGAATCCGCATGGGAATTCGGCGCCCTCGTGCCACGGACTCCAATAAGCCGCCCGTGAAAACCCTATCCCGCAATCATTTCAAAAGCCAGAGAATTTGACAAAAAGGAGAGTTTTGGGATATAATTCGCTCAACTCTCCACCCTGAGGTCAGCCATGAGCGAAAAACCGATTCGTCGTCTTCCCCTGCGTCAACTGCTTTCCAGTTCTGACAAGACGGCTCGGGAACTCGCTGAACTGGTGCATACCCACCTCTTGCCGCGCGTCGTGGATTTTCGCGACCTGTCCCGCCCCGTTCGCCGGAAAAGCCATTATCCCACGATGGTTGCATTCCAGAATGGGCTCCGGCGATTTGTGGAGGCCAGCGAACAGCTGCAAGCCATGATGGAGGTTCTGCAGGAGCATCTCGAAGCCATCCGCGAACACGCCCAGCGCGAGAAACTCAGCCGACGGCGGTGACCCAAGGCCATCATCGTTGGTCCGATCGTGATTTTCCAGGAATCCACAGCACGTCCTCCGACCCGGCGCCATTGCAGATGCGGGCCAGCACAAAAAGCAAATCCGACAATCGATTCAAGTATACGATGACTTGCGGATTAACGGGTTCGGCGTGAGAAAGCGTCACCACATCCCGTTCCGCGCGACGGCACACCGTGCGTGCCAGGTGGCACCACGCCGCGGCCGTCGTGCCACCCGGCAAGATAAAACTGCGGAGCGGTTGCAAGTGTTCGTTGAACTGATCAATTTCGCTTTCCAGACTCTCGGCCTGCGCGGCCACGACCCGCAGAGCCTTGTCGTCCAGCTGAATGGGCACGCAAAGATCGGCGCCCACGTCGAACAGGTCATTCTGAATGCTGCGAATCAGAGCCTCAAGTTTCTCCTCTCTCCCCTTGGGAGTGGAGCCGGGGGTGGGTGTGCTTCGCACACTCGCCAGGAAAACTCCCAGCAGCGCATTCAATTCATCCACACTTCCATAAGCCGCGACGCGCGGATGATCCTTGGCTACCCGGCTGCCGTCGCCCAGGGCGGTGTCGCCAGTGTCGCCGGTCTTGGTGTAGATCCGCGAAAGGTAAACCATCCGTTCACTCCATCATCGTTGAATACGCAACCCGTCCTCCTCAACCCATCATACCAGACATACAATAACCGTCGAAACCAATTGTCCCCGTAGAGACGACCTACATGCTCCCGATCTCGAAAATGGCCGCTGCCGTGCAACCCTCCGCGACCCTGGCCGCCGGGGCGAAGGCGCGGCAACTGAAACTTGAAGGCAAGACCGTCTACGACTTCAGCCTGGGCGAACCGGACTTCAACACGCCGAAGCACATCTGCGACGCCGGGTACAAGGCGATGCTCGATGGGCACACGCACTACACCGCGGCGGCGGGCATTGCCGAGCTGCGCGGCGCAATCGTTCGCTGGTATAAGAAAACTTACGGATACGACTTCACCCCGGAGCAGGTGGTTGTTTCCAATGGCGCCAAACACTCGCTGCACAATGCTTTGGCCGCGACAGTTGGGCCCGGCGATGAGGTCATCATTCCAACGCCGTACTGGGTCAGCTACAGCGACCTCGTGCAGATGACCGGCGCCGCCTATTCGCTGGTGAAGACAACCGAGGCGAACGGCTTCAAACTTACGCCGGCCCAGCTTCGGGCCGCGGTTACGCCGCGCTCGCGGCTCGTCATGCTCAACTCCCCCAGCAACCCGACCGGAAGCGTTTACACGCGCGCCGAACTGGAAGCGCTTGCCGATATCGCGCTCGAAAAAAACCTCGGCGTCATCAGCGATGAAATCTACGAACAGCTCGTCTTCGGCTCGGCCAAAGCCACCTGCTTCGCGACGTTGAGGCCTGGGCTGGCGGACAACCTCATCACCATCAGCGGCGTGTCCAAGAGCTACGCGATGACCGGCTGGCGCATGGGCTGGGCCATCGCCCCCTTGCACGTCGCCAAGGCGATGGGAAACGTACAAAGCCAGGAGACCAGCAACCCGTCGAGTATCAGTCAATATGCTGCGCTCGCCGCTCTTGACGGCGACTCCGCCTGCGTGGAAACCATGCGCAAGGAATTCGAGGCCCGGCGCGATCTGGTCTGCAAGCGGCTCAACGACTTGCCTGGCATTCGCTGTCCGATCCCCGACGGCGCGTTTTATGCGTTCTTCAATGTCGAATCCTACTTCGGCAAGACTTTACGCGGGCACCTGATCACCGACAGCACGAGCTTTTGCGCGGCCGCCCTGGCGACCGTGCATGTCAACATGGTGCAAGGCGCCGCCTTCGGCGCGGAAGGCTACGTTCGCCTCTCCTTCGCGACGAGCCGGGAACAGATCAACAAGGGAATTGACAAACTCGCGGAATTCCTGGCCGGTTAGGTTTGTGTTTAGCCGCTCGCATTTGCTGAGCGGGTGGGGATTGTCCCGTTCGCCAAAGGCAAACCGACAATCGACAAGAAAACGGGCGGCATCGAGGCAAACATGCCATTCCTCCTGCTCAACGAATCCGACGTGCGCGGCCTCCTGACCATGGATATGGCGCTGGAGGCGGTCGAGGAAGGACTGCGCAAGGTCGGGCTCGATGAGGCCATGAATATTCCGCGCGCCCGGGCGCAAACCGACCATGCGATGCTGCACGTCATGTCGGCGTCGGCTAAAACGCTTGGCGTCATGGGGTACAAGGCGTACACGACCTCGCGGCGTGGGACCAGCTTTCACGTCGGCCTGTTCGACGGCAAGTCCGGCGAACTCACGGCGATCGTGCAGGCCGACTACCTCGGCCAGGTTCGCACCGGCGCCGCCAGCGGCGTTGCCACCCGGCTGCTGGCGCGACCGGAAGCCGCCACCGTTGGGCTTTATGGTGCAGGAAAGCAGGCCCGGACGCAACTCCTGGCCGTCTGCCAGGTCCGCGCGATTAAGAATATTGCCGTATACGCGCGCAACCCGGAAAACCTCAAGACGTTCTGCGAGCAGATGGCGCCGCTGTGCCAGTGCCCGGTCGAACCCGCGGCCCGACCCGAGGATGCCGCCCGGGGCAAGGATATCGTCATCACCGCCACCAGCAGCCGGGACCCCGTGTTGCTGGGTGAATGGTTGGAAAACGGCGCCCACCTGAATATCATTGGCTCGAACTTCCTGGCCAAATCGGAGATCGACGTCGCGACGGTGCGGCGCGCCCAGGTCATCATCGTCGATGGAAAGGAACAGGCCCACATCGAGGCCGGTGATTTCCGTGAAGCGATCGACACCGGCGCGCTGCTCTGGAAGGACGTGCGCGAACTGAGCACCCTCGTCGCCGGCCGCTGCAAGGGGCGCGAAACGCCCGAACAGATCACCCTGTTCAAATCGCTGGGTCTGGCGATCGAGGATGTCGCCACCGCGGCGAAGGTGGTCGCTCGCGCCAAGGAAAAAAACGTGGGGCGCTGGCTGGAGTGGTAGTTTAGCCGCATTACCGGTCGTCAAGCGGAGCGATACCAGCCCCACGCGCAGGCGTGGGGTTCGGGCAGCCTCGCAAAACCCCAGCTTGCGCTGGGGACTGGTCCGTTGGTCAAGTGCTCTTCGACGAACGGTATCGCGGCTAAACGATGGGGTGATCGAATACGTCGTGTGAAGTATCCCAATCGGAGGTTTTCAATGAGATTGCAACGAATTGTCCTGACGGGCATCTTTTTCATCGCCCCGCTGGCCCTTGCTGCCGACGACCTCGGCAAGTTGCGCGCGATCGACGCCAAGGGTTTGAAAGTCGATTTCGCGAAGGGGCGCGTGAGCGAACCGAGGGTTTTCACGAGTGTCGACGAATTCGACAAAGCGTTCCCGAAAGCCGGCGCGGTCAAGAAGCAGGTTGATTTCACCAAGGAAAAGCTGGTCTTCTTTGCGTGGGGCGGTTCGGGGCAGGATCGGCTTGCCGGCAAACTCAGCGAAGACGGCAAAACCGCGGCCTTCGCCTACACACGAGGGCGCACGCGCGATTTTCGCCGGCACGTCCAGCTGTTCGCGGTTCCGAAAAACGCCGTCGTCAAGGTTCAAACCGTGCGGTGAACCGGCGTGCAAGCGGCTCGCCTGCACGAGTTTTTACTTATTGGCATCAGGTTGCGCGGGGTTGATAACAGGAGTGCTTTGCTCATGCGAAATTCGGTTCGGTGGTTGGCAGTGCTTTTCGTCCTCAGCATGGCGCTGAACGCTGTTCGCGGTCAAGATATCCCGAAGATGAAGTTCAACGACGTGCGCGAGGTCGCGCCCGGCGTCTTCTTCCGCTTCTCGTCGATCAGCGCGACCGACAAGAACGTCGTCTTCGGCGGGTCCAACAACATCTGGATCGTGTTCGAGGATTACGTCATGGTCTACGACGCCAACTTTCCCAAGGAAGCCGGCGACGTCATCAAGGCCATACGAAAAACAACCGATAAGCCGATCCGCTATGTAATGGACTCCCACCACCACGGCGATCACGCCTATGGCAACGCCGTGTTCGCCAAACAAGGCGCCACGATCATCGCGTCGGCCAACACCGCTCGTTTGCTCCGCGTCAACGGGCCCAAAGAATTCGCCGAGGCCGGCAAGGGGCCGACCGGACGCAAGGACATCGCCGACAGCTACCTCAAGGTCCCCGACCTGATCTTCGATCAAAAGCTCGTCTTCGAGGACAAGAAGCAGCGCGTCGAACTGTTGTTCCTGGGCCACGCCCACACGGCCGGGGATGCGATGCTGTATTTGCCGAAACACAAGATCCTGTGTACCGGCGATGCCTGCACAAACGGGCCTTACAATTACACCGGCCATTCCGACACGGCGTCGTGGATTCGCGTCATGGAGAAGGCGCAACAACTCGACGTGAAACTTGTCTGTCCCGGGCATGGGCCCCTGACAGGCAAGGACGTGCTCGCCAAACAACGACGGTACTTCGTCGAGTTGCGTGCCCAGGTCAAAAAGGGCATCGACGCGGGCAAGGACGTGGAGGACATCATCAAAACCATCGACATGCCGTGGCACAAGGAATGGACCGGCATCGAGGCGCGCGAGCGCACCGAAAACATCAAGTACGTCTTCGACGAGCTCACGGGCCGGACGATGCCGTGGGACCTCGTCGAGGACTTTGGCATTTACGAAGGAATCTCGCCGACAAAAAGCGACAAGGGCTGGACGGCGCCCAAGAAGATCGTCGTTCCCGCGTTCATGCCAGCACGGCTGGCTGACCTCAAACGCATCGCCCCGGACGTTTTCTTCATTCCGGTCAAGTCGGCGGACGAGGCGGCGAAGGAAGCCGTCGGCGCCGACGCGGTGCTGGGCTTCTGCACGGCCGACATCGTCAAGGCCAATCCGAAACTGCGCTGGATTCAGGTCGGTCATGCTGGCGTTGAAACGGATTTGGTGCCGGCGGTTGTCAACAGCAAGGTCACGCTCACCAACACCGCGCGCCTCTACGGCCCCAACGTTGCCGACCAGGCCATGGCGCTTCTGCTCGCCTTGACGCGTGGCTTGGCGCCGGAGTTGCATCGCAAGGCCGCGATTCCGCTGCCGCTGGAACGCTGGAAGCGATTGAAGAACGCCTCGAAGGCGCAGGAGTTGCACGGCAAGACGATGCTGATTGTAGGTCTGGGGGGCATCGGCACGCAGATCGCGCGGCGGGCCGAGGCGTTCGGCATGCGCGTCATGGCGATTGATCCGAACCTGGCGATGATCAAGCCGACATTCGTTTTCAGCCTGGAGCCACCCGCCAAGTTGATGGACCGGATCAAGCAAGCCGACGTCGTCGTGCTGGCCTGTCCTTTGACGGCCCAGACCAGGGGCATGTTCGGCAGCGCGCAATTTGACGCCATGAAAAAGTCGGCGTACTTCATCAACATTGCGCGCGGCGGATTGGTGATGCAGAAGGATTTGCTGGCCGCGCTGAATCAAAAGCGGATCGCCGGCGTCGGCCTCGACGTGACCGATCCCGAGCCGTTGCCTGACCGCAACCCATTGTGGACGATGTCGAACGTCGTCATCAGCCCGCACCTGGGCGGACAGTCGGACGGCGCGCGCGATCGGCAATGGCGGCTCTTCCGCGAGAATGTGCGCCGCTTCGTCGCCGGCGAGCCTCTCCTTTGTGTCGTGGACAAGGCGAAGGGGTTTTGAACGTGTTTGAATCGCACTCACCAAAGGCGACCGGCCAAACGGGCTAAAAATCCTTGCGCTCCAGGATCGTGCCTCCCTCGCGTTCGATCGCGTTGACGATGGCCGCGATCAATTCGTCGGCCTGGCGGTTCACCTTGTTCAGGCCCATCTTGCCGATGAGAAGGCCTGGGCTATTTTTTTCGAGAATGATTTCGTTGGCGTCCGAGTACGAACCGGTGGAGATCTCGAACGCGCAGTACGGCGCCAGGGCGCCGGCGAGGAAACTGCCCAACATGCTCCCCTTCGTCGCCGTGAAGCGATTGGCCCCCTCGCCGAGCGGCGTCAGCGAATAGCCGAGGTCCTGGGCGGTTCGCCACGCGAGCCTCAGGCCGGTTGCAGCGTCGAGTTTGGTCAGCAGTTTGGTTCCAGGCATGGCATTCTCCGTGGCGGATCGGTTTCTACCATCATAGGCGCCGATTCAGCCCAGCGCGGCGCGCTGGCATTTCAGTTTCAAGTAGGTCAGGCTTTCTAGCCTGACGTTTGCCGGGGTTTGTCAGGCTAGAAAGCCTGACCTACGACATGCGGGTCGGGGGAATTTGTCCGCACTTGCCGAATTTAGTGGTTGACAAGACGGTTTGCGCCTGGTTATTGTAGATGAAGGGTGAGTGGGTTATCTCGACAACGTATCGACTCGCATGTCCGCCGATAAAAGGCCAGTCGGCCTGTTTGGTGATTTTCATATCGGAGAATTTTCATGGCTGCGCGAATTCCCGCGGTGTGGGGCATTGACCTTGGCCAGAGCGCGCTCAAGGCTATGCGTCTGGAGATGAAGGACGGCCTGGTCGCCGCCACGGCATTCGACTACATCGAACATCCGAAAATTCTCAGCCAGCCTGACGCTGATCCGGATGAACTTTCGCGCGAGGCGCTTAACCAGTTCCTGTCGCGCAACAAGATCAAGGGCGATCTGATCGCCATCAGCGTGCCGGGGCAAAGCGGGCTGGCGCGCTTCGTCAAGTTGCCTCCCGTCGACGAGAAGAAAATCGCCGACATCGTCAAGTTTGAGGCCAAGCAGCAGATTCCTTTCCCGCTTGAAGAGGTCGTCTGGGATTTTCAACGCCTCAACAAGGGCGATATCATCGACGGCCTGGCCCTGGAAACTGAAATCGGCCTGTTCGCCATGAAACGCGACATGGTCACGCGGGCCATTCGTCAATTCAAGGAAGTCAACGTCGAGGTCCACCTCGTTCAGATGGCGCCGCTCGCCCTGTGCAATTTCCTCGCCTATGACCTGCTCGGTAAAGGCAACGACGCCCCAGGCGACGATGGTGAAGACTCCAACGAATGCGTCGTCGCCCTCGAGATCGGCACCGATAACTCCAACCTCGTCATCACCAACGGCGGACGCATCATCTGGCAGCGTCCCATCCCCATCGGCGGCAACCATTTCACCCGCGCCCTTACCAAGGAACTCAAGCTCACCTTCGCCAAGGCCGAGCACCTGAAGAAAAACGCGGCCAAGTCGCCGGACCTGAAGAAGATTTTGTCGTCGTTGAAGCAAGTGCTCAACGATTTCGTCGGTGAGGTGCAGCGCTCGCTCGGGTATTTCACCAACACGCACCGCAATGCGCAGATTCAATACATGGTCGGCCTGGGAAATGCGTTTCGGCTGCCGGGCCTGCAGAAGTTCCTACAAGAAAAACTGCAGCTTGAGGTCCGCAAGTTTCAGAGTCTCGAACGCGCGACCGGCGAATCGGTGACCACCGCCCCGACGTTCAAGGAAAATATCATGAGCTTCGGCGTCGCCTATGGCCTGGCGCTGCAAGGGCTCAAGGAAGCCAAGCTGCAAACCAATCTCCTACCCTACGAGGTTCGGCTCGAGCGCGTCATTCGCGGCAAGAAGCCCTGGGCGGTGGCGGCGGCGGCGTGTCTGCTCTTCGGGATGTTCATGCTGGCCTTCGCCCGCGGCATGGAGAAAAACGCGGTCACCAATGCCGCGGTCAAGGGCAGCAAGCTTAAACTCGAAAACAAGGTCAAGGACGCCAAAAAGTTGGCCGACGATCGCAAGGCCGCCGAGGACGAACTGAAAAAACACCTCGACAGCCTCGATCAAATCGGCGCCGGCGCCAACGAACGGCTCAACTGGCAGATGCTGCACCAGTACGTCAACCTGGCCACGCCGCAACCCAACGGCGACCGCCTGCCCATTGAGGTCGCCCTGAAACCGGTGAAAAGCCTTTACTGGAACAAGGACGCACAGGACGCCTTTGTCACCTTTGAGAAACAGAAGCTGGGCCAACTCAAGGACAAGTCGCCATCGGACATGACCAAGATTGAACACGAACTCAAACAGAACCTCATCCAGATCAACGTCGCCGGCATCAATGCCATGTATTCTGACGATTTACTACCGTTTTTCGCCAAGATTTACGCCGACGGCAGCCAGCTCCCTGGCATGACAGATGAAGAGAAAAAGGTGGTCAAAGCCTACGTTGACGACAAGGAAAACGAGGCCAAGCAAAAACTGCTCCCGAAACAAGGTTGGGTTGTTGAGGTACGTGGTTACACTTACTTCAAGAAAGGCGAGAAGTTCGTGGATGACACCATCATAGCAAACCTTAATGATCCAAAGTACTTCATACAGAAGCATCCGGCTTTCAATGATCTCAAACAACGTGTCCAATCTCGTGTCAGCTTTTTGCACCTGTATAAGAACGTCACTGAAAAGTCGCCGGTTCCTGGCCGATTCAAGATTATTGGCCAATCCAATCTGCCAGTCCTCGTCAAAGGCCTGACCGGCGGGACAGGCGGAGGCAAGCCAGGGGGCATCGGTGACGGGCCTAACGTCGGGAAAATCGGCGGTACCCCAGGGCAACCGGGCGACCAGAAAGAAGGCGAGAAAAAGATTAATCGCGATGGCTGGCGACCCATCGGCGAAGTCGCCTCGTCAATCTTCGTCGGTGGCGGCGGCGGTGGCGGCGGGCAGCCGGGCCTAGGGAATATCCCCGGCGGACCCGACAAGAGCAAAGGGAGCAAGGATTTCCCCAGCGGAAACGCCCCCAAGGGAGACACGCCCGGCCTCGCCAA
The DNA here is from genome assembly GCA_016191165.1 of Planctomycetota bacterium. Taxonomy (GTDB): domain Bacteria; phylum Planctomycetota; class Planctomycetia; order Gemmatales; family Gemmataceae; genus SIAQ01. The sequence goes on from JACPPF010000071.1 coordinate 101,655, forward strand.
CCCCAACGCCGTGCCGCGCACCGAGTTCGTCATCCTCTTCATCTGGCGGGAACCGATCGCCTCCCAGGAAGTGATCGAATTCGGCACGACCGAAAAATGACTTGGCCCCTGTCGGTGTTTTTATTTCCGGTGTTCGTTTCAAACCGCAGTACCGCAGGCGTCGCGCCAACCGGATAATCCGCCGCTGAGGTTTCCCACTCGTACTCATAAAGGTGGCATCATGGCCGTGAAAATCAACAAAGACGCGCTCCTGAAGAATCGCTTCTGGATCATGCTCGGCGTCACGGTGGCCGTGACTCTTTTCGGCTTGGTCTATCTCCAGCTCGTCAACGCGGAAACCGAGAAAAAAGGTCCCAAAGGCGCGCTCGGGTCGGCCAAGCCCCTGAAAGAATTCACGGGCCCCCTTCAGATCGACCAGCGAACCAAGGATGCTGAACGCGCGAAAGCGAAAGAGTCCACCGTTTGGGCCTATGCTTACAAAACGCAGGCCCCGTTGTTTCGTTGGGCGAAGGCGGTCGAAGATCAATTTCCCTTCTTCGACGGCAACTTTGCCAACGAGATAACCGTGACCAAGGCGTCTGGAAAAGAAAAGGACAGCTGGCCCGCGGACACCGACGAACTCGTTCATGGCATCCTGACCAGCATCGAGCGCGATTCACTCAAGCTGGAAACCCGCAAGGCCAAGGAATTCAAGCTGTTTCGCACCAAAACCGTCGATCAGAAAATCATTTTGGAGGGGGAAACCAAGGAGCTTGGCTGGCTGGCGAAAGAAGGCCTTCCCAAGCACAGGGGCAAAGTGCTTGCGGTTCGTTTCCAGGTCGGCAAGTTCTTCAACGATCCGCTTCGCGACGTCGAGCAGGCGGTGTTCGCGGAATCCTACAAGGAACAAATCCACACCATCCTTCGTTCCGTCGAACCACTTAATGAAAAAGGCCAGGGAATCGTCCAGCTGCGCAACTGGCTTTATCGGCCTGACACCCTGCCAGAAGAAAAGTTCATTCGCTACGTGCAAAAGGAATGGGACACCCGCTCCAACTTTTCCGACGAGGCGTGGATCGCCCAGGAAGACATTTGGATCCAGCAAGAAATCTACCGCATCATTCGTTCCGTCAACGACGAGGTCAAGGTGCTGCGGCGAGTCGAGGGCGACGCCAAGGGCAAAAAACGCAGCCCCGAAGACCGCGGCGTGGCCCAGGTCTTTCGTAATACCAACTTTGAAATGATCCTGAGCCTGGACGGCAAAGACAACCTTTCGGTAACTCTGAAGAATCTACTCCCGCGCGGCCAGCGCCTCGACGTGAGTTTTCTCGTTACCATGAACCTGGATGTCGGCCAGGATCCCGAGTTGATCACCATCAGCGGGCTGCCCCTCCTGCCGGCGGGCGCTGCCGGCGGCAAGGACTCGATCGTAAGTAACATTCCGTATTCCAACAAAAGCGCCCGCCGCAAAGGCGTCTATAAGGTCGAGCAGGTGATCGGCTGGGAAGGCGCTGCGATCAAACGCATCGATCAAATCACCATCGGCTCCAACGGCGCCGGCGAACTTTCGCATTCCCATCGCACCTTTCCCGAGGGTCTGAGGCCTCTCGTCCTGGCGCCTGACGCCAAAGACGGCGACAAGGACAAACAGTCCGGCGGCCCCCCAGGTCCGGGCGGCGGTCTCAAGGTTGGTTCAGGTGGTTTTGGCCCCGGCGGCGGCGGACAGGGTGGCGGCGCCACGGGAAATAAGAAAATGCTCGCGCACGGGTTGTGGACCCACCGGTACGCCTCGGTCACGCCACAGTCCCGTCGAATTCCGGTCGCCGTCTCGGTGATTGTCGATCAAGACCATGTGGATCGCGTTCTGACCGCGTTCAACAACTCAAAGCTGCGGTTTCTGGAAACCCAGGTTCTCCTTAACCAGTACATCGGCTCGCTGCAACCCCCGATCTCCGAACGCAAAAACGACGATGGGCCGAGCAAACAGGGTTCCGGTTCCAAAGGAGGCGTCTTCGATCCCATGGGCGCCAAAGGAAGCTCCGGTGGCGGGCAGGGTTCCGGCGGCGCCGGGGCCGACCGCCAGGCCAACATGGAAATGGTGATCTATGGCATCATGACGCTCTACCAGCGCTATCCCCCGCGTCCAGAGACCCAAAAGAAAGAATGAGCATTTGCGTTTGTTTTTCACAAGCGTATCTGACACAATACCTTTGACGATACTTCCGTGGAGCACATGGCCGTTGGTCAGGGTTTTCAGCCCGATCTTTCCCAGGCGCGAGGAGACTGGAATTCCTGCCTGACGGAAGCGTGCCCCACACCAAGAATTCGGGAGGCTTGCATCATGGCCAAGAAAATCGACCTGTCCGGCGTGAAGGAATTCCTTTTCAACCACGGCGAAAAGGTCGCTCTCGGCACCTGCGCATTTGTCGCCCTGACGCTGGGCGTTCTCGGGCTTCTGCGCGCCATGGGCGCGAGCCGGGCGGAGGGCACCAACATGACGTGGGTGGAAGCCATGGAGAAGGAGTATCAGCGGGTCGCAAGTGGAGTGAGCAGTTCGCAGGCCGCCCCTTTGCCGCCGAAGATTGAAGCACGCCTGAAGGATGACGGCCTTTGGCCCTCCATTCAATCCGCTCACACTCCCAATCGTTACATCAACCTGGACCCGGAGGGTCAGGACAAGCGCATGAACCCGAAGATATTCGCGGTCCTGAAGGAAAACGTCAACATCAAGTACGTCGCCAAATGCGTGCTTCTCCACGCCAAGGACGACGCCGGTGTGAAAACGCTCGAACCGATCGCCGGCGGCGATGGCGAGGGTAAGCCTGGGCTCGGAGGTGGGCAACCCGGTCTCATCGGCGGCGGCGGCGCGGCCACGAGCGGGGCTCGCTACATGCACAAGGCCGCCCCTTACCGCATGGTCGTCGTCACGGCCGTCTTTCCCATGAAGCAACAAATGCTGGAATACCAGCGCGCACTGAAGATCGCCAGCCAGCAGGAAATGTTCAACGTCAACCGCGACGATTTGCCCTACCCGGTTGGCATCAATGTTCTTCGCTACGAGATTAAACCCAATGGCGAGGAGATCGAGGCGAATCGGGCAATCCTGATGTATTACGATCCCGAAAAAGGCTTATTCACCAAGTCGCCCGCCCTCGAAAAACTGCTCAACGTCGCCGTCTTCGATGACGTGAGCCCGGTCGCCATGGAGCCCTTTATCTTCGAGGGCCTCCAGACCCCGATGCCGAAGTTGGCCGAGGGCTTGTATCCCAAGATTCGTGTCGGCGATTTCGTCCTGGCGCTGGGCGACGATGAAGGCGAAAAAAAATCAAGCGATGTCGGCGGCCTCGGCAAAGTCGGCGGCGTCGGCGATCCCAGGCCCAAGAAAGGCAGCGGGTCTGGCATCGGTTTGCCCGGCCTAAACAAGGGTGGCAAGGATAACCCCATGAAGGGCGACGACGACGATGAACTCGTCCCCGCGGCCCCAAAACACAAGCCTGGCAACATCAAGCCCGATGACCTCAAAGAGAAAGACCTCTTGCTCTGGAAACGCCTCTACGCCAAAACACCCGAGTTCAACTGGTTCCACGTCCTGGGCAAATTCCGCGGCGAAAAGCCGAGCGAAAACAAGGGCAACTTTGGCATCCCCGGCCAGGGCGCCGGCAACCAGGACGGCAAATACTTCAGCCCCTGGCACGCCGCCTCGACTGGCGGTGGAACCGGCGGACCGGGCGGCAAACAGGGCAGCGGCAAACCGCCTAACCTCGGACCAGGCGGACCAAAACCCAACGGCGGCGGCTCACAACCAGGCTTCGGACCCATGCCAAAATCTGGCGGCGGCGGCAACAATGCAACCTCCGGCGACTGGAACCGCGACGCTTTCGTTCGGTTCATCGATCCCGATGTCCTGCCCGGCAAAAAATATCGCTACGCCATCCAGGTGCGCATGGCCAATCCCAACTACAAGAAGGAACAACTCGTTCAGTACAACACCCTGGCCAAGGACGCCGAGCTATTGTCCAAGTGGGAATATACCCCGGACATCTCCATCCCGGAGGAATACCACCTCTTCGCTCTCGATCAGCAAGTTTTTGACGAAGCCAAGGAGCCCAAACTTGGCAAAAAACCATCCGCCCCAACCTTTGACGTCAAGGCTGCTCGCGAAAAGGCGACTTTCCAGATCCACCAATGGGTGCAAAAAAAACACGTTCTTGCCGTCAGCCCGGACCCTCTGGTCATTGGCGCCTGGACGGTTGGCGAGCGGGTCGAAGTGGCCCGCGGCGAAAAGATCGGCGTCAGCGTCGCGGTCCAGGCGCCCGTCTGGCGCGAACTCCTGGATACGTTTCAAATCCCCTTCAGTCTTGAAGCACTGAATGCCAAGAGAAAACGCGTCATGAGGCCTGGCCTCAGGATCGACATGATCAGCGAAGTCATCGATGCCAAGGGCAACGCGATTCCGCAGGAGGCGCCAGTCCTCATCGACTTCGTCGGCGGCAAACGCGGCAAGGGGGCGACGAATGTTCTCGACGAGGAAACCGCCGTCGAGGCATTGATTCTTACCGCCGATGGCAAGCTCACCGTCCTCAATTCGCGCGTTGACTCCGATCCCGATCTCAACCAGGGCGCCCGCGAGCGGGAGGAACGTCTGAGCGAGGCGCGGGCACGCGCCCGTCGCTTCAGCGGCCTGACCGCGGGCCCAGGCGCCACCCCGAAGGGCGGACCAGGACTTCCTGGTTTAAACAAGTAAGAAAAACAAGTTTCAATCGGCCCAGGGGATAGCTTTCCCTGGGCCTTTCTTTTTGCCCCGGGGGCACCATGGACCCAGGCCGGGCATCATAACCAGGCGCCCAGGAATGAATTCGCTTCCCGAATGGGATTTTTGTCACGTTTTTGGTAAGGTTTCCCATCTGCCGTGCCGAAGGAAAGATGAGGGGATCTTGAGAGAACCTCCCTTTTCCCATCTGCCCCCGACCGTTTTCACGAACCAGGCCGGCCGCGGCGCAATTTTCAGCGCCTTGGCGCGTTCGAGTTGCGGGACGTCGATTTGTGCGCTACAATTTTATTAGGCTCAGGCGCCAGCGCGGGGCCCAGGCTTCAGGAGCGAGGAGGCACCAACATGTTCAACCTCACCGCCGACCATCCGCTACAGCATTTCTTTTCCGGGCTGACGGAACAGACTTTCATGAGCGAAATGGGCGTCGCCGATCCGCCGCTCGTCGATTATCTTTCTGAACTGCTCTCGCGTTTTGTCCACATGGACGCCATCCACAAGCTGCGTTCCAGCACCGGGCGCCGGCTGGAGGAGGTCGCGCAAATGCTGATGGAGGTCGAGGCCCTGCCACCGGAAGGCCGCACGAGCCGGGAGATGCATCGGCATATCGGCGACTTCACGCTGTTCTGGACGGGCGTCTATCCGGAGATGCTCAAAAACTTGCGGTCAGTCCTGCACATGGATCATTTCATCGACTATTGCGAGCAGGGTAAACGTTCCTATTACATCGCCAGTACGTTCGAGGGGGCGCCATTCCAGGAGCAATCGCCCGTCCTGCGACGGTTGAGTGAACGTTTTGAGTTGTGCGCCTACGGCCTGACGAAAGTTCGCCACGAATGGGAGCGCCGGCCCGTGCGCTAGTCGCGCGACTTGCAAAAAAGGAACAAAAAAACCACCCCACGCGCCACCGTGGGGACCGCTTGAAGTTCAAGCAACCCCACGGTGGCGCGTGGGGCTGGTACGTTCTCAGATTCTTGATTCCGCGTACTGATTCTTCACGTCACCCCCTTTCGACCCTGCGACGGGCATCAAGGGTTCGCGATCGATCGCGCGTCGGCATTCCGCGACGCCCCAATTTGAGCCAATCAGGATTGCCTGGGCGCCCGGACTGGATATGCAGCCGACGCTTCCTATAAAAACAAGATTCCAGTTAGAAAGGCAACTCATGAAAATCCACGAATTCCAGGCCAAAGAACTACTCGCCGCGGCGGGCGCCTCGGTGCCGCGCGGCCTTGTCGTGTCAAGCGCGGCAGACGCATTGTCCGCCTTTGACAAACTTGGCGGGCCGGTGGTCCTAAAAGCCCAGGTTCACGCCGGCGGGCGGGGCAAGGGGCGTTTCAAGGACTCCGGGGCCGATTTCGGCGGCGTCAAGTTCATCAAGAACCGAGAGGACGTAGGCAAGGTGGCCGACGTCATGTTCAAGTTCCCCCTCGTCACCAAGCAAACCGGCGCGGACGGGCAAAAGGTTTCCAAGATTCTCGTCCAGGAGGCAGCCGACATCGCCCGTGAAATCTACATCGGCATGGTCCTCGATCGCACCATCGGCATGCCAATCCTCATGGCCTGTGCCGAAGGTGGTGTCGAGATCGAGGAGGTGGCCGCCAAGACGCCCGAGAAAATCTTGAAAGTCCCCGTCAGCCCGGAGACCGGCCTGCTGGCTTTCCAGGCGCGGCGCCTGGCCTTTGAACTGGGGTTCACAGGAGAACAAGTCGGGCAAGCCGAGAAGATCATGATGGCGCTCTCCAAGGTCTTCCTCGAAAAGGATTGCAGCCTCGCGGAAATCAACCCGCTCGTCGTGTCCCCCAAAGGCGAGGTGATCGTCCTCGATGCCAAGATTACCTTCGATGACAACGCGCTGTTCCGCCATCCCGACGTCGAAAAATTGCTCGACGAGTCCGAGGAAAACCCGGCCGAGCTGCGCGCGGCGCGCGCGGGGCTCAGCTTCATCAGTCTCAACGGCAACATCGGCTGCCTCGTCAATGGCGCCGGCCTGGCGATGAGCACGATGGACATCATCAAGTACCACGGCGGCGAGCCCGCGAACTTCCTCGACGTCGGCGGCGGCGCCAACAAGGATCAGGTTACGGAAGCCTTGCGAATCCTGCTGGGAGACCCCAACGTCAAGGCGGTGTTGATCAACATCTTCGGCGGCATCATGAAGTGCGACACCATCGCCAACGCCGTCGTGGCCGCGTTCAAGGAAGTGCAGCCCAAGGTCCCGTTCGTCGTGCGCCTGGAGGGAACCAACGTTGGCGAGGGTCGGCGCATCCTGCAAGAAAGCGGCCTAAATTTGGCGACGGCGACCGATTTGACCGATGCCGCCAAGAAGGTCGTCGCGGCGGCGAAATAATTTGCGTGTTCGCTTACCGTCCGTGCGGCGCCGCGCGAGCGCGAAACGAATGGACGATTCCCGTGACCGTTGACAAGAAAATCCACATCATCGGCATCGGTAGCGACGGCCTGCAAGGGCTGACGGGGAAACCGCGCGAATTGCTCCAGTCCGCCGACCTCGTCCTCGGCTCCGAGCCGACGCTCGCCCTGGTGCCGGAGCTTTCCGCCCAGCGGCTGGCGATCGGCGCCAACCTGCCCGAAGTCGTACAAACGCTGGAAACCCACCTGGGCAAAAAGCGCATGGTGGTGGTGGCGAGCGGCGATCCGCTTTTTTACGGCGTCGCGCGGTATTTGTGCGAAAAGCTCGGGCAGGAGCGCTTTGAGGTTTGGCCTCACGTCAGTTCGATGCAACTCGCATTTGCCCGTGTCAAGGAATCGTGGGAGGAAGCCTACCTCACGAACCTGGCCACCCATTCGCTGGAAAGCGTGCTCGATCGCATCCGCACCGCCGAGACGGTCGGCATCTTCACCAGCGAAGACGAAGGGCCACCGGCCATAGCCCGCCAGTTGCTGGCGCGTGGCCTGGATTACTTTCGAGCGTTCATCTGCGAGAACCTCGGCGCGCCCGATGAGCGCGTGACCCAGGGCGAGTTGAGCGAAATTCAGGAGATGGAATTCGCCGCCCTGAACGTGATGATCCTCAAGCGCAAGCCAGGCCGGCCTGATCAGCAGCGCCTGTCGCATCAGTTTCGCCGCTTCGGGAATCCGGACGACGTTTTCATTCAATCTCGCCCCAAGAGCGGATTGATCACCCAGGCCGAGGTGCGGGCGATCGCGCTGGCGCAACTCGATGTTCAACCCGGCAGCGTGGTGTGGGACATCGGCGCTGGCTCCGGCGCCGTCGCGATCGAGGCCGCTCAACTCGCCACCGGGGGCATGGTGTATGCCATCGAACAAGACGTGGCCGATTATCACCTGATTGTCGCCAACGCCCAGACATTCAGCGTGAAGAATCTGACTGCGGTCCACGGGTTGGCGCCCGCGGTCTTCGCCGGGCTGCCTGCGCCCGACGCGATTTTCGTGGGTGGGATTCGCCACGAGGCCTCGCGCCTGCTGGTCGCCGCGTTCAAGGCGATGCGTCCCGGCGGCCGACTGGTGGTCAACACGGCCTCCCTCGAGGGCCTGGGCGCGGTCTATAATGCGCTCAAAGAGATCGCCTCTCCGGTGCAGGGTATGCTGGTCAACATTGCCCGCGGCACGGAGCAGTTGGAGACCCTGCGTTTCGAAGCCCTGAATCCAACGTTCCTCTTGATGGTAACGAAACCCGCGGCGACCAAGTGAGTGCCCGATGTCGATGTCCACGGAAACAGCCCCTGCCAACCCACCGCCACCGCCCGATCGTGCCCGCGGTCGCCGCGCGCAAGTCGTGCTGGTGTTGTTGGCGTCGGTGGTGGTTCCCGGCGCGGCGTCGATCCTTTATGCTTTTCCTCCGGCGGAGTATTCCTTTTTTCCGCCCTGCTGGTTTTATTGGCTGACCGGCTTGCATTGCCCCGGCTGCGGCGCCACGCGCTGCGTGCATTCGCTTTTACATGGCGATCTGGCGCAGGCGTTCGCGTGGAATCCCCTCTTCGTGCTGGTGTCGCCGTTGCTGATCTACGTGGCCGTGGAGACGTACTACATCGCCTGGACGGGAAGACGCATCAAGCGGCGCACGCCGGGTTGGGCGGTTTTTCTTTTGGTTTTCGTCATCGTGTCGTACTGGGTTTTGCGTAACATCGAAATCTACCCGTTGACGCTTCTGGCGCCGCATCGGATTTGACCGGGGACGGGAACGCTATGCGACGATTCTTGCTTATTGGCGCCCTGGCTGCAAGTCTGTGGCTCGGCGGGATTCTGCCAGCTCGGGCCCAGCCTGCGCCAAGTCCCCCCAAGGCGGACGACCTGCAGAAAGTCGCTCCGCAGACGCCGTCGCCTGCCGTCCATTACACCCTGGCGGGCATCGCCGCCATTATCGTCATGGTCCTGGTGTGCATGCCGGCCCGGCGCGAGTAAGAATAATTCGTTAGCCGGAAGCGCCAGCGACGGACAGATTTTCGATCGCTGGCGCTTCCGTTTAACCAAAGGCAACGCGATGTCACAATCCCCCGCCCTACCCCCCATCCCAGCTGCGAAGAAGCCCGAGTGGGCGCCGCGCATGTGGGAAGGCTGCGACTTCTTCGCCTGGCTCGGCCTGCTTTTTCGCAACCGCTGCGCCGTCGAATTTCGTTACTGGTACATCGCGGTCATCGTCACGTTTGTCAGCTTCAATCACACGCTGCTGCGCCTCCTGCAAGATGCGATCTTCGGGCGGGTTCTGCGCAAGACCAGGATCACCCAGCCGCCAGTCTTCATTTTGGGTCACTGGCGAACCGGGACCACGCTGCTGCACGAATTCATGATTCGCGATGAGCGTTTTGGCTTCCCGACGACCTACGAGTGCATGGATCCGAATCACTTCCTCCTGACCGAGGGGTTGTTCACCGGCTGGTTAAGCTTCCTGATGCCATCGAGTCGGCCGATGGACAACATGAAGGCCGGGTTCGATCGGCCGCAAGAAGACGAATTCGCCCTGTGCATGATGGGTGCGGGGTCGCCCTATTCGATGATCGCCTTTCCCAACCAACCGCCCCAGGAGCAGGAGTATCTCGATCTGGAAGGTGTATCCGAAAAGGGTCTGCGCCGGTGGAAACGCGCGTTCAAGCGATTCCTGCGCTGCGTGACCTACAAGACCGGCAAGCGGCTGGTGTTAAAATCGCCGCCCCACACGGCGCGCATTCGGACCTTGAGCAAGATGTTCCCGGAGGCGATTTTCATTCACATCGTGCGCGATCCCCACGTCGTTTTTCCGTCCACCGTCAATCTCTGGCGCACCCTTTTCAAGACCCACGGCCTGCAAACGCCCAACTACATCGGCCTGGAAGAATTCGTGCTCACGACATTCTCGCGAATGTACGATCGCCTGGAGGAAGGGAAAAAATTGCTGGGCGCCGAACGGTTTTACGAGATCCGCTACGAGGACATGATCAAGGATCCCACGGGCGAGATGAAGAAGATATTTGACCATTTCCAGCTCGGCGGCTTCGACGCGTACTTGCCAAGATTGCAGGAATACCTGGCCAGCATCAAGGGCTACGAGACGAACAAGTACCAGCTCAGCGACGACCAGCGCCGCGTGCTCGGTGAGCGCTGGGGAGAAGTGATTCGGCGGTACGGTTACGAATCGCAACCAGTTTAAGACAACCAGCGAAATAAATTCCCGATCTCGTTCCCAGGCTCTGCCTGGGAACGCAGGATGTTGCAGGCTCTGCCTCTCGAACCCGGAATCGCTTCCGCCAGCTGGGCGCGAGGCAGAGCCTCGCGAGTAATGCGTTCCCAGGCGGAGCCTGGGAACGAGGAAACTGGATGTTATTTCGCACGGAATTCTTAGCCACTCGCCTCGAGTAAGCGCGCGCCGGGACCAAACTTGCCGGCGCGCCGACCAGTTTTTTTCGCGAAATCGAAGAATTTTGATGAAAATCGGGGTAATTGTTGGGATATTGGGTTGGTCCAGGGAAAGGACGTAGGTCAGGCTTTCCAGCCTGACTTACCTTCATTGTTCTTGGCGCTCTGCGCAAACGGAAATCCGTGGGGTGACGCCCACGGGGAGTGTTCAACTTTTTGCCGTCCTTCCAAATGAGGCCTTCATGACAAACTTGCCATGCATCCGAAGTCTTTGGCTCGTATTGCTATTCGCGCCTTTTCTGGCTGCGCAAGCGCCGGTCGCGACTCGTGAAGCCGCGGAGTTGCCGAAGCAGTATGACCTCCGCAAGGTCGGCGGCGTCACACCGATCAAACGGCAACAGGGTGGCACGTGCTGGGCTCACGGCACCATCGCGGCCATCGAGAGCAACTTGCTCGTCTCTGGCGCCTGGAAGAAACTCGGCGGCAGCCAAACGCTCGCGCTCTCCGAATACCACCTCGACTGGTGGAACGGCTTCAATCAACATCAGAACACCGATAACGCCAACGTCGGCAAGGACCGAACCGGACTGCTGGTTCACCTCGGCGGCGACTACCGCGTCTCCGCCGCCTACATCGCACGCGGCGACGGCGTCGTCCCGGCCTCCTGGACGGAAGACCGACGCGTTACCATGCCCGTCCTCGGCATCGGCCTCGATCCCAGCTGGTACCGCTACGCCCCGGCCAAAGTCGATCCGCGCCTCAAACGCTACTATGTGCGCGACATCGAATGGTTCACCATCGGCGCGAACCTCGAAAACATTGACGTCATCAAAACCCGGGTCGTCCGCCATGGAGCAGTCGGCACCGCGATGGCCGTCAACAAGACCTTGATGTCCAAGGATTCCGTGCATTATCAGCCGCTCGATCACAAGTACAAACCCAATCACGCCGTCGCCATCGCCGGCTGGGACGACAACAAGGTCAGCAGCGATCCGACCAAGAAACTCCCGAAGCCAGGTTGCTGGCTAATCAAAAATAGCTGGGGCACCGATCGCGGCGACAAGGGCTACTACTGGATTTCCTACTACGACAAGGTCTGCTGCCGCGACCAGGAAATGGGCGCGGTCTCCTTCCGCAACGTCGAGCCGATGAAGTACACCCATGTTTACTACCACGACTACCACGGCTGGCGCGGCACCATGAAGGAGATCAACAAGGCGTTTAACCGATTTGTCGCCACGGCCAACCACAAGCTCGGCAGCCTCAGCTTTTACACCGCCGCCGACAACGTGCGCTACACCGCCAAGATTTACAGCAAGTTCGAGAACGGCGAATTGAAGGGGCTGCGCGCCACCAAGAGCGGCATGATCGAGGTCACGGGTTTCCACACCGTCGATCTCGACGCGCCAATCAACGTTGCCAAGGGTGAGACGTTCATCGTCTACGTCGAGTTTTCTACCGGCGGCCATGCGATCGACCGCACTTCCGAAATCGAGGTGCTGCTTTCCCCCCTTCGCCCCGTCGGGGATGAGGGGTTGGCGGTGAGGGGAGTGCAACCCAAGAAGAAGAAGAAAGCCGGCCCCAAGGGTCCAACCGGTCCGAACGGCGGCCCGATCGTCATTTCCAGGGCCAACCCGGGCGAAAGCTATTACCACGACGGCACGGCCTGGCGCGACCTTTACGATCACCGCTTCAACAATCCCGCGTGGGCAACTTTTGATCGCACCGCCAACTTCTGCATGAAAGCGCTGGTAATTCGATAGGGCCCGCTTCACCGCGCGCCGACGAGACCCGCCAAGCACACCGCTTGGCGGTTTCGCGCGCAGACAGCGCGCCGGGACCGACCACGATTCACTCCAATGCCAATGCACCTAAATAAACCTGTCGCGGACCTGACACTCCTCAAGTCGGACGGTACGCCGGTGCATCTGCGCGATTACCTCGGAAAGCCGCTGTTGATGATCTTCCTGCGCCACCTGGCGTGAATCAGCTGTCAGGCGCATCTGGTCGAGGTGCAAAAGGTTTACGAGCAAATCAAACAACTTGACGCGGAAGTGCTCGTCGTCAGTTTCGCGGCGCCGGCCGTGCTTGCCGCCCATCTGGCGATTGCCCCGCAGCCGTTCCTGGTCGTCTCCGACCCAGATCGCAAAGTGTATGACGCTTTTCAGCTCGGCAAGACGCGCCTGCTTGCCTTCTTTCGGCTCGATGTTCTGTGGCATTACCTGCGCCTGGTATTTCGAGGCTGGCTGCCCGGCAAGCCGAAGGGAGACGGTGACGTCTGGCAACTCGGAGGCGACTTCGTGATCGATTCGGCCGGCAAAATGGTGTACGCCCATCCCAGCGGCAATGCGACGGATCGGCCCACGACCGACGAATTGCTCGCGGCACTTGCGCCCTCGCGTTCCCCATGAACGTCGATACGCCGCAAGCGGCTCAATCGGGTAGTGGTTGCCCCTTCGTCTCCGGCACGAACCAGATCACGATCAAGCCCACCACATAGATGAAGCTGAGGGCGGCGCACGCCTCCGGCAGACCGCCCAGGGCGCGTTGCAACGGGTCCAATTGCAGCACTCCCACCGCGGCGATGATCCGGCCGAAGTTGAAGCCAAACCCCTGCCCCGTCGCGCGCACCGACGTACGGAACAACTCCGGCAAATACAGCGGCAGCCAGCCGTAGAACGAAGCACTGATGGCGCCGGTGACGAAGGCGAGGAAAACGAAACGCATGTCGAAAACCGTCGAGGTCTGAAAGAACACCTGAATGCTCACAAACGAGGCGATACACAGGAAGAAATAGGTGATGCGCCGCCCCAGCCAGCCGCCCAGCAGCGCCGCAGCGATCGTGCCCAGGATGGCGCCGAACGCGGCCGCCACCTGCGTTTGCGCGGCGGAGGTCGGTTCGGTCTGTGGCAGCGTACCCGACCAGGCAGGCGCCTGCTGAATCGTGCCCCAAGTACCCAAAAGGGCGACGCCGCTCAAGGTCGCCGCCAGCAACATGCGCTTGAGCGTCGGCCCCGACTCGCTCGTGCCGACCTGCCCGCTTGCCTGCGCGCGCCTCAGATAGCAGAGCACCGGGTACGTGTAACCCCAGGTGACGATGCCAAAACACACCAAGGATCCCGCGACCTGAAATGCCAGGATCCACGGCATCATCCCATCTCGCGACGCTTCGTCGAAAAATTCCTTCCACTTCACGGCCCAGAGAACGATCATGAGGCAAGCGGCGATGGCGCCGATCAGAACGCTGATCAAATCGCGTGTCGCCCAGTGCGAGGTGGCGCCCCGGCCGCGTTCGCGTTCCCATTTTTCGGATTCAGGCACGAACCAGCGAATCAGAAACGTGAGCAGCGCGGGCACGGCCCCGAGCATCATGAGGAAGCGCCAGCCCTGATTCTCCCCGTTGATCAGGTGATCGACCCAGGCGTCGGAAAGGTAGAGCGCCGACAGAAAGCCGCGAACCTGCTGGATATTCTGCTGAATCGCCCCGCCCACGACACCGATGACGAGGTAGCCGACGTTGGCCGCCGCGCCGATGAGGCCGGCCAGAAAGGCGCGCGAACGATCGGGCCAGATTTCGTTGATCAGCGCGACACCGAGCGACCATTCTCCTCCCATGCCAAGCGCCGCGATGAAGCGCAGGATGCCGATCTGCCAGGCGTCAGTCACGAAACCGCACGCGCCACTGACCAGGGCATAGGTAAGAACGCTTAGTGGTCCGTTTCACAAATAACGTCGTGGTTAGTTTAGACTTTTGGTATAAGGAGGTGAACCCCCAGAAAAAAACCCGGCAAGGAAAGGAAGCCGCTATGCCAGGTCCACTGCCGACTCCTTGTACCTTCCCCGAC
>JACPPF010000072.1 GCA_016191165.1 Planctomycetota bacterium
GCTGCAGTTGCTCGCCCGTCAGAGACTGAGCGTCCAGACCAGGCTAACCCGGTGAGGGATGTTGCTGAGGGCGCGATCCTCACCGGCCGTCAATTTCGCGCTGACCGTCGCTACGGCGCGACCGGTGTCAGTAGGAAGGAGTAGGACGTTCCACCGGACGGGCTGGACACAAAAAAATCGCTCCCTAGCCTGAATTATTCATGACTGTAGACAAAAATGGCCTCGTCGCGGATCGAAGTGGTTGAATGAATTCCTCTTTCAATCACGCACGGAGGCCATGATGAGTTTACAGACTGCTTGGGAATTTGCATTCGAGTTTGGGGATCGGCCGATTCAGGTCGAGGTGTCGCAATCGCCGCTGTCCAGCGATGCGGGGTTGCTGGTTTTTCGGCAGATGGATGAGCGGTTGCGGTACACCCAGCAGTTTGCCGACGCGCTGCGGGGTGACTCGCGGGTGGGGCCGACGCACTCGTGGTTGGACATGGTGCGGCAGCGTGTTTACGGGATGCTCGCGGACTACGAGGATCAGAACGATCACGATGCGCTCCGCAGCGATCCGATCTTCAAGGCTATCGCGGGCCGCGACCCCAGCGATCCCAAGCAAGACCTGGCCAGTCAGCCGACGTTGTCGCGGTTTGAGAATGCCGTCAGCATCGCGGATCTCAATCGCCTGCGCGACATGTTTGTGACGTTGTTCATTCAATCGTTCAGCGAGTCGCTGGGAGGAGTGCCACCGCACCGGATCACGCTGGACCTGGATGCGTTTGACGACGAGACGCACGGGCAGCAGCAGCTCTCGCTGTTTCATGGGCACTACGATCAGCACCAGTATTATCCGTTGTCGATCACCTGCGCGGAGAACGATCAGCTCGTGATGGTCAGCCTGCGGCATGGAACGGCGACGGCGTTTCTGGGTGCCGATGATGACTTGCGGTACATCGTCGAGCGAGTGCGTGCGGTGTGGCCCGACATCGAGATTCACGCGCGAGCCGACTCCGGCTTCGGCGTGCCGCTGATGCTGGATTTGTGCGAGGAAATGCGGCTGTTCTACACGTTCGGCTATGGCATGAACCCGGTCCTGACGCGACACACCGACGAGCTCTTGCAGCAGTTGCAGCGGCAATTCGCCGAGACTTCGCAGCCGCAACGCGAGTTCGACTGCTGGCCCCATCAAGCCGGTTCGTGGTCGGCTCCGCGCTGCACGATCGTGAAGGTCGAGGTGAACTCGGAAGGCACCAACCGCCGCGTCGTGGTCACCAATCGTCCCGGCGGAGCCATCCTGCCCGGAGGCACCTACGACGAATATGCCGACCGTGGCGAATCCGAAAATCGTCACAAGGAACTCAAACGCGAACTGCATGGCGACCGTCTGAGCGATCATCGCTTCCTGGCCAACTACTTCCGCTTGCTGATGCACGCGCTGGCGTACAACCTGTTGGTGCGACAACGTCAGTGGATCGCCGATCCTCCCGCCCCCGCGCCGGAAGTCACTGACGATTCCCCACCGCAACTCGTCCCCGCCGCGGAAGCGTTGCCGACCGAGGCGCTGCCGGATCTGCGCCGCCGTCGGTACTTCAACGCCCGCCGCCGAGAGGATCCGCTGGGCGAAGGCCACATCAGCACCTGGCGCACCCGCATCATCAAAGTCGCCGCCGAAGTGGTCGTCTCCACCCGCCGCATCGTGATCCGGCTCTCCTCGAGCTGGCCGTACCTGAAGCTGTTCCTGAAAGTCGCGCAAGCCAATGCGACCTTGGCCACCACCTGACTCGCACCGCCGTCGCGACCCCGAACCCCGTCCGCCGATCTCACACCAAACCCTTGGGGGGGAAGGGGGAGGTCTCTCTCGCCTTCAACTCAACCACCCACACCCAGCACATGCGACTCGTGACATTCGCTTGCCGATGGCCTTCGGCCGCTGTTTGATGTGCCATGAATAATTCAGGCTAACGCCCGCCGGCTCGCCCAATAGCTGCATGTAGCCTATGCGCGACGGTCTTCTCCTCGCCCGGTTGCAGCATAAACACCGAGATCAAAAAACCTTCGTCACCCGTGCCGTGGACGCGGGCGGTCACGATCGGGGGGTCGCCCTCGGCCAACCGCTGCTTCAGTTGCTCGCGAGTGATTCCTAGGCGGGCTTCGTCCCACAGAATCAACA
>JACPPF010000052.1 GCA_016191165.1 Planctomycetota bacterium
CAGGCCTCAAGATCGCCAATTCCGCGTCACCGTGGCCATCGCCACCGAAGAAACCGCTACCACGCCAAGCACCGTCGTCTGGCCATTTGTAAAATGGCCCAAGCTGGGGGATCGCCAGCTGACAGTCCGGGAACTGCTGGTTTGTTACCCTAAATTCAATCGATTTGAAACAGGCCAATTTTGGAACTACTGACTTTCGGTGGAAGAAAAAGGGTCGGGAATCCTTCTAATCTCTCTTTATTTCAGCCGCTGCCTCTGCCGCGCTCCGGTTGCGATTCCCCGCATCCCCCCTCATCGAACCACCGTCGTCATCACCGGCGATTTTTGCAGCGTTTGGTAGACGACGCAATAACGTTTCGTCAATTTGATGAGCGACTCGATTTGATCCGCCGGCGCGTCGGTGTCGAGGGTGATGACGAGTCGGATTTCCTTGAAGCCGATGTCCGCGTCCTTGCTGACGCCGAGGGTGCCGCGGAAATCGAGATCGCCCTCGGCTCGCAGCGTGCCGGCGCGGATAGGGATATTCATGGCCGTGGCGACCGCGGCAAGCGTTACGCCGGCGCAGCCGACGAGCGCTTCGAGCAGCATGTCGCCCGAGCAGGCAAACTCGCCCGTGCCGCCGGTCGATGGATGCAAGCCCGCTTCCACGGGGCCACGCGGGGTTTTCACGACGCAGGTGACTTTTTCCTGGCGCAGTTCCGCCTCGACGACCAGCGTCTGCTGGGCGGTTGCCGGGTCGGCGCGGTATTTATCTTTCAACGGCGTTTGCAGTGCCCGCAAATCTTCCGCTTTCATTTTGCTGACTCCTCTCGATTGGGCTTGAGCTATCGTATAGGATGGGAGGGGAATTCGCACGCGCCATTTCTTGGTGTGAGCAACGTCAAAGAGGAGGCTCGTATGACCTCATTGGCTGGTAAACTGTTGATCGCCCGTTCCTCGCTGCGTGACGGGTTCTTCGGGCGCTCCGTCGTCCTGTTGCTTCAACATGGGCCCGACGGGGCCTTCGGCCTCGTGCTGAATCGGCCGGCGCAGGCCAAGGAGCTCCCGTTTCCCGTGTTCGTCGGCGGGCCGTGCAAGATGGACGGGCTGTTGATGATTCATGGTCGAACAGACTGGATCGAACCAGACGCCGACGGCCCACCGGAGGTCTGCCCAGGCGTTTACGTCGGGACCGCCGAGCAATTTGAACTGGCCACGGCGGAAGGGGAATCCGCCCGCGAAGGGTTTCGCATCTTCACCGGCTACGCGGGCTGGGCGCCAAAACAGCTCGAAGCGGAAATGCAGGACGACGCCTGGATCGTGCGCACCGGCAACGGCGCGGTCATCTTCGACACCCCCGTGCAAGAGTTGTGGGAAAAGCTCGCCCCGCCGACCTTGCCGGAACCGAGTCTGAATTAGGCGTTCGTTTAGCCGCTCGCCTTGGGCGAGCGGGGTCGGCGTGAAACCGCTCGCCCAAGGCGAACGGCTAAACAAATCGGGGCGATCATTTCAAAAGCCGAGTCGCCACGCGCGGCGACACGCGCAGCGCCGCCGCCACCAAGAGCGGGCCGCCGATGCCGAACGGCACGTCAAGCATGTGCCGCGGCACATCGAAAGCGACCGCCAGCTGGGTGAAGAAATCGCTCGGCCAACCCTCGCTATGGTGCTGGAACACTTCGCTCGCGGTCACCCGGCTCGGCATCGTGTAGCTGCGCAGCGTGCGAAAATTCTGGCGGGTGAACCAGCCATCCGTCAAGGCCATGCGCAAAAGATAAATGCGTCGCGGCACCAGCCGGCTGTCGCACATCACGCTGATCAGACGAAGTTCCGTGAGATCGGCGTAGCCGAAATCCGCGACGCTTGCCCGCCCTCGCCAGATTGCCTCGACATGCTCGCGTGGAATGAGCCTGAGCTGATGGTTGCGATCGACAATAAGATAATGCAATTTCATCTCCCCAACCTCCATGACCGGGAAACAAATCCGCCATCCGGCGTTCAACACCGTTGCGTCCATGACGGCTCCACTGTAAACAATCCGCGCGATTTGTCCCAGAGATTTCTTTACAAAAAAAAGAAATCGTCGGAACATAAAGACACTAGATGAAAAATGTGATTGACAAGACGTGGCGAGTTGGTCTACCGAATCCTGCGCAGATAACGCAACTCCAATGCCCTCGTTCCCAAACTCTGTTTGGGAACGCACGTTTGGAAGCTCCGTTTCGATGCAGCGTTTCTTTCGCGAAACAGAGTTTCGCTCTCGTGGGTTCCCAAACGGAGTTTGAGAACCAAAAGGTAAGCGTTGCGCTATTTACGCAGTTGTCGGTAGGTCAGAAGACTTCTTCCGGCCTGGTTCAAGTGAAGGTCACCACCGGGACGAGCCCGGCGGCTCGCGGGCTGCTTGTTAACCAAAAATGATGGATTTGAACCAGGCCCTTTTTCCGATCCCACGCCAAGGCCTGAAACGAGAGTCTGGCGGGGCCCAATCAGGCTCGCACCACGCGGAACGTCAATTGCGGGGTCTTCTTGCGATGGATGGCCGCGGCGACTTCCGCCCGCAATCTGACAGATTGCATGTGAATCGCGTCCAGCACCTCGGTCGCCGTCACCGTCGCCGCGCCGTGGAATACGACGGTCACCATGAGGCGCGTCGAATCGGGGGCCGGTATCACCGATTGCACGCTCAAGTCGCGCAGGAGGTCGCCCTCCAGCGCGACGCTGAGCGTTCTTTCCACCTGCCGGCAAAGTTGAAGTGCCTTGCGGTTTGACGCCTTGCCCGGCGAGTGCGCGGGCAGAAAGCGCGGATCGATGCCGTCCTCGGCGCCGGGTTCGGAACAGAGGTTAACGGGCGGTTTGCGAGTGAATCGGCGCGAAGCCATCAAGAAACCCAGTGCGTTTGGCCGCTCGCTCGGAGCGAGCGCGAGATCGGAACCATGCCGATAGCGACACCATCGGCCCTGGAGCGGTTCGCGCTTGCTCCGGATCGTCGGCCAACGTCAAGGCTGCTTGCACATCTCCTTCATCGCTTCCACGCCGCGGCGGGCGCACTCCTCGGGCGACACGTCCTCGATGTGCGTCGCGATCGCCCATTCGTGGCCGAAGGGGTCCGTCACCTTGCCGAAGCGGTCGCCCCAGAACATGTTCATCAGGGGCATCGCCACCGTCGCGCCGGCATCGACGGCCTGCTTGAATGCGGCGTCGCAGTCCTTGACGTAAATCATGAGCGAGCAGGTGGTGCCGTTAAACTTTTCCGGGGAGGCGACGCGCATGTTGGGCCATTCGTCGCCGAGCATGATGATGGCGTCGCCGATTTTGATCTCGGCATGGGCGACGCTCTTGCCATCAGGGCCGGGCATCGACATGATCTCCTCGGCGCCGAACGCCTTCTTGTAGAACGCGATCGCCTTGGCGGCGCCGCGCACGACGAGGTGCGGCGTGATGCTGTGAAACCCGGGCGGAATCGGAGAAACGGCCATGAGAAAGCTCCTTTCTTCAAAGAAATGATTGAACGAGAATCAACGCTGGCTGGAGGCGTTGGCCTCGCTTTAGTGTTCACATGAACATCAATGGCCGCTGGCAAGATTTTTCGGAAAAAAAAATTCGGACTGGTTCAGGGCGATCGATTTTGGGGTCACAAGCAATCCCCGACCCGCCAGGCGTGTGCCCGAAGTGAACGAAAGCGGATCGGGATGCACTGCGGGGACAAGCCCGGCGGCTCGCTGACCTTCACTTGAACCAGGCCATTGTCGCTGCCTTTCGCGACCATGAGCGGCGGATGCAATGCGACAGAGTTAATGCGAATTTGAAACCCTGAATGCGCAAGCTGGGAAAATCTGGCGATTTCGCTGATTGACTTGTGTTCAGAGTCGCGCTATGATTATGAACTGACCGGTCAGTATCGTTTAGAAATAGGGGAGGGTGCGCCATGCGGGCGGTGCTCGGGTTGTTTGTTATGTCTTTTTTGGCGCTGGGCTGCAATCAACCGCCTGGCATGAAACCGCCTACCAAGGCGCCCGAGGTGCTTGTGACCCCGGCGATCAAGGAGACGATCACCGATTACGAGGAGTTCACGGGCCGAACCGAGGCCAAGATCATGGTCGAGGTCAAGGCGCGGGTAACCGGTTACCTGAACAAGGTGAATTTCAAGGACGGCGACACGGTGAAGGAAGGCGATGTCCTGTTTGAAATCGAGCCTCGGCCTTATGAAGTCGATCATCAAAAGGCCGAGGCGACGCTGGCGCGGGCGCGCGTTAGGGTCAGCAAGTTGGATGCCGACTATCGGCGAGCCACGGTCCTGCGGCAGCAAGGGTCCATCAGTGCCGAGGATTTTGACAAGGTCAGCGGCGAGCGCGGCGAGGCCCAGGCCGAGGTGAACGTCGCCAAGGCGGACCTGGAAAAGGCGGGGGTCAGTCTTGGTTACACCAAGGTCAAGGTGCCGCCGCTGAATAACGGGAGCAAACCGGATCCCCAGAATCTCCGCACCGCGCGCGTCGGACGGCGGTTCAAGGACCCAGGCAACCTCATCAAGGCTGACGACACCCTGTTGACCACGCTGGTCACGCTCGATCCGATGTTTGTTTACTTCGATGTCGATGAGCGCACCATCCTCAGTCTGCGCGGTTTGGTGCAGAAGAAAAAAATCAAATCGGTCCGCGACATGGCGTTCAAGTTCGGCCTGGCCAGCGATGAAGGTAAATATCCCTATCAGGGACACATCAACTTCGAGGACAACAAACTCGACGTCGGGACCGGCACGTTGCAGTTGCGCGGCGAGTTCAAGAACGACACGGGACTCTCGCCGGGCCTGTTTGTCCGGTTGCGCCTGTACCTCGGCGTGCCGCGCGAGGCTGTTCTGGTGCCGGAACGGGCGCTCGGAACCGATCAAGGCCAGCGATTCCTTTACGTTGTCATGAAACAGACTGACGCCGAGGGTAAGGAGTTTACCAAGGCCGAGTACCGCGGCGGCAACGATCTGGATCTGGGCGCCCTGCGCGACGGCTGGCGCGTCATCGAAAAGGGCGTCCAGCCCGGCGAGATGGTCATCTGGAGTGGCCTTCAGCGCGTTCGCAAGGATGCGCCGATCAGCCCCAAAAAGCAAAACCCGCCGGGGTTGCGCCGATGACGTTTAACCGCGTCCCGAAGGGGAGCGCGGGCGCGACCGTCTGGAATTCTGCTCCGCGCTCCCCTTCGGGTCGCGACTAAACGCTGGAGGCGCCCCTTGTTTTCGCGTTTTTTCATCGATCGACCGATTTTCGCCTCGGTGCTGTCCATCGTGATCGCGCTGAGCGGGGCGATCTCGGTATTTCAATTGCCCCTGGCGCAGTTTCCGCGCATCACGCCGCCGACCGTTACTGTGCAAACGGTGTATCCGGGGGCCAGCGCGAAGGACGTGGCCGAGGCGGTGGCGGCGCCCATCGAACAATACATCAACGGCGTCGAAGGCATGATGTACATGTCGTCACAATGCACCAACGATGGCTCGTACAACCTGACCGTGACCTTTCACCAGAGCATCGACCCCAACGTGGCCCAGGTCCTGGTGCAAAACCGGGTCAGCCTCGCCATCGCCAGTCTGCCGGACACGGTCAAGGCGATCGGCGTAACGACGCGCAAGCGCTCGCCGGACATCCTCATGGGCATCGCGATCCGGTCCCCGACCGGGCGCTATGGCCAGCTCTACCTCAGCAACTTCGCGTTGCGGCAAGTCAAGGACGAGCTATCGCGTGTCGATGGCGTGGGCGATGTCTTTCTGTTCGGCCAGCGCGACTACAGCATGCGCATCTGGCTCGATCCAGGCAAGCTCGCCTACCGGAACATGACCGCCATCGATGTCGTGCGCGCCGTCCGCGAGCAGAACGCGCAGTTTGCGACCGGCATGATCGGCCAACCCGGCGGCGCGCCGGCGAGCCGGGAGCGTAAGCGACCGGAGTCCCCTTCGATTCAAGAAAATCAACTTCCTTTCGACGTGCTTGGCCGGCTTGAGGAGGTGTCCCAGTTCGAGAACATCATCGTCAAGGCAAAGCCGGGTGGGCCGATGGTGCGACTCAGGGATGTCGCCCGCGTCGAACTCGGCGCTCGCAACGAGGACGTCGATACTCTCCTGGATGGCGAGCCGACGGTGTTCCTGGCCATTTTCCAGCTTCCGGACGCCAACGCCCTGGACACGCGAACGCGGGTGCTTGCCAAGCTCGAGGAACTCAAGACGGATTTTCCCGGCGACGTGGATTTCGAGGTCGGTTTCGACACGACACCGTATACGCGCGAATCGATCCGCGAGGTGTTCAACACGCTTCAGGACGCGATCATTCTCGTCGCGCTGGTGGTGCTCTTGTTCCTGCAAAACTGGCGCTCGGCGATCATCCCGCTTATTGCCGTTCCGGTGGCGATTATTGGCACGTTCGCGGTGATGCACCTGATCGGTTTTAGCTTGAATAATCTCACGCTTTTCGGCCTGGTGCTGGCGATTGGCATCGTCGTCGATGACGCCATCGTCGTCGTGGAAGCGGTCGAACATCACATCGAACACGGCCTGGCGCCGCGCGAGGCGACCATTGCCGCCATGAAACAGGTATCCGGTCCGGTCATCGCGGTCGGTCTGGTGTTGAGCGCGGTTTTCATTCCCTGCGCGTTCATCAGCGGCATCACGGGATTGTTCTTTCGGCAATTCGCGCTGACGATTGCCGTCTCGACGATCATTTCCGCGTTCAACTCGCTCACTTTAAGCCCGGCGTTGACGGCGTTGTTGCTGCGGCCAGCGCCGCACAAGAGTAACGGCGCCGCGCAAGAGGATGACGCCATCGCGGGGCCATCGCCCCAACCGATGCCTCGCCTGGCCTACGCTGCCGCCGGGGGATGGCTCTTGTGGTGGTTGTGTGGCGCCACGCTCGAGGGATACGCCGAGCAGGCACTTACGGCTTTGAATGGCATCGAATTCGTTGTGCCCGTCTTGCTGGTCGGTGTCGGAGCGCTGGTCGGCTGGCTATTGAGTCGTCCGCTTAACGCCGTGCTGGCCCTGTTTTTCAGGGGGTTCAACGTCGTGTTTCGCTCGGCGACGCAAGGGTACACGAGCCTGGTCGGCAAGGCGCTGCGTTTCAGCAGCGTGGCGTTTTTGATCTACGCTGGCATGGTGGTTCTTACCTACTTCGGTTTCATCACGACGCCCAAGGGTTTTATTCCGAGCCAGGATATGGGTTACCTGATGGTGATTGTCCAGCTTCCCGACTCGGCGTCGATGGAACGCACGCAGGAGGTCATGAAGCTGGCCGACAAGATCACGCGCGCTCATCCAGCCGTGCGTCACGCGACCGCCATTGCCGGGCAGTCGTTCGCGCTGTCCGCCATCGGCTCGAACTTTGGTTCGATGTTCGTCAACCTGGGCGCCTATGCAGACCGACGCGTGCTGGAAACGACGATGACGCCCGAGCAGCGGCAGGAGTTCTACGGGCCCAAGGCGCACGAGATCGCGGCCTATCTGCGCCGAGAATTCGCGGCCCAAATTCACGATGCGGAGATCGCGGTTTTCCCCCCACCGCCGGTGCGCGGCGTCGGGCGGGCCGGCGGGTTTGCGTTTGTCGTCGAGGATCGCGGCGATCTCGGCCCGGTCGAACTACAAAAGCAGGCCTCACGGCTGGCGATGCTGGGCAACAATCGCCGGGTCGTCGGCGCCGTGCGGCTGGGTCTGGATTTCGACAGTTCCGATCCGAACACGCTCGACGAAAATCTGGCCCGCCTGGCCGAACAACATCCCCAGATCGATCAGCAACCGGGACTCCTTGGTCTCTTCTCCGTGTTTCGCGCCAATGTGCCGCAGCTTCAGATTCGCTCCGACCCGCGCGAAATCTCGATGCGTTACGTGCCCGTCGAGGCAGCGGCCGCGGCCCTCAGCATTTATCAGGGGTCGCTGTACGTCAACGACTTCAATCGCTTTGGACGAACCTGGCAGGTGATCGTGCAGGCCGACGCTCCGTATCGATCGCGCGAGAAGGATCTGTACCAGTTGAAGGCGCGCAACGCCAAGGGCGCCATGGTCCCGCTCGGCTCCCTGGGAACCGTCCGCGAAGTTGCCGGGCCGCTCATTCTCAACCGCTACAACATGTACCCGGCCGCGACAATCAACGGCGGCACCGGCCCCGGCATGAGTTCCCACGATGCCATCGACGTCATGCAAAAACTGGCGGATCAGGAGCTTCCGCTGGCCATGTCTTACGAATGGACCGACATGTCCTACCTTGAATTGCAGGCAGGCAACACGGCGATGATCATTTTTGGATTGGCGGTGGTCATGGTGTTCCTGGTCCTGGCCGCGCAATACGAAAGCTGGTCGCTGCCGCTGGCGGTGATTCTGGTCGTGCCGATGTGTCTGCTGAGCGCGGTGATCGGCGTGCGGATCGCGGGCATGGACATCAACATCTTCACGCAGATCGGCTTCGTGGTGCTGGTCGGCCTGTCGAGCAAGAACGCGATCCTCATTGTCGAATACGCCAAGAACCGCCGCGAGGCCGGCGTCTCCGGGTTTGACGCGACGCTGGAGGCGTGCAAGCTGCGACTTCGTCCGATCATCATGACGTCGTTCGCGTTCATTCTCGGCGTGGTGCCATTGTTGATCTCCGAGGGCGCCGGCGCCGAGATGCGCCGCACGCTCGGCACGGCGGTGTTTAGCGGGATGCTGGGGGTGACGCTGTTCGGCATCTTCTTGACGCCGGTATTTTTCTTCAACATCAATCGCATAAGTGAATCGCCCTGGCTGAACACGCCATTGCTGCGCAACATCAGCGGCTTCCTGAGGATCTTGCTGTTGGGGCCACTTTGGTCCTTTCTGCGGCGCAAGGCGTCGTCTCCCTAACCCCTAACCGCTAACCCCTAACCCCTAACCCCTAACACTGGCCCCTATGTTCACACGCTTTTTCATCGATCGGCCCATCTTCGCGTCGGTGCTGTCCATCATCATCACGCTGGCGGGCGGGATTGCGCTGTTTTCGTTGCCGATCGCGCAGTATCCGGAGATCACGCCGCCAACGGTCGAAGTGTCGGCAGTTTATCCCGGCGCCAACGCGAACGTGGTGGTGGACACGGTGGCGGCGCCGATCGAGCAGCAGGTCAACGGCGTTGAGGGCATGATGTACATGGCGTCGCAGTGCACCAACGACGGATCGTATTCGTTGACCATTACCTTTCAACATGGGGTCGATCTGAATATCGCCCAGGTGCTCGTGCAAAATCGCGTGGCGCTCGCTCAGCCGATCCTGCCCGACCTGGTCAAACGCCGCGGCGTGTCGGTGAAGAAGAAATCGCCCAATGTGCTGATGATCGTCAACCTGTATTCACCCGATGGAAGCCGGGACAATTTGTACCTGAGCAATTATGCGACAATCCAGCTCAAAGACGAGCTGGCGCGCCTGCCGGGGGTAGGCGATATATCGTATATCGGCCAGCGCGACTACAGCTTGCGCGTCTGGCTCGATCCGGGCAAGATGGCGTTTCGCAACCTGACCGCGAATGACGTGGTGGAGGCGGTGCAGGCGCAGAACGTCCAGGTGGCCGCGGGGCAACTGGGGCAGCCGCCCGCGCCGGCGGGGCTGGCGTTTCAGTACACGATGACGACGCTTGGCCGGCTCGCCAATCCGGAAGAATTCGGCGAAATGATCCTCAAGACGAATCCCGGCGGCGGGCTGGTGCGGCTGCGCGATGTCGCGCGCATCGAACTCGGCGCGCAAGGCTACGACCAGACCTGCACCATGGACGGGCAGCCGTCGGTCGCCCTGTCCGTGTATCAACTCCCCGGCTCCAACGCCCTGGAGGTCGCCCGGCTCGTCCGCGCCAAGGTCGAAGAGCTGCGCGGCCGCTTTCCGCAGGGAGTTGATTCCAAGATCGTCTACGACACGACGCCGTTCATCAACGAATCGATCAACGAGGTGTTCAAGACCCTGCGCGACGCGGTCATCCTGGTCGCCCTGGTCGTGCTTTTGTTCCTGCAAAACTGGCGCTCGGCCCTGATTCCCCTGGTGGCCGTGCCGGTCGCCGTGATTGGCACGTTCGCCGTGATGGCGGCGATGGGCTTCAGCCTCAACAACCTCACGCTGTTCGGGCTCGTGCTGGCGATCGGCATCGTGGTTGACGACGCCATCGTCGTCGTCGAGGCGGTCGAGCATCACATCGAGCACGGCCTGTCGCCGCGCGATGCGACGATCAAGGTGATGGACCAGGTCTCGGGACCGGTGATCGCGATCGGCCTGGTGCTGTTCGCGGTATTCATCCCCTGCGCGTTTATCAGCGGCATCATCGGGCAGTTCTTTCGGCAATTCGCGCTGACCATCGCGGTTTCGACGCTGATCTCGGCGTTCAACTCGCTAACCCTGAGCCCCGCGCTATCTGCACTGCTGTTGAAGCCTCGCACCAAGGGCGTGTATCAGGCCCTGCCGCGGATGGCGTTTGTCCTGTTCGGAGCCTACGCGGGCTACTGGCTGATCACGACGGCGGTGTGGCCGTGGGTCGTGGTGCAATTGCCTTCTTCCCTGGCTTCCGGCCCTGGCTCGGCACTTTTGGTGTGGGGGCCCTCGGCGGCGGGCATTCTTGGCGGAGTGCTGGTCGGCTGGCTGCTGGGCAGGCCGCTCAATTTTGTGTTCGGAGTGGCGTTCGGGTGGTTCAACGTCACCTTCGATTTCACGACCCGGCTTTACACGCGCGCGGTGGGCGTGTTGCTGTTGCTGAGCGTCCCGGTGCTGGTCATCTATTGTGGACTACTTGTTTTTACCTACTTCGCGTTTCAGGCCACGCCGACGGGCTTCATCCCCGCGCAGGACAAGGGCTTTTTGCTGGTGAACGTGCAACTCCCCGACGCGGCATCATCCGAACGAACCAGCCGGGTGATGAGTCAGATCGAGGAGATCGCGAAGAGCACAAAGGGCGTGCGCCACACGGTCGCCATCACGGGGCAATCCATCTTGATGAACGCGAACGCCCCGAACTTCGGCGCCATGTATCTGATGCTCGATGACTTTCACGACCGGGCCGAGGCGAGGCTGTCCGGGCCAGCCATTGCGAAGCGGTTGCAAAGCGAGTTGCAAGACGCGATCGGCGAAGGCGTCATCAACGTGTTCGAGCCCCCGCCCGTCGACGGGCTTGGCACTGCGGGCGGATTCAAGATCATGATCGAGGATCGCGGCGATGTCGGTCTGGTCTCGTTGCAAGACGTCGCCGACCGCATCGTCGTTGCCGGCGATGGCAACGAAAAGGTGCAGGGCCTGTTTACCAGCTTTCGCGCCAACACCCCCTGGCTCTACCTCGACATCGACCGCGAGCAGGCCAAGGCGATGGGCGTTTCGATGACGGAAATCTTCTCCGCCTTGCAGGTCTACCTCGGTTCGCTCTACGTTAACGACTTCAATCGCTTTGGCCGAACCTGGCAGGTGAATGTGCAGGGCAGTGCCGACTTCCGCAAACAGATCGACGATTTGAAGCAGTTGAAGGTGCGCAACGACCGCGGCCAGATGGTCCCGTTTGCGGCGGTCGCGAGGGTGCGCGACGTGAGCGGGCCGGTGATGGTGATGCGTTACAACATGTACCCAGCCGCGGCGATCACCGGCTCGGCGGGGCCAAACGCAAGTTCCGGCCAGGCGATTGCCGCCGCGGAAGAGTTGACGCGCGCGGACCTGCTGCCCTCGATGCGCCTGGAGTGGACCGAGCTGGCACTATTGCAACTTCAGACCGGCAACACCGCGATGCTTGCCTTCGCCCTGGCGGTGGTCCTGGTCTTCTTGATTCTGGCGGCCCAGTACGAAAGCCTGTCCTTGCCGCTGGCGGTGATTATGGTGGTGCCGATGTGCTTGCTCTTCTCGGTCGTGGGCGTTCTCCTCGCGCG
The DNA here is from genome assembly GCA_016191165.1 of Planctomycetota bacterium. Classification (GTDB taxonomy): domain Bacteria; phylum Planctomycetota; class Planctomycetia; order Gemmatales; family Gemmataceae; genus SIAQ01. The sequence continues at coordinate 11,834 of JACPPF010000052.1, forward strand.
CATGGACATCAACGTCTTTACGCAAATCGGCTTTGTGGTGTTGGTGGGCCTGGCGTGCAAGAATGCGATCCTGATCGTGGAATTCGCCAAGACTCAGCGCGAGGCCGGCGTGCCGCGCTATGAGGCGACGCTTCAGGCGTGCCAGCTGCGGCTCAGGCCGATTATTATGACGTCGTTCGCGTTCATCCTGGGCGTCGTCCCGCTGATGATTTCGCAAGGAGCCGGCGCGGAGATGCGCCAGACGCTGGGCATCGCCGTCTTCGCCGGCATGTTGGGGGTGACGCTGTTCGGCATCTTCTTGACGCCGGTGTTTTTCTACACGATCCAGTGGGTGACCGATTGGCGAAACGAGCCCAACCAGCCCCACGCGCAAGCGTGGGGTTCGACTCTCCCCACGCTTGCGCGTGGGGCTGGTGAGGACATTCATCCGCATGAGGGGAACTGAGGACGAACCCGCGGCGGCATGGCGCGTGATAATCCAGAGTCGATTCCTGGAGACGCTCGACATGGTTAATCCCAATACCGTTCGTCGAGCGGCGCGATACCAGTACCGTTCGTCGAGCGGAGCGAAACCCCCCCCCCGCGCCCGCCGGGGGGTTGGGCAGCCGGCCACACCCCCCCCCGCGGGCGCGGGGCTGGGGGCTGGTATCGCTCCGCTCGACGAACGGTATTGTGTCTCTTTGTCTTGCGACATCGAGGCAAAACATTTCGAGAACGCGCAGGCGTTCCTGGCGTTCATGATTCAAATCGCCGAGCGCGAGGTCTTGCAGGAAAAACGGAAGGTCGTGCGGCGAAGAAAACTGGGACCGCAAAAATCACTGGAGGAGCTTTCCCAGAAGGAAGCGGGAGAACTTCTGGACGGACAGGCGGAGCCGGTGGATCTTGAAATTGCCAGGGAGCAATGGCAACGCGCCCTGAAACAGTTGCTGCCTGCCTACCGGGCCATTGCCCTGCGCTTACGCGATGGTTTCACGCACGCGGAGATTGCGGCCGAATTCAAGGTTTCGGAGCGAACGGTGCGGCGCGTCGTGCAACAGCTCAGGAATTTATTGGACGAGGGGGGTATTGGCTGATTTTTCTATTTTGTCGTCAATTTCTTTTCTTTCTTCCTCTCAAGAATGAAGACGCGAACTTGGTCGCTACCGGCTGCCCTGAATTGCTTGGGCCTTTCCGCCCCGCGCCGACCAGGCCAGGCGAGGTGCAGCTTTTGCTTGTCGAAAGCGTAAATGCCGGGAAACACGGTTTTTTTGTTATTCTTGGTAAACTCAAGGTCAATTTCCTTCGGCTCCTTGTCGGCGCGCAAGGTAATCGTTCCCCTGAGTTCACTTTCGCCAGTTTTGTTAAAGGATTCTAGAATCCCTTTCTCGATCCGCATCTTTCTCCCGACGAAATCTGGGCCGCGCTTGTCCTCACGCCATGCAGCGACGATGACCCAATCGCCCTGAAGGCGGGAGAGGTCGTTCTTCTCGACTTTTTCTTTTCGCTGAATTTTCGGTTTCTGCTTTTGGCTTGGCTCGTCGGACCAGCGGATGAAGCCCAGGGGGTTCGAGTCGTTTTCGGATAGGATGTTGTCGGGCGATGAATGCGCTTTTGAGTAGGTAATCGATTTGCGGCTAATGATTCGGCAGCCGTGAAGGCCCCCCGCCGTAACTTTGCCTTTAGCAATCACTAACGAGGCTCCGCCTCAGACCGACGAGGCGTGTTTTGGTTAATCAATAAAAAAGGCTCCGGTCGATCGGCGAGGTTTGCTTTCGCAGCCTCAATGATTGAACCGCTTAAAGCGGTAGTGATCCCGAAGGATCGGCGT
>JACPPF010000114.1 GCA_016191165.1 Planctomycetota bacterium
ACCTGCAAGGCGACGACGTCGCCGCGCAGGTTTTCCTGGTTGCTGATCGAGAACGTCGGGGCGGTGTTGGCAACGGTCGCGCCCGGGTTGGCGGTCATGCCGGAGGTGTAGGGGTCGTAGGGCGTGATGACGAGGGAGACGTAGTCGTTCTTGTTGCCATTGCCGGACTGGATGAGGTCGAGCGTGTCATTCGTCGATGAGGTGCCGAGGGTGGACTTGACGGTGTTGCCGTTGACTTTCCAGACGTAATCGAACGTGATCGGATCGCTATCGGCGTCGCTGGCGGAAACGTTGACGGTGAGGATGTCGTTTGTCTTGGGAGAAAACGAATCGAGCATGGCGCTGTTGATCATCGGCGCGGCATTGGGCACGACGCGATCCTCCAGGCGTTCGATCAAGAGACGAGCGAACGCGGGGCGTCTACGCGGGAGGCTCGCTACCCCCCCCCCCCCTCGTGTAAGTAAGTTTACCTAGCCATCCGAGGGGTGCGAACATGGCGATCTCCTGCGACCTGTTGAAATGAGGCGACAACGCATTTGAACTGGGGACATGGTAGGGCGAACGGCTTCAGTTTGTCAAGGAATTTTTCATTTTTTTTGAGAAATTGATTGTAACGACCGATGCCAAGTTCTTGATTGATCGCCCGCGCGATCCCGGGTAGGATGCTCGGTATCCTGACGTTGAAAAGCCGCCCCTGCGAGAGGGTTTCTCCATGCTGCGAATCCTTGGCTCTCCGAAGCGACTGTGCGACGGCGTGACGCGGCGCGAAATGTTGCTCGCTAGCAGCCTCGGTCTGGCGGGCTTCGGACTCGACAGCCTATCCCCCGCGCAGACCCAACGGGCGCGGGCTCCGCGCGAGCGAGGCTTCGGGCAAGCCAAGAACGTCATCCTGCTCTACCTCTTCGGCGGGCCTAGCCATCTTGACACGCTGGATATGAAGCCCCGTGCGCCGGCGGAGGTTCGCGGCGAGCTGCGGCCTATCCGCTCGCGCTTGCCGGGATGCGACGTGTGCGAGTGTTTGCCGCGCATGGCGCAGGTCATGGACAAGGTAACGGTGGTCCGCTCGCTCAATCACCCGTGGAACTTTCACGGCATGATGTGGGCGACGACGGGCATTCCCGAGAGCAATGTGCCGATCGAGGAATCGCAGCGTAATCCCTTGCACTGGCCCTACCTGGGCTCGGTGTACACCTATCTCGATCGGCAACGACATGGTCCCAAGCCGGCCGGCTCGGTGCCGGACAACCTGATCCTCCCGTTTCTGTTGAGCAGCCGACGACCGGCGGAGCAGTATGCTCGACCGCACGGCGCGTTTCTGGGTCATGCTCACGATCCGCTCTGGGCGGAATTTCGCGGGCAAGCGACGCGCAGCATGATACGCAGCTCGTTTGGGCCGCCGGCGGAGATTTTCGATCCGTACCTGGGTATCACGCCGGAGAGCCGCTTCGAGATCGCGGCCGATTCGGAGTTGCCGGCCGATATCACGCTCGATCGCTTGCAGCGCCGTCGCTCGTTGCTGGATCAGTTCGATCAGGTGCGCCGAACTTTGGATCGCAGCCCGGCGGTGCAGGCGATGGATCATCAGCGTGCCCTGGCATTTTCGCTGCTCAATTCGCCGCGCATTCGCGTGGCCCTCGATCTGGATCGGGAGCCGCGCCGTCTTCGCGAGGCCTACGGTATGACGCTTTTCGGCCAGGGCACGCTCCAGGCCCGCCGGCTCGTGGAGGCGGGCTGCAAATTCGTGACGGTCATCTGGGACGAGATCGGCCAGCTCAACGCCGGCTGGGACACGCACGTCGATCAACGCAATCGGCTGCGCAACGACTTGCTGCCGGGCCTCGATCTGGGGTTCTCCGCCTTGATCAATGACCTCGAAGACCGCGGCATGCTGGACGAAACGCTGGTCCTCGTTATGAGCGAAATGGGCCGAACGCCGCGACTGGAAGGCGATGGCCGCGGGCACTGGGGCCGGGCGTACACCAACTTCTTCGCCGGCGGCGGCATGGCGCGCGGAACCGTTGTCGGCCGCACCGATTCCATTGGCGCCCTCCCCACGGACCGCCCCCTTTCCGCCAAGGATATTCTGGCGACGATCTATCACTTGCTCGGCATCGATCCGCACCAGACGATCAACGACCGTTTCAATCGCCCCATGGCGCTGGTGCCCTATGGCGACGTGGTACGGGAAATGATTGGATGACGGTTCTCGCCGCTTGGGGCTTGGCGTTCGCGCCGCGGCGTGCGAGCGCTTTGCTGCAAGCGGCAATCAGACTGAGACCTCGCAGCATGAAAATCGACCACCTCGAAGTCATCAACCTTCGCTACGAGTATCCCCCGGAGCGGCGTTTTGTCTACGCGGGCGGGACCTGCACGGGTCGGCTTTCGTCGCTGATCCTCGTTCACACCGACACGGGTCAGGTAGGCGTTGGGTCGGCCTATTCCCATCCAGGTCTGGTTGCACTGGTTGTCAAGCACCAGCTCGAACCGCTTCTGCGCGGTCGCGATCCGCGCGAGGTCGAATTCCTCTGGGACCGAATGTATGCCGTCACACGCTGGTACGGACGCAAAGGGGCAGCCATGTCGGCCCTTGGTGGACTTGACGTCGCCTTCTGGGACCTGCGTGGCAAAGCGCTCGGCAAGCCGGTCTGGGCACTCCTGGGCGGCGAACGCGCCAACTGTCCAGCCTATGCAAGTGCGCTGCTCTGGAAAACCGATGTCAAGCACCTGGCGGACGAGGCGACGCAGCATCTGGCCAACGGTTTTCGCAGAATGAAAATGCGCCTCGGTCGCAGCGAGGAATACGACCTCGCCGCTGTCCGGGCCGTGCGAATTGCCATCGGCAAGGACAATGACCTGATGGCCGATGCGTCGATGAAATACCACGTCACCCTCGCGCAACGAATCGGCAAATTCCTGGCGGAACAAAATGCGTTCTGGTTCGAGGAACCGTTTCAGCCGGAAGATATTGACTCCTTCATGGCCCTGCGAGGCAGCATCAACGTGCCGATTGCGGCGGGCGAGAACGAGTTCGGCGTCCAGGGGTTTCGCGAGTTGATTCGAGCCGGCGCCGTGGACATCGTTCAGCCTGACGCGAGCCGGTGCGGCGGCATCAGCGAGGTGTGGAAGACCGCGACGCTCGCCGCCGAGGCCGGCTTGAAGTTCGCGCCGCACACCTGGAGCGACGCGGTCGCAGTCCTCGCCAACGCCCACGTTGTCGCCGCCATGCCCAACGGGATCACCGTGGAAGTCGATCAGACCGGCAATCCGATGATCGACGACCTGCTCACGGAACCGCTCTTGATCAAGGATGGCATGTTGCAACTGAACGATCGTCCCGGGCTGGGAATCGAATTGCATCACGCGGTCGTCGATCGATTGCGCATGGCCGACCCGCTGGCCATCCCGGACGGGTTCTATTCGGACATGGTTTTCGGCACGGAGGGACTTGGGCCATCGGCGCCGTATCAGGAGATGAAATGAGCACGATTGCCCTGGGTTCCATCTTCACGGAATGCAACCACCTCGGCGGGGCGCCGACCGACCTGGCCTGCTTCGAGCGCTACGAACTGCGCCGCGGCGACGAAGTGCTTGAGCAATCCACCGGCACGGTCGGCGGGATGCTCGCGGTGTTGCGCGCGCGCAAGGTCAACGTCGCTCCACTCCTGGTCGCCAGCGCCTGCCCCGGCGGGCCCTTGACGGCGGAATGCTATGCCCAGCTCAAGAGCGAACTCCTCGAACGCCTCGCCACCGCCGGGCACGTTGATGGCGTGCTGCTCGCACTGCACGGCTCCGCGTCGGCTGAGAGCGCGGGGGATCTGGAAGGCGACTTGCTTCAGGCCGTGCGCGAACGCGTCGGACCCAACGTGCCGGTGGTCGCAACCCTGGACCTGCACGCTCATGTCACAGGTTTGATGGTGGAGAAAGCGGACGCCTTGATTGCCTGGGAAACCTATCCCCACAAGGATGCATTCAGCACCGGCGAGCGCGGCGCGCGCATGCTGCTGGACATTCTGGACCGAAAGTGCCGACCCACGATGGCGCTGGCCAAGGTGCCCGTCCTGGTCGGCGGGGTCCGGGGTCACACGGAGGGCGAAGGCCCCTTTGCCGACGTCATGCGCTTTGCCAAGGGGCATGAGGGTAAAGACGGCGTTCTTTCCACCAGCGTTTTCCTGGTGCATCCCTACCTCGACCTGCCGGAAATGGGAGGCGGCGGGCTGGTCATCACCGACAACGATATGCCACGCGCCGTGGCCCTGGCCGAGGAGGTTGCCAAGCGCTACTGGGATCGGCGTTTCGATCTCGATCCACCGGTCATGACACCCGCGGCGGCAATTCGGCGTGGACTGGAAATCGATGGCGGGCCGATTCTTCTGGTGGAGACCGCCGACTGCTGTGGCGGCGGCGCCGCCGGGGACAGCGTGGCGACCCTAAAGGCGCTGCTTGAAGTTGCGCCGCAGTCTCCAGCGCTGGTTCCCGTTGTCGATCCCGAGGCGGCCGCGCTTTGCCATCAAGCCGGCGCGGGACGCGAGGTCACGCTAACGCTCGGCCACAAGCTCGACCCACGCTGGGGTGCGCCGATTTCGCTCACGGCAAAGGTTGCCAGGCTTGGCGACGGTCAATTCCGCTACACCGGCGGGATCTGGGATGGCCAACTCGGACACATGGGGCCCAGTGCCGTCCTGCAAGTCGGTGGCATCCAGATCCTCGTCGCCAGCCACGCCACGTATGATTGGGCCGACGAGCAATTCCGCGCCCTCGATCTCGATCCCGCGCGAGCCAAGTTTATCGTCGTCAAGAATCCGATGAACTACCGTCTGGCCTATGCGGGTCTCTACCGCGAGGCGATCCTGCTGGACACGCCGGGCCCGACGCCGGCGGTGCTGCATCATGTAGCCTATCAGCGCTTGCAACGGCCGTACTACCCGGCGGATCGCGAGATTCCCGGTCTGAAGCCACGGGTTTGGCGGGGAGTGGTCAATTCGAGGCCAGTGGCCGGGCCGCCTGAAACGCCTTGATCATTTCCGCAGCAATATCCGCAAGAGGACGCCACGCCGATGGCGGATAGGACCACCACTGAAAGCGGGCTTCCGAAAAAAAATCGCCAAAGGTGGCGAGTTGATAGATCACGCCATCCGCCCCGTCCATCCCCTCGACTCGCGTTGCGATCGGCAACGATATGGAAAGCAGGCGGTTGGTGAACGATTCAAGAATCGCAGAGGCAATCGACAGCCGAGAATACCCGATTAACTCCATCGGCCGGCCCACGTCGGAAATGATCTCTGAACCAAACAGCCGCCATTCCCCGCGGAATTCGCGGATTTCCCATGCTCGGCCTGTTTCAAACGAAGGAGAAAGGATCAATTGGATGCATCGGCGCCCGATTCCGGGTGCAATCACATTCGTGAGCGCCGAGCGCGGTTGGTTAGTGACTTGCAGCCACGCGGCGTCAAGTTCTTGTTTTTTGACGAATTCACGGGCTTTGCGATTTCCCATTTCCTGCCTCCTGGATTCTTGGCTGAACCAATTGCAAATCGGCCCTTCTCCTCAATATAGCCGACGCATTCGCCGCGAAGGAAAACCACCAGAATGGCTTCGGCCTATGCGTTGCCGCTTGCGGGCAAAACGCGACAATACCCATGTCCCGAAAATCCGCCGCCCGCGACCCTCACCCCCCGGCCCCTCTCCCAGAGGAGAGGGGAGAAAGAAGGCATATCATGGCCGACTCCTTCAGCAGCAAAGCCACGCTGACCATCGACAACAAGCCCTACACCATTCATCGGCTCGACGCGGTCTACAAGAAATACCCGCAGGCTCAGCGGTTGCCATTCTCGCTCAAGATTTTGCTGGAAAACCTGCTCCGCACCGAGGACGGGCTCAACCTGAAGGCGGACGACATCGCGGCACTCGCCCAATGGGACGCGAAGGCGGAGCCAGCGAAGGAGATCGCGTTCACGGTATCGCGCGTCTTGCTTCAGGATTTCACCGGCGTGCCATGCGTCGTCGATCTGGCGGCGATGCGCGACGCGATGGCGAAGATGGGCGGCGATCCGACCAAGATCAACCCGCTCCAGCCGGCGGAACTGGTCATCGATCACTCCGTGCAAGTCGATAACTTCGGCACCGCGGGCGCCTTCGCGCTCAACACCGACATCGAATACCAGCGCAACAAGGAGCGCTACGTTTTCCTGCGCTGGGGGCAGAGCGCGTTCAACAACTTCAAGGTCGTGCCACCCGAAACGGGAATCGTGCATCAGGTGAATCTGGAATACCTGGCACGGGTCGTGTTTCATGATGAAAAAACCAACACACTCTATCCCGACACGCTCGTCGGCACCGATTCGCACACCACGATGGTCAACGGCTTGGGCGTCCTGGGCTGGGGCGTTGGCGGCATCGAGGCGGAAGCGGCGATGCTCGGGCAGCCCCTGTCGATGCTCATTCCGCAGGTCGTCGGCTTCAAGTTGCATGGCCAACTTCCAGAAGGAGCCACCGCGACCGATCTCGTGCTGACCGTCACCCAGATGCTGCGCAAGAAGGGCGTGGTCGGGAAGTTCGTCGAATTCTTCGGCCCCGGTCTCGACTCGATGCCACTGGCGGATCGCGCGACCATCGCCAACATGGCGCCCGAATACGGCGCGACTTGCGGCATCTTTCCGATCGACGAGGAGACGCTGATCTACCTGCGTCTGACGGGCCGAGACGCGGCACACGTCAAGCGCGTGGAAGCGTATGCGAAGGAACAAGGCCTGTTCCGGACGAAAGATTCGCTGGAGCCGATCTACTCGGACACGCTGGAACTAGATCTCGCCAGGGTGGAGCCGTCGCTCGCGGGGCCGAGCCGGCCGCAGGATCGGGTGGCGCTCAGAGACGTCAAAAAATCGTTCCTGGACGCGCTGCCCAATTTGCAGGTGAAGAAGAAGGACACGTTTAGCCGCTCGCCTTTGGCGAGCGTGCCCGTGACCCCGCTCGCCAAAAGCGAGCGGTTAAATGAAAATGCGTTGCCGCCGGAGCACGGCAAGGTCGTCATCGCCGCCATCACCAGTTGCACGAACACCTCGAACCCGACCGTGCTGATCGCCGCCGGGCTGGTCGCCAAGAAGGCCGCCGAGTTGGGCCTCGAAACCAAGCCTTGGGTGAAGACAAGCCTCGCGCCGGGTTCGAAGGCGGTGACCGATTACCTCATCAATGCCGGGCTGATGCGGCACCTCGAGCAGCTTCGGTTCCATCTTGTCGGCTACGGCTGCACCACCTGCATCGGCAACAGCGGGCCGCTCGCCCCGGAGATTTCCAAAACGATTGCCGAGCATGAACTCGTCGTCGCCAGCGCCTTGTCCGGCAATCGCAACTTCGAGGGTCGCGTTCATCCCGAAGTGCGTGCGAACTATCTCGCTTCGCCACCTCTTGTCGTCGCCTATGCGCTGGCGGGGCGCATCGACATTGACTTCGACAAGGAACCGCTCGGCACGTCCCAGGCCGGCAAGCCGATCTTCCTCAAGGACATCTGGCCCACCCAGAAAGAAGTGCGCGAGGCGGTAAAAAAGTCGGTCACGGCCGAGGCTTTTCAGCGCGTCTACGCCGACGTCTTCACCGGCGACGCCCACTGGCAGAAAATGACCGTGCCGACCGGCGATCGCTTCGCCTGGGATGCCAGCAGCACCTACGTGAAGAATCCGCCCTACTTCGACAACATGCCCAGGCAACCCGGGCCGATTGCCGACATCACCGGGGCTCGCGTCCTCGCCTTGCTTGGCGATAGCATCACGACCGATCACATCTCACCCGCTGGGTCCATCAAGAAGGACAGCCCCGCCGGCAAGTACCTGATGGAACGGGGGGTTCAACCGGCCGATTTCAACCAGTACGGCGCTCGCCGGGGCAACGACGAGGTCATGGTTCGCGGCACCTTCGCCAACGTCCGACTCAAGAATAAGCTCGCCCCGGGCACCGAAGGAGGTGTGACACGCCATCTCCCCGACGGCGAACCCATGTCGATCTTCGACGCGGCCATGAAATACAAGGAAGAAAAAACTCCTCTCGTTGTCCTCGCCGGCAAGGAATACGGAAGCGGCAGCTCACGTGACTGGGCTGCAAAAGGACCGTACTTGCTCGGCATCAAGTTCGTCGTCGCCGAAAGCTACGAGCGCATCCATCGCTCGAACCTGGTTGGCATGGGCATTCTCCCGCTGCAATTCAAGCCGCGCGAAAACGCCGAGATCCTTGGACTTACAGGTGAGGAAACCTACACGATCGCCGGCCTAGAGAACGTGCTTGCAAAAGGAACCAAGGTGATTCCCGTGGTCGCCAGGGACCCCGATGGCACGACGAAGACGTTTACGACCATCGTCCGTATTGACACGCCACAGGAAGTGCTCTACTACCAGCACGGCGGCATCTTGCAGTATGTGTTGCGCCAGTTGTTAGTGGGGAAATGAGTCTCAGGAAAGAAACCTTTTCGCTGCCGCGGTGTTGATTTCTTGACCGGAATTCTACTTGCGAAAACACAAGGGATGCTTGCCATGCGATCCATTCTGACCAAAGTGCTGCTCGCGACCTTCGCCGCCGTTTGCGTCTACGTCTTCCTTCCCGACATTCATCCCGTCGAAGGACTGGTCCAAAAGAAAAAGGTCAAGAAGAAGGACCGAAAGAAGATCGCGGATTTGCCGTTCCCGCCCACGCTGCCGGACGGCAAGACGGTCGTGACAATCACGTCGGACGATTTTCTCAAAGCCCCGGCGACCATCGGCAAGGACGTGCTCATCGCCAAGACCGCACCGACCGTCGATTTCCTTTATTACCCCTGCCAAACCTACAAGGCCAGCATCTGGTCCAATTGGGGCGACGGGCTCGCCATCAACGGCAAGTATTATTCTTCGGTCGGCGATCATAACGCGCCGCAAGGAAACGCTTTCGTCTATGAATACGATCCCGCCAAGAAAGCGCTGCGGCTCTTGACCGACCTCGTCAGCGTCCTGGGAAACATGCTCGCCTATCTGCCGGGCAAAATTCATTCCCGAATCGACATGGGCACGGACGGCTGGCTTTACTTCTCCACCCATCGCGGCGGCACCAAGGTCACGACCGACAAGTATGGCTACAAGGGAGACTGGATCATCAAGTGCGATCCAAAGTCGGGAAAGGCCGAGGTCGTCGCGCATGGACCCGTGCCCAAGCATTGCATTCCGAATAGCGTGCTCGACCCGAAGCGCATGATCTTCTACGGCGGCACCGCCATTGGCGAAGGCGGCGATGAGAACACGCGCGTCATGTTTTTCGCCTACGATGTGAGCGCGAAGAAACTGCTTTACTCCGGTCCCAACGGCCCGCCGCGCTACATGATCCTCGCCAACTCCACCGGGAAAGTATACTACGTGCCCGGGAGCGACGGCGATTTCGGACCGCTGATGCGCTACGATCCCGCCAGGCCGACCGATGCACCCGTGAAAATCGGCGCCTCGATCGCCGTGCGCTCGGCAACGCAGGAAACGAAAGGTGGCATGGTCTACACCGTCTCCAAGGGCGCGAAGGGCGGCAAGGCGACGCTTTTCTCATTCAACACAAAAACGGAAGAGGCAAAGGAGATCGGCCCCGCCTCCGTCGGCACCCAGGAATACATCACGTCGATCGACGCCGATGCCGCGGGCCGTTACCTCTATTACGTCCCCGGAGCGCATGGCCGAAGCGAAAACGACGGCAGCGCCGTTGTGCAGTTCGACACGAAGACGAAGTCTCGCAAGGTCATCGCTTTCCTTTCCCCCTATTTCCAGAACAAAATCGGCGCCATACCCACCGGCACCTTCAGCACCGCCCTCGATCCCGCCGGCGACAAGCTCTACATCACCTGGAACGTCAAACGCGGCAGCCGGGCCTGGGATTGCTGTGCGCTCACCGTCATTCATATCCCGGCCGCGGAACGGCGGCCGTGAACGTCCCACCCTGAAACGCAATCGAAGTGAGGTTCCCTGGCTTACGCTTCAGCCCCGGATTGTCGTTGCAAGGCACCTTCGATGGCATCGGCCCTCGGGCGCACCAGGTATTCAAGCACCTTTCCATTTTGTAGGAACACGAGCGTGGGCCAAAGTTTGACGCGAAAGCTGCGCCCCAGCGGTTGGCCTTTGCCGTCGTGGATCTTGATGTGCTGCACTTCCGGGTGCTCCGCCAGCAATTCTTCGAGCGCCGGCTGGATGGCGATGCAATGCGGGCACCACGGGGCGCCGAATTCCACCAGGAGCGGGCCTTCCATAGCGTCGATCCCGGCACGCGTCGGCTCGGTGTTGGCATACTCGGCGGTGAATGGCATCTGCATATTGTAGTCGTCACGGCGGGGGCTGACCGTCCCCGCCCGGTTGGCACGAGGTCTCCTCCCCGCGCGGGGCCGAGTTTTTTTCTCGGCCCCGCTTTTTTTTGTTGCCAATGTGTAGTGTGTAGTATATACTACACAACATGAGCACGTTCGGCGAATACGTCCGCAAGCGGCGCATGGAGCTTCAAGAAGGCGATCCGCGCTTTTCCTTGCGCAAGGTGGCGGTGGCGATTGATGTCGAGCCGTCGTACCTCAGCAAGATCGAACGCGGCGAGCAACCGCCTCCGGGCGAGCAGACCATCCGCGCCCTGGCGAAGGAACTTGGCGAGGACCCGGACGTTTTGCTTGCCCTGGCCGGCAAGGTTTCGGATGATTTGCAAAAGATCATCCGCAAGCGGCCGCGCATTTTTGCCGAGCTGATCCGCGAATTGAAGGACATGCCCGAGCACGCGGTCTTGCGCTTGGTGCGCGAGGTGCGCGACGGGAAGTGGTAACCGATGATTTCGTTTAGCGCCCGCCTGGCGCGATGCGGGCGCTAAACGAAGAAACGGAGAAACAACATGATCGAACTCAAGAACGACCACCTGGCGTTTTCCTTCCCCGACGTGCATCCCGGCGCCAAGCTGGATATCACGTTCCAGCGCACGTTGCGCATTCCCGACGACGATAAAACCTATCCGCTTCCGCCCGGGCTCGGTGCGTTCCCGCTCCGGCATGTCGATGATTTCGCCGACAACGTCCCGCCCGGCTGGCTTGAGCACGGCGGCGTCATGCTGCCCATGTATCAGTCCGAGGCGATGTGGCTGCTCTTCTCGGCTGGCTACGACCCCGAGCGCGGCGTGGCCTACCCGTGCGCCGTCAAGGTCGCCACCGGCAAGATCGATGCCGTCACCGGCAGGGACTGGTCGAACGGCTTGCATCGCGGGCCGCAAGACTACATGGTCGCACCGAAGCAACCGTGGCTTGACGGCTACTGCGTTGAGAAAGGCGTCATCCGCCAGTTCGTCGCCATGCCCCTTGGCGCCGGCTACACGGCCGAGGAGCAGATCACCGGCAATGCCGAGCACGGCGGGTTGCAGGTCATCGTCTATCCGATGAAACGCGAGGTGTTCGAGCGACGGTTTCCGAAGGTGGATCGGCTCGCCAGGACGCGGGGCGCCATGGCGTTCGATGCCTTTTGCGCCGCCCCGATGGCCGCCAAGTCAGAAATGGGCCTCGCCCCCGGTGGTCGCATGAAACAAGAAATCTACGACGACCCATTCGATTTCGCCGACTGGGACCTGACGCATTCGAGCCGCTGCTTCGTGCATATCGCGAACTCGCTCATGTGGAAGGCCATCACCAAACAAACGCCCCCCAACCTGCCGCCGACCGCGGCCCAGTACACCAATTACGGCTTGCCGTGGTTTGATTACTACGATGACTCCCTGAAAGCCCTGCCCGGCAGCGGCATCCTTGGCAAACTCAAGAGCGTGCTCGGCATCGCAACGGAGAAACGAGAATCCCCGTTGCCGGAGAATGAAGCGTGTAACCCGGGTCACGTCGTGAAATTGAAAGCGATGCGCATCGGCGACCAGGTGCGCGAGGGGTCGTTTTGAGACAAGGCGAGCCGGGAGCGTGAGCGACCGGAGGGAATCGGCAACTCCCCGCACACCTTCCGGTCGCTGACGCTCCCGGCTCGCCAACTTCACGCCACGATCTCCTCAATCACATGCCCATGCACATCGGTCAACCGCCGGTCGATGCCGTTGTGGCGAAACGTTAACTGGGTGTGGTCAATGCCCAAGAGGTGCAGAATCGTGGCATGCACGTCATAGCAATAAGTCGGATGCTCGGCCGCGCGGAAAGACCACTCGTCGCTGGCGCCATAGGTGACGCCGCCCTTGATGCCGCCGCCAGCCAGCCAGGTCGTGAACGTGAACGGGTTATGATCGCGGCCCAGGCTTCCCTGGCTGCACGGCATGCGACCGAACTCAGTCGTCCACATCACGATGGTATCGTCGAGCAAACCGCGGCGTTTCAAATCTTTAATCAGTGCGGCGGCGGGGCGATCCATGCTCGTTCCCATGTCGTAATGGTCACGCTGAATGTTTTCATGTGAATCCCAGTTGCGGCGCGGGAAGCCGTTGTCAGCGCCGGACCAGACTTGCACGAAGCGAACGCCGCGCTCCAGCAATCGGCGTGCGATCAGGCAATGCCGGCCAAACTCCGCGGTGATCGGCTGATCGAGGCCGTAGAGCCGATGCGTCTCGCGCGTCTCGTTGGCGATGTCGAGCACCTCCGGAGCGCTGAGTTGCAAGCGCGCGGCCAACTCGTAGGTCTGGATGCGCGCGTCCAGACGCGAATCGCCGGGGCGCGTCTCGGCATGGCGGCGATTCATCTCTTGCAATAGCCGCAGGCCGTCCCGTTCGCTGGCCGGTGTGATGTATTGATTCGGGCCGGGGAACAGGTCGAAGATCGGGTTGCGATCGCTCGGCCGAATGGTCGTGCCTTGCGCACTGGCGGGAAGGAAGGCACTCGACCAGTTGGCGGGGCCGTTCGGGGCGTAGCCGCGCGAATCGGGGATGACGACGAACGCCGGCAAGTTCGCGTTCATGCTGCCCAGGCCGTAGTTGATCCAGGCGCCCAGGGCGGGAAAGCCAGGCAGGACGAAGCCGGTGTTTTGCATGAACGTCGCCGGGCCATGGACGTTGGAGCGCGACACCATCGACGGGATGAAGGCGATGTCGTCAACGCACGACGCGATATGCGGCACCAGGTCGTTGATCCATTTGCCCGACTGCCCGTATTGACGCCAGCGCCAGGGCGATTGCATGACATTGCCGGGACTGGACTGGAACAACTCCACGCGTCCGCCGGGGTTGAACGGCTGGCCGTTGCGCTGGATCAAGAGCGGTTTGTAATCGAACGTATCGCACTGACTGGCGGCGCCGGACATGAAGAGCTGCACGACGCGGCGCGCGCGCGGCTGGCGAGCCGGGAGCGTAAGCGACCGGAGCGGCGCCTGCGCGAGCAAGCCGTCCTCTCCCAGCAGCGCCGCCAGCGCGATGCCGCCGAGACCGCCGCCGGATTGCCAGAGAAAATCGCGCCGATTCATGGGTCGCCCTCAATCCACAAACACAAACTCATTCGCATTGAGCACCACCCGGCACGCGTTCGCCAGGCCGTGGCGCTGGATGTAGGCAGTCATCGCCGCACGCTCAGCTTGTGTCGGGCGACGCGCGAGCGCCAAACGGTAGACGGCATCGGCCTGGCGGGCCGGCGTCTTCTCCATCGCTTGCACGCGCTCGGCGAAGTATTCGGCCTGCTTCACCATGAATGGGTTGTTCAAAAGCGTGAGCGCCTGCAAGGCCGTCATCGTGGTGTTGCGCACGGGTACGTTAAGGTTCGGGTCGGCACAATCGAGCGTTTCCAAAAACGGGTTCGGCACGCTGCGGACCACGAAGCGATACACCGTGCGCCGCCAGCTCTCCGGGCGATTGATGAAGTTCACATCGAGGTGATCGTAGATCGGCGAATGATCCTCCTTGAAGCGGAACAGATCATAGCCGGGACCGTACATCCTGTAGTCGATCTTGCCGCTGATCGCCAGCACGCTGTCGCGAATCGATTCCGCGTCGAGCCGTTGCCGATTCATGCGCCATAATAGCCGATTGTCCGCATCCCGTTTAGCGCCCGCGGATTCATGGGCTGACGCTTGACGGTAAGTCGCGCTGAGCAAAATCTTCCGGTGCATTTTCTTGAACGAATCCGCGGCGCGAAACTCTTTTGCCAAATAGTCGAGCAACTCTGGATGGCTGGGCAAGCTGCCGTTGCGGCCAAAATCGCTGGGCGTATCGACGAGGCCCTTGCCGAAGTGGTACTGCCAGAGGCGATTGGCGATGCTGCGCCAGGTGAGTACGTTGGCGTCATCGGCGATCCAGTTGGCGAGAGCGGCACGGCGTGCGCCTTCGTCCGCTCCCTTACGGTCGCGGCTCGTTTTGAAATGATCCTTGAGCTTGAGCAAACTCAAGCCGCCAGGAATCGCCAGTTCGCCTTTACGCTCGACATCGCCGCGCGCCAGCACGTGGATCGTTCGCGGCGCGATCGGCACGGCGGCGTAGACCTTCATCGAATCCTTCAACGTCGCGAGTTGCGCCTGAAGGGTTTCCAGCTCCTTGCCCAAATGCACGAGCTCGCTGCGCGTGTCGGCGTCGATCCGTTTTTCGAGTGTCTCGCGGCGCTCTGCCTCGGCACGAGAGATTTGCACCTCCCAGGCCAGACGCACATGCGTATCTGCGTCTTTGACCAGGCGGCCGCGGCTCGTGAAACCGTCCACCAGATGCCGCGTGCTCCAGCGACCCGCTTCGATCGAATCAAGCGCGGTCACTTTGGCGCCCCGGGCGGCGTTTTTGGCATCGCGCGCGAATACTTGCACTTCGCCCAGCGCGAAGACATAATCGCTGGTCCGCTCCCAGAGCTTCGTTGCCGTCACACGAACGTAGCGGAATTGCTTTTCGGCAATGAAGGCTACGGGTTGCTCTCCCGGATTGGCGACATCCGCTGAGGTGCGATCGACCAGCGTTTCATATTTGGCGAAATCCTCGTGGTCGCTGAGCGTGATCTTGTATCGGAGCGGAAAGCCGAAGCCGGGCGCGTCCCGGAAATCGGTCGGGCGCGCGGGAATGAGTCGGATCGCCGTGATGTCGGTCGGCTTGCCGAGATCGACCTGCACCCATTTGGTCGTGTCCGGCGTTTTCGCGATGCCGCTGTGATAGCCGTTGGTCGGGCTGGTTGTGTTCTTCTCGACAAACGCCTGGCGTGAGGCGAGGTGGCGCGTCGAGCCGATTTTCGCGTCGAGATCTTTCAACTCTTTCGACGACAGCACCGCGACTTTCGTTAGCAACGCCTCGCGCCTCGAACTCGCCGCGCCGCGTTTCTTCTCCAGCTCGGCCTTGAGCGATTGGGTCCCCTTCGACGCCACCGGCCGATCGCCGCGTTCGACGCCCGCGAACACCGCCTGAAGCTGGTAATACTCCTTCTGCGAAATCGGATCGAACTTATGATCGTGGCAGCGAGCACAATGGACGGTCAGGCTGCAAAAGGTGGACATGGTGTTGGCGACCATGTCATCGCGATCGAGCACGCGCGTCTTCTCCTTGTCCACGGTTCCCTCGCGCAGTTCGACTTGCCCGACGAAATCCCACGGCCCCGCCACGATGAAGCCGGTCGCGATGACGCCATCCGAATCGGCCGGGAACAGCACATCGCCGGCGACCTGGTAGCGAATGAAGCGGCGATACGGCATGTCGGCGTTGAAGGCGCGGATGACCCAGTCGCGATATAGCCAAGCCCACAGCCGGCGCTTGTCCTTGTCATACCCATGCGTGTCGGCGTAATGCACGAGATCGAGCCAGAGCCGCGCCCAGCGCTCGCCATAGCGCGGCGACGCGAGCAGTCGATCCACCAGGCGTTCCAACACTTCTTCCCGTTTTGCGCCTGGTGCATCCCACGCTTTTGCGAAATCATCCACCTCCTGCGGCGTCGGCGGCAGCCCGTGCAGATCGAACGTCAAACGCCGGATCAGCGTTACGGCGTCAGCCTCCTTGCTGGGCCGCATGCCCTTGGCTTCGAGCGTGGCCAGGATGAAGCGATCGATGTCGTTCTTGATCCAGGCGTCGTCCTTCACCTCGGGCGGCTCGACCTTCGCGATCGGCTGGAGCGACCACCACGGTTCACCTTTTTTCTTATCAGTAATTCCACCTATTGAAAGTCCCTTCGCCCACGGCGCCCCGCCGTCGATCCATTGCACGAACAGCGCGATCTCGGCTTCCGTAAGGGGCGTTCCCTTCTGCGGCATCTTCGCCATCGGGCCGCGGATCATCCTCAAGAGCAGGCTTTTGTTCGCGTCCCCGACAACAAGCGCCGGGCCCTTGTCGCCGCCGGTGAGCGTGCTGTCGCGCGTCGAGAGATCGAGCCCGCCGCGCGATTTCGTGGCATTGTGGCAAGTCAGGCAGTTCTTTTTGAGGATCGGCGCAATCTTGCTTGCGAAGAAGGCATCATTCACCTTCGGCCTCTGCGGTTGCGCGAGCCCGAACGCGCCGACGATGACGAGGCTCATGACAAGGCCGAGGGATAATCGATATGCGGGGTTCATTTTTTTCAAATTCCGGTGCCGAATGTTTCCGCCTTTTGGTGGTGTCTCACTTTGCTTCGGCGCTTGGTAGACCTCACGCTCCGCGTGAGGTGTACAATCTAACTGAGACACTACCCGCCTTTTCGACCCGTTGCCGTAAGATAATTGCAAACCTCAGGGCCAATCCGGAGTCATCGTACCATGAAATCGTTCGCACCGCCATTTCGTCTCGCCGTTTTTTGCGTGGCGCTTGTTCTTGCAACGCCGCTTGCCGCGCAGGAAAAGAAAACCTCTGCGTGGACGCCCATGCAATCGATGCAGGTCAAGCGCATCGGCGGCGTCCGCGTTTCCCCCGACGGCAAGCGCGTTGTCTACACGGTGCGCGAGGCGCTTCTCGAAAAAGGAAAAAGCGAATACCTCACCCACATCTTCGTGGTGAACGCCGACGGCTCGGGCACGACGCAACTCACCCAAGGCGCCAAATCGTGCGACGAGCCGCAATGGTCGCCCGACGGCAAGTGGATTGCATTCATCTCCAAGAAAGGCGGCAAGGCAAACCTCTGGACCGTTCCCGCGGACGGCGGGGAGGCGCTTCAGGCCACGAAAGTGGCCACCGCCGTCACAAGCTACAAATGGTCTCCCGATAGCCGCTGGCTTGCGTACACGGCAACGGACGGCCCGACGCCGGCCGAGGAAAAAGCCAAGAAGGAGAAAAACGACGCCCGCATCGTCGATGAGAACATCAAGATGAGTCGGCTCCATATCGTCACGGCGCCGCCGACCCAGAAGACGCTCACGCGCCTGCTCACGCCCGGCAATTACAACGTCCCGCCTTCCGGCCGCGGTGGTTACGACTGGTCCCCCGACGGCAAGACGATCGCATTCACACGCACGTCGTCGCCGCACGCTGACGATTGGCCCAGTGCCCATATCTTCCGGGTGAACGTGGCGACAGGATCGGTCACTCCTTACGCGACATCCCGGGCCGCCGAGTACGCGCCGCATTATTCACCGGATGGAAAATGGCTGGCGTTCGTTTCCACCGACGATCCGCCGACCTGGGGCGGTACGGGGCGCGTCCTCGTCTCGCCCGCCAACGGCGGCCTGGTACGACGCCTTGCCGAGACGTTCGACGGCTTTGGCCGTTATTCGGAAATCATCGGCTGGGCCGCGGATGGGCAAAGCGTCCTTTTCACGGAAATGAACGGGACCAGCCAACGCCTGATGCGCCTGCCGCTGAAGGGGGACCCCACGGTGATCGCCGAGAAGCCAGGCGTTGCACCGGGCGGGTTCAACCTAACGTCCGGAAAATTAGTCGGGTTTGCCTGGGAGTCGCTCCACCAACCGCCCGAGGCGTATCACGCATCGGTTGATCGCTTTGAGCCGAAAGTCGTCAGTCACGCCAACGGCAAGACGCCTCAGCGCACTTTCGGCAACACGGAGCTGGTTCGCTGGAAATCGAAAGACGGGCTGCAAATCGAAGGCCTGCTGACCTACCCCGCCAATTACAAGAAAGGCCAACGTTACCCGCTGCTGCTCAACGTCCACGGCGGCCCGATGGGGGTGTTCACGCAAACCTACGTCGGGTCGCCTGGCCTGTACCCGATCGCGAGTTTCAGTTCGCGCGGCTACGCCGTGCTGCGTGCCAATCCGCGCGGCTCGTCCGGCTATAGCAAAAAATTCCGCTACGCCAACTACGGCGACTGGGGCGGCGGGGATTATCAAGACCTGATGGCCGGCGTCGATCACGTCATCAAGATGGGTGTCGCCGACGAGAAGCGGCTCGGCGTGATGGGCTGGAGCTACGGCGGATACATGACCAGCTGGATCATCACCAAGACCAATCGCTTTAAGGCGGCGAGCGTCGGCGCCGGCGTCACCAACTTGATGAGTTTCAGCGGCACGGCGGATATCCCCAGCTTTTTGCCCGATTACTTCGGTGGCGAATTCTGGGATCGGCCCGACGTGTATCGCAAACATTCCGCCATGTTCAACATCAAGGGAGTGAGGACTCCAACCCTGATTCAGCACGGCGAGCGCGACGAGCGCGTCCCTCTCTCGCAAGGCCTGGAGCTTTACAACGCGCTGAAACGCCAGGGGTGCCCGACCAGGATGGTCATCTATCCGCGCACCCCGCACGGCATTCAGGAGCCACGCTTGTTGATCGATTGCATGGAACGCAATCTGGATTGGTTTGATCGGAATCTTGGAAGCTCAAAACACTAACGGAGGACCGATTCCTCCGCACGCTTACGTTTGTGCCAGCGCCCGGTGGTCATTGGCCCGCATTCAGAAACTCCGTGGACGCTTGCCAAACGCGGACGATCCCCGTGCCGCCCCCGGCGAGGAAACGGCCATCGGCGCTGATGGCGAGGGTGCGCAGGGCGCCGAGGTGGTCCTCGAACTCAAGGATTTCCTGCTTGGTGACGATGTCCCACAGGCGGATCATGCGGTCTTCGCCGACGCTGATGATGCGGCGCCCGCGTGGATGCCACGCTAGGGAAAGGACGCCGCTGGGGGTTCCTTGCAGGGCATAGGCCTCCTTGCGTTCGGCAACATTCCAGACACGAATGATTTTGTCCTTGCCGGCGGAGGCGAGGAAGTCGCCTTTAGGGCTGAAAGCAACCGTATTGACGACAAGGGAATGAGCGGGCAGGACGGCATTGCGTTTGCCGTCGGTCTTGAGATCCCACAAACGCACGGTCTTGTCGTAGCTGCCGGAGGCAAGCCACTCGCCGTCGGGACTGAAAGCCAGGCAGAGGATGCCGAGGGCGTGCCCGCGTAATTCCTTGACGAGTTTACCGTTGGCGGGGTCGTGCAGGCGGATGGTCTCATCCTCGCCGGCGCTGGCGAGGAGGGCGCCATCGGGGCGATAGGCCAGGGCGTGGATGGCGCCGGAATGTCCCTGAAGCGCGACGGGGGGAAGCCCGGGTTTACGAAACTGGGAGACGCGAACCGTTTGGTCCTCGCCGCCGCTGGCCAGGAGGTTGCCGTCCGGGCTAAACGCCAGCGCGTTGACGACGCCCTTGTGATAGTTGGACACGATCGGCTGTTCGGGATATTCGAGGTTCCAGACGCGCACTTCGCCGCGCGGACTGGCGGCGGCGAGAAACGAGCCTTTCGGATTGAAGGCGACCGCCTTGACCGAGCCGAGGGCGGACAGGCTGAACGTCTCCAGGCCGCCGGAGCTATTCCACAGGCTGACCCGACCATTGTGCCCGGCGGTGGCGAGGGTAAGGCCGTCGGGAGCGAAGGTGACGTCATACACCGCTTGCGGGTCGGCGCGAAAGCTGATGGCCTCGCTGGTGCGGGCGCGGTTCCAGATTCGCACGAGGCCGTCCATGCCGGCCGCCGCGACCTTGCCGTCCTTGCTGACCGCGACGCTGTGGATGGTGTCGGAGAGGCCGTCGCGTTGGAAGTGGGTTTTGCCATCGTCTTCCCAGATGTGGACCTCGCCGCGTTGCTTGCTGCGTCCGCCGCCGGAGACGAGCGTTTTGCCGTCGGCGCTGTAGGCGATCGCTTCGATTTCCCCGTCGTGTCCGAGCAAGGTCTTGTCGAGTTGGCCCGTCATCAGGTTCCATATCTTGACCGCGCGATCCCGGCTGCCCGAAGCGAGGAGCAGGCCGTCCGGGTGAAACGCCACACCGGTGACGGGCCGTTCATGGCCCGCCAGGATGCGAACGCTGGCGACCGGGTCGTTGGGGAAAGCGGCGTGGTCCCAGACGCGCACGGAGAGATCGCGACTCGCGGAGGCGAGACGATCTCCCTTGGGGGAAAAGACTACCTGGTCGACCGTATCGGTATGCCCGCGCAGCGTCGCGACCTCCAGGCCGGTGTCCAGGTTCCACAGCTTGATCGTTTGATCGTAGCTGGCCGAGGCGAGCAGCGCCTTGGTCGGGTGAAACGCCAGCGACGTGATGACGTTGGTGTGCCCCTGGAAAATCTTGAGGATCTTGCCGGTGCGAATTTCCCTTAAACGAATTTCACCGGGCTTGTTGAGTTCGCCGCCCGCGGACGCCAGATGTCTGCCGTCGGGCCGGTAAGCGACGGCAAACGCGCGTCCGACGTGGGAACCGAAGGCAAGGCGGGTGTCGCACTGGTCCTTGAGAAAAAACCATTCCCAGTCGCGGAGGTCGGTGACGCCGGGCTTGGGCCGCCAGTGATCCTCGAGCACGCGCACCACCCCATCGAGATCGGCCCGGCGCAGCGTCTGCTTGGCCTGGCGCATCTCGGAAAGATAAAGCAGATGCCGCATCGTCTCCAGGCGCAACGCCGCAAGATCATTGGCGACGACCAATCGGCGCCGCGCCTGCTCGGCCTGGGTGCGATCGTGCTCGGCCTGAATTCGCAATTCATTCTCGTCGTACGCCACATACGACAGGAAGGTGAGCACGCCGGCCATCATCAGCAGAAAACCGAAACTCATCGCAGCGACTGCCTTGTTGCGCGAACACCATTTGACGGCGCGGGCCAGCACGCTGACGCGCCGGGCCGTGATCGGTTCGCCCTGAATGTAACGCCGCAGATCATCCGCCAGGGATTCGGCGCTGGCGTAACGGCGTGCGGGCGATTTCTCCAGACACTTCAGGCAGATCGTTTCCAAATCGCGATCGACCGCCGGATTCAACAGGCGCGGCGCGATCGGATCCTGCTCGGCAACAAGGTTCAACGTCGCCAGCGGCGTCTCGCCACAAAAAGGAGGCTTGCCGGTCGTGAGCTCATAAAGTATCGCGCCGAGGCTATACACGTCGCTAACGGGCGAGATTTCCTTGCGGCCCGCGGCCTGTTCCGGCGACATGTAGCTCGGCGTGCCCAAAATCGCGCCGGTGCGCGTCTGGTCGGAGTTGGTCTCCATCTGTTTGGCGAGACCGAAGTCGGTGACCTTGGGCTGATCGTTTTCATCGAGAAGGATGTTCGCCGGCTTCAGATCGCGATGGACGATGCCGCGGGTGTGGGCATAATGAACCGCGCGAGCGGTCAGTTCAAGATACTCGGCGGCGCGTCGCCCGGAGAGCGGCCCGAGCGCCAGCCGTTCGGCCAGGCTCGTGCCGCCGATGAACTCCATGCTCAAGAAAGGTTGTTCGTTGTGCGGGCTGACCTCGAAGAGGGCGACGATGTTCGGATGCTGAAGCTGGGCGGCGGCCGAGGCCTCCTTCTCGAAGCGCTGCCGTTCGTCTGAATTCGCCAGCGCGCCGCCGCGGATCATTTTCAAGGCGACGACTCGGTTAAGGCGCACGTCACGCGCCTTGAAGACGACGCCCATGCCGCCGCGGCCGACCTCCTTGATCAATTCGTAATGGGCGACGCGCGTGAGCGGCACCGGACCGACGTCGAGGCGCGGACCTCCTCCCAGCGCCTGGATCCCCGTCACCAGAGGCGGGCCCTCCGGGTTCGGCGATTCCAGCAACGTCACTTGCTGCTCAGGTTGTGCCGGACGACCTTCGTCGTTCGGAGTGATCTCGTTCATTCAAACGGCTCCACAGATTTCCATTTGGAGTGCCCAAAACAATGAAAGTAGGTCAGGCTTTCCAGCCTGACCTACTTCATTTCTTTAGACGCTCTTAGCCGCGGAGCTGGCTCCGCCCGGGGCGAGCCCCGCGGCTAAACGAATCGTTGCCAGGCGGTCCCTTCATGACGGAAGGAAAACACCTCCGGGTGAAACATCTCCGCGAGGATCTCCAACGATTCGACAAGGCGCGGCCCCGGGCGATTGAAAAATTGATTCCCATCCGTCACGAAAACGCGCCCGTCGCGCACCGCGCGCAACTCGGTCCATCCGGGTTGAGCGGACAGACACGCCATTTCACGCCGCGTGGTTGCCAGGTCGAAGCCGCACGGCAGGGCGATCAGGATGTCCGGATCGCGCTCGCGGAGTTCGGCCCAGGTCATCCACGGAGAATGTTCACCCGCGCTGCCAAAAAGATTGCATCCGCCCGCCAGTTCGACCAGTTCAGGAACCCAGTTGCCCGCGGTCATCAACGGATCGAGCCATTCCAGGCACGCGACCGTGGGGCGATGGGCAAGCGCGGCCGATCGCTCGGCAATCATTCGAACCCGATCCTGCAATTGCTCGACCACCGTTTCGCCGCGGGATGATACCCCGAGCGCGTCGGCGACGTTTCGAATGCTCTGCCAAACGTCCGCAAGGTTATACGGCGAAAGCGAGACAATCTTGCGGTTCGTGTTTTTGTCAATCAAGGGAAGGGCGCGTTGCACATCCCTCTCGCTCACCGCGCACACGTCGCACTGTGCTTGCGTGATGATCACGTCCGGATCAAGCTCGCACAGCATTTCCGCGTCAACCTGGTAAATCGATACCTCCTGCGCAAGCAGCGACTTTACGCGCTCATCGATCTGCCCGCTGCTGCCATGAATGTCGAAACGCGGCGCGGTGCAAATGGGCAGCGTTTTCACGCTGGGAGGCCAATCGCATTCGTGCGAACGCGCCACCAGATCGCGCTCGCAGCCCAGGGCGCATACGATCTCCGTTGCGCTGGCGATCATGGTGACGATGCGCGGCATGGTTTGGAATCCGATCCATTTCGCCGTTGGCAGCTCAACGCTCGTTTGACGCCGAGCGAGCACTAAACCACAAGCGGCAGGTACGAAAAAAACGGCGGGGATAAACCCCGCCGCTCGCCAATTCGATCGTGCGGGATTTATTTCGCGATCCCAAACATGTAACGCAAGCCGCCGATCACGTGTTGTTGAAACCGCGGATCGTTCCAAACCTGCTCGCGGTGGCCCAGTGCCGTGTAAAACACGCGTCCTTTGCCGTAGGCATGGGTCCAGGCGAGGGCGTTGTCCTTGTCGGCGCGTTTGCCGGGGTTCTGGACGGAATCCATGTCGAGCCGCATGAGGACGTGCAGTTTGTCGCGACCGTAGGGCGCCTTGAACTGGTAGATCTCGTCGGTGATCTCGAATGAATCGCCGAGATGTTTGGTGGCGGCGTGTTTCTTGTCCTCGACGATGACGCGGATTTTTTGATGCCAGGGATGCCCATCGAAATAGCCGCCGATCAGCTCGCCGTACTCCTTCCACCGGTAAAACGTATCGGTCGCACAGTGACTGCCGCCGAAGCCCTTGCCGTTGCGAACGAACGCGAGCAGATCGGATTTTTGCGAATCGGTCAACGGCAGTTCACCGGTGGTGTAAAAGAAGACGGCATCGAAGTTCTTGAGGTTTTCGCCGGTGATGGCGGCACGCGAGTCCTGCGAATACTCGACCTCGAAGAATGGATTATTTTTGGAAAGCTCAACGAAGGTCCTCTCAACCAGGCACATCGCCTTCTTGCCGCGATTGACAACGCTGTGAACGTAACCCCGGGATTCGGTGATGAGCAGGAGTCGCTTCTTTTTCGCGCCTTCCTGTTGGAAGCCCGTGGGTGAGCGTGGCGAACCCACGGGATCGCCAGAAGGCTTCACCGCCGCCGCGACCTTGATCTGGATGTGACGATATTCAAATTTCCCGGATTCGGCTTGCAGCCCGATGCCGCCCTTGGCGCCGGCCTTGGCCTTGGTTTCGATCACCTCGCCGTTGCACTTGCACAGGGCGGTCTTGCCGGTGACGGTGATGTCGAGGACGTTCCAGCCGCCCTTTTTGAAATCCTTGAGGTTCCGGTATGGTCCAACGGTCGGGTAATCGCGCACCTGCAACTGCGGTCCGCGGATGAAGACGCCGCTGTCGGCCCGCGGCGCCGCGCGGAATTCGAGGCGCAGGTGGAAGTCGGAATTGAAGTTCTCCACGGTGTAAAGCCCGCCGCCGCCGCCGGGGTTGACGACGATGACGCCGCCTTCGACGGTGAAACGCTTGTTGGATGTCGCCGTCTTCCCGGTCAGGTCGTCTTTCTCTTTTCCCTTGAGAAACCAGCCGGTCAGATCCTTGCCGTTGAACAGGCTCTTGTAACCCTTGTCCGGCTTGAAACCATCTTGTGCCATGACTGGTGAGGTGATGACAAAAAGGCTCAGGAAAAGTGCGGCGAGGTGACGTTTCATGGCCAGTCTCCGTTGCTTGGTGCCGAGTCGGGATTCCTTGGGGCAGGTAGAACTAGGATACGCAACACCACGCCGTTTGCAAAGCGAAAAACCCCGCAACCGACATTTGCACTTGGCATTGAAATTGGGTACAACAAAAGAACCGAAATGATCCATCGTTTGGCCGCGACCCGAAGGGGAGCGCGACGGACTGTTGCCGATTGAGGAGAAATCCATGCTGTCGAAATTGCGTTTCGCCCTGTTGTTGGTGCTCGGCCTGGGGGTCGCTGGAATTGTGGCCCGGACCGGGCTCGCCCAGAACGATCCGGTGGTCGAACGGATGCGCAAGGACATTACCTTCCTCGCCTCGGACGAATGCGAGGGCCGCGGGGTCGGCACGAAGGGACTGGACAAGGCCGCCGACTACATTGCCGACCAGTTCAAGAAGGCCGGACTGAAACCAGGCGGCGTCAATAACACCTACTTTCAGCCGTTCCCGTTCTGCACCAATTCCAAACTCGACGGCGTCAGCACGCTGATCCTCCAGGGGCCCAACGGCGAGAAAATCGAACTCAAACAGGGACAGGAGTTCCAGGTCCTCGGCACCTCCTCTCCCGCACGGCTTGACGCACCGGTCGTCTTCGTCGGTTACGGCACAACCGCACGCGGCATCAAGTACGACGATTACGCCGGCATCGATGTGAAAGGCAAGATCGTTATCGCCCTGCGCCGCTTGCCCCGTTGGACCGACAAGGCCAAGCCGTTCGATGGCCCCAACAAGGACGAGCTGGCTGCCCTGGATGTCAAGCAAATCCGGGCTCAGACGAGCAAGGCCGCCGCCCTGATCCTCGTCAACGACGCGACCGAGGCGAACGACGGTCTCATCCCCTTCGAACAAATGGCGCGCGGGATTACCACCATCTCGCTTCCCTACGTGCAGATGAAACGGGAATTCCTTGAGGTGCTTTTGAAAAAAGGCGCTGGCAAATCGCTGGCGGAAATCGAGAAATCCATCAACGATAAACTGATCCCACAGAGCACGGCTCTCAAGGGCTGGTCGATCAAACTCGAAGTCCGCGTCAAACGCGAGGAGACCCCTGTTAAAAACGTGATCGGTGTACTCGAAGGCAGCGGACCGCTCGCCCACGAAACCATCGTCGTCGGCGCCCACTACGATCACCTCGGCTACGGCGGCATCGGCAGCCGGGCCAAGGATCGCAACAAGAAGGACATTCACCACGGCGCTGACGACAATGGGTCCGGCACCACCTCCGTCATCGAACTCGCACGCCGCTTCGGCGCAATCAAAAATCGCAAAGGCCGACGCATGGTCTTCATGACCTTCACCGCCGAGGAACGCGGCCTGATCGGCTCCCGCCATTACACTCGCGTCGAGCCGCTCTTCCCACTCAAAAACACGGCCGCCATGTTCAACCTCGACATGGTCGGCCGCGTCAAGGAACCCGATCCGGTCAAGGGAGGCAAGTCGAAATTGCTGGTCCTGGGCACGGATTCCGGCAAAGGTTTCGACGATCTTGTCAAGAAACACAACCCGGGCTTTGACGTCGTCAAGGATAAGAGCGTCTTCGGCGCCAGCGATCACTACTCGTTCTACGTGCAGAAGATCCCGGTCCTGTTCTTCTGGACAGGGACCCACCCCGATTACCATCGACCCACCGACACGTCCGACAAGATCAACGTTCCCGGCATGAAGCGCGTCGCCGATTATTCCGAACGCATCATCAACGACCTGCGCACCAATCCCAAACGGCCCGAATACGTCGCCACGCCCATGAAGTTCGTCGGCGGCATTCCGAAGTTCCCAAAGATGGGCATCCTGCCCGATTACACCTTCGGCGGCAAAGGCGTGTTGATCGAGCAAGTCACGCAGGGCGGGCCCGCCTTCATCGCCGGCATCAAAAAGGGAGACGTCATCGTCGAAATCGCCGGCAAGGCGATCCCCGATGTCAAGGGTTACATGACCGTCCTGGCGACGCAGCGACCAAATGCGGCGCTCGACGTGAAAATCCTGCGCGATAGCAAAGAAATGAAGCTCAAGGTCACGCCGCGCTGATGTTACTTGGCCCCTCGCCCATTGGGCGAGGGCCTTTGCAACTCGTTCGAGGTACGATTTGTTTCAAACTTGTATTCCCAGCGCTCGCGCCGAGTGTAAGGCCAGGAGCTTGCGCTTCCAATTCTTCTGTAAACTCTGGTTAACACCTGCTCTTGAATGACGCCGCTGCCAATTTAGGAATTATTTTCGCTATCTCCTTGGCAGAACGGTCGTTACAGAATCAATAGACTGAAAAAACGAGCGCCGGCACGCTGATTGCGACGAGAATTAAGTGAGTAACCGAGGCGCCGACTGTAAACGGAGGTGGCGTGATGATTGAATTTCGCTGGGTCGTGGTACTCACCTTGTGGACGATGCTCATCGGCCCAATCCTGGATTTCACAAAAAGCACACCGACTGCCCAGGCGACGCGCGCGAAAGCCCCAGCCAAAGCGCGGGCCGGCTCGAAGTGATCGATTCGGTTGTACGCACCTTGGCAAGCGCACCGTAATTCCAATTTGCCCCTTTCCACGTCGGGGCGTCAAGTCATATCCTCAACAACAACGGAATTCGCTGCCGGACGACCTGATTTGGCGAAATCTGCCGAGGAGCCATCCACCGTGACCGTTCGACTCAGCCTCCCCGAATTGCAAGCCAAGGCCAGGGTAATCCGCCGGCACATCATCACCAGCACGACGATTGCCGCCTCCGGGCATCCGACCAGTTCGCTGTCGGCGACGGACGTGGCGACCGCGCTTTATTTTGGTGGCGTGCTGCGTTACGACCCCAAAAATCCGGGCTGGTCAGGGCGAGACAAATTCATCTTGAGCAAGGGTCATGCCGCGCCGCTGCTCTATGCTGTGCTGGCAGAGGCGGGTTATTTTTCGATTGACATGCTGCCAACGTTGCGCAAGATCGGCAGTCCGCTTGAGGGACACCCCAACATGCGCCGGTTGCCTGGCGTCGAAGCGTCCACCGGCTCGCTTGGGCAGGGGCTTTCGATCGGCGTCGGCGCTGCCCTGGCGGCCAAGCTCGACAAAACCGAAAGCCGCGCCTACGTTATGACCGGTGACGGGGAGGTCGCGGAAGGTCAGGTCTGGGAAGCCGTCATGTCCGCCGCCAAGTATCGCCTCGACAACCTCGTCGTCGTCGTCGATCAAAATGGTTATCAGCAGACGGGCGCCACATTGGAAGTCCTCGACCTGCGACCCCTCGCGCCCAAGTTTGAGGCCTTCGGCTGGTTCGCCCAGGAAATCAACGGGCACGACCTCAATGAGATATTGCAAGCGTTCGACAAGGCCCAACACATCAAGGGCAAACCCAGCGCCATCGTGGCTCGCACCATCAAGGGCTATCCGATCCATACCCTGCTTATGAGCGATCCCAATCACCACGGTAAGCCGCTAACCAAGGATGAGGAACAGCAGGCGCTGGCGATGATCGGGTAGTCCCAGCCAGCGTTTCCAGATTGACGGTTTTCGCCGGGGGGCAGGCTGAAAAGTCCTGCCGACGGCATCGAGCATCATCATGAACGTGCGCCTCCTCTGTCCCGATGGGCATCCCGTGGTTTTTCCTGTTGCCAGGCTTGGCGACACGGCCATCTGTCCACACTGCTACGTTGGGTTCATCGCCGAGTTGGCTGTTGATCCGTGTCAGCACGCGCGCAGCGGGGCAGGCAAGTCACGCCGTGCCCGTGATGAGGACGATGACGACGAAGACGAAGAAGAAGATCAGCCGCGCAAGAAAGCCAAGCCCCCTACGCAGAAAGACGACGAAAAGCCTCGCAAGAAATCCGCGCCACGAAAAGACGATGACGACGACGAGGAAGAAGACGACGAAAAACCTCGCAAGAAAGCGAAGCCTCGCCAGATCGATGACGACGATGATGACGACGACGACGACGATGAGGAAGAGGAGGAGACGCCCAAGAAAAAGGCCAGGGCAAAAAAGAGCAACTCCAAGGACGAAGACGAGGATGACGACGAGGGCGACGACAAACCCGAGCCGGAGCCGATCGAATGGACGCCACGCAAGCGCCAGTTGCTTGTCTGCTCCAATGGCCTGGTTTCACTCATTGTCGCCAACTATATTCTGATGGGCTTTGTGGTGTTCTGCTCGCTGGCCATTGACGCCTTTGAGATTCTGGATGACTGGAAGAGGCCCTTTCTCGGCCCGCTCATACTCGACTGGGTTTGCGTGCCGCTCTTTTGTTTTTCGGTGGTGGCCGTGATCGTGTCGGCCTGCTTTAACTTCAAGGCGCCAGCCAAGGTGGAAGGGAAAGGCGCGTTGATTGCAACGCTCGTCTTCGGCTTCCTGATATTTTTCCTTGGCTTTCTGGTCATCCTCAACTACTTTGAGGTATTGACCTCCGACGCGGTGCGGTCGGAACGGTTCCTGCAGTTGCTGGTTGGCTCCGCGCTCGTTTGCTTTGTCTTGTGTCTGGTCTCGATGATGGCCTTTTTGTCGAAGCTTTTCGCTTTCATGCGTCTCAACATGGAGGCGAGTCAACCGATCACCAACTGCGGGTTCTACTTCCTGTACCTCGGGTTGATGCTGGGCCTGGTTTACGCCAGTCCGCTTTTGAAAAGCAACATCGGGGACTGGGTCTGCTATATCGTCGCCCTGCTTGCGGACGTGATTTCCGGTTTCGCCGTCTACGTGCTGGTCCTGCAAATCATCCTCGTCAACAAGGTTCGCTTTACCATTGAGAAGTACATCAAGGAAGCATGAGGCTCGCGCTGTCGACTCGTGCGTCAGAGCTTTCAACCCGACGTTTCTGGGCTGCAGGCCGGCAAGAAATTCCGATCTCGTTGGTGTCGCATCCCGCCCCTTTTTTCGCCAATATCAACCCTTGCAATCCGGTTCCAAAGACGCTACAATCGCTTTTGAGGTGGAAAAATCCAAGGTATTCGAGTTTTTCCCGGCATCGTCCGGAATGCATTTGACACGCCAGAGTTCACCGGGGCCAAGTCTGTTGCGCCCGCTTCACTCGATGCCACGGTGCGGTTTGTTTGATCCGGTCGAAAACGACGAATCCAATCGAGGCGACTCTCGCGCCTGCTGTGGAATCCCACCATGATTTTTTTTCCTGTCGGTCCGTTGGTCATCCTCCTCAACCTTGCCGCCGTTCACGCTGACGAACCCGCCGTATTTCCCGGGCACTCGTATCACGGCGAGGCGTTCAACGAAGGTCCGCGGCAACGGGCCTACCTCATGGGCGGCACAGGCGGAGTTCGCTTTCCCATCACGACTCGGTCGAAGGAAGCGCGGAAGTTTTTCGAGCAAGGCGTCGGTCAACTTCACGGCTTCTGGTACTTCGAGGCGGAGCGATCGTTCCGTCAAGTTGCGCAACTCGACCCCGATTGCGCGATGGCCTACTGGGGCATGGCAATGGCGAATCACGAAAACCCCAAAAGGGCGACGGGCTTCATCAAAAAGGCGCGCGCGCTGCTGCGCAACGCGCCGCGCCGCGAGCAGCTTTATGTTGAATGCTTGACTGATTATCACCTGGGCAGGGGAGATGTCCGCGCACGCCGACAGCAATACGTGGACACGCTCAAGAAAATCTCCACCGAATACCCGGACGACATCGAGGCCAGGGCGTTTTATGTCGTGCGGTGCTGGCAATTCAAGGTCGGGCTTCAAGGCGCGGCGCTGGACAAGGTGCTCGACGAAATCTTCCGCGCCAACCCGCTGCATCCCGCGCATCATTTCCGCATCCATCTTTGGGACGGCGCCAACCCCAGCAAGGCGCTCGGGTCGGCGGCCCTTTGTGGCGAAGCGGCGCCGAGAATCGCGCACATGTGGCACATGCCGGGACACACCTACGACAAGCTCAAACGTTATGCCGAGGCCGCGTGGCAGCAAGAGGCGTCGTCGCGCGCCGATCATGCGCACATGATGCACGATCGCGTGTTGCCTGATCAGATTCACAACTACGCGCACAACCAGGAATGGCTCATTCGTTCGCTGAGCCACATCGGCCGAGTTCAGGACGCCGTCGCGCTGGCGAAGAACCTGATCGAACTGCCGCGCCATCCGAAATACAACACGGCGACGCGCGGCGGTCGGACCGCTTCGTATGGCCGAACTCGCCTCCTTGAGTTGCTGGAACGATACGAACTCTGGGACGAAACGCTCCGCCTTGCCGACACGATGTACCTCGAAACGATCGATACGCCAGCGGAACAGGTCAGACGCCTGCGCTTGCTCGGCCTGGCGCAGGCGAGCAAGGGGGACCGCAAATCACTCTTGACCACAATCGAACTGTTGCGAAAGCAATCGCCCAGTGCGAAGATTGCCGGACCCAAGGGCAAAAATCCACCGGGCAAAGGTGGCAAAGGCAAGGGCAAGGGGTTTGTCCCCAAACTCGGCGGCATCGCGCAGCGCGATAACGCCATTCGCGAACTGCAATTATTGGACAAGCTGCTGGACGGCGATACCGAGGTCGCGCTGGAAATTCTCAAGGGGTTGCGTTCCGTCAACCCCGCCCGACAAGCCCGCTATTACCTCCAAGCCGGGGACAAGGCCAAGGCCGAGCAACTGGCCAGGCAGGCGGCCGACGCGGGCAAGAATCAGGTCGCTCCGCTGGCCTTGTATGTCGAAATGCTTCACGCCAATGACAAGGTCAAGGAATGTGCCGAGGCGTTCGAGCGCTTGCGGAAAATGTCAGGCAACATCGATTCGCTTGACACGCCCGCGTTCAAGCGGCTGGCGCCGGTCGCCAAGGAACGCAAGCTGCCGGCCGACTGGCGCATCAAGGCCAAGCTCCCCGCCGACTTCGGCAAACGGCCGCCGCTGGCGAGCATTGGCCCGCTCGTTTGGCAACCAACACCGGGCCCGGCCTGGAGTTTGCCCGACGCCAACGGCAAGACGATTTCGTCCAGGGATTACGCGGGCAGGCCGACCCTGCTCATCTTCTACCTGGGCCACGGTTGCTCACACTGCATGGAGCAGGTCAGCAAGTTTTCGGCCGACGAAAAGAAATTCAAGGACGCTGGCATCTCCATCGTCGCGATTGGCACCGATACGCGGGAAACCCTTGCCACCGCTCTCAACGGCGCGGGGGCCAAGAAATTCGCCTTCCCGGTCGGCGCCGATCCCAGGTGCGACGTGTTCAAACAATATCGCGCTTACGACGATTTCGAGAATCAACCTCTGCATGGAACATTCTTACTCGACGCGCGCGGCCTGGTTCGCTGGCACGACATTGGCCACGAGCCCTTCCTCGATTCGGCATTCCTGTTGAACGAGGCAAAACGCCTGCTGGCGCTGCCGCCGCGATAGCGCCGTCGGGCGGCGCGCGTTCGCGCTGATCTTCTTTGCTCGATCCGTGTCGGAAAGGAACGGGAAATCGTCACGATGAAAACGACGTATCACCACGGTTTGATAATCGCCTTCCTGTCCCTCTGGGCGGCAACGAACGTGCAGGCACAAACGCCGCGTATCGATCCGAAAGGAATCGACGGGGCGTTGCTTCTTTGTGGGCGCGGCTACGTCTCAGACGCGGCACTCGCGCAGTTCATCGAGGCGGCGGGAGGCGACCAGGCGAAGATCGTCATCTTGGCGCCGCCGGACGCGAAACGGGCGACGCCGTTCATCGAATCACTCAACGCGGCCGCGAAGAAGAAGGACGCTGGCCTGCCGCGATTTGTGCATGTCAAGGACGCGCACGATGCGTTGCGTAACGCCACCGGCGTTTGGTTTCTCGGGGATTCGGCGGAAACCTGGCGAAAGGAGTTGACGAAACACGCGCTTGCCAGGGAGTGTCGAGAACTCCTCAAGCGTGGCGGCGTAATCGCGGCATCCGGCGGCGGCGCGGAAATGTTCGCTTCCTTGGACGTGCTCGCGTTGTTGCCTGACAGCATGATCGAGACGCGGGCGCCAGCCCAAGGCAAGTCGCGCTTGCCGGAAGTGCTCAAGAAAATGCCGCGCTCGGTCGGCTATCAGATTGATCCCGGGGCCGCATTGATGGTCAAGGGCCGGCTTCTTCGCGCCATCGGCGAGCGGCGCGTGGCGGTCTATTTGCCGGAAAAGGGTTCATCGCGCGAGATCGTACTACAAGGAAAACGAGTCGAGGATCTCACCGCGCTACGCAGGGCAGCGCGCGACCGTGCCGACGGCTTCCCTCCAAAAAAGGTCGAGACCCCGGTGGTCGAAAGGGGCACGCTGGTCATCGTGGGGGGCGGCGGCTCACCCAAGGGCCTGTCGAGAAAATTCGTCGAATATGCGGGTGGGACCGGCAAGGCGGTCATCGTGATCTTCCCGACTGCCGCCGCGAACCCGCTCCCCAAGCGAGAATTCCTCGCCGCCGGCTTCAGAAAAGCGGGCGCCAAGAAGGCAACGGTTCTCTATGGCCAAACGCAGGCCGAAGTTGAGAGTAAACCGTTCCTCGACGCGCTCAAGGAAGCCACGGGCATCTGGTTTGACGGCGGCAGGCAATGGCGCTTCGTCGATTGCTACGAAAACACCAAAGCCTTGCCCTTGATGTTCGACGTGCTCAAACGCGGCGGCGTCATCGGCGGCACCTCGGCAGGCGCCACCATCCAGGGCGACTACCTGGCTCGCGGCGGCGTCTTCGATAACTTCGACATCGCTTACCCAGGCTACGAACGCGGTCTCGGCTTCCTCAAGGGCGTGGCCATCGATCAGCACTTCACTCAGCGCAAACGCCAAAAGGACATGACGCGCCTCATGAAGACTTGCCCGCAATATCTTGGCATCGGCCTCGACGAGGCGACCGCCATCGTCGTCAAGGGGAGCATCGCGGACGTCATCGGCAAAGGCAAGGCCCATTTCTACGACTCGCGGCGCAAAT
Source organism: Planctomycetota bacterium (assembly GCA_016191165.1). Classification (GTDB taxonomy): domain Bacteria; phylum Planctomycetota; class Planctomycetia; order Gemmatales; family Gemmataceae; genus SIAQ01. Next base: position 33,259 of record JACPPF010000114.1, read on the forward strand.
TCGACAAAGGCGACCCCGATTACGAGGCGCTGCCCGCCGGCGGGCGATATGATTTGAAAACCCGACGAGTTCTATCGGCGCCAAATGACGGTGCACGCTGACCAATGCCATATCCCCCGCAACTTCAGGTACAACCACTTGCAAGGCCGCCGCACGCGGCCGTGCGCGTACCGGGTTCGAAAAGCATCACGAATCGCGCTCTCGTCCTGGCGGCGTTGACGGCCAGCGCTTCCCAGGACACGTTGCTTCAAGGCTCGCTCCAGAGCGAAGACACCGAAGTGATGGTCGAATGCCTGACTCGGCTGGGGTTTCTCGTCCAGACTGATTGGTCCACATCGAGCATTCGCATTCGTCGCCCCGATGGTTCCACGATCGTGCCGAACAGTGCCGGCGACCTCTTCATTGCCAACTCCGGCACCAGCATGCGTTTTTTGACCGCGTTGACGGCACTGGGACACGGACGTTTCCGACTCGACGGCGTGCCGCGCATGCGCAAACGGCCCATTGACGATTTGGTTGACGCGTTGAACCAACTCGGCGTTCGCGCGGTCAGCGAGCAAGGCAACGGCTGTCCACCCGTGTTGATTGAAACCAACGGGCTCGCTGGCGGCATGGTCCGCATCAAGGGCGGCACGAGCAGCCAGTTCCTGAGCGGTCTGTTGATGGCCGCGCCGTTTGCCAGGGGCGACGTGCTGATCGAGATCGATGGCCCGCTCGTGTCGGTTCCGTATGTCGCCATGACCGTGCGAATGATGCGCCATTTCGGCCTGGTGATCGAAGCCGAAGGTTCGCGCCGATTCCGCGTGCCGGCCCCGCAGGCGCCGAGGGCGATTGAGCCTTACGCTATAGAGCCGGACGCCTCCGCCGCCAGCTATTTTTTCGGCGCCGCCGCGATTGCCGGCGGGGAAGTGACCGTCGCGGATCTGCCGTCGGACAGTTTGCAGGGCGACGTTCGCTTCGTGGACGTGCTGGAACAAATGGGCTGCCACGTGGAGCGAACGGACCAGGGAATTACCATTCGCGGCGGCGTGCTGCGCGGCATCGACGTGGACATGAACGACATCAGCGATACCGTGATGACGCTGGCCGCGGTCGCGTGTTTTGCCGAGGGGCCGACGACGATCCGTAATGTTGCGCACATTCGCCACAAGGAGACGGATCGCCTGGCCGCCCTGACAACCGAACTTCGCCGTCTGGGAGCCGGCGTGGTAGAATGCGCTGATGGCCTGACCATCACGCCGGCGCTCCTGCGCGGCGCCGTCGTGCAAACTTACCATGACCATCGCATGGCCATGAGCCTGGCCTTGATCGGGTTGAAGGTTTCCGGCGTCGTGATCGACAACCCCGCGTGTGTCGCCAAGACCTATCCGCGTTTCTTTGATGATCTGGAGCGGTTGCGATGAGACGCTTGTGCCGAATTGATGGCTTTCTTCGCACCATGCGAAGTCGAGGGCCCGAAACGCCGTCACGCGCGTTTCGGATTGGTGTTTTGGTTTTGCTTTTTTGGGTGTTTGTCGCATCTCGCACCCTGGCGGCGCTCGATCCCGAAACGAAAAAACCCTACCGGATTCAGGTCGTCCTGCGCGTTGCCCCCAATCGGGTGTTCACGCCGTTGTTTCACGACCAGCTTCAGCGCGAAGTGGGCAATCGATTGCGCCTCGCGTTTGGCGCATTGGCAAAGATCGAGGTGGCGCGCGAACACCCTCTATTTAGCGCGATTGACACCAAAGGGCTGGATCATGCGGTCGAGACCTGGGACGCCGTGTCCGGGCGGGCGACGCATTTCGTGCTCGTCGACTATGTCGCCGGCACCTACCAAATCCGCACCCGCTCTTACGACGGCATGACCGGGCTGCCGGGACCTGCCACGCTACCGCTGCGCAGTCCGGACCGTACCGGTGTGGCGGGGGCCATTGCCCAACGGATTGAGTCCTCGTTTAGCCCGGTCGGGACGGTCACCGAGGTGGACAAGATGGTCACCCTCAAACTGAAAGGCGCCGACCTCGGCGTGCCGCTGGATCGCTGGGTCAAGCCAGGCCATGTCTTCGCGGTTAGCCGGATCACCCAGGCGAACGGCAAACAGCGCGCTACCCGAGTTGACTGGGCGCTTCTGGAGGTACGGTCGGTGGCCGACGCCGGCGTGTTGCATTGCAAGTATTGGCAACGCTATCAGGAGGACGCGCTCACCGAAACCGCTGGCACGCTCGGCTACCGGGCGCTGCTTTTGCCGACGTCGCCGGGCCGGGTCAAGGTCCAGCTGCTGGACGAAACCACGCTGCAACCCCTCGACGGCGTGCGCTTGCGCGTGCGCATCCCAGGCGGGGGGAAACCGGTTGAGCTGCTGACCAATCGCGACGGCCTGGCCATCACGCGCGAGCACTTTCCCCATTTTGCCCTGGTGCGGGTTCTCTCGGGCGACGCCGTGCGAGCGCAGTTTCCCGTCGAGCGCATCGCTGGGCGAACCGTTGTCGCCCGGGTGAAACTCAAGGAAGATCGCGAATCGCTGGCGGCGCTCGAGGTTCGCCACAGCGCCTGGTTGCGGCGCGCCTACGAGAATGTTCGCATCTCCTTTGAACGCACGGCCGAGTTGTCCGCGCTTCTGAATCAGTCCCTCCAGGCCGCCCTGGATGCGGCGAAGAAGCGTTTGCCGCTTCTGGAAGAGGAAATCACCTACCTCACCCGCGAGGCGGATCAATTGACCCGGCATTTTCGCGACAAGAAACGGACCCTCGATCTTCGTGAAGGCGAACAGCAGATCGCGGAGTTGCGCGCCCAGGCCAAGGCTCTTGGTGAATTCATTGGGCGAGTGGACCTGGCCCTCAAGGATGCCGGGCCGGAAAAGTCCGTCGGACTGGTCCAACTTTCGGAACGAGCCAGGCTGTTGCAGGCCGAGGCCGATTTCGCGGGCGCGATCCGGGTCTTCGAACAGCTCCGCCAAATCCGGCCTGAGCAGAAGGAAATTCAGGATCGGCTTGATCGCCTCAAGAAAGCCTGGCAGACTCACGGCAAGGAACATGAGGCGGCGCGGCAATTCTTCTATGACGTTTGGCCCAGCCTCGATGTCCCCGGACTGCGCGCCAAGTTGGAAGACGCACGGAAACACCTGGCGACCTGCAAGGCGGCCGGCGATCGGTTGACACCGATCAAGCTACTGGGCGTCAACGCCCGGCATACCGTCAATCTGAAGAAGCAACTCGACCAGCTGAAACGGACTGACAACGAAGACAATCGCAACAAAGCCAAGGCGATCCTGCAAATCAGCGCGGGGCTGTTACGTTTACATCAGGATGCCGCCGCTTGGATCGGCGCAACCAAGAAATGATCGCACCGTCTGTCTGGGCCGGCCCGAGCGGGTGAGCAACCGGTTGAGAACGCCGTTTTCAACGAATCGCTCACGCGGCTCAGCTCGCCCAGGGCCAAATCTTCGCAGGACCGATCTTTTTTGTCAAAATTCGACAAACCGTTCGTTTTTTTGTTGACCTGGGTTTCGTGCATCCTTCATAATACCGTACTAGCAAGGCACTCCCACGGTCGGAGAGTGCCTGCGGCCGTTCGCGGAACGGCCCAAATCGGTTCCAGGGATGGGGGTGGTTCTGATGCAAAACATCGAACGGCCCGCGCTCTCCTCTTGGTTTGTTCGTTCTCTACGATCCAGGCCAGGGACTTGTTTGCCGTGGGAAAACATCAACCGCCGAAACTAGCACCGAGCTAAAATGATGTTCATGACACTTTTGGGTTTCCTGCTGGTCGTGCTGGTGATGTCCGGGGCCATGCTCTGGGCGGACCCGTGCTGCCGTGAGAGGATGTATCGACTCGTCCGCAGACCGATGCCCGTTTTGGCGCGTCGGCCGGCGCGACGATTCTTGCAATCGGCTTTGCCCTGGTGGTATTATTCAATCATCGCTCCACCAGACCTGCCCGAACCCGTTCCGTGTCGCCGCTCACGTCTGTTTCGACGTTTTTGATGCAGGAACAGCAAGCACTGATAATCCCGAGGGGTTCTCTGCGCTCACCCCTCGGCTTGCGTGACGATTTCCCGTCAAACGAAGGCGCGGGCCACCCGATAGGGAGTGGCCTTTATGGAAGTTCTTTACTACAGCCTGGCCGCATTGGCCGGGCTGGCCGCTGGCGCCGCGGCCTGCTTTTTCGTTTTGCGCCGCCTTGAAAGTCAAAACCTTCATAGCGCCGAGATGCGCGCCAAGGACCTGATCAGTCAGGCCGAAAAAAACGCCGAGAACATTCTCAAAGAATCCGAACTCAAAGCCAAGGACGAATTCTTCAAAAAGCGCGAGGACTTCAATCGCGAGGCCGACCAGACGCGCAACGAACAGCGCGATCAAGAACGCCGGCTGGAGAAGAAAGAGGACCTCCTCGAACAACAAAGCGAAAACTTGCTCAAGAAAGAAAAGGTCTTCCAGCAAAACGAAAAGAAGCTGAACGAACGCCGAGAACACCTCGAAAAGAAAATCAAGGATGCGGAAAGCCTGGTGGAGCAGGAAACGCGCAAGCTTCACGAAATCACCGGCATGTCCCGCGCCGAGGCCGAGAAGACGTTGCTCGAACGTCTTGACCGCGAGCTGGCTGACGAGGTCGCCGGCCGAATTCAGAAAAACGAGGAGCAGATCAAATCGGTGAGCGAGGAGAAAGCGCGCCGCATCCTGGCGACCGCCATTCACCGCTACGCCGCCGACCACACCGCGGACACGACCGTCAGCACCGTCGATATCCCCTCCGACGACATGAAGGGCCGCATCATCGGTCGCGAAGGCCGCAACATTCGCACTTTTGAAAAGGCGACCGGCGTCGATGTGATCGTCGATGACACCCCAGGCGTGGTCATCGTCAGCGCCTTCGACAACATCCGCCGCGAGGTGGCTCGCCTTTCCTTGAGCAAGCTGATCCAGGATGGCCGAATTCATCCCACACGCATCGAGGAAGTCGTCAAGGAAACGCAGGAGGAAATGGACCGCAATATCCTGGAGTTCGGCAAACAGGCGGTGATGGAGGCGAACGTCGGGCACGTTCACGACAAGCTCGTGCATCTGCTGGGCCGACTGCGCTTCCGCACCAGCTATAGCCAGAACGTGCTTAACCATAGCGTCGAGGTTGCCTACCTGTGCGGCATGATGGCCGACGAATTGGGCCTGGACGGCCGGCTGGCGCGGCGCTGCGGCTTGCTGCACGATGTCGGCAAGGCCGCGGATCACGAGATGGAAGGCGGCCATCCCAAAATCGGCGCCGAGTTGGCGAAGCGCTACGGCGAAACGTCGAAAGAAGTCCTGCACGCGATCATCGGGCATCACGACGACGTGACGGTCGATCACATCTACACCGTTCTGGTCGCCGCCGCCGATGCCATCTCCGCCGCCCGGCCCGGCGCGCGTCGAGAAACGCTGGAGAAATACGTCAAGCGTCTTGAAGAGCTGGAGGCGCTCGCGCAAGGCTTTCCCGGGATCGAACATGCTTACGCGATTCAAGCAGGCCGCGAGTTGCGCGTCATCGCCAACGCGCACGTTCTGACGGATAGTGAGGCGTTGAAGACGTGCCGCGAGATCGCCAAGTCGATCGAGCAGCAGCTCAACTATCCGGGCGAAATCAAGGTGACCGTGGTGCGCGAGACGCGCTCGGTGGAGTTTGCGCGGTAAGCCCGCCCTCGACCCCTATAATGGGGAAGAAGGCCCCGGTTTTTTGGCAGCAAAGGGAGGCCCGCCATGGCATCCGAGAAAGACCTGACGCAATACGCCGAATCTCTCGCCCCGATCTACAAAGAGATCCTCGCGGCGTTTCCGCGGATTGAACCCACTCGAAAAAAGGGCTATGGCCTGGCGTATCAAACTCTGGCCGCCGATTTTGAGCAGGCCAGGAAGAAATTCAAATTCGGGGAGATCATTTTGGCATGCAAGGCGCTTGAGGAACAAGGGCTCGTCAAGACCAAGAATGAGATTTTCGTGCATCCGACGCCGGTCGGGGAAAAGCTCATCACCATTCTGACCGGAAACCAGGCCGCGGAACTTCAGGTGCCGGAGCTACCGCCGCTTCCCAAATAGGTTGCCAGGAAATGCTGTGGCAAATTTTGTCGTTTCCCCCGTGCAAACATCATGTGTTTCTGTCGCACTGCCGGGAGGACCGCGAGGGTCTGGTGATTCCCGTTGCCAACACGTTGCGCGCGCTCGGTATCATTCCGTGGCTGGATCAGCATGACTATCCGTACGGCCGGGCGTCGTTCCACGCGCTGCGTGATGGCATACTGGAGTGCCGGCACACCGTTTTTCTGGTGACGGCCAACCTCCTGGCGCAACCGCGCGGCTGGGCGAACATCGAGCTCGGCTGGGCAAGCCTGCTTCAAGAAAACCTTCTTATCCAGGGTGGGACTCTGCAAAACGTGATCTTGCCGTTGGTCTTTGTCTCCCAATCCAATCGCAGGCTGCCGCGTTCCATTTGGGAGACGCTGCGTGACCGCGCCGTTTTCCACAAGCGCGGCCGGCCGGTAACCTGGGCACGCGACCAGATTGCCCGCTTTCTCGAACGGGAAGCCCGCCGTGGGAATGACATGGCCGAATTGGTCGAACAGGACTCCCACATTCGAGCGCGTTTGCGCGAACGCCCTGGCTTGATCGATCGCGTCTGCGCTCGCCATCCGGCGCTGCGGCCTATAGAAACTCGAAGTGTGAAGTAAGATGAGTCGGGAAAATGTATCCCCCGGGAGCCTGAGTCATGCCTGTTCACGATTGGATTCGCGTTGACGCTGGCGTCTTCCACGATTTCCACAACGTGTGGATCGCCGAGCTACGTAACGCCATGAACAGCGGGCTGTTGCCGCCGGATTATTACGCGATGTCCGAGCAGCACGGCAACAAGTACATTGGCGATGTTTTGACCCTGCAGCGTCCCATTCCCCAGGAGTCAGCCCCGCACGGTGCTTCCGGTGGTCTCACGCTTGCCGAGGCCCCGCCTAGAGTGCGCCGGGAGGAAACCCTTTCTCTCACATCGGGCTCGCTCCGCAAGACTCTTACCATTCGGTACGTTTCGGGCCATCGGATTGTCTCTCTGGTGGAAATTGTGTCCCCGGCCAACAAGGATCGCGAAGACCATGTCGACAAGTTCCTGAACAAAATCGAGGACGCGCTCACCCAGGGTATTCATGTCCTTATCGTCGATCTTTTTCCGCCCGGGCGACATGATCCGCATGGCTTGCATGTCGCATTATGGGACCGGCTCGGTGACGAAACTCAAGACCCACCACCGACCGAGCCGCTAACCCTTGCTTCTTATTGCGCGGATACTCCAATCAGGGCGTATCTTGAATATGTGACGGTGCGCAGCGTCTTGCCAGAGATGCCGTTGTTCCTGGATCCGGAACGGTATGTCTTGACGCCGCTGGAGGCGACGTATCAGGCAAGTTGGAACGGCACGCCGGAGGTCTGGCGCGAAGTGCTGGAGCGGCCCAATGGACCAGGGCGGCGGAAGCGGCGGCGGTAGCCCAAATAACGTAACCACTTTGCAGTAATACTTCCAGCCCAGGCGGCGTTGTGGTAAGCTAAACTTCGCAGCCATTCCGAGGAGGGTTTTTGGTATGTCTCCAACACTGGAACAACTGGGTATCGACCGCTTGTCGATCGAACAACGAATTGCACTGGCACAGGAGATTCTTGATAGCGTCGTCGCGGATCAACCGACGCCGTGCCTGTCCGACGCGAAGCGTCAGGAACTGAAACGCCGCCTGGCCGAACATGCGGCTAATCCCCATGATGTCGTCCCGTGGGAGCAGATTGAGGCGGAAGCGGTGGCGAGGTTTGGCAAATGAGCTTACCCATCGACTTTCGCCGGGCGGCCCAATGTGAGTTCATCGAGGCAGCGGAATGGTACGAGCAACACCGTCCAGGCCGCGGAGCCAGGTTTACTGCCGCAGTTCGGGAACTCCTGATTCGAATCGCTCAACAGCCGGATTACTACGCAATCGTCCTGGAGGACGTGCGTGAGGCTTTGGTGCCGAAATACCCCTACTGGGTGTATTATTGAATCGAAGGCGAGCGCATTCTTGTATTGTCGGTGTTTCACACATCGCGTGACCCCACTCATTGGCAAGCGCGAGCCTAGAGAATGTATACGTGAAAACAAGATGGCGAATGACCGGAACGATGCTATTGGCTATTGCTATTTCAGGCCTCGCAATATTCCGCCCACGAGCTTTGATGGCGGCCCAGAATCCAGACCTGCGTTGGTCCGTTTCGAGCGTGATCGGAATTAGTTCAACTTTTCAGCGCCGCAGCGGCCGCTGTGCAAACCCCACCGTCTCCTTCGCCTGCTCCGTCAGAATTTTCCACGACTCGCCCATCTCGCGCAGCGCTCGGAAATCGCGGCCCGCATCAGCGATATTCTGTTCCCACGCCAGGCTCAAGGCATGGATGCCAAGGAGATGACATAAGGGTACTGCGGCCCCAAGTTGGTGACCAACTTGTCATCGGCTGTGAGGAACTCGCACCCTTCCCGTTCGGCCAACGCCACGTAGAGGCAGTCGTAGACGCCGCAACGCATCGTGGAAGAAAGGACCACCGCTCGGGCAAGAAGCGGGCGATTTGCGTGCGTCGGCATCGGCGTGCTGAGAACATCGGCCAATAAGCGAATTGCTTGGGGCGCCTTGAGGAAACCCCGCCGCTCGGCGCGCGTCAGGGCGTGCGCCACTTCCAGCGAGAAGACGTCAGGGACAAGGAGTTCGTGTAGGTGTCGCCGAAAGTCGTCACGAAGCGACTGGGCTTTCGCCGAATCGGGCTCCGTCAAAACCCATTTCAACGCCACCGAGGCGTCCAAAACGTACCTCATCGCTCGTCGCGTCCTTCACGCACAAGATCTACGGCCACATTGAGTAGGCCGTGCTCGGCGAGGATTTGTAGTCGAATGGTCTCGGTCTCTGCGCCGATACGCTTCTCGAAAGCAGGGTCGCGTTGACCGGTAGTCTGCAAGCGCAAGGCATGTTCCAGATCGGCCAAGGCCTCGGCGGGAACTGTCGTGTTTTCGATGGTTTTCATAGGCGCATTTTCACCAAGATCTCGGAATCCGTCAATGGGACCTTGGAAATCCGAAGGCGACTGCCGACTTTTTACCGTTGCCGCAGCGGCCGCTGTGCAAACCCCACCGTCTCCTTCGTGGCTTCCGTCAGGATCTTCCACGACTCGCCCATCTCGCGCAGCGCTCGGTAGTCCCGCGCTGCATAGGCGATGTTCAGATTCGGCGTCGCAATGCGCTGCCCCGACGCGCGCGAGCGCACCGCGGCTTCAAGGGCGCCCGTGGCCAGCAAGGTGCGCTCGACCGGGTAGGGCGATTGCCGGGTCACGAAGAAATGTTGGATCGCATTCGACAATGCCATGAACAGACAGCGGTTGTTCCATGGGCCGACGTAATGGCTGGTCGCGCGCGGCCTTTTTTCGCCCGCCATTTTCGCGGCGAAGCTCCAGCGCGTGCTGCTGTAGCCGATCCTGAGAATCGTCCCCTTCGTCCCGTCGCGATAGGTAAGCAAAATGCCCCAGGGTTCGATCTTGTTGATCGGCTGTGTGATGTCGGGCAACCGGTCGCCGAACTCCGTTCGCAATGCCGCGCGAGCCAGGTCGAGCGACCAGCGGCCTTTCTGGGCGGCCTGAAAGAGGCGTGCTCGGGGTAGGAATTCGACATGCGTGATGCCGGTCTCGCCGCCCTTGCGCGCCTCGATGAAGGCTTGCAGCACTTCCAGGGCGTGGAAATCGTAGCTCTCGAAAGGCCCGCCGTGGATGCTGACGGCTTCCTCGACCACGCCATTCGCTGGCAACTCCAGCGCCGGGCGACGCTGCGCCAGCGGGACCGAGCTGCCGGCCATGAACGGAATCCGATGTTTCTGGCACGTGTCGTACATCTCGCGCGACCAGTCCCAGCGATACGATAAATGTTTGTCGTTGAAGAGCGGCACAAAGCGATTGCTGCGCCGCATGACGGCGACGATCTCGTCAAAGAAACGCTTGCGCGGATACTGACGCACGCCCTCCTTGTTGACCGGATAGTCCCCATGCTCGCCGATGGAGAGAACAGCGTCCACCGCGAGGTTCTTCCCGCCCAGCGTCAGCGCGCCTTCGATCGTCTTGAAGAGCGGGAGCTTGAAACGGCGAACCATTCCATCGGTCAGGTCCGGGTTCGTCTTCGAGCGATGCCGCTGGTCCGCGTAAAGCGATACGACCTCGACAGCCGGTTGCGTGAGCTTGCCGTTGAAGAGGTAAGGGGTCAGAAAGTTCTCCAAGAGCACATGGGCATGGGAGCGATGATAGCACACGGTGTAGACGACAGCGATGCGCGGCCGGCGACGTGGTTCGCCCGCCAGCGCGGGCATCGCCACGAGCGGGCTGCCGGCCAGGATTCCCAGGGCTTGACGGCGAGTAAGAGTCATCGTCCTTCTCCTCATGGCAGGTGGCGACAGCGAACGGTTATCCTATACGTTCGCCGCAAAGGAGGGAGACGATTCATACCCGCTGGCGCTGTTTCATTCCGCCAGTTCGGTCGGCAGCGCCGGGTCCGCCGCCAGAAACACACGGCTGCGGGCGTTCAGCAAGACGTGCTGGATCCAGGAAGGCAACGCGAGCTGTGGAGCGCGATGGATTTCTTCGGAAAGAGGCAGCACGATCAGATCCGCGCCGATATCTGCCGCCTGACGCACGATCTCCGGGCCGAGGTCGTCACGAATCGCTCGCGGAGCAGTGTCGCGGCCGACCTGGGTCATTTGCAACTGGATGGTTTGAAGCGTATCCGGTCCCGTGGCATTTTCCGCGCGGGGGAGAACGAGGACGCTCATGCCGACTTCCGGATCGAGCGCGGTCAGCGTGGCCTCGAACAGGTCGAGCCCGGCCCGAGTATCCGGGACCACCAGGAGTACGCGCTCGACGCCAACGCCAGCCTGGCGCAGCTCGGCCACGTTGCGGGCCTTCGTTTCCCCCGCGCGTGGAATGCGGTTGCCTCCCGCAAGGTCAAAGTACAGATCGCGATCCTTGCTCAGGATACGCACGGTCAAAGGCGCCGTGTCGCCGCCGTGCAGGTTGATCCACATCAAGGAGACCTGATCGAGCTGTTCATCCGCGGTGAACACATTCGAGGCGCCGATGACCAGTTCCTGAACTTGCAAATCCCGGGCGGTCCGCAACAGGGCGTATACGGGATTGTTCGTCGGCACGACCAGAGGATGCACCTGTTTTCCGGCCAACTCCGCCCGATTCACGACAGCCGTCATCAACTCCCGATCGTAGGCATCCAGTGCTCCGGGGTCCGGGTTATCGTTCTCCTTCAAGGTTTTCTTGGCCGTCATCACGATCACGTCGGTGAGCTCGGGATCCGTCTCGGCGAGGGCCTTCTCCAGCATGTAGAGGTTTTGCGTGGAGCGGATCGCCACCAGCCGGCGGAAAGGTTTGCTGAGGTTCATGCCGGGCAAGGTGACTTCTTCCGCCGAGGCCTGGTTGAATTGTTCGACGTGTTTGTGTTTTTCGCCACGCAGGTTGGATTCGCGCACCCGCTCCGAGACGTGGAAGATGACGAAGAAAAGCGCGCTGAATGCCAAACCTGAAACCGCGGCGACCGGCTTGGTAAACAGGTTCACGACGCCAACCGTCAACAAGACCAGAAAAATCGACAGCAGGCCAATCGGGATTTCCGCCACGCCGATTCTGAGATTCAAGGGCACCCGATATTCGCGCGGCCGCTGATCCTTGAAACGCAAGACCACCATCGCCAGAGCGTTGAAGGTGAAACTCCATACCACACCGAAGGCATAGGCTTCACCCAACACGATCATGTCGCCCCGGCTAAACAGGATTACCACGATTTGCAGTCCCGTTATGAGGGTCAAAATACGATAGCTTGTGCCGTAGGTCGGATGGGGCTTCAAGAACCAGTCGGTGAGGACCCCGTCCTCGGTAACGCGGCACAGGACTCCATTGGACCCAATGATCGAGGTATTGACGGCGCCGGAAAGGATCAGGAAACCAACCACGACGACGAACGCCTCCAGGCACAGCTTCAAGGGAGTTGGTCCAATGACGTGCCGCGCCAGACCGCTAAGAAGATTTTCGGCGTAGAACTTCATGCGGACCTCGTCGGGAATCAGCATGACGGCCAGGAAGCTGACGCCGGCCGTCACGACGAGAGTAAAGACGAAGACGATCATGGCCGCCCGTTTGAAATTGAGCAACTTCGGCGCTTCCACCTCGCGATAGACCTGGGCCAGCGTTTCCTCGCCCGACATCGCCAGGATCGAGTGCCCAAACGCGAGCATGAACCCAAAGACCGTGATGCCGCGCAGCACGTCGGCAAAGCGAAAAAACGAGAAGAAACCGAGGGGATCATCTTGCATCTCGATGCCGACCTTGTGCATTGCCTCATTCATCCGGGGAATCTCCTTACCGTCCTTGTCGCGCAGGGGTTCGAGCCGGTCCGGGCGCGACGGATCGGCTTTCCAGACTCTGCCCTCTTCCGAGGTGTAGCGTTTGGGGTTGGGGGCCAGGCTTGCGTCAATCTCGACGCGCTCCACCTTGGGCGTCAGATCGGGCTGCCAGGGAACGTCGTTGGCAGGCCCGTTGACGAGAAGCGTAACGACGCACCAGGCGATCATGATGACAGCCATGATCGTGGCGGCGACCATGATCTTGAGCGCCTTGTCGCTCGATTCGTGAATGCCGAGCACATTCTGCCTGTAAAAATACAGCGTCACGCCAATGGCCAGCAGCACCGAACCCCAGCGTCTCACCTCATCTTCCATTTCATTCGTGACACCCAGGCTTTCATGCAACTGGGGAACAAACAGGCGCATGGCCTGCACCAGTAGTCCCATGATGTACTGCCCGGCCGAGACGCCGCTGATTGGGCCGGTCAGAATGTAGTCGAACATCAGGGCGGAGACAGCAAACTTGGCCAGCGTCCCACCCAGCGCCTCCTTGACGATGCGATATACGCCGCCGCGCACGAAAAGTGAACAACTCTCGATGTACACCGAGCGAACCGCATAGCTAAAGAGCATGACGGCGAGGATGAACCACGGCGCCGCCGGGCCGATGGCGCTTTCGACGATCCCGCCGATGTAGTACACCGTGCTGGCGATGTCGCACAACACGACTGCGGCCGTGCGCCAGTAGGAAATGAACGTGAACATCACGCTGCTCACGATGATAACGTGAGCGGCCTTCCGCAGACCACCCGCGGGGGCAACCGGAGCCGTTGATTCACTCATGGTGGTTTGGGGAGAAAAACCCGCTCGCAGGAACGGGGGCTCAGCACGAACGCAACGAAATGCGCGTGCCCTTTCAAAGTGGCTGGCGCACCATGCGCCGCCCGGCCTACGAGGTTAGCTGACGGGCTAGGGCTTGAAAGTGCCCTGATCGGCATGAGACGGGAATTGACCGTCCGAAGCCGGATCTACGCCCCGTGAAGGAGTTTATTGCCTTCGTTGGGTCCCCCGTTCGCACGCCGTGCGGCGTGCGATTCGGCTACACGATCAATGATTATACATACTTCGGCGGTCATTTCCAGCCCGCGGCGCCGCTGGGCGTTCTGGTAGTGCCTGCCCTGATCACCGCGAAACCGCCAGCGGCGTCTCGTCTACCCGATAATCACTTTGGGCTGGCGCTGCGGATCGGGTTCCGCGTCGAGGATCAACTCGCGCACCATCCACGGCACATTGCCTTCGCCGAACAGGAGGAAGCTGACGTTCGCCGCCATGGGCCGTTGATCCGACCAGCCGAAATGGATTTCTGGCGGCGCCCCGCTCCGCGAAAGTTCCAGGGCCAACGCGGCGATCGTGTGGGCAATCGACGCGCAGCGGTTGATCCGCAAAATAAACACCCCCTCCTCCTGAATCACTTCCATCAGCGGCGTTTGATAAAACTCGCTGACGTCGCCGAGGTTCGCCTCGATGAAGACGATCGGAACCTCCGGACCCAGGCGGTGCTCCTTGCGGATCGATTCCTCCTTCTCGCGGATACTGCGGCCGCCCGGGCGGTGGGGCACCAGAACGGGGAAGTCGAGCATTTTCATGCTATCCCAGAGAAAACGCGACTGCGAATCGACGAAATGCAGCCCTTGAAAACGCAGCTCCTTGCTGCGCATGAAACGCGAGACGATCGACGACACCACGATCGCCACGATAAACCAACTTGCGATGAGCAAACCATCGGGTTTTTCAATCATGTTGGCCAGCGTGGTGTAAATGAAAACCAGCGTGATGAGCGCGAAGGGCCAGGACAGACGCAAAAACCACCGCCCCCGGCGCGAACGCCAGCGATCGATCAGCGTCGCGATGCAGGCGCTGCACATGAGCACCAACACGCCCGTCGCATAGGCGGCGCCCTGGGCCTCGACCGAGGCGTCGAATTTCCAGGTGACAATGAGATTGATCACCGTGAACAAGATGACCAGCGGCCGGATCGCCCGCGCCCATTGCGGCGCCATGCCATAGCGGGGCAGATACTGCGGCACCAGGTTGAGCAGCCCCGCCATGGCGCTGGCGCCCGCAAACCAGAGGATGACCACGGTGCTGATATCGTAAAGGGTGCCGAACTCGGCGCCAAAGACGGGATTGACACAGGCCGACGATTGGCCGTCCCGAATCATCTCTCCGTGCGCCAGGTAAGCGAGGGTACGATCGTGAGCGGCGCCGCCCTTCTTCATCACCTCCGGACTGATCAACGTGCTCGTCACGAGCGACGACCCGAGCAGGAACGTGGACATGATCAGCGCCGCCGTGATGAGCAACTTGCGGGCGTTGCGAATTCGGCCCGCCGGTTCTTTCTCGGTATCGCCGGGATCTCCCTTGATGAGCGGCATGACGGCCACGCCGGTCTCGAAGCCGCTCAATCCCAGCGCAAGTTTCGGAAACAGGATCGCGCAAATCAACCCAATGCGCCAATACCCGGCATCGTCGCCAAAGTGGTGCTCGAAATGCCAGTTCCCGGCCTGCACCTCGTTCAACCAGTGCTCGACATGGTGAAAATGCTGCGCGTCCCAGAGGTAGACAAGGCCACTACCGACGACGATAACATTCAGCGTCAAATAAACGCCGACGATGACGATGGCCAGGCCGATGACTTCCTTGAACCCTCGCAAGAACGTGGCTCCGAGAAACACCAGCAAGAGCATGGTGATGACCATCTGAGTCTGGTCCCAGCCCAGGTATTGCTCGAGCATTGGGTTTTTGATTACGTGCGCGGCGGCATCCGCGGCGGAAAGGGTCTTGGTGATCACGAAATCGGTGGCCGCAAACCCTAGCAGCACCAGCACCAGCAATTTGCCAAGCCAACCGCGAACCAGCCGCTCCAGCATCGCGATCGACCCCTGGCCGTGAGGCGAGCGCGACGCAACATGCGCATAAACCGGCAAGGCGCCGAACAACGTGACCATCACCAGAATGATCGTCGCAAAGGGCGTCAGCAACCCCGTCGCTTCAAATGCAATCGATGGCTGATAGCCGAGCGTGCTGAAGTAGTCCACGCCGGTAAGGCACATGACCCAGAGCCAAAAACTCTGCGGATGGGCGTGCCCCGATGTATCCATTTCTTGGGTTTGGGACGTGTCGTTTTTCATGTGAGCAGCCGAACCCATATCACCTTGCGATGGCCCCTAGCGACCGAACTGCAATTTACGACGAAGCCGGTCCAAAGGACAGCGAAATCACCCCACAATAACCCGCGGCCGATTGTTCGGGTCCTTCTCCGCGCGATGAATCAACTCGCGGACCTTCCACGGCAAATTGCCTTCGCCAAACGCCAGATAGCTCCAGCTGGCCGACAGCATATCCTTCTCAGGCCAGCCGAAATGCAAGCCCGGCGGCTCACTGTGCAGCGACATCTCCAGGGCAACCGCGGCGATGGCATGGGCCAACGACACGCAATGCGTGACCTTGATGACGTAGCGATGGTTGTCGCGCACGACCTCGATCATCAGATTTTGCAGAAACTCGCTCGGATCATCCACGTACACTTCCAGAAACGCGACACCAACTTCCGGGGACAAATGGTGCTGCGCGCGAATTTGCGCCTCCTTTTCTTCGTGGTTCTCACGTTTCAGATCGACGGGGATGAGCACGGGGAAATAGGCGTGGCGCAAATTGTCCCAGTGAAATTTCGATTGCTCATCCTTGAACTCAAAGCCGATGGTACGCAGCTCATCCGCGCGCCAGGCCCGCGACAGGATTGACGTGGTGAGAATGGCGGCGACGAAGCACATCGCAATCGCCAGTCCGCCCGGCGCCTGCATCACCACCGCCAGCGTCGTCGCCAGAAAAACCACCGCGATCGCCCCGAAATAGCCGACGTTCAGGGCGCGAAAAAATGAACTCCCACGCTCGCGGCGTTTCTGAATCAGAGTCACCACCGCCGCGCTCGCCATCAGCACGAGGACGCCCGTGGCATAGGCGCCGCGCTGGTCTTCCACGTCGGCCTGGAACATGACGGTGATCAAGACATTGACGCCGGCGAAGAGAATCAGCATCACCCCCCAGCGCTGCGCCCAGCTGAACTCCATGCCGAATCGCATCAGAAAGGAAGGTAGCAGCACCGACAACGCCGTGATGACGCTCGTGCCCGCCAGGGCCAGCATCAAGATCACGACAAGGTCATAGACAGCGCCGAACCCCGGACCGCAGAACGGCAGCAACGTCGCCTGGTCGCCCGCCACCAACGGCCCGCCGTGAGCCAAATAGGCCAGGGCGCGGTTATTCGCCAGGCCCTCCGGACCAAAGGCCGGCGGGGGAATTAGCAGGGTCGTGACGGTCACCGAGCCAAGCAGGTATACCGACATGATCAGCGCCGCCGCCACGAGTACCTTGCGCGTATTCCGAATCCGCGTAACCGGCGGCTGTTCGCCGG
This sequence comes from Planctomycetota bacterium, assembly GCA_016191165.1. GTDB lineage: Bacteria > Planctomycetota > Planctomycetia > Gemmatales > Gemmataceae > SIAQ01. The sequence continues at coordinate 50,121 of JACPPF010000114.1, forward strand.
CAACGCCTTGCACCTGCGGCATCAAGATCATGCTCATCTCGAAACCGCTCAAGCCCAGCGCAAGCTTCGGCAACGCAATTAGCGCGAACAGAACAAGGGTGCTCCATCCGCCGATCCCGCCGCGTACCACTTCGTCGAGCCAATGGGTAAAAATGTCGCCGTGGTTCCCAAGAAAAAAAAGCCCCCCCACGATCAGGATTCCGGTCAACAGGAGGTAGAGCGCCACCAATGGCACAGCCACTGCCGTAACCTTCCGCGTGAAGCCCCGGCGCAACAGGAACCAGAACGCAAACGCGATGACGCCGAGGATGATGGTAACGACGAGTTGCTCGTTGATGTGCGTGGCGGCCTCATCGGACAGGTAATCCTTGGCGCAATCCTTGCACCATCCCGCGAACGCGCGCGCGATCTGCTGGCGGTCGCCGTCATGCTTGTTGAGCACATGAACGGAGGCGTCGGCCAGCGACATGGACTTGAGCATGGTGAAGTCGGTGGCGGCGAAACCCAGAAGGATCAGGACCAACGTCTTGCCGCGCCAGCCGCGCACCAGTTTCTCGACAATGCCAAACGCCCCCGCTCCCGCCGGGGAGCGAGCCGCGAGATGACAGTAGATGGGCAAGGCCCCGAACAGGGTGACCAGCACAACCACCGCCGTCGCGATCGGCCCGAGCAGCTTGGTCTCGTGATAGGTGATCGACGGCTGATATGCCAGCGTGCTAAAATAATCCAGGCCCAGGAGGCAGACCACCCAAAGCCAAAAGTATTCCTCGGCGGGCTTCTTTGAACCCGGCGAGGAATCGGAGGGCAATTTCGGTGGCGGAAGGGTGGCCATACCCTGTGTTCTATGCCCGGCCCGTTCGATCATCCATTGCCCGCGGGGGTTCATTTCGGCAGGACGTTGGAGAGCGCCTCGATGATCTTGTCGCTCATGCAATCGTCCAGTTCGGCTTGCCGCAGGGCGAAGTTGGCAGTTACGCGGTTCTGGCCTGGGCGACCGGGCGTATAGACCACGACCGTCACGTCGGCGGCGGGGTTGATCTCGTAACGCGGCGGCGCGGCGCCGAGGCAGAGCGTCACACGCGAAAGCGAGTTCTGTTTCGCCATACAGCGAAGCTGGTCAGCCCGTCCCGCGGCGTCAGGCATGATGACGAAGGTGCCGAGTTTTTGATTGGGCTTGTACTTGGGAGCCGCTTCGTTGATGCGGGTATCGATTTTCTTGACCAGACTGGCCAAGGGGCCGTTCATCTCCTTGACGAAGACGAGAACGACCAGGTCGGTGTCGCGCGTTCAGACCGGGCAGCGGCGTTCGCCGGCGCCGGGTCCTGTGACGAGGTTCGGAAAGAATCCGCCGCGGTTATTGCGTTGTCCGACCTGCGGGCCGGACTTCAGACCTTCTTCAGCCATGCCGTTGCCGGCGATCAGCAGGACCGCAATAGCGGCGCTGGCGAGGATGCGTGTCGTCATTTCAGGTTCTCCCGAAAGGCCAGCCCCAGCGAAGTCCCGCGGACTCCCGCGATTTCTGTCAACCTGCGACCTGCCTCTAACTGACAAGCGGGAGGGGTGGGGAGGAGCCGCCAAATTTTTTTGAATTTACGCTTTAGCGCTAGATACGCGCGAAACAAGCTCATCAACTCGTTCCCAAGATCGGCTTCTCACGACACGAGACGTATTGCAACAGGACACGCTTTGGAAGCGGAGTTTCCCGCTTTGCGTTCCCAAGCGGCGCTTGCGAAGGAGATCGAGAATCCAGCGCTGGAGTGCCTAATCGTTTGTTCGATTCCGCTGGGCTCGCAGCTCTTGCAATTCGCGCTCGGCCGCGAGCCGCGTTTGCTTCTCGTTTTCCGCACGCAGCATCGCCGCCTCCGCCCGATTGAACTCCGCCTCCGCCCGATTGAACTCCGCCTCCGCGCGGCGGGTCATGTCGGCAAGTTTTTGGCGCGTCGCATCCAGGGCATGCATCAGATCGGCCGGCAACGGCAACAGCTCCCCTTGATACCAGAAGCGAACCCAGCCATCCAACAAGCCGACGCCGATCTCGACTTCTTGAATAGCGCAACGACCTTGATCGTCCGGCATCACCGAGACATACCGCTCGCCGGTATGCCGATATAAGGTCAACTCCTGCTCATTCGGAGCGAACAGCAGGTAATAGGGCACTTTCAATTCGTGCTCATAACGGCGCATGTTGTCGTCATAGTCCTTGCGCCGGGTCCCCTTGGACACGTACTCCAACATCCAGAATGGGCCGACCGGCTGCAACGGCAGGTCATAGCTTCCTTCTGCCTTGATCGGCTTGTCGTGCAGGACCACCATGTTGTCGGGGACGACCTGCCCTGGCCGTTTTTTCCGTGGCAACGGATACTGCACGAGCAGTTCATTGAAGACCTGAAAGTCAGGCCGGCGCGCCTGCACCAGGTCGAGGCTCTCCAGCGTGATCTTTCTTTGCGTCGCTTGAGGAGTCGCTTCCATGAAATGCTCCAGCGGCAACTTGCGAAGGTAGTCTTGCGCTTCCTTGTGGTAGCGGATTTCAACCAGCGCTCTTGGCAGTTCCGTCTTCATCACCGTTCTCCGTTGAGGCGTTGTCCAATCACCGAAATAATAACGAACAAGGCCGCTTCCCGGAAGATCAATCATCAACGCCGGCGCACCCAATCTTCAAGCGTATACCGCTCCGCGACCAGCTGGCGCACGCTCTTTGCAGGCCAGGCGGCCATCGGCTCATCCGCCTGCCAAACGTCGCGCAAGACGCCGGTCAGGATCCTCGCGTTGATCGGCAGGTTCGTAAGGAAATCCACGTGGTCCCGATCCCGACGGTATTCCGGCCTGCGCGGAGGCAACTTCAAATAGCGGCCAACGGGGCTCACGTCAAACGAGTACAGGATCGTCCCGTGATGCAACAAATGCGTGCGCTTGCGCTGCTGGGCGTTGCCGGAGAACTTGCGGTCAGCCAGCGCGAGATCGCTGATGCCCTGAAGGGCCAGTGGGGAAGCGTGGGGCGCCAGTCCAGCCAAGGTGCGGCCCAGGATGAAACGGAAGGATGCGTGAAGTTCGCCAAGCGTAGGATCGCGCTCGAAGCGAAGAACCAGGCTGTAGAGCAGACACCCCTCGCCCAGCAGCACGCTGCCGCCGCCGCTCGATCGGCGCGCGATCGGTACACCATCGGCACGGCAGACGTCTTCGTGCACCTCGTCCGCCAGACGCCCGCCGGCGCCGAGCACCACGCCCGGTCGCGGCCAATGCCACAGTCGCAGCACCTCCGGTCCTTCCGCCTCGGCGTCAAGCAGCAATGCCTCGTCGAGTGCCAGATTCTCGGCAAGGGTCGGAAGCGTGCATTCGAGAAACCTCATGCGGGTTGTTATAGGACGGCCGTCCGAGCCTGAAGCGGGAGCGAACGCGGGCCTTCCTTCGCTCAGGCTTCCGGATCGGACGCGGCGTATCTGACCGCATTTCGATACCCAAAAATTGGAGGGAAAAGTCCTATTTTACCAGGGAAAACGTACTTTTTTATGGTTGGCTTTTTGCCAGAAGGTCGTTATCATCGAGCCAGCGAATTGCCAAGTTCGCGGTACGGAAGAAGGGTAAACCATTTCTTTCAGGAGACTTTTTTGTTTTTAGTGTCTCGGCGCCCATTGCCGAGCGACCCCGTCAACGGCTGGAAGATCCGCACGTGGGCCTGGGCTGGCGGCGGATCGGGTTTTTCTTGGGTTCTACGTGCATTCCGCGGCAAGAGGGCCGGGCTTTTTCCGCCCGGGATTCCATCGCAAGCCAGCATCGCTTTTTGCCGGCGGTAAGTGAAGCCTCTTATTCACCTTGAGTAGGCTTTGGCACGGAAAGGTTTGGAATTCTCATGGCGAAGAACATCTACGTCGGCAACCTGGCCTGGGGCGTCACCAGCGACGACCTGCTCGAACTGTTCAGTCAGTACGGCAAGGTCCTGAGCGCTCAGGTCATTTCCGACCGCGAAACCGGGCGCTCGCGCGGCTTTGGTTTCGTCGAAATGGAAAGCGAGGAGGAAGCCCAGAAGGCCATCGAGGCCCTCAACGGCTTCACGCACGAAAACCGCCAGCTCACCGTCAACATCGCCAAGGAACGCGAGGACCGCGGCGGTGGCGGCGGCGGTGGTGGAGGCCGTGGCGGCGGCGGCGGGTACGGCGGCGGAGGTCGCCGCGGCGGAGGAGGAGGCTACGGCGGGGGCGGCTACGGCTCCGACCGCGGACGACGCTACTAATGCCCGTCATCCACCAAGCCCGGAGGTGAGCGCAGCGAACCTCCGGGATCGCTTTCGCCCGCGCCGGTGTCCTAACGCCGCCGCGGGTTTTTCGTTTGTCGACATCTACAATTGACAATCGGCAATTTCCAATTTCAAATCGTCGGGGAAAGCGGCCAGGAAAAACACCTTGGTGTACCCGGCCTCTCTGGGTTTGTTACAATAGACTTGGCCGAATCGTTTACGCGCGGGGAGACCATGGCCAAGAAGAAACCAACCCGCCGGCGGTATCAGGTTTTTCTGAGCCACGCAACCACCGACAAGTGGCTCGCCAAGACGCTTTGTGAAAAGATCGAACAGACCGGCGCGGCCACGTTTCGCGATGACCGCGACATTCAGGGCGGCAACGACATTCCCGATGAGATTCGCCAGCAGATCACGAGATCCGATGAGTTTGTCGTGCTTTTGACTCCCGATTCGATTGGTCGCCAGTGGGTGCAAACGGAAATTGGCGCGGCCTGGTTGCTTCAACTGCGAATCGTGCCGATACGCTGCCATGTTCCCGTCGATCATACGCCGGATATCATCAAGGAAAAAAAGTCGATCAGTTTGAATGAATTCGACGATTACTTGAAACAACTCGGGGCGCGGGTCCGGAGCGATCATGGCTAAGGTACGCAAATTTTGTGACGCTTATGTCGCACACTCAGCACGGGATGTCGAGTTGGCGGCGCATGTCGCCGAGGTGTGTCGGGCGCGCGGACTTGAGCCGATGCTGGACCGGGACTTGCCCACCGGCCCGGCGGCGAGCGACGCGTTGCGTCGCGCCCTGGCCGAGAGCCGCGCTTTGATCCTGATTGTGTCGAATCCGGAGCTTTCGTCCGACTTGTTGGTTCGCATTGGCGCGGCATGGGCCGTCAAAAAGCCGGTTTACGGGCTGCTGACGGAAACCGCCATGAACCCGATCCCCACGGTTCTGCATGGCGTTGAACTCTATCCGTATGAGCGGGTCGAGGACGTCGTCAATGCGATCAAGGCCCGAAGCGAGCAATGGTCCGAGGACGATCGCGCCTACCTGGCCAAGGCGGTCGCCGACCTCGGCCGGTCCGTGGACACCCTGCTGTTGCAATCCCCCGACCTGCAAGAACTGGAAAAGCGTTTCAAGAAACATGTTCGCAAGTCGATTTCGACGGAACAACTCATGTCCGAACTCTTGAGGCTCCCGCGGTAATCGCCCAAGGCGACATCCCACCATTTCGGCATCGTACTATCATTTTTTTTAATCGAACATCCCATTGTTATTAAAAAACGAAATGGTATGATAAGGGCCATGCAACTGGAATCCCTCAAAACCTTCTGCGACGTCGTTCGCCAGCGCAGCTTCTCGCAAGCGGCGCGCGAGGGGGGCATCACGCAGTCGGCGGTGAGCCAGATTGTCTCGCAACTCGAAAAGCGCATGAACGTTCAACTCATCGACCGCTCCACGCGGCCGTTGCGATTGACGCCCCTGGGTCTGAGTTATTACGAGGGGGTCAAGGCGTTACTTGAACAATACGACGAACTCGAAGCGAGTATTCGTCACGCCCGCAGCGAGATTGTCGGCAATGTGACGGTGGCGGCGATCTATTCCGTCGGCCTGAGCGACATGGGGCAATTCGTCCGGCGTTTTCAGTCCGCCCTGCCGCGCGCCCAGGTGCATATCGACTACCTGCATCCGGATCGCGTTTACGAGCGCGTTCAGGATGGCAGCGCCGACCTTGGCCTGGTGTCGTTCCCCAAGAAGACATCGAGCCTTGCAGCCATCGCCTGGCGTGACGAGGAGATGGTCCTCGCGTGCGCGCCGAAACATCCGCTGGCTAGCCGGCTGGCGGTCGCGCCTCGTGAATTGAACGATCTGGCCTACGTGCATTTCGACAAGGACCTCGTGGTGCGGCGCCGCGTCGATCGCTTTTTACGCGAGCACCAGGTCTCCGTGGACGTCGTTGCTCAGTTCGATTCAATCGAGAACATCAAGCAGGCGGTGGCGATCGGCGCCGGCGTCGCCCTGTTGCCCGAACCGACCTTGCGCGGCGAAGTCAAATCGCATACGCTGGTCGCTCTGCCCCTTTTCGGCTGCCATTTCACCCGCCCTCTGGCGATCATTCATCGCCGCGGGCATCGCCTCAGTGCGGCGGCGAAACGCTTCATGGATCTGCTCCTGGAACCAGAAGTCGTTAGTTCGCAATCCAACGGTCAGGACGCCTCACGCCCATCTCCCGTTGCCCATCCCAAAGCGCCGGCGCGCGGCGCCAATGGCTCGGCCGCACGCTCGATTCAAGGATAACCTCACCATGAGCACGCACGCACCCGGCCCTCAGGGCCTGTATGATCCCGCCTACGAACATGACGCCTGCGGCGTCGGTTTCGTCGTCGATTTGAAGAACCGCAAGTCGCACGACATCGTGCACAAGGCGCTCGAAATCCTGTGCAATCTCGAACATCGCGGCGCGTGTGGCTGCGAAGAAAACACCGGCGACGGCGCGGGCATCCTGATCCAGATGCCACACCGCTTCTTCGCCAAGGAAGCCGAGCGGCTGAAGTTCAAGCTACCCGAGCCAGGCGATTACGGCGTCGGCGTAATCTTTCTGCCACAGGATGATGGCGCGCGCGCACGTTGTGAGAAAATGATCGAGACCATCGTGCGCGACGAAGGCCAGCGCGTCCTCGGCTGGCGCACCGTGCCGACCAACAACCAACCAATCGGCCCGACGGCGCGGCGCAGCGAACCGGTCATTCGGCAGGTGTTCATCAAAAAATTCAGCGGGCTGACGTCGGCATCGCTTCAGGACGGGGACGGAAGACTGCCCCAGGACCCGCTGGCTTTTGAACGCAAGTTGTATGTCATCCGCAAGCAGATCGAAAGCGCCATCAAGCACTCGAACATTCCGCAAAAGGAGATGGTCTACCTGCCGAGTCTGTCCTCGCGCACGCTCATTTACAAGGGCATGCTGCACGCTCCGCAGGTGGAGCCCTATTTCCCCGACCTCCTCGATCCAACCCTGGAAACGGCCCTCGGCCTGGTTCATTCACGTTTCAGCACGAATACGTTTCCCAGCTGGCCGCGCGCCCATCCGTATCGCTACGTCGCGCATAATGGCGAGATCAACACGCTGCGCGGGAACATCAACTGGACCCACGCGCGCGAAAGCATGCTGGCGTCCGATTTGTTTGGGCCCGACATCAGGAAAATCCTTCCGATCATTGACGAGACTGGAAGCGACTCCGCGATGTTTGACAACGTTCTCGAAATGCTCGTCCTGACCGGCCGGTCGCTGCCTCATGCGATCATGATGATGATCCCGGAACCGTGGTCCGGCGACCCGACCATGAGCGCCGCAAAGAAGGCGTTCTACGAATATCACTCCTGCCTGATGGAGCCGTGGGACGGCCCCGCGTCAATCGCCTTTACCGACGGCACCTGCATCGGCGCCATTCTCGACCGCAATGGGCTGCGGCCGTCGCGCTATTACGTCACCAAGGACGATCTGGTCATCATGGCATCCGAGGTCGGCGTGCTCGATATTCCGCCCGAACGCATCAAATCGAAGGGCCGCCTGCAACCGGGTCGCATGTTCCTCATCGATCTTGCCCAGGGTCGCATCATCGACGACGAGGAATTGAAGGAAGGCATGGCCGCCGAGCGTCCCTACGCCGCCTGGCTCGAGGAGAACCTCGTCGATCTGGAGGACCTCCCCGAAGCGCCCGCGCCGCATGAGCCGGATCACGACACGGTGCTCAAGCGTCAGCAAGCATTCGGCTACACCGCGGAGGACGTGCGCATCCTCATGACGCCGATGGCCAAGGACGGCACCGAAGCAATCGGCTCGATGGGCAATGACGCCGCCCTGGCCGTGCTCTCGGATCGGCCACAGCTCCTTTACAATTATTTCAAGCAGCTCTTCGCTCAGGTGACGAATCCGCCCGTCGATTGCATCCGCGAAGAGTGCATCATGTCGATGGCCACCACGATCGGCCGAGAGTACAACCTCCTGAACCCGACACCGCAGACCGCCCGGCAGATCAAACTGCACTCGCCAATTCTTTTGAATCACGAACTGGACAAGCTTCGGCAACTCGAAAGTACGACCCGCGGCCGGTTCAAGTCGGTCACCTTGCCGATCCTGTACAACCCCAAGGAAGGCGCCGCCGGCCTGGAACGCGAATTGAACGCCCTGTGTCGGCAGGCAAGCTCAGCCATCGCACGCGGCGTCGAGTACATCATCCTTTCCGACCGGGCCGTTGGCGTCAACTATGCGCCGATCCCGGCCTTGCTCGCCGTCTCGGCCGTCCACCATTACCTGATTCGCGAAGGGACGCGCACCCAGGTTAGCCTCGTGCTTGAAAGCGGCGAGCCACGTGAGGTTCATCACTTCGCCCTGCTCATCGGCTACGGCGCCGGGGCCATCAATCCCTATCTGGCATTCGAAACGATCGAGGATTTGATTCGGCAAGGCCACATCACGGCGAAGCCCAGGGATGAGCGAAGCGAACCCCTGGGATCGGATCGCCTATCCCAGGGGCTCGCTGAAAAAGCAATCAAGAACTACGTCAAAGCCATCGACAAGGGCGTCATGAAAGTGATGTCCAAGATGGGTATCTCCACGGCCCAGAGTTATTGCGGCGCCCAGATATTCGAGGCGATTGGCCTGAGCCAGGAAATCGTCGGTGAGTATTTCGCCGGCACCCCCTCGCGCGTCGGCGGCATCGGGCTGGACGTCATCGCCCAGGAAATGCGGGCTCGCTACGACCACGCCTTCACCGAACGGCCCACCAACGGCAAGACGCTCGATGTCGGCGGCCACTACCAGTACCGCCGCGAAGGCGAAGCCCACCTCTTCAATCCCGAAACGGTCCATAAACTCCAATACGCCTGCCGCACCGGCAACTACAAGGTCTTCAAGGAATACTCGAAACTCATCGACGATCAATCGGCTCAGGTTTGCACGCTGCGCGGCCTGATGACGTTTAGCCGCGACGCGCAGCGGAGCGAGGTCCCCATCGACGAGGTCGAGCCGATTGAATCGATCATGAAGCGTTTCAAGTCCGGCGCCATGTCCTACGGCTCCATCAGCCAGGAAGCGCACGAAACGCTCGCCATTGCGATGAACCGCATCGGCGGTAAAAGCAACACCGGGGAAGGCGGCGAAGACCCGGCACGCTACGAATGGACCAACGACCGCGGCGACTCCAAAAATAGCGCCATCAAGCAAGTCGCCTCCGGCCGCTTCGGCGTGACCAGCGAGTATCTGGTCAAGGCCAAGGAACTGCAAATCAAGATGGCCCAGGGCGCCAAGCCGGGCGAAGGCGGCCAGCTTCCGGGCCACAAGGTCTATCCGTGGATTGCCAAGGTGCGCCTGTCCACGCCCGGCGTCGGCCTGATCTCGCCTCCTCCTCACCATGACATTTACTCCATCGAGGATTTGGCCGAGCTGATCCACGACCTCAAGAACGGCAACGAGAACGCCCGCATCAGCGTCAAGCTGGTTGCTGAAGTTGGCGTCGGCACCGTCGCGGCGGGCGTGTCCAAGGCGCACGCCGACGTCGTCCTGATCTCGGGCCACGACGGCGGCACGGGCGCCTCTCCCCTTACCAGCATCAAGCACGCCGGCGCCCCCTGGGAACTCGGGCTCGCGGAAACCCAGCAAACGCTGGTGCTCAACGATTTGCGCAGCCGGATCGTCGTCGAGGTGGATGGCCAACTCAAAACCGGACGCGATGTCATCATCGGCGCCCTGCTAGGCGCGGACGAGTTCGGCTTCGCCACCGCCCCGCTTGTCGCGCTCGGCTGTATCATGATGCGCGTCTGCCATCTCAACACCTGCCCCGTTGGCGTCGCCACCCAGGACCCCAAGCTGCGAAAAAAATTCACCGGCGACCCCGAACATGCCGTCAACTTCATGCGCTTCATCGCCCAGGAGGTGCGCGAGTGGATGGCCAAACTCGGCTTCCGAAACTTCAACGACATGATTGGCCACAGCGAGCTGCTCGACCATCACAAGGCCATCGATCATTACAAGGCGTTCGGTCTCGATTTTAGCGCGATCTTCGCCCGACCCAAAGTCGCCGACACGGTGGGCCGATATTGCACCGATACGCAAAAGCACGGCCTGGAGAAATCGCTCGACAAGACCGAGTTGCTCAAGATTTGCGAACCCGCCCTGGCCCGTAAGGAGAAGGTTCAGGCTACGCTGCCGATTCGCAATACCCATCGCGTCGTTGGCACCATCACCGGCGCCGAACTGACGCGCCGCCATGGCGCCCGGGGACTTGACGACGACACGATTCGACTGCATTTCCAGGGATCGGCCGGCCAAAGCTTCGGCGCCTTCCTGCCGCGCGGCATGACGTTGACTCTCGAAGGCGACGCCAACGATTACGTCGGCAAGGGCCTCTCCGGCGGCAAGATCATCGTCTATCCCCACCGCGACGCGACTTTCGTCGCGGAGGATAACGTCATCATCGGCAACGTCGCTTTCTACGGCGCCACCGCCGGCGAAGCCTACATCCGCGGGCTGGCGGGCGAACGCTTCTGCGTGCGCAACTCCGGCGTCAACGCCGTCGTCGAGGCCGTCGGCGATCACGGGTGCGAATACATGACCGGCGGCCGCGTTGTGGTCTTGAGTTCCACCGGCAAAAACTTCGCCGCCGGCATGTCCGGCGGTATCGCCTACGTTCTCGACGAGCGCGGCAACTTCGATCAACGCTGCAACAAGGAGATGGTCAAGCTCTACCAACTTGAAGACGCCGACGAAATCGACGAGGTCCGGACGATGATCCAGAAACATGCCGATTACACTCAGAGCTTCCGCGCCTGGCAAATCTTGACGCACTGGGACGAAATGGTCTCCAAGTTCGTGAAGGTCTATCCCAACGACTATCGCCGCGTCATCGAGACCCAAAAACGCTTCAAGGCGCAAGGGCTTGCCGACGAGGAAGCCATCATGGCGGCGTTCGAGGAAAACGCGCATGATACAATGCGCGTGGGAGGGAAATGACATGAAATTCACAGTCCTATTGACGCCCGACATGGAAGATGGTGGCTATGTTGCCGAGTGTCCCACGATTCCGGGCTGCGTCAGCGAAGGGGATACGGTCGAGGAGGCACTGACCAACATCAAGGGCGCGATCGAAGGATGTCTTGAATCGCTGGCCGCCAATCAGCAGGCGCTGCCGGAAGACCAACCAATGATCGTGGCGACAGTGGACGCGGAGATTCCGAATCCGGTGGGCGTGTAATGCCGATACTGCCTTCGATTCATTGGCGCGACGTTGTCAACGCCTTTGCCAAGGCGGGCTGGCAACATGACCGTTCGCGCAGCAGCCATTACATCATGATTCGTCCCGGGCGGCCCGGCTTGTTGTCGGTTCCGATGCACAATCCCGTCAAGCGCGGGACGCTGCGAAAACTGATTCGGGAAGCGGGAATGACCGTAAAGGAGTTTGTCGATTTATTGTAACCGGTCGCCACGCAGACGAGAAATGGTCACAACCCCTTTTGAGGGTCCTGAATAATGGGCAAACCTACCGGATTCCTGGACTACCCGCGCGAACTGCCTATGGTGCGCGCGCCGCGCGAACGCACCCAAGACTGGAACGAGTTCCACGCGCACACCGACGACGCCGTGCTCCAACAGCAAGGCGCGCGCTGCATGGATTGCGGCGTCCCCTTTTGCCACACCGGCACCCTTCTGGCGGGAATGGCCTCCGGCTGTCCGATCAACAATCTAATTCCCGAATGGAACGACCTGGTCTACCGCGGCCTGTGGAAAGAAGCGCTCGAACGGCTCCTGAAAACCAACAACTTCCCCGAATTCACGGGCCGCGTCTGCCCGGCGCCGTGCGAAGGTTCCTGCGTTCTGGGCATGAACGAACCGGCGGTGACGATCAAGAACATCGAATGCTCGATCATCGACCGCGCCTTTGACAAGGGCTGGATGCAGTCCGAACCGCCGCCGTTTCGCACCGGCAAGCGCGTCGCCGTCGTCGGGTCCGGGCCCGCGGGGCTTTCTGCCGCCGCCCAGCTCAACAAGGCCGGCCACTGGGTCACCGTCTTCGAACGCGCCGACCGCATCGGCGGCCTCCTCATGTACGGCATCCCCAACATGAAACTCGATAAACGCGCCGTCGTCCAGCGCCGCGTCGATCTCATGGCCGCCGAGGGAATCAAGTTCGTCACCAACTGCGAGGTCGGCGTCAACTACGCCGCCGACGCCCTCAAGCAAGATTTCGACGCCGTCGTCCTGTGCGGCGGCGCGACCCGCCCGCGCGATCTGCACGTCCCCGGCCGCGAACTCAAAGGCGTCCACTTCGCGATGGACTTCCTCCACAAAAACACCAAGAGCCTGCTCGACCTTGAAATGACGAGCCGCGACCGTCACGGCGCGGGTGTTCCCGCAACGGCGCCGCTTCCTGACGGGCGCGGCTCGGCGAGTGATTTCATCTCCGCCCAGGGCAAAGACGTTATCGTCATCGGCGGCGGCGACACCGGCACCGATTGCGTCGGCACGTCGATGCGCCATGGCTGCCGAAGCTTGATCCAGTTTGAAATCCTCCCCAAGCCCCCCGACGAACGCGCCCCCGACAACCCGTGGCCGCAATGGCCCAAGGTGTACAAGATGGACTACGGCCAGGAGGAAGCCGCCGCCCTCTTCGGCGCCGACCCCCGCACCTACTGCATCAACACCGAACGTTTGGTCGGCGATGACAACGGCAACCTGAAAGAAATCCACACCGCACGCATCGAATGGGGCAAAGACGCGACCGGCCGATTCACCATGCACAAGATCCCAGGCTCCGAGAAGGTCCTGCCCGCCCAGCTCGTCCTCCTGGCGATGGGCTTCCTCGGCCCCGAAAATCAACTGCTCGACAAGCTCGGTGTCGAAGTCGCCAAGCACCCTAACGGCACCCACAACGTCAAGGCCGAGCATGGCAAGTACCAGACCAACCTGCCCCACGTCTTCGCCGCCGGCGACATGCGTCGGGGCCAAAGCCTGGTCGTCTGGGCCATCAACGAAGGCCGCGGGGCCGCCCGCGAATGCGACCGCTACCTGATGGGCGACACGGTCCTGCCCTGACGCGAGAACCGACCTTGCACCAGCGCCCAAGCCCCGGCATGAGCGCAGCGATTGCCGGGGGTTCCCGCCGCCCTTCTCCCACACCGCCCTCGGCAACATCACCCCGCGATCCTTGGCCCCCTGGCCCTGACGCACCATGATCTGGTTCCGCGCCAGATCGATGTCCTTCACTCGCATCGTCCGTAGGACCTGATCGAGCAGCCGCGACGGTCGGGGCCAGGGAATCTCGCCCGGTTCGCGCCGTAAAAAGATATCGCAGGCGCACCGTTTCGACCCCCGTTTTCAAAGCCCAACGCCGCCCCGCGTACGGGGTGCGCGCCGAGTCGGGTTTTACCGTGGAATCGGGTTTGTCGCCCGCCGCCGAGGCCCGCACGAATCTGCGTTTGGCCCGGAAAAATCGTTGACAGGAGCCATCAGCGCCGGTTAAGTTAAACCCGTGGCGGCATTCCTGCTCCATAGCCGCTGGCTGTGGCATCCGCGGTTCAGTTCGACTGAATTTTATCCTGCGTGCTCGTTGATGACGCGAAAGCACGTGAGTGAGTTGTTGCACGCGGAGCACGCAGGAGAATATCCTTAACGTTCGGCGGCAAGTGTGGCTGCGATTCACGCTTCCTATTCCAGGAGTCTGCTCATGCGAGCTCTATTCTACTTCCTCCTTCTCGCCGTATCCTCGACGGTCGCTGCCGACGACGGCAAGGCAGACAAAAAGTTCGAGGACAAGGAACTGAAAAAGCTGCAAGGTCGCTGGCAGGTCATCCGGTACATCGCTGGTAACCATGAGCAGCAAGGCATCCCGGGCAAAGAAGTGATTATCAAAGGCGGGACCATAAAGACCAATTTCGAGCGTGGACTACTAATCGTCGAAGGGGAGTTCGTCATCGACACTACCGGGCGGCCGAAGAAGCTGATTGCCTCTTATGTCGAGCCAAACAAGACCAAACGCAAGGTGTCCTTCATTTATACTTTCGACGACGAGCAGTTGCTGCTGGGGACGAGCTTTTTCCGCAACGCACCCCTTGACTTTTGCGATGCGGATACGTTCATTCGACTCAAGCGCATGAAGGATTAATCAAGCCGAACCGCCTTATGGCCTCGCCGCTTTGAACAAAAACAAAACGTACGCTCCCGGCATCGACTAACGATGTAGGCTTTGTTTGTTTCAAGCCCTCTGCCGTCCGGGGGGAAAACGCACCAGGACCCCTTCTGGCGTACGGGACTTTTTTGCACGCCTTCGATTATCCATCGCCACCGGCTGAAGTTTATCGAATTTGGCATTTGCCGGGCGAGTTGCGTGAGGCCGGCGGGGTGAGGCGTGGCATGCTCCCCGCCCTTCGCTTCGCTCAGGGCGGGGCTTGGGGGCGGTTGCAAGGTCAGTTGTTGCATCATCCTCAGAAAAAACACCGCGAATAATCGTAAAACAACGACTTGCAACGGGATTACGACTTTTCACTTGCTCGCGTGCCTGGGCATCGAAGCGTGCGCCGGGCGATCGGCCCGGAATTGGCGACATCAAATGGAATCACCCGCGCGTCTCGCCTGCTGGTTTCGGGCCGCGCTTGCGGTTGGCGCGCGTCTTGGCGGGGGTTGGAGCTAACACCGGAACCGGGGGCGGGATTTCCATGGAGCGCCGCTGGGCGTTCTGGGCGGCGATCTCCAGGAAACGCTCCTGGCTGCGCAGGGCGGGTTGATCCGGCTTGCGCTCGACGCGGCGATAGGTTCCGTCCGGCAGGAGCGCCCGCGCCTTGGTGTTGTCGGCCAGGCCGATTGCCAGGATTTCGTGGATGAGCCGATTCTTCAATTCCGTGTGCTCCACCGGGAAGACCACCTCGACGCGCCGGCTGAGGTTGCGGTCCATCCAGTCGGCGGAGCCGATGTAGACCTGGGCGTCGCCGTTGTTGTGGAAGTAGAAGATGCGGCTATGTTCCAGGAAGCGATCGACGATGGAGATGACGCGAATGTTCTCGCTGATGCCGGGCAGACCTGGCCGCAGGGCGCAGATGCCCCGGCAGAGCAGGTCGATCTTCACTCCAGCCTGGCTGGCGCGGTAGAGCCCCTGGACGATGGTCGGCTCCAACAGGCCGTTCACTTTCACGATGATCTGCCCCAATCTGCCTGCCCGGGCGTTGTCCGCCTCTTGCTGGATGCGCTCGAGCATGAACGCCTGCATTCGGCTCGGCGCGACGACGATCTTGCGCCATTGCGGCAGTTCGGAGTAGCCGGTCAGGTAGTTGAAGAGAGCGGAGGCGTCGTCGCAGAAGTCGTTGTTGCAGGTGAAGAAACCGAGGTCGGTGTAGACGCGCGCGGTCTGCGGGTTGTAGTTGCCCGTCGCCATGTGTACGTAGCGGCGGATGCCGTCGTCCTCCCGGCGTACGACCAGGGCGACCTTGCAATGGGTCTTGAGGCCGACGAAGCCGAAGACGACGTGAACGCCGGATTTTTCCAGTTCGCGTGCCCAAAGGATGTTGCGTTCCTCGTCGAGGCGCGCCTTGAGCTCGATGACCGCGGTCACCTGTTTGCCGTTGTCGGCGGCAAGTTGCAGGGCCTTGACGACGGGCGAATCGCTGGAGGTGCGATAGAGGGTCTGCTTGATCGCCAGGACGCGTTCGTCCTTGGCGGCGGTCTCGATGAAATCGACGACATGGCTGAAGGAGTCGTAGGGATGATGCACCAGAATGTCGCGCGCCCGGATGGCGCCGAACACGTTTGGCGCGTTGACGAATTCCGTCACGAGTTGTGGCGCGAACTGAGGGTCGCGAAGATGCGGGTAGCCGGGCAGGTTGCAAATCTGAAACAGCCCGGTGAGGTCGAGCAGGTCGGCGAAGGAATACACATCGGCCGCGTCGAGGTCGAGCGACTGCATCAGATAGTTGCTGATGACCGGATGGGCGTTCGCCTCGATTTCCAGGCGAACCGCGAAACCCCGGCGGCGTTTGCGGACCTCCTCCTCGATGGTCTTGAGCAGGTCCTCGACCTCGTCATCGTCGATCTCGTATTCGCTATTTCGGCTCACGCGGAAGACGCTGGCATGCTCGATTTCCATGCCGGGGAACAAATCGGCCAGGTGGAGGCGGATGACGGTTTCGAGCGGAATCAACAGCTCGCCCGTTTCGAGTTTTTGGGGCACAAAGCGAGGCAGCACGGCCGGCACCTGGACGACTGCGAGCAATTTTTCACCGTCGCGCGGCCTTTTCAAGAGCACAGCGAGGTTGAGCGATTTGTTCAGGAGGTGCGGGAATGGATGGCCCTGATCGACGGCCAGGGGAGTCAGGACCGGGAAGACGTCCCGGCGAAAGTAGGCGGTGAGCCCGTCTTTTTGCTTATTGTCAAGGTCCTTGTGGATGCGCAGAAAGATGCCCTCTTTTTCCAGCGTGGGTAGGAGTTGTTCGCGCAGGCACTGGTAGGCTTCCTGGAACAACTCGCGCACGATCTGGCTGATGGCCGCCAGCTGGTCGCGCGGCGCCAAACGATCCGCCCCGGAGCCCACGTTGATGCCGGCCGCGGCTTTCTGCTGCAGGCCGCCGACGCGCACCATGAAGAATTCGTCGAGATTGGCCGCGAAGATGGCGAGGAACTTGGTGCGCTCCAGAAGCGGCACGCCGGGGTCGAGTGCCTCCTCGAGAACGCGGCGATTGAACGCCAGCCAGCTCAACTCGCGATTGATGTACAAACTCGGATCGTCGAGCGGCGGCCCAGCCGGGGGTGCCGCATCGGGCTTGCGCACGACCAACGATCCGTTCGCGTCCGCTTGCATACGTGCATCTCCTGATAGGTATGCCCGGTATTATACCGAGGGCGCACCGGTGGCCCACCACCTGGCGACGCGATCGAGCGGTTTTCACCGGTTGTTCACAATCAGGCTGGCACGCGACTCATCGAGCGTCAAGCGAAATCCGACGACGCACCAAGCACTCCGAACCGTGCCCCACGCTTGCGCGTGGGGCTGGTGTGATTCGCAGTGCTAATTCCAAAGTTCGCCGATCACGCGTCCCGGGCTGACCGCGTAGGGGCGATCGGCCGGGTCGTGGTAGTGCGAGGCGGGATCGATGCCAAGGGCGTGGAACATCGTGGCGGCAAGGTCGCACGGACTGTACGGCGTCGTACTGGGGTACGCGGCAATGCGATCGGACGCGCCAACGATGTGGCCGCCACGCACGCCGGCGCCGGCGAAGAGTACCGAGTAAGCGCCCGCCCAGTGCTTGCGGCCCGGGATGCTGCCCGCGAAGCCCGGTTCGAGGGCGACGAGAGGGGCGCGGCCGAATTCGCCCATGCACACCACCAGCGTGGTTTCCAAAAGGCCGCGCTGTTCCATATCTTCCAGAAGCGCGGACAGACTGCGGTCGAGCCTGGGCAGAAGATGGTCCTTGAGGGACGGGAAGATGTCGTTGTGGGTATCCCAGCCGTATTCGTCCTCGGGCGTCGGCGTCATGTCCTGCCCGCGGATCATGTGATTCCAGAAGACCGTCACCCACGGCACGCCGGTTTCGATGAGCCGTCGCCCCAGGAGGCACGCCTGCCCGGAGCGATTTGGGCCATAGCGCTCGCGAACCCGCGTCGGCTCGCGCGACAGGTCGAACGCCTGCCGATAACGCGGCGAATCGAGAAACGCATACGCCTGGCGATAGAGATGATCGCGCTCCAGCAAGGTCGGCTGATTGCGCCAGGCCGACGCCTGATTGTTGATCGATTGCAAGAGCGACCGCCGCGCATGCAAACGCACGCTCGGCAAGTCGGGCTGCGGTTCCAGGCCGGGCATGGTCGTAGCGCCATCGGTGCAATCGCCGAGGATCAAGGGTTCGTTGGCGCGGCCAAGGAAGCCGCCGAACTGGCCCGGTCCCGCTTCGCGGGGCGTCAACAGTGGGCCGTTGAGGTGGACCGCGGTGTAGGGAAAATTACGGCTCGGGCGCAGGCGGCGCAGGATGGCGCCATAGGTCGGAAAATCCGTGGGCCGGATCGGCGGGTTCGAAGATTTGCGCAGGTGGAACTGCCCGGTCAAGGCGAGGTAGCTGGCAGAGCCGTGATCGACGTCGTCATGTGACACGCTGCGGACGATGGCGTAGCGATCGGCGAGCCGGGCGACGCGCGGAAGATGTTCGGTGATTTGCGTGCCGGGAACACGGGTCGAGACGGCGCGAAACTCGCCGCGGATTTCCGCGGGAGCATCGGGCTTCATGTCAAAGGTATCAAGCTGGCTGACGCCGCCGCCAGTGAAAACGAGAAGTACCGACCGCGCACGCGCTCGGACCGCTTGCGGTTTCGCGCATGCGGCCTGAGTCAGGAAACCCAGTGCCCCTAGCCCACCGACGCGCAACCATTCGCGGCGCGTCAATCGGCCATTCGGACAGCGTTCATCGCAAAGGAAGCGGAGCATGTTCGACGACCTTCGCCTGCTTTTCTCTTACGATGGTTTTTATTCTAGGCGATATTCATCACATTTGTAGGACGGGAATCTCCGCCCGCGTGTGCCCGAGGCGGGTCGATAGCGTTTGCGATCAATCCACTCAGGCAGCCACGACGTGCCGCGAGTTGGCAAGATGGCGGTCGAGAAATGCCAACAGGAGCTGGCGATAACCGTCCCCGCCTTGGGCGACCACGTTCTCATGGTCCGCGCCAGCGATGATGTGAAACCGCGCGGACTCCGGCATCTGCTCGGCCAGGGTGCGGACCTCGTGGGGCGGCGCGTGCGGATCGTCGCTGCCGGTGAGCAGGAGCGTGGGGCGCGGCACCAGCCTGGCGATGTGGTCGATCGGCGCGATCTCGTGTATCGGCACTCCAAGCCGGCGCTGTGTGAACCAGATGACGCCACGACGAAAATGCTGGAACCATTCGGGAAATACGCCACCGATCCGATGATGAAAGGCACGCGCCAGGTCGTGATACACGCTCTCGAGGATGATTGCATCAAAAGCATGCGTGTTCGGCCCGGCAAAACATAACGCCGCTGCGCCCATGGAAAACCCAAGCGCCGCGCGGGGTTCGTCCGGCCAGCGCGACGTAACCAGTTGGGCGACGGCGGCCACATCATGCCGCTCGTGATAGCCGAAGCTGGTAACGCCCCCGCCGCTCTCGCCATGCGCCCGATGATCGAAGGCCACGCAGCGGTAGCCGCCTTCGATCAGGATTGTTATTCGATCCAAAAGGGACATCCGGTTGCCTCGCAAACCGTGAAACAACGCGATCGTTCCACGCGGCGTAGGCGGTTCGATGATCCAACCCTGCAGGCGCACTCCATCGGTCGTGACGCAGATAGGGTTTTCAAGTTTGACTTCGCCCAGACCGACGGGCGCCGAGACAACGGCCGGG
Organism: Planctomycetota bacterium; assembly: GCA_016191165.1. Classification (GTDB taxonomy): domain Bacteria; phylum Planctomycetota; class Planctomycetia; order Gemmatales; family Gemmataceae; genus SIAQ01. The sequence goes on from JACPPF010000114.1 coordinate 69,741, forward strand.
GAACGGCGCGTCAGCCAGCGCGAGACGCCGTACGCGACGGCCAGGTAACCAACGCCGCTATGGGCGATGACACGAGGCCAGAGGCCGGCAAGCCAGGAGATTGGATGCGACGTTGCCATGAGGCGGGTTTCGTCATGAGGAAGTTCGCGCCGGGACAATCGTTGGGCCATTTTTTCGACCACTCGCCAGATGTGAGCGCGCCTTGGCCTACTCCATCATATCACGGATTCGGCTGGCGCGCGGTTCGAGACCCCGCGATTCGCCCGATTGCTTTCCGCGAATTTGCGGCGCGGCCAGCCGAGCACGGCCCAGCCTAACAACACCAGCAGAAGAGCTGCAAGACCGACACCGAACATGGCCGACTCGCCCCAGATGTCCCGAGCTCGGCCCATGACGGCGGCGCCTCCCAGGCTGCCGATGCATTCGATCGCGAGATACCACGCGTAGGCGCGCGTAAGTGAGCCCGCGGGCACGTTGCCGCTCAGACGAGCCAGGCCCAGCGGGTACATCGCTCCCGTACAGGCGCCAAATACGAAGAGGGCGGCCGCCAGGGCGATGGGGCCGGCCAACCACGGGATGCCCATCAACCCGAACCCAACGATTCCGTAACAGGCGAGCAACACGGGCGTATTACCCCAGCGATCGGCCAGCCACGATACGGGAACCTGAAAAACGATGACGCCAATCATCACGACGCCCATGAGCACGCCCGCGAAATCGACGCTGAAGCCGCGCGACACCAGGAAAAGGGACAGGAAGACGAGCATGCCACCCTCGAGAAACCCCTGCCACCATGCGGTGGCGAAGCTCAAGTAGTTGGCGCGCCAGTTGAGAGCGAAAGCCGGCCCTTGCTGCTCGGCCAATTCGCGGGGCCGCAGCAAGATCGCGAGCATCCCCCCGGCGGCCAGTGCGGGCGCGCCGCCCAAATAGAAGGCGACGATTTCCCCCGGTTGATGCCAGTGCAGCCCCAGGCCGATGCCCAGCGCGCCGCCCACGGTAAGTGAAACTCCGTAATAGGCGAAGTGCTGCGTCTTCTTGTCCGACGGCGAATCCCGACTCACAAGCGTTTCCAGAGGCACCAGGCTCATGGCGCCGGCGCAACCGTTGAGAAACCGCAGCAGGCACCAGGACACCTCGTCAGCGCCGAACGGGAATGCGATCAATGTCGCTCCCGCGCCGATCATGCCGACCGCAGCGCATCGGGCCGTGCCCAGGCGCCGCGTCATGAAGGGGACCAGGCAAGATGCAACGGCCAGGCCGAGGTAGTAAAACGCATGACTCAGGCCGATGATCGTGTCGCTAACATCCTGGTCGTTGAGCCGATGCGTGACGACCTGCGAGCCCAGGCCGAAGCTGAACGCCCAGAGAAGCGTGGCGGAACAAATCAGGATCAAAGAACGCGTGGTCAGCATCGGCAGCCAGTTTCTACCCCAAGCGGGGCAAGATGAGGAACAAGGCCACTGCGGGGCATCCGTCGCGCAGCGACTCAATTCCAATATCGGCGAGGAGCGTTGGAAAAATCAACAGAAGTTGCCAACCAGCCCCCGGCGCAAGCCGGGGGGTGAAGCCGCTTCACCGCCGGCTTGCGCCGGGGGCTGGTTTTCCTTGACGCGCCGGGGGCGCTAGGGTTTCTTAATCCAAAAAACTCATAGCGCATGAGTCAAGTTTCGATACAAGCCCGAAGTGTTAGCGAGGGAGGATGCGGAAGATTTCCCTCGCTAACCAACATCTTTCAAGGATGACGTAACTCATTGAACGTAAATGTGATACGGCGTTGGAAGCCTATGCAGCTGCGGTACTTGCATTCATAGCACCCAAAAATGGGCGATTTGGCCGTATCTGCTTGTCGTTCGGAAGGTTACACCACCTTTGAAAGATGTTGTAACGCTTCGGGCTTGTGTGGCGGGCCTTTTGGTCTGAGGTGAAACCTCGCTAGTTTTTTCCAGGCCCCGCGGGGCGGGTTTTCATTGACGTGAGCACGCTGCTAGGTTGGCCGATACGCCGCGAATGAATCCTCGGTTTCCCAGAGCTTGACCTCGATGACCGGGAAACCCTGGGACGCCAGGCAATCGTAAATCAGCTTCGCGATATTCTCGGCCGTCGGGTTGACATCGATCACATGGACGGGTTCGCCTTGTTGTTTGAGCGTCGGCAAAATGGGATCGTCCTTGTGAAGGATCATGCGGTGATCGAGATTGGCGTCGATCCAGTTGCTGGCGACTCGTTTGATCGTGGAGAAATCGACGACCATGCCGAGGGCGTCGAGCTGGTTTGCCTGGAGCGTGATGATCGCCCGCCCGTTGTGGCCGTGGAGGTGCCGGCATTTGCCATCGTAGTTCAATAGGCGATGCCCATAGCAGAAGCGAATCTCACGCGTGACCTGGAACATCGGAACTCCTCATGGTTTAAGCCCAAGGCGTGGTGGTACGGTCAGGGGACGGCGCCACAGCCTGGGAGCGTCGCCGGCGTCGGGAACGCGAACGTAAACATTTTATAGCAGCCGATTCACCCAAGGCGATGTGACCAATTGCGCAGAATCTCTTAAAATGACCCGGGAAGTAGCCTCACGCCCGTTGTGGAGATCGGTATGGCCTCGACGAACGTGTCCGCGGAGCTGAAGGATTTTGCCGACTTCGTTCAAGCCGGCGCCTCGCTCGCTGCATTTACGCAGTTAAAAATGGGCGGTCCGGCGGAGTTATTAGTTCAACCGCGCTCGCTGCCGGAGTTGCGCGCTTTTTTGAAACGCTGTTTCGACAAGGAGCTTCCGTTCCGAATTCTGGGCAACGGCGGAAATGTGCTGGTCCAGGACGAGGGGGTTTCCGGGATCATTCTTCGCCTGGCCGCCCCGGCCTTCACGCAGATTTCGACCGAAGGGTCGCGTCTCAAGGCCGGCGCCGGCGCGACGCTGGCCGCTGTCATCGCCCATGCCACGCATCACGGCCTGGCTGGATTGGAAACGCTGATCGGTCTGCCCGGGACTCTTGGCGGCGCCTTGCTCCTCAACGCTGGCGACCGCAGCTCCGACATCGGCCAGTTTGTCCGCCGCATCGAGGTGATCGACAATCAGGCCGCCGTCCGCGTGCGCGAACACGATGAAATGCGCTTCACCTCGGCAGGCACCATTCTTGAAGACCCCGTGTTGCTCTCGGCGGAGTTTGACCTGGAAACCGATCGAGCGGACGCCATCATCAAACGACTGCGCAAGGCCTGGATTCAATACAAGGCATCCCAACCCTACAGTTATCAGCGGTCGGCGCGAATCTTCAAGAATCCGCCCGGTCTGAATGCCGCGGCGTTGATCGAACAAACGGGCCTGGTTGGCACGACCGTTGGCGGGGCTCAAGTTAGCGACCGCAACGCGAACTGTATCATGGTCGAGACCGCCGCGACGGCTCGCGACGTGATCCGCCTGATCGATCTGATCCGTACCCGGGTGCAGGATCGCTTCCGCCTGGAACTTGAACTTGCCATTTCCGTGTGGTGATCCGCCGTGGCGAAAACCCGTCCCGAGAAGGTTCCGTGGTTTCGGAGCCGATTGCTTCATGCCATGCTGGTGCTGGCGCTGATCGGCGCGTTCCTGGGTGGAATCATCTGGCTGGGTCGATCCGGGCGAGACCACCTTCAGGGCCAACCGCGTTACGAGGTGGCGTTTGCGGAAATTGAATGCCAGCCGCCGCCAATCATGACACGCGAAAAATTCTTGCACCAGGCCCACTACTACGCCCGGCTTCCGGAGCGGCTCAACCTTCTTGACGAGGAATTGCCCGGCCGGCTGCGGACCGGTTTCGCCAAACATCCCTGGGTGGAAAAGGTGGAGGACGTCGAGATCGTCCCGCCCAACAAGATCGTCGTGAAGGTGACCTATCGAACTCCGGTCCTGGCCATCAAGCACGGCGGTAGTTTGCGCGTCGTCGATGGCAACGGCGTGCTCTTGCCCAAAGATGCGCCGTCGCTCGGCTTGCCGATTTACGAGGGCGACCCCCAGCCGCCAGCCGGACTTGAGGGCACACGCTGGGGCGACCCGAACGTCGAGGCCGCGGCGCGCAAGCTGAAGAAATAACCTTTGGCCCTCGGTTGCGATTGCATCGCGCTGGCCCACATTCCCGAAGAACATTCGATGAAAACCCCGTCGATCTATTGACGCTTCTTCCCGCGTCGCTACGCTTAATCTTTTGTTTCGCAGGTTCCGGTTTCGCAGGGCTCCCTTGAACATGGACGATGCGATTCGCAAGGCTGAAACGCTCATCGAGGCGCTCAGCTACATTCGTCAATTTCGCAATCGGCTGATCGTCATCAAACTCGGCGGCAGCGCGATGGAAGAACCCGCTGCGCTCAAGGCCACCCTGGAAGACGTGATCTTCATGGCCACCGTCGGGCTGCGGCCCATCGTCGTGCATGGCGGCGGCAAGCCGATCGATCGCGCGATGGCCGAGTCAGGGCTGAAGCCCCGCAAGGTCCTTGGCCGACGCTACACCGACGAAGAGACGCTCGCCATCGTCGTGCGCGTCCTTCTGAAAGAAATCAACGCCGACCTCGAAAAACAGGTGCGTTCCCTGGGGGGCCGGGCGGTGGGGCCGCACCTTGGGTCCCTGCAATTTCTTTTTGGACAAAAGCTTACGTTGCCGGGTGACGACGGCAAGCCCATCGACTTGGGCCGCGTCGGGCAGGTGACGCGCATCGACGCCGACTTGCTCCGCGATTTCTGTGCGGCCGGCATCATTCCGCTCATCCCCTCGGTTGCCCTGGCCGACGACGGCGGCTGGCTGAACGTGAACGCCGACACCGCCGCCGCCGCGGTTGCCGCCCAGCTGGATGCCGAGAAACTCGTTCTACTCACCGATACGCCCGGCATCCTTTTGGACCGAAACAACCCGGCTTCGCTGCTGGCGAGCCTCGACGTGGCACGTTGCCGGGAGTTGATTCAGCAAAAAATCATCGATGAGGGCATGATCCCCAAGGTCGAAGCGTGCTTCGACGCGCTAAACGCCGGCGTCAGGAAGACGCACATCATTGACGGCCGCCTCCGGCATTCGCTCCTGCTGGAAATCTACACCGACCGCGGCGTCGGCACGGAGATTAGTGGTTCGTAGGGAGCGCTGAGTGCTGATCACGAATTGTAGCAAACCACTGACCCCTAACCCCTAATCCCTGACTACCATGACAAGCCAAGAAACCATCGCGATTTTTGAAAAGTATGTGATCGGCAACTATCGCCGGTTTCCCGTTTCGCTGGTGCGGGGAGAGGGATCGTATGTATGGGATGCCGAAGGCAAACGCTACCTCGACTTTTTCCCTGGTTGGGGCTGCAACCTCGTCGGCCATTGTCCGCCTCGCGTGGTGAAAGCGGTTGCCGAGCAAGCCGCCAGGTTAATCCACGTGCCCAACACCTGGTACATGGAGCCGCAGGGCTTGCTGGCAATGGCGCTGGTCGAACGCAGCGGGCTGGATGCGCAGTGTTTTTTCTGCAATAGCGGCACCGAGGCGAACGAGGCGGTCATCAAACTGGCCAGGCTCAACGGCAAGCCGAAGGGCCGGTACAAGATTATCACGATGCTCGACAGTTTTCACGGGCGAACGTTTGGCGCCTTGAGCGCGACCGGGCAGCCCAAGTATCATCAGAACCTGGAACCAATGCTCGCGGGCTTCGCTTACGCCCCATTCGGTGATCTCGATGCGGCGTCCCGGCTGGTGGATGACGAAACCTGTGCCATTATGATCGAGCCGATCCAGGGCGAAGGTGGCGTGAACATTCCGCCCGAAGGCTATCTCGAAGGCCTGCGGAAACTTTGCGATCAACATGGCCTCATGCTAATCTTCGACGAAGTCCAGACCGGTATGGGCCGAACCGGTACCTGGTACGCCTTTCAGAACTTCGGCGTGGAACCCGACGCGATCACGCTCGCCAAAGCCCTGGCCGGCGGTGTCGCCTGCGGCGGCTTGCTGGCGAAAACGGAGTTCGCGGCCAAACTCGTTCCGGGCACCCATGCCGCGACGTTCGGCGGCAACCCCCTGGCCTGCGCGGCGGCGCTGGCGACCATCGACACCATCGAGGCGGACCATCTTCTCGCCCGCGCGGGACGCATCGGCGCCGCCTTCCACGCCCGCTTCGATGCCTTGCAAAAGCGCTGCCCGCTCGTCCAGGAAATCCGCACCCGTGGCACGATGGTCGGCGTCGAACTCTCCATCGATGGCACGCCGATCGTCAACGAATGCTTGAAGCGCAACCTCCTCATCAACTGCACCCACGGCACGGTGCTGCGACTCCTCCCCGCCTTGAATCTGCCCGACGACGCGCTGCAAGCGGGTTGCGACATCCTGGACGACGTCTTGCTGTCCTACAAAGGCTGAGCGCCAAAACCGAAATCCGAATCTCGAAAACCGAAACTGATCCGAATCTCAAGAAACAAGTCGGACACGCTTTTTTTTCCATTTTCGTTTCGGATTTGTTTTGGCTTTCGCCATGCGATATGCGGATTTTTTTCGTGTTGGGAGATTCTTGATGCGTCACTTCATCGACCTGCTCGACTGGAACGGGGAACAGATCCTCAAGCTCCTGAAGGAAGCCGCCCGGATCAAGAAGGGCCTGCTCAAGGGGAAGCACAAACCCATCCTCGAAGGGCGTGTGCTGGGCATGATCTTCGAGAAGCCCTCGCTGCGCACCCGGGTCAGCTTCCAGGCGGGCATGGCCCAGTTGGGCGGGGGGGCGATCTTTCTCAACGGCGCCGAGGTCGGCCTGGGCAATCGCGAGAGCCTGCCCGACATCGCGCGCACCGTTTGCGAGTACGTTGACGCGATCGTGCTGCGCACGTTTCTACACGAAAACGTGGTCGAGTTCGCGCGCTGGGCATCCAAGCCGGTGATCAACGGCCTGTCAGATTATCATCATCCCTGCCAGGCCCTGGGCGATTTGCTCACCATCCGCGAAACGTTCGGCGATCTTGAAGGACGCACGATCGTCTTCGTCGGCGACGGCAACAACGTGGCCCGCTCGCTCGCCATCGCGGCGGGAAAGGTCGGGGCGCGGTTTATCCTGTCCGCGCCGGAGGCGTATCGCTTCGATCAGCCATTTTTGGAGATGTATCAAACGCACGTGCGTGGCCAGCTGGACGAGATCGCCGATCCCGCGAAAGCGGTCGCGAATGCCGATGTGATCTATACCGACGTGTGGGCCAGCATGGGCCAGGAGTCGGAGGCGAAGGTCCGCGCGGAACATTTCGAGGCGTACCAGGTCAACGCCGAGTTGTTGAAGGCCGCCCCGGAACACGCGCGTGTCATGCACTGCCTGCCCGCCCATCGCGGCGAGGAAATCACCGACGACGTCCTCGACGGCCCGCATTCGCTCGCCTTCCCGCAAGCCGGCAACCGCATGCACGCCCAGAAAGCCCTCCTGATCTGGGCGATGGGCGGTTAGCAGCTCACGATGACCGCAAGAGTTTTTTCTCGACAGCTCGGCGCCCCTGGTCATTCGTACCGCAATGCTTCGATCGGATCCAGGCGTGACGCTTTCAAGGCGGGATAGTAGCCGAAGAAAACGCCGACGCCTCCCGAGACCAGGAAGGAAAGCCCGACCATCGAGTAATCGACGAAGATCGGCCAGTTGGCGGCCCAGGCGAGCGCGACGGCAGCGCCGACGCCGAGGGAGATTCCGATCAGGCCACCCAGCAGCGACAAGAGCACCGCCTCGATGAGGAACTGCGTGAGGACATCCGCGGGGGTGGCGCCGATGGCCATGCGGATGCCGATCTCGCGCGTGCGCTCGGTGACCGAGACGAGCATGATGTTCATGATGCCGATGCCGCCCACGACGAGCGAGATCGACGCGATGATGCCGATCAGAAATTGCATCGTGCGCGTCATGACGACGGCGATCTCGGCCATCTCCTGCACGCTGGAGACGTCGAAGTCCTCCAGGCCTTCCTTGACGCGGCGTTTTTGCCTGAGGATGCGCGTGATGTCCTCCTTGGTCGCCTCCAGTTGTTCGACGCTTTCGACGGATGTCAACAACATGCTCAGGCTTTCAACGCCGACCAGCTTGCGCTGGAGCGTGTTGAGCGGAATGAAAATCTGATCGTCCTGATCGCCGCCGATGGGGGAGCGACCCTTTCCCTCGACAACGCCAATGATGCGCAGACTCAAGCGCTCGACACGAATCACCTGCCCCACCGGATTGGGCATGTCGGGAAAGAGTCTTTCGCGCACGGTCGGAGCAATCACGCAGACGGCCGCCTGCTTTTTCAAATCCTCCGCGGTCAGGAAGCGGCCATACTGGAGGACCCAGCCGCGGACTTTCTGCATGTCGGGGCTGGTGCCGACGACCATGGTCACGCAGTTGCGCGTGCGCGTGGCGACCGGGCGCATGGTGGCCTGGACCTCGGCAAGACCGGAAGTGCGCGCGCGGAGCTTACGGCGCAGGAGTGTGGCGTCCTCGTTGGTGAGCGGCTTGATATCGGCGAGGGTGCCGTTTTGCGTGCGCGCGCCGGCGCGAATAATGATGAGCGTCTTGCCGACGTTATCGAGGCGCTCGTCGAGCTTGGTGCGCGCGCCGCCGGCGGCCGAGACCATCGAGATCACCGCGCCGGTGCCAATGATGATGCCCAGGCTGGTGAGCGCCGAGCGCCCCTTGTGGATGACGAGTGCGTTGAGCGCGATACGAAACGCGGTGATGATGTTCATGGTATTGCTCTGCCGATGGGCGCCATGCCAACGACACGCCGCAAGTGGCGCCTCACGACGCCGCGGGATACGGGGAAGCAGAAGCGCGCACGCCCAACGCGGGATCGGGCAAGCGGCGGATATCGCTGGCGATGACGCCGTCGCGCACCGTGATCTGCCGCGGCGCGCGCTCGGCAACGGCGACATCGTGCGTCACCATCACGATGGTTTGACCCAGCTCGCGATTGAGCCGCTCGAACTCCGCCAGGATCTCCTGGCCCGTCTTGGAATCCAGATTGCCGGTCGGTTCATCGGCAAACAGGATTTGCGGGTCATTGACGAGCGCTCGCGCAATGGCGGCGCGCTGCTGCTGGCCCCCTGACATTTGATTGGGCATGTGAAAAGCGCGATGGGACAGCCCGACCAGGTCAAGCATCCCAAGCGCCTTCGCACGGCGGCGCGCGGGGGACAGGCCGGAGTACACCAGCGGCATCTCGACGTTCTCGATGGCGCTCATGCGCTTCAGCAGGTTGAACCCCTGGAACACGAAGCCAAGCTTGCGATTGCGCAGATGGGCCAGGGCGGTCCTTGTCAGGATTTGCGTGTTCTCACCGTCCAGATAATATTCGCCGTGGGTCGGTCGATCGAGGCAGCCCAGGATGTTCATCAGCGTGGACTTGCCCGAACCGCTGGACCCGCGAATGGTGACGAATTCGCCAGCGCCAATCTTGAGCGAGACGCCGTTGAGGGCACGGACCTCGGCGGCGCCAGGGTCGTAGATCTTGGCAATATCCTGCAGTTCGATGACGATTCGCATGGGGGGAAAAATGGTTTAGCCGCACGCCTTGGGCATGCGTGGTTTTATGAACTACAGCTTCACGTTCGCGGGCTGATCGAAGAATCCCGGCGGGTGGGCGCGCGGCGCGCCGATGATGACACGCACCGGATCCGTCGGCTGGAAGCCGGGCTCCCATTCGAGGATCTCATTTCCCTCGGCATCCTTGAGGGCGACTTCGCCCGCCCTGGGAACGATGCGAGCAAAGATTGGCTTCGCTGCGCGAGTTGACTCATCCCAGGTCCACAGGGCACGCCAGTCCTTGGCGTCGGGGCGCTTGGCCCACTCCACGAGGCGCGCCTTCGCGGCGGCGCTTTGGTACGGCTGCTCGAGATCAAAATTGAGCGCCTTGTCAGGCAAGCGCCAGGCGTTCTTGTGTTCGTAGCGGACGATATCCACGGAGACGGTCATGCCGGGCCGGAGCTGCCAGTCTTGGGTCTCGGGAGCTTTGCGGTTCTTCACCTCGACGACGGCGTCATAGTAGACCGCTCCCTTGGCGTCCTTGAGGACGCTGGCCTGTGGACGAATCTTCTTGATTGTGCCCTCGTAGTCGCTGTCCTCGTCGCGGTAATTGGTAATTTTGAACAGGACGGTCAGGCCCGCGCGAATCTTGTTGACGTCCCCCTCGGCGACCTGGGCATGAACCTCGACGACGTCAAGGCGTCCGGCGAGTAGAAACAGCGGACCGGACTGTGGGCCGACCATTTGCCCCTCGTGCACCTTGCGGTCGAGAATGAGGAATTCGCGGCGCACCTTCTTGCTGAGGGGGTCCGTCAAGCCGGGGACACGGATGCGGGTCATGCGGTGAATCAGCTCGGCCTCACGGCTGGCCGTCAGCGCCGCGGCCTGTTTGGCCTGGGCCACGTGAACCCCGGCCTCCGCGGCCTTGATGCCGGCCAGCGCCGCTTGAAGTTGCGCCTCCGCCAGCTCGCGCTCGGCGCGAATCCCGCCGGCGTTGGCGATTTCCTTTTGCGTCTTGACGTTCCGCTCGGCAGCGTCCTTGCTGGCCTTCGCCTGAAGGACCAGAGCCTGGGCCTGGCGCAGAGCCGCGTCGGCCATCTTGATGCCGTCCTTGGCTTCCTCCACTTTGAGGGCGATCCGTTCATCGTCGAGCTGGGCCAACTCGGCTCCTTCCATGACGGAATCGCCGATGCGCCCGGAGAGCCGGACGACGGCGCCCGGGTTCTTGCTGGTGACGACCACGATTTCCTGGGGTTCGACCAGGCCGGTAGCGCTGACGATGTCGCGGATCGTCACCCGGCGAACGTCGGTGAAGGTCAGGCGTTTCTCGGTCAAGGGCTGGACGCCGATACCGACGAGAAAATAGTACAACCCGCCAGCGACTACCAGGACGCCGACGAGGATGAAAGGCCACTTTTTCACGATGGTGCAACCTTGGTTTGGTGCGAGGGAAAAGCCTACTCTCTTAATCATCGCCCGTTGGGGGTGGTGGCCTGAGAGAGGCGGCAAGCTTCCGTCCGCAGCTCCGGAAGCTGCTTCACGTAGGTTACTCATAATCCGCACATCCGACAAATGGGAGGAGGAAATTCGCGCGAGCTGGGTCGGGTTTGCCGATCGCGCCGCCAAGCCCGGGATGACCGAGCGGTCCGAATGGGAGTTTACGAACACGTCGAACACAGTGGTACGTAATGTGTCGATTTCTTGCCTTCACATCAATGGTGCGATACAATAACAGCGCCAAGTTACCTGTCTTCATTTGCGCCGGGTGATTGAAATCTGAGGTGTTCAAATGACCGTAGACCAACTGCGGGCTGCGCGCGAGGCCAGTCCTTTTCGCCCGTTTACTATCCATCTGGCAAACGGAAGGTCGTTCCGTGTACAGCATCGCGATTACCTTTCGATGTCGCCCAATGGGCGGACGGTGATCGTTTATCAAGCCGATGATGCGTTCAATATACTTGACCTTCACCTGGTCACTGAATTGGCGATTGAGGCGGCGGCTGCGCCCACCACCTAGCCGGTTTGCGTCGCGAACCCTTGAGCAAATCTACATTCACCCCTATCATGGTAATGCCAGGCCCGCCAAGCGCTGCCGAGTTCTCAGGCATTCACCATGACCGATCAAGAAAAAACCGGACTGGGCAACTATTTCGTCGCTAACTATCCGCCTTTCTCCGCTTGGAATATTGACGGATTACGAGACGCCCATGCCGCGCTCGCCGCGCCGCCGCGCCCGGACACGCCCCTGGGCCTATACCTGCACATCCCGTTTTGCCGCAAACGTTGCAAGTTCTGCTATTTCCGCGTCTACACCGACAAGAACGCGCGCGATGTGGAAGTCTACCTTGATGCACTCTTGCGCGAGATCGAGTTATATCGAGCGACGCCGTTCGCGCGTGATCGCAAGTTGCACTACGTCTATTTCGGCGGCGGCACGCCGTCTTACCTGAGCGCGACGCAACTGGGCGGATTGTTCGAACGCGTGCAGGCGCTCTTCCCCTGGCACGATGCGGCCGAGGTCACCTTTGAATGCGAGCCCGGCACTTTGCAGCAGCACAAGCTCGAAGCACTGAAAGCCGCTGGCGTCACGCGGCTGAGCCTGGGGGTTGAAAACTTCAGCGACAAGATCCTGGAAAGCAACGGCCGAGCGCATTTGTCGCCGGAGATTTTCCGGGCGTATCAGTGGGCGCGCGACCTGCACTTCACGCAGATCAACATCGATTTGATCGCAGGCATGGTCGGCGAGACGTGGGACAACTGGCGCGATTGCGTCCAGAAGACCATCGACCTGGCCCCGGAGAGCGTGACCGTCTACCAGATGGAGCTGCCTTACAATACCGTGTTCTCGAAGGAATTGCATAACGTCACAGCCTCCCCTCTGCCGTTGGCGGCGGGATCGGCGGTGAGGGCCGACCACGTCGTCGATCCGGACACGGTCGCCGATTGGCCAACGAAGCGCGCCTGGGTCGATTACGCCTTCGCGGAAATGGCAAAGGCCGGCTACACGGTGTCAAGCGCTTACACGATGGTGCGCGATCCCGAAAAGACCAAGTTCGTTTACCGTGACGCACTCTGGCACGGCGCGGATATGATGGGCACCGGCGTGGCTTCATTCGGGCACGTCAGCGGCGTCCATGTTCAAAACCTTGATCGCTGGGAAGATTACACGGAGCGCCTGCAAAAGGGCGAGCTGCCCCTGGGCCGGGCGCTCAAGGTTGCCCCCAACCAACTGCTGCGCCGCGAGTTGATGCTTCAACTCAAGACGGGCCGATTGCAGCCCGACTACTTCCGCGCCAAGTTCGGCACCGACATCCTCGGCACGTTCGCCGAGGATTTTGGTCAACTGCAAAACGATGGCTTCCTGACCCTTGCCAACGGGAACATCGAACTGACGCGCGCTGGGTTATTGCAAGTGGATCGTATCCTGCCCGCATTTTTCGAGGCGGAGCATCGCGGGGCGCGGTACACGTAGCCGTTTCCCGTTTAGCGCTCGCTCGGCGCGACGGGATCGCTAAACGTAAACGTCGTTTGGATACCAATGTCAGAGCCGTTGACATTCATGATGGGCAAGTTCGCCGCCGTGTTGCCGACGGACCGGCGCTATGCGCGAAATCACATGTGGTGCCTGTCCAGCAACGGAGGCTTTCGTTTCGGCTTCACCGCCTACGCCGTCCGCCTGATGCAGGATGTGTACTTTCTTGACTGGGAAGTCAACGCCGGCGACGCGGTTGCGCTCAAGCAAAAGATCGGTCATATTGAAACGTCCAAGGCGATGTCCGACCTGTTCGCCCCGATCGCCGGCACGCTCGCTCAGTTCAATCCGGAATTGCTGAATGATCCTTCCGCGATCAACGTCGATATGTACGGTAACGGCTGGCTGTTCGAGATGACCGGCGCGGACGCCGACATGCTGAGTGCCGAAGAATACTTTTCCTTCCTTGAAGCCGGCTGGGAAAAGACCCAGAATATGCTGAAGGGGCACATGTAGCCTCCACGCCCACAGCCGAAAGGCTGTGGGATTTCCACGAGCTTCCATTGCTTGATCCCGCAGCCTTTCGGCTGCGGGCGTGCAGAGAAATATTTATGAACCGACACCGCATCACTGTCGTCCTGTCGCAAGCCCAGGGCAAGCATCCCGGCAAGCGGGCACTGGAAGAGTCGATTGTCGCGGCCCTCATCATGGAGCCGGGCCTCGACGTCTCCGTGATCCCGCATCTTTACGATCTGGGCGCCGACCACACGGGCCGGCTATTTCTTGGCTCCGTGCGCGGCGACATGGTTTTGCTCTCGTGGCTGTTTCCGCGTGCGGCGTTCTGGGTCATGGATCGCGACGGCATCAAGGGACACTGGGGCGAATCGCAACTCAAGTCGGCTCACGCCGATGACGACGACGACGCCGCCCCCGAGCCGCCCAAGGGAATTGGTTCTCTCGATGTTCCCGATCGGCATATCTACTGCCTCGACTTGCGCGACTTCAATCAGCACGAGCCGTACGTCAACGAGATTCGCCGCATCGCGGAAGAAAGCCGCGCGCGTGCCGAGCAAAAACAGAGCCAACGCGCCCCAGCGCTGGTACAACTCGGCGGCCTGGGCGAGTCGGCAGCCTCAGCGACCGGAGGGCCGTTGACACTCACTCCGGTCGCCGGCGCTTTCGGCTCGCCGTTCGTCAATGGCACTCCCGCCACTGACGCTCCCGGCTCGCCATTTGCGCCGGACCAGTTGTTGCAAGCGGCAGGCCGACGCTGGTATCCGGTCATCGACTATAGCCGCTGCACCAATTGCATGGAGTGCATCGACTTCTGCCTGTTCGGTGTCTACGGCGTTGACGGGCAGGAACGCATTCTCGTCGAGAATCAGGACAACTGCAAAAAGGGCTGCCCCGCCTGTAGCAGAGTCTGCCCCGAACAAGCGATCATGTTCCCGGATTACAAGACGGCCGCGATCGCCGGCGCTCCGGTCGGGGCGATCGGGAATCTCAAGATCGATCTGACCAAGCTCTTCGGGGGCGCCGACAAGGACGCCCTGTCGCAAGCCGTGGAAGAGCGCGACCGCGAACTCGTCGCCGATGGCCGCGATGCCGTCGGTGCAACCGTGGGCATCCCGAAACGCCAGAACAACGCGACCGTCGGACCCAAGGACGACCTTGACAACTTGATGGACGCGCTGGACGCCATGGAGATCTGAGTTCGCCGCGGCGCACGCGAGGCGCCTTGCGAGTGCTACGCCGCAAGTAACGAAACCTGGGCAAAATTTTCCGATTATTCCTTGCGTCGCGCATTCAATTGTGTAACATAAGCAAGCCCTCCCACCCAGATGCATCCTTTTCCGCCCTCCCACCAGGAACTCCACCATGAGCCCTTCCGTGCCTGAATCCGATGTTCAAATGCTGGAAACCTTGCGCGCAGCGCATCAGAAGATGCGCAAGGAAGTCGGTAAAATCATCATCGGCCAGGAAAAAGTCCTCGATCAGCTGCTGATGGCGATCTTCTGCCGCGGACACGCCTTGCTGGTGGGCGTACCGGGTCTGGCCAAGACGCTCATGGTGAGCACGCTGGCACAGGCGCTCGACATGACGTTCAAACGCATTCAGTTCACTCCCGACTTGATGCCGACCGATATCACCGGCTCGGAAGTCATTCAAGACGATCCGGTAACGCGCCAACGCATGTTCAAGTTTTTGCCCGGCCCGATCTTCGCGAACATCGTTCTCGCCGACGAAATCAACCGCACGCCACCCAAGACGCAGGCGGCCCTTCTGGAAGCCATGCAAGAACGCAAGGCGTCCATCGGCGGCGTTGATTATCCGATGATGAACCCGTTCTTCGTCCTGGCGACCCAGAACCCAATCGAACAAGAAGGAACCTATCCGCTGCCCGAAGCCCAGCAGGATCGATTCCTCTTTGAAATCCGCGTCAATTATCCCACCGATGCCGAGGAAGAGTTGATCATGCGTCAGGGCACGTCGGACGTACAACAAAGCGTGTCGAAGGTTTTGCACGGCGAGGACATCATCAAGCTCCAGCACATCGTCCGCCGCGTGCCGGTCGCGGATCACGTGTTCCAGTACGCCAAGCGCATCACCCGGCTCTCCCGCCCCGGCACTCCGGAGGCGGCCGACTTCGTCAAGAAATGGCTGACCTGGGGCGCCGGCCCGCGCGCCTCGATGAATCTCATCCTCGCCGCCAAGGCCCACGCCATCCTGGAAGGCAAGCACCACGTGTCGGCCGACGATGTCGCCGCCGTCGCCGAGCCGATCCTGCGGCATCGCCTCATCCTCAACTTCGCCGCCCAGAGCGAAGGCGTCACCGTGGAAAAAGTGATTCGTCAGCTGCTGAAGGCGGTGCCGAAGAATCAGGCCGCCGCGTGAAAGGGGATTTTCAATTTCCAATTGACAATTAGCAATTTACAATTGGAACCACAATCGCCATGACTCCGGATGAACTGTCGGATCGTTTGCTGGATTTCGCGGCGAGGATTGGGAAGGTCGTGGATTCGCTTCCCGATAGCCGGCTGGGCCGACATGTGGGAGGCCAAATGATTCGCTGCGGGACATCGCCCGGGCCGAATTATGAAGAATCCCGAGCGGCGGAAAGCAAGGCGGATTTTGTCCACAAGCTAAAAATCGTGTTGAAGGAGTTACGTGAAACTCGCTATTGGTTGCGGCTCGTCGTCAAGACGGGACTTTTGCCATCGACCAAGATGAACGAGCTGATCGATGAAGCAACACAACTTTGCAACATCTTCGGTCAATCCATCGTTACCTGCAAGGGCATCAAAAAATCAGAGAACCGTGACCCGCCAAACCAATTGTAAATTGATAATTGGAAATTGGAATTTGTAGATTTCTCTCATGCCAAAGTATCTCAATCCCGAAGTCATCGCCAAAGCTCAGGCCCTGGGTCTCAAGGCTCGAACCGTCGTCGAAGGACTGCGCGTCGGCGATCACAAGAGCCCCTACCGCGGCTTTTCCGTCGAATTCGTCCAGCATCGCGAATACGTGCCCGGCGACGACATTCGGCACATCGACTGGAAAAGCTACGGCCGCTCCGAGCGCTACACCATTAAGCAATACGAGCAAGAAACGAACTTCACCGCCCACATCATGATCGATGCAAGTCGATCGATGCTCTACGGGGAAGGGGATACGAATAAACTCGAATACGCTAAAACTCTTACGGCGGCGCTATCGTACCTGATCATTCATCAGCGCGACAGCGTCGCCCTGGATATTTTCGATTCCGACTGGCGCGATCGCCTGCCCGCGAGCGGTCAAATGGGGCACATCCAGACCATTCTGGAAACGCTCGAATCGCTGGAGCCGCGCGATAAGAATGCGATGGGGCCGCTATTGCACGATATCGCCAACCAGGTGCAGCGGCGCGGCCTGTTCTTCCTGATTTCCGATTGCTTCGACGACGTCGAATCAATCCTGGGCGGGTTGCAGCATCTGCGCTTCGGCGGACACGAGGTCATCGTGTTCCACATCCTGCATCCCGATGAGATCGATTTCCCGTTCAATGGCATGGTCAAGTTCGATGCGATGGAAGAAAGAATGCACCTGTTGACCAGGCCGCAGATGATTCGCCCGACCTACCTGAAGGCCCTGCAAAAATACCTGGAAGATTTCCAGCAAGGCTGCGAGCGCAACCGCATCAACCATGTATTGATGAACACGGGCAAACCGCTGGCGGAGTCGCTGACGGAATACCTGGCGCGCCGGCTGCGGACGCGCGTGGCATGATCGCGTGTTCGCGCATTCGCGCGGGCCGAACGCCCGCGGCTAAACGATCGGGAACAACATGACCTTCCTTACTCCATTCATGCTGGCTGGCGCCCTGGCCGCGGGCATTCCCGTTGCGATTCATTTTTTCTTTCGCAGCCGATACCGCACCGTGCCCTGGGCGGCGATGAAGTTCCTGCTCACGAGCGTCGAGCAGACGAGCAGGCGCCTGAAATTCCAGGAATTGCTGCTGCTTCTCTTACGCATGGCCGTGCTGGTGATGCTGGCGATCGCGTTTGCCAGGCCCATTTCTTCAGCAGTCGTCGGGACCGGGCGGGGCGACTCGGTCGATGCCGCGTTGGTGTTCGACGTTTCCTACAGCATGGCCGCCCAGGACGGCGCCAAATCGCGGCTGCAACGCGCCAAGGACGAGGCGCTCAAAATCATTGACGAACTGCCGCCCCAGTCGACGGTGCAGATCATCACCTGCACGGAGAAGAATCACACGCTCGTCGGTCCGCGCTCCCCCGGGAACCTCGACCAGGCTCGCCTTCTCGTGCAGAACCTGGAGATCGCGCATCGCGCGACCGACCTTTCCCCCGGCGTTATCGAGGCGCAAGGCGTTCTCCAGCGCGGGCAGGCGTCGAACAAGGAACTCTACATTTTCAGCGACATGCAGGCGCAGGGATTCGAAAAAGAGGGGGACAAGCTCAAGGCCACGCTGACCGCGATCAAGGAAAAGGCTCTCATTCACCTGATTCGCTGCGGCAAGGGCAATCTGAAAAACGTCGCCATCGTTGGCATCACGCCACAGACCGGCATCCCGCGCCCCGGTGAGCGCGTCGGCTTCGCGGTGCTCGTCAAGAATACGGGCCGCGACGCCGCGGAGAACTTGACCGTGTCGCTTGCCGTGGCCGGTGACAAGGCGCCGCCGGAAAAAGCGATCATCAAAAAGCTGCCGCCTGGCGAAACCCGCGCCGTGACACTCGACGCCAAGCTCGAGACAGCCGGATTGCGTGTGCTCTCCGCCAAGGTCATTCAGGACGATCTCGATGCGGACAATCGCTTCGATCACGTCATCCTGGTGCGCGAGCAAGTCAACATTCTTGTCGTGGATGGCAACTACAAAGAGAAGGATGCCGACACGTCGTCAAGTTATTTCCTGATGCACTCGCTTCTCCCCGTCCGCGAGGAGCAGCGGGCCACATACAAATACAATCCGCGCGTGGTCCCCGCCCGCCAGGCGACCGCGCTGCACCTGAAGAACCAGGACGTCGTGGTCCTTGTCAATTGCTCCCTGAAGGCCAAGCTCGGCAAACGCGCCGACGTCCTGCAAGCGGAATTTGTCAATGGCCTTGAGCCGTTCGTGCGGAAGGGCAAGGGGCTGGTGATTTTCTGCGGCGACAATGTCGATCCCGAAAGCTACAACACGACGCTTGGCAAAAAGCTCGGCCTGTTGCCCATGCCGATCAAGAGCCTGTTCAAGGCGGAAAAGAAACCGCTCCTGGTCAACCGCACCAGTTTTGGCAATGGCCCGCCCGCCTATTGGGTTTTCAAGGATGAGAAATACTACGAAGACTTCAATAACGTCGAAGTCTGGAAGCACGTGGACCTGGACGAAGCCGCCGTCGCCAAGAAAATCGAGCCAAAGAAAAAGCCGACGCCGCTCGACGAAGCTGATCCAGACGATCCGGAAGCCAAGGACAAAAACGACGCCAAGGAGAAACCAAGTCCGAAGGACGAAAGCCCGCTCAGCGTGGTGGTAAGGCTGAGCAACGGCAAGCCGCTCGCCGTGGCAAAGAAAGTAGACTCCGGCGAGGTTCTTTTCGTGGCAACCGCTGCCCACCACGAGGGACTCGACCCCAAGACGTTTATCCCATCGTGGACCGATTTCGGCACTGCCCCGCAGTTCATTCCGTTCATGGATGTGACGATCAACTACCTCGTGAACGGGCAAACGCAAACCTACAACCTCAAGGCAGGCGATACGCTCAACTGGTACGTCACCGATAAACAAGACTTCGTCTACAACCTCGTCCATCCCGATGGCAAGGTCGCGCGCCTGGGCACACCGGAACGCATTGGCAAGCGCTTCATCGTCACGGCATCCGACCTGCCTCGCGCCGGCGTTTACCACATGACGGTTCACCCGCGCGGCGCTGATTCCAGCGGCGACACGATCGATCCCGCCGAGGCCGCCAAAATCGGCACGCCCATCGCCGTCATCCCCGACCTGAGCGAAAGCGAAAACCTGGCGACGCTTTCCGAAGCCGACATCGACTCCAGGCTCGGCTTTACGCCCATCCACATCGTCGCCGGGGAGAATAGCGTCTCCACCGGCGACGAACGGCTCAATCGCGAATGGACCGTCTGGGCCTTGCTCGCGGTCCTGGCGCTCGTGCTCCTGGAGGCCGGCTTTGCCTGGTGGTGCGGGCGCGCCTGGTAATTAAGCCGCTTGCGGCTTAGCGCTCGCACAAGGACCAGTTTCGCAAACGATTCTTGGTATTTCCAAATGAACCTCATCACCCGAATCCTGGCCGTGGATGTGCCCGCGAACACCACGCTCTCCTCCGTGGACTTTACCTTCCGCGGCATGTCGCTCTTGTGGCTAATCATCCTGCTGCTAATCGTTCTCGTTGGCCTGGGGGTCGTCGGTTTTTTTTACGTGCTCGAAAAAGGGACGCTTGGCTGGCTGCGCCGCATCTTGCTCATCGGCCTGCGCTCAGCGCTGGTGATCTTGCTTCTGTTGCTCATTCTGCGGCCCATGCTGCTTGCCGAGTTTGAGGGGCATCGCCCGCGCGGCGTGGTGCTATTGATCGACAACACCCAGAGCATGAAGCAGCGCGATCGCCGCCTTACCGACGCCGACAAGGCGCGCGTCGCGATCGCGCTGGGCAAGTTGCCCTTGCAGACAAAGCTTCTCGAAAAAATGTCCGATTTGCCATCCGAGGCGGGAAAGAACCCGGCCCGCATCGAAATCGTGGAAAACGTCCTCAAGCTGCCCGAATTGAAGTTTGTCGAACGCCTGCAAAAATTTGGCCCACTTCGGCCTTATGTCTTCGGCTCGGACGTGCGCGGCCCGCAAGAAGACAAGGCGAAGTCGTTCACAGAAAACCTCCTGGAAAGCATCAAGGCCGAGGACGCCAAGACCGCGCTGGCGGACAGCATCGTCAAGATCGTGCAATCCAAGGACAGCGATCCACCCAGCGCCATCGTCGTCATCACCGATGGCCAGGACAACGCCAGCAAGTTCACGCTGCAAGAGGCCGCGGTTGAGTGTCTGCGACACAACGTCCCGCTGCACATCTATGGTGTGGGCAGTTCCGAAGGCGGGCAACTCCAGCTCAAGGAAGTCAACTCGCCGGATACGCTATTCGTGGACGACACGATCTCGATCCCGCTGCGCTGGCGCGCTCAAGGGTTCAAAAAGGGCGACGTCGAAATCACGATCAAGCTGGGCGACAAGATCGTCGCCGAGAAAAAGCTCACGCTGCAAACCGGCGAAGATCTGCGCGACGCCTTGAGCTTCGTCGTGCCAAAGGATCCGGAGAAACGTGAAAACCTGGATCTGGTCACGACGATCAAGTACACCTCGGGCGGCGAGAAGTTCGAGGACAAGCTGACCCGGACGCTGCGGATCGCCGACACGAAAATCAAAATCCTCTACATCGAGCACTCGCCGCGCTGGGAGTACAAGTTTTTGCAGCCGGCGCTTTTGCGCGATCGCCGGCTGGAGGTGCATTTCATCCTGGTCAACGCCGCGCCGGAGGTTGCCAAGGCCGGGCTGCCTTTTTTGCCTGAGTTCCCCAAGGAGCGCGAAAAGTTTTTTGACGCCAAGTACAACCTGATCATTTTGGGCGATGTCGCGTCGAGTTATTTCACGAAAGAACAGCAGGAATGGATTCGCGAGTTCGTCCAGAATCGTGGCGGCTTGATCGTGCTGGCGGGCCGGCAGAACATGCCGAATTCTTATGAAAAGGACAAGAGCCCGATTGCCGACGTGCTGCCCGTCGAGTTCAAGAAAGAAAAGTTCGGCATCGACTCGGACACCCGCACGCAGGAATACATGCCGACGTTGACCGAGGCCGGCCTACGCGCCGAATGGTTGACGCTCGCCGACACGCCGGAAGAAAGCCAGGAGGTCTGGCAAAAGAAACTGCTCGGGTTCCACTGGAACTTCCCGATCACGAAGCTGAAGCCGGCGGCCACGTCGCTCATCGTCAATCCTCGCGCCAAGATGGGCGATCAGCCGATGCCGATCCTGGTCAACCATTATTACGGCAAAGGCCAGGTGCTCTGGTTCGGCACCGACGAAACGTGGCGCTGGCGGTGGAACTATCAGGACAAATATTTCGTTCGCTTCTGGGGTCAGGTGATTTACCAGATGGGTTTGCCCAGCCTGTTGGGCGAAAGCGCCAAGCGCGCTCAGATGGCGCTGGATCGCACGCAGACGGTGGTGGGAACGCCCAACACGATCTACGTTCGGCTGCTCGATGAAAAGTTCAACCCACGCAAGGACCGCAAAGTCGAGGCCGACCTGGAACACCTGGACGCCAAGCAGGGAGAAGAACGCACAAGCACGATCACGCTCAACGCGATCCCCGGTCGGCCGGGCGATTACGCGGTGCTGGTGCCGAACAATCGCCCCGGGCGGTATGAGTTGCACGTGCGGAACCCGGACGTCAACACGTTCTCCTATCGCGTCGATCTGCCGCCCAAGCACGAACTGGAGGAATCGGGGCTGGCGGAGAAGGCGCTGCGCGACGCCGCCCAGCTTTCCGGCGGACGCTTTTATCGTGAAGAAGACCTCCACGATCTCGGCACGCAGATCGAGCCGCGCAAGACCGAGTTCACGCGCCGCCAGGAAGTGCTCCTGTGGAATCCGCTCGCGGTGATTCTATTTCTCGGCTTGATCACGATGGAGTGGTTAGTAAGAAAGTTTTCTGATTTGAGCTAGATCCGTCCGAGAGCGAGCGCCGGCGAAGTGCGGCCACAGCGCCGCACATGCCCTTCGCTGGCGCTTGGGCTCGGAAAGAAGGACATGATCATGGTCCCACCAAATATCCAAAGCAACCTCGCCAGCCTGCGCATGCGCGAACGCATGCTCGCCTTCGCCTGGGGCGCGGCATGCTGGCTGGCAGTCGTGCTGCTCCTGCTCCTGGTCGCGTGCCTCGTCGATTGGGTTATCGATCAGGATCGCGAAACCCCCTTTGGCGTTCGGTTCGCGCTTTTTATCGTGCAGGCGGTGATCGCGGGCGTCGGGGCACTGCTCCTGATCGTGTTGCCGCAGATTCGCCGTTTGCCCGACACGACGCTGGCGCTGTGGGTGGAGGAGAAAATTCGCAAGTTCGATCATCGCCTCATCAGCGCGGTGCAATTCAATCAACCCGGCGCGGACCTCGGGGGTATGTCCGCGGAACTGGTTAGCGTGGTGACCAAGGAGGCGGAAAAGGAGGCCCAGCGGGTCGGCTTTGCCCAGGTCGCCGACCACCGCCGACTCAAGTGGAGCATGTTCGCCCTTGTGCCAGTGCTGCTTGTGGTCGCTGTGCCCGTTGGCATCTGGCCCGGGGTCGCCTTCGCCCTGTTGGCCCGGCAGGCGCTGCTGCCGATCGATGTGCCCCATTCGGTGGAACTGGAAAGTGTGTCGCCCGAGGTTTGGCCCATTGGCGACACGATCCCACTGCGTTACCGCGTGAAGGGGAAGTTCAACGCCGATCTGATCGGTTCGGTCTGGGTCACACCCGAGGGACAAACGACCGACCGCTACGATCTCACGTTTATCCGCGAGGACCAGGGGGATGCCATCTTCGGCGCCGACGTGCATCCGTCGTCCAGTAACATTCGCTACTCCGCTCGCCTCGCCGACGGGCGCACGAAGTACCCAAGCGAGATGACGCTCGTCGCGCGTCCCGTCGTGCGCGACAACCTCGCCTGGACCGTCCTGCCCGTTTACTGCGACTCGCGACCCAACGTGAAGGTAAAGAAGCGGTACGAAATCCAACAGGGCCGGGGCGATGTTGTCGGCATCCCTGGCTCGGCGATCAAGGTCCGCTTCGAGGTCGATAACCTGGAGCACAAGGCCTGGCTCGTCCCACTCGAAGCCGCCGACCCAGCAACCAGGCCCGATGAAGGAACGCCGCTCGTCGAGAAGGAGACCAAACTCAAGATTCCCATGACGATCAAGAAGATCACCCGGGCTGTCAAGCAAGACGGCAAGGAGGCGCGGGAAGAAATCGTCGTCGCCGAGGCATCGTTCGATCTCACCGAGAACTTGACGGGCTACCGCATGGTCGTGCAAAACGAATACGGCTTTGACAATCGCCCGCCGCCGCGTCGCTCCGTCCGGTTGGCGCCGGAGGACCCGCCCCAGGTCAATTTGCTGCGCGATACGTTCGGCCTGGGCTCGACCGCGAGTTTCGACCTTGAAGGATTACCCGTCCGCCTCGGCAAGAAAATCCGCATCCCTTACGCCTGCTTCGGGCCCTACGGTCTCGGCAAGGCCGTATTGCAGTATCGGGTCCTCAAGAAACACGAGAGTGGCAACGATCCGGTCCAGGAGGAGCGCTGGATCTCCTATCCACTCACCGAATACCAGCCCGACGCCAGCGCCGGCAACTTCGACATCAAGACGGGCGTCTTTCAGAACACGCCGTTTGACCGGGCGGTCGAGTTTCACGCCATTCCTTCGTTCGCGCCGGATTTTGTCATGGGCCGCACTCAGGGCGGTGGTATGGTCTTGTTGAAAACCGACGGACTACTGGATAGCAATTTCAAATCGCTGGCGTTAAAATCAGGGGATCAGGTGGAATACTGCGTCGTGGTATACGCCGCGGAACGCCTGCCCGCGGGAACCACGCCGTTCACGCGCTCGGAAACGCGTGTCGCCACCGTGCTCGACCGTACCGCCTGGGAAAACTGGCTGACCCAGGTCGGCCGTGAGGATGAAAGGGTTCGTCAGCTGGAATTGCGAGAAAAGGCGGTCTTTGGACCGAATCAATAAGTCGATTTCTTGCCCTCTCCGCGCAGTCAGGGCCGCGCCGAACCACTTTCGGCCGGTTTGCCGCGCGGGAGTTCTGGTGCGACGGAACTTCTCGGCGCCGCTGGCGTTGAATTTGCGTCCTCGAGGTTTTCCGCCCGAAAGCGAAGAATTTGCGTTTTTCCACTGGAACCAAGGTTGACAAACCGTTAACATCGAATGGTCAACGAACTCACGCAGGGGCATCGGTTGCCCGCGCGACTCATCTAGGGGGGATCTCATGAAGTCCATCCACCGCATCGGCCTGTGTGCCCTGGCCTTTTTCTCTCTCATCCTGACGGCGAACGCCTTCGCCAACGACGACGAGGAAATCCGCGGCCAGCAGGAAAGGCAGCGCCAGGTTCAAGCGGAGACCGATCACGTCGTCCGTCGAATCACCACGATGCTGCGCGTGATGCAGTTCTACGACATCGAATCCCCCGAGCAGAAGATCATGGAGGAAATGAAGGGAACCCTGTCCAAGTTGAGCAAAAACCAGATGGCGGAAGTCATCAAACAACTCGACGTGGCTGCACTCACCACCGATCCGAAGAAATCCAAGGAAGCCAACGACAAGGCCTACGAGAATCATCGCCAGGTCGTCGTCGCTCTGCACGAGATCGTCGCTCGCTTCGACGCGGTCAAATCGCTTGAACAGGCCGCCGATCGTTTCGAGAAACAGGCCAAGGGCCAGTTTGACCTGCACCTGCAATCGAGCCAGGCGATCCGTGACCTGGTCGAATATTACAAGCCCGACGCCTCGCCGACCCT
Source organism: Planctomycetota bacterium (assembly GCA_016191165.1). Lineage (GTDB taxonomy): Bacteria > Planctomycetota > Planctomycetia > Gemmatales > Gemmataceae > SIAQ01. The sequence continues at coordinate 94,695 of JACPPF010000114.1, forward strand.
GAAGCAGCTGATGGTCAAGCGAATTCAGAAGCAAGGAACGGAGATGAAACGCCAAAGCGATACCCAGAGCGATCTGGAACGCGACGTGGTCATTCTCGTCCGGCAAATCAAGGACCTCGGCCCGAAGCTGGACGCCGAGCAACAGGTTCGCATCGCGACCATGACCAAGAAAATCTCCGAAGTCAGCCTGTTCGAGAATCTGACCGTCGCATCACGTAAACTCCGCACGGTCGGTTATCAACAGCGCCGGCTGGAAGAATTCCAGGGAGGCAACCTGCTGCAGGCGAAAACCGCCAGCAACCTGCAAGAGCTTGCCCGTATCCTGCGCGTCCCCGGCGATACGCTGTCCATCCTCAAGGAAGCACGTGAAAAGATCGATCAGGCCATCGCCAAGCAGGAAGCCATCAAGGAAGAAATCAAACAGCAAGACGAGAAGAAAAAGATCCCCGAGGAAAAGAACAACCCGGCCGTCCAGCCCAAAGATCCCAAGGCGCTCGTCATCCCCGGCACGGAGCCGCTGCCCAAGGCGACGCCGGCACAGACCAAGGCCGAGCAAATCAAGAATACCAAGGAAAAAGCCATCCAGGACGCCGTGAATGCGGAGAAAAATGTCAAAGTCGCCGAGCAACAGGCCAAGCTCGCGTTTGACACGAAAGACACCGCCAACATCCTCAAGCCGCTCGCCAAGGATGCCGCCAAGGCTCTTGAAAACGCGGAGAAGGCGATGAAGGCCGCGGCCGAGAAACTCATCAAGAACGAACCGAAAAAGGCGGCCGAGCCACAAGCCAAAGCGACCGATCAACTCAAGGACGCCAAGGCCCAACTCGATAAGATGATCGCGCAGGCGCAGAAAGAGAAAAACGATCCACTCGCCGCGGTGAAGAAGGCGATCGAGAACATAGACAATTTCATCAAGGAACACACCAAGACCCTCAACGACACCAAGGAAACGGTCGGCCAGCCGCAAAATCTCAAGCTACCCGAGTTGGCCAATACGCAAAAAGAACTGGCGAAAAAGACCGACGAAGTCAAGAACACACCGTTGCCCAACAAAGACAAAGTTGAAAAAGCGCTGGTCAAGGCTACCGAGGCCATGAAGGACGCGGCCAAGAACCTCGACGCCAAGAAGTCGCCCGACGCCGTCGCCAAGCAAGAGAAGGCGCTCGAAAACCTGAAGGACGCCCGCAATGAGCTGGTCGAGAAGGCCGCCGAGATCGAGAAGCGGCAAGCCGACATCGCCAAACTTCAGGAGGCGGCCAAAAAACTCGACGCGCTGGCCAAGGCGGAAAAGGACGTCGCCCAAAAGGCGGATGCCAACGCCAATCAACCCAAGGCTGACCCCGCCGCCAACAAGGACCTGGCCAAGCAGCAGGGCGACTTGACGCCCAAGGCCAACGACCTGGCCAAGGACATCAAGCAGGCCGCCCCCAAGGCGGCGGAAAAGATCGGCGAAAGCGCCAAGAACATGGAAGCGGCCAAGAAGGGCCTCGACAAGAATGAGGCCAAGCCGGCCGCTCAGGACGCCAAGCAGGCAGCCCAAAAACTGGACGACGCCAAGAAGGCACTGGAAAACGCGCTTGCCGACCTCAAGGGCAAGGACATTGCCGATCAGGCCGCGCTCAAGAAGGATGCCGACCCCCAGGCCACCGCGCAACAGGTCGCCAAAGCCCTGGAAGAAGCAAAGAAAGCCGCCGAGGCCGCCAAACAGGCCGACCAGGCCAAGAACGATCCGATGGCCCAGAAAGCCAAGGCGGACCTCGCCAAACAACAGGCGGAAATCGCCAAGCAGGCGGACCAGGCCAAGCTACCCGAAGCCGCCAAGCAAGCGCAAAAAGCAGCCGAGGCGATCAAGCAGGGCGACATTCCCGAAGCTCTCAAAAATCAAGCTCAGGCATTGAAGCAACTTCAGGAAGCCGCCAACGCCAAGCCGATGAACGCCGAGCCGATGGCCAAGGGCGAACCCATGAAGGCCGACCCGATGGCCAAGGGTGAACCGATGAAGGGCGACCCGATGAAGGGTGAGCCGATGGCCAAGGCAGGTGACGCCAAGCCGGCCGGCGAAGCCAAGAAGGGCGAGGAACCAGGCAAGGCCAAGGAAAACATGGCCCAGCCCGGCGAAGCCAAGGGCGCCGAGCCGATGGCCAAGGGCGAACCGATGAAAGGCCAACCGCCGATGGCTGGCGAGAAGCCGATGCCCGGCCAGGCCAAGGGCGCCCAGCCCAAGGCCGGTCAACAGCCGATGAAGGGCGACCAGCCGATGGCCCAGGCCAAGAAAGCCGGCGAAGCCCCGATGAAGGGTCAACAACCGATCCCAGGCCAAAAGGGCGAACCGATGGCTCAGGCCAAGGCAGCGCCGATGAAGGGCCAGGAACCGATGCCTGGCCAAAAAGGTGAACAACCAATGCCCGGCCAGGCCAAGCAAGGCGAAGCCAAGGCCGGCCAGGCCAAGGGCGAACAACCCATGAAGGGCGACCAGCCGATGGCCCAGGCCAAAAAGGCCGGCGAAGCCCCCATGAAGGGTCAAAACCCGAAGGCCGGTCAGAAGGGCGAACAACCCATGGCGCAGGCCAAGGGCGAGAAAGGCCAAAAGGGCGAACCAATGGCCCAGGCCAAGGCCCCCGGCGAAAAAGGCATGGGCGAGAAAGGCCAGGCCAAGGCCGCCGGTGAAAAGGGCATGGGCGAAAAAGGCATGGGCGAAAAGGGAATGGGTGAGGCCAAGGGCGACAAGGGCATGGGCGAAAAAGGCCAGGCCAAGGGTGAAGGCAAGGGCATGGGCGAAGGAAAGGGCGAGGGACAAGGCAAGGGCCAGCCGTCCCCAGCCCAACTTGCGCAGCAGCAGAAAGCCCTGATGGACGCCACCAAGGCGCTTGGTCAAGCTCAGGCCAAAGCCGATGCTCAGCCGCAACCCCAACCGACGCCGCAACAGCAGGCAGCCACCAAGCAATCTCAGGACGCGACCCAGGCGGCCCAGGCGGCGTTGGCGCAAGCCCAGGCCCAGGCGCCGCAGGCCATCCAACCTCAGCTGCAACAGGCCCAGCAGCAGTTGCAGCAGGCGCAACAGCAACTTGACCAGGGCAAACCCGGTCAGGCAGGCGAGGCCCAGCAGCAGGCGGCCCAAAACCTCGATCAGGCGCTCAAGGCGCTCAACAGCGCCCTCGATCAGGCCGGTCAACCCCAGGCCAAGCCAGGCGAACCTGGCACCGCCAAGGGCGATCCGATGGCCGGTGAACCCAAGGAAGGCATGGGCGAAGGCAAGGACGGCATGGGCCAGGCCAAGGACGGAATGGGGCAAGGCAAGGACGGCATGGGCGAGGGCAAGGACGGCATGGGCGAAGGAAAGGACGGCAAGGGCCAGGCCAAGGGAAAACAACCCGGCAAAGCGCAGGAGAAAAACACCGCCAAGGGCGACGGCAACCGCAAGGCCGATGGCAACGTCAGCAACAAGAAATCCGACCTCAAGAACAACAACGGCGACGGCAGCTTCCTGCACCTGCCGCCGCGCCAGCGGGAATTGATTCGCCAGGCGATCTCCGGCAATCTGCCGCCGGAATACGCCAACCTGATTCAGCAGTATTACATCAACATCGCCCGCGGCCGGGCCGCCAACGGCACAGCCCCCAGCGCTCCACCCCCGCCGCCACGGCGCTAAACACCAAGCCCCGCGAGGAGCCCATCGCTTCGCGGGGGTTTTTCCTTTGTCGGCCTGGTTCAAGTTAAAGTCAAAGCGAGCCGCCGGGCTTGTCCCGGAGGTGTATTCCGGTCCGCCTTGGTTCACCGCCGGGACAAGCCCGGCGGCTCGCGGATTGTTTGTTACCCTAAAATCGATTGATTTGAACCAGGCCCCTTGGTCGTAATCCATTCCCCGCAGGCGCGCGATACGAGTCTGCGGGTTTTTTTCTAGGTTTGGAGCTACCCATGCGACGCTTTGGCCTGGTTTTGTTGGCATCGTTTCTCGGTCTGTCACCGGCGTATCCCCAGGAAAAGCGCGTCGAGATGAGCGACGCCACCAAGAAGGCGACCGCCAAGGCGCTCGAATGGCTCAAGACACGCCAGAACGAGGATGGCTCGTTCTCGGATGGCGCTTACGCTCACAATACCGCCATCACCGCCTACGCCATGCTCGCGTTCATGTCGCAAGGGCACCTGCCCAACCAGGGCCAATACGGCCCCGAAGTCGCCAAGGCCGCTCGCTTTCTTGTTGCCTCGCAGCGAGGCGATGGCTACCTGGTTGGCGCCCGCGGCGGCAACATGTACTGTCATGCGATGGCGACCCTCGCCGTCGCCGAACTCTACGGCCAAACCAACGACGATACGCTCAAACCCGTGGTCGAGAAAGCTTCCAAGCTCATCATCGGTTCGCAAAGCGCCAATGGCGGCTGGCGGTATGAACCCAGGCCGACCGGAGCGGACATCTCCGTCACGATCATGCAGGTGATGGCCCTACGCGCCGCCAAGAACGCCGGGCTCCACGTGCCCGACAACACACTCAAGAAAGCAATCGCGTATATCAAGTCGTGTTATCAGCCGCGCTCGGGCGGTTTTACCTACATGCCACGCGGCGGCGCGCCGGGGTTCGCACGCACGGCTGCGGGGTTGTGCGTGCTCTTCCTCACGGGTGAATACAAGGCCAAGGAGATTCCGCAGGGTGTACAGTACCTGAAGACCCATTTCAGCAGTCCGATCCACTTCTATTACGGCCATTACTACGCTGCCCACGCCATGCACCAGGTGGGCGGCAAGGACTGGGAGGACTGGTACGGCCGGCTCGTCAATTATTTCGTGACCAGCCGCAGCCAGCATGCCGACGGCAGCTGGTCCACGACCAATCGCCGTGAAGTCGGTCCGGTGTATCAAACCAGCATTGCCGTAATCGTTCTCTCCGTGCCTGCCCATTACCTGCCGATCTTTCAGCGCTAAGCTACGTTTGGCCCCGACCCGAAGGGGAGCGTGGGCAGGGTTACGCGCCGCTGACGAGCCGCGACCGTAAGGGAGCGGGCGGGCGCTAGGAGCGCTCGCTCACGCTCGCGGCTCGAAAATGCCGTTCGTTCCGTGACGAGGTTACCATGAAACAACGATTCCTGCTCGCCGTGGTCTGTTTGTGCGCGTCCGCCGCCCCAGTTCTGGCCCAGGACGAAACGCGCCTGCTGCGCTTTCCAGCCATTCACGGCGACCGCATCGCCTTCTCCTACGCAGGCAACCTTTACACCGTTTCAGCAGGCGGCGGCATGGCGCGGCGACTCACGAGCCATGAAGGCTACGAGATGTTTGCCCGCTTCTCCCCCGACGGTAAGTGGCTTACCTTCACCGGCCAGTACGACGGCAACACCGAAGTGTACCTCATGCCCGCCGACGGCGGCGTTCCGAAGCGTCTGACCTTCACGGCAACGCTTGGCCGCGACGAAATCTCCGATCGCATGGGCCCCAACAACATCGTCATGGGCTGGAAAAACAACACCGAGATTATCTTCCGCTCGCGCATGCGCGAGCCGAACGATTTCATCGGGCAACTCTATACCGTCCACGTCAGCGGCGGGTTGCCGAGGCAAATCCCGGTGCCGCGCGGCGGGTTCGCATCGTTCTCGCCCGATGGCAAGAAGATGGCCTATAACCGCATCTTCCGCGAATTTCGCACCTGGAAGCGTTATCGCGGCGGCATGGCGGACGACATCTGGATTCACGACTTTGAAACGAAGAAAACCAGCGCCATTGCGGAGGACCCCGCCTGTGATGTCTTCCCAATGTGGGCGGGTGACAAGATCTACTTCCTGTCCGACCGCGGCGACAAGAAACGATTCAATCTCCATGTTTACGACCTGCCTACGAAGGCCACCAAGCAGCTGACCAACTTCACCGACTTCGACATCAAGTTCCCCTCGCTGGGCGACAAGGCGATCGTCTTCGAGAACGCCGGTTACATTTACCGCTTCGACCTCGTGACGGAAAAGGCGGTCAAGGTCAGCATCCGCATTCGCGAGGATTTCGCCGCGGGCCGCAATGGTCTCAAGGATGTCAGCAAGAGCATCGCCGCCTACGAGATCTCGCCCGACGGCAAGCGTGCCCTCTTCGGCGCGCGCGGCGATTTGTTCACGGTGCCCGCCAAGGAAGGGCCGACGCGCAATCTGACCGCGACCTCGGGCATCCACGAGCGCAATCCCAAGTGGTCGCCCGACGGACGCTGGATTGCCGCCATCACGGACGCGACCGGCGCGGATGAGATCCACCTCCTCCCGCAAGACGGTGTTGGCGAAACAAAGCAGCTCACCTCATCCGGCGGCCCGTACAAGTACCACGTCGTCTGGTCTCCCGATTCGAAGAAGCTGATGTGGGCCGACAAGAAAATGCGCCTTCAGATCGTCGATATCGCGACCAAACAGACCCGGTTGGTCGCGCAGGCCAAAGTGTGGGAGATCAAGGATTATGTCTGGTCGCCGGACAGCAAGTGGATCGCCTATGCCCGCGCCGACGAACAGACGATGCCGAGGGTTTGGCTCTATTCGCTCGAACAGGACAAGCATTTCGCCGTCACGGATGGCTGGCACGAGTCGCTGCATCCGGAATTCTCCGGCGATGGCAAGTACCTGTTCTTCGTCTCCGAACGCGACTTCAGTCCGCTTTACAGCGGCACCGAGTGGAACCATGCCTACGCCGATATGGCGCGCATCTATCTGGTGACCCTGGCAAAAGAAACGCCTTCGCCCTTCAAGCCGGTTAGCGACGAGGTTGCCATCGACCGACCCAAGTTAAAGCCGATGGTGGCGCCGGACCCGAAACCGGAGAAGAAGAAGGACGGCTTCCACATCGACACCGACGGCATCGCCAAACGTATCCTGCAACTACCGATCCCGCCCGGCACCTATCGCAACCTGTCGTCGGTTGGCAGCACCCTCTACTACGGGCGAAACACCACGCGCGGTGATCATTCGGGCTTCTTCCTCTTCGATCTTCACGCCAAGACGGAAATCAGCCTGGGCAAATTCTCCGGATACGAGATTTCCGCCGACGGCAGGAAGATGCTCGTCGCCAAGGACGGCAGCCACCACATCATTGACCTCCCCAAAGGACCGATCACGCTGGGTAAATCGCTCAACCTTTCCGGCCTGTCCGTACAGCTCGATCGCCAAAAGGAATGGAAGCAAATCTTCCACGAGGCCTGGCGGCAGATGGGCGATTACTTCTACGATCCCAAGATGCACGGCGTTGACTGGAAGGCCGTGCGCGACAAGTACGAACCGCTCGTCGCCCACGTCAACCACCGGGCCGACCTGAGCTATATCATCGGCGAGATGATCTCCGAGTTGAACGCCAGTCATGCCTACGTGGGCGGCGGTGATCTGCCCAAGGTTCCGCGTGTGCAGACCGGACTTCTCGGCGCGGAATTGGTCCAAGACGAAAAAACGAAATACTACAAAGTCTCCAGGCTTCTGGCAGGCAACACCTGGGACAAGAACCTGCGCTCGCCGCTGACCGAACTGGGCGTCAACGTCCTGGAAGGCGAATACATCATCGCCGTCAATGGCCAGCCCACCAATGAGATGATCAACATCTACGAGTCGCTCGTCAACACCGTCGGCAAGCAGGTTCGCCTGAAGGTCAACAAGGCGCCGGCCGACAAGGGCAGCCGCGAGATCGTCATCGTGCCCATCGCCAACGAGCAGCCGCTCTACTATCACGCCTGGGTGCAGGGGAATATCAAGAAGGTCAGCGACGCCACCAAGGGGCAGGTCGGCTATCTCCACATTCCCGACATGCTCCCCACCGGACTGAACGAGTTTGCCAAATACTACTATCCCCAGCTTCGCAAAAAGGCCCTCATCATCGACGTGCGAGGCAACGGCGGCGGCAACGTCTCCCCCCAAATCATCGAACGCCTGCGCCGCGAGATCGCTCTCATCAGCATCTCACGCGATACCATCCCACACCCCAATCCCAACGAAATCCTTTATGGCCCCAAGGTCTGCTTGATGAACGAATTCTCCGCCTCCGACGGGGACCTCTTCCCCTACCGCTTTCGCCATTACAAGCTCGGCAAACTCGTCGGCAAACGAAGCTGGGGCGGCGTCATCGGCATTCGCGGGTCGCTTCCGTTCGTGGACGGCGGGTCCCTCAACAAGCCCGAGTTCGCTTCCTATGACCTCGATGGTAAAAAGTGGGTCATCGAAAATCACGGCGTCGATCCCGATATCGTCGTCGATAACGAGCCGGCCGAGGAATTCCGGGGCAACGACCAGCAACTCAACCGCGGCATCGAGGTGATTCTGGAGGACCTGCGCAACTGGCGGCCACTCCCGCCGCCACCGCCGTTTCCGAAGCGATGAGGCGGCCCGCCCGGTCAGCGCCATGGAGGCTCGCGGTGGAACGGACGTGTCATTCAGTAGCCGCCCGCCGGCACGCGAATTCGCAGCGCCTTACATGCCGCGAGATAGCAACCGTCCAGATCGACCGGCACCGCGACGATGTCCGACAACCAGAGCGGCAGGGTCGAAAGTGGTTGGCCAATTGCCAGTCGCTCGGGCCAGACTGCAACCTGGTGCGCGGGTTGGGAACGATACGCGACCGCATAGAGTGCGTCATCCTCGTTCAAGTCGATGGTGACGGTGGGCGCCAATTCTTCAATCAATTCCGCGTGCAGATTGCCAGAACGCTCGGTCACCACATCGACGATCATCACACTGACACCTGCTTGAAGGTATGCCGCGCATTTGGTGATGAACGCATGCCGATGCATCGGGCGATCCTTGTTGGCGGGGCTGACAAGCTCGATGGCCGCGACAAAACGCCTCCGTTTTCGCTGCCTTCGTGTGAACATTCTGTTCCAAGGCCGCAACGTCAACTTCGACTTCCTTGCCAAACTTGATGTGTGTAATTGCGAAATACTCGGTTGGCAGCAGCGACTCGTTGAGCCGCGCCACGATGGCGTTAGCCCAGAAACTATGGAACCCTTCCCACGGGCGTTCGTCCTTGAGCGGCGGCTGAAAGTGGTCCAGGAGCGGCATGGTTCGGCCCTCGTCGATTTTGGTTTGGTCACCGGACGGCCGCATTGCGCAGTTTCTCGCAAAACGCCGCGTGTTCCGGTGTCGCCAAACCTTGCTGCAACACGGCGAGCACGCGCTGCATGTCGCCGGCGATCATCGCGTCGGCGTCGAGCCAGAGGCCCGGGAAGACGCGGCTGCGATAGATGCCGGCTTCGGGCTTCAGGTTCTGGTACTCCGCGTCGGTATGCACAAACCAATCGATCGCGCGGTCCCACACGCGCCAGACGACGTACTCCAAAACGCCGGCCTTGTGGTATTCGCGCAGCTTGCTGTGCAGATCGTAGCTGACGCTCGAGGTGGCGATTTCGTCGATGTGTTCCGGCGGACCGGCCACGTATTTGTCCACCGTGGCGGTGCGGCCGCCGTGACTCGGCAAAATGCGCAGCAACAGATCGGGCTGCGGTTCGCTTTTGCTCCCAGGCAAAAACACCGTGGAGTTGTCCCCCGCCTGCACCCCGGGCGTGTATGCGCGATAAAATGCGAGCCATCCGGCAAAGTCAACGTGCGGGCTTCCGTGTCCTTCAATCGAAATGGGAGAAGGCATGTATACAACTCCGTCGATCAGTTCCGCCTTCTTCACGTCGGGCATTGCGAGGTAGCGCCGATGGAACTCTTCCACAGACAGATGATCGCCCGGCTGTAACGGGGGAATGCCTCGCTCCAAAGACGGGGGCGCGGACGGCAGCGGTGCAGTTGACGTGGTTGACATGGAGAATTTCCTCCGCGAAGGTTACTCCGCTATTTTAGCACAGGTTGATACGTTTAGCGCTCGCGTGACGCCGCGCGAGCGCTAAACGGGATCGGCTAAATCTTGATGAAATCCTTCTCAAATTGAAACGCCCGTGCCCGGAACAGGAAATCGACGATGCTGCCCTCGTGCGGTTGCAGCCAGTTCAGGGCGATCGTTTTCATCGGGCCGATATTGAGCCGGTCGATGTGGGTGGCGTCGGCGAGGGAGCGCTGGAGCTTGGCGTCCTCGGTGATCGCGCTGCACACCAGCGTCGGGCCGATGCTCTCGAGCATCTTTTCTTGCGGGCACTCGACCACCGTGACGAAGGGGAACATGAACTCCTTTTTCGCGATCGCCTTCTCGTGGTTTTCGCAGTAGACGACGGTTGGCCTCATGTAGTCGCAATGTTCCCGCTTCACGAGTCGGCTGCCGTACTTCGCGGTAAAGTCGATGACGCCGGCTTCCTTCACGTCCTGGTCGATCTGCGCATTGATGGCATCGGCCTGGCCCTTGACCGTGAATGCGGCCAGGGCCGACTTCGGATCCTCCGGGGGCAGCGGTTCGACCGGGCCGATCTTGGCGGCGATGGCCTCGGCGATCTTCTTGCCATGCCGGCTCACCCAGACGCCCGAGCAGTTGATGCACCCGCGGCCCGAGTTGACGAAGACGCTATCGCACATGATGTCGATGTGCTTTTCCCATTGATCGACCTTGTCGTCGCCGAGAATGATCTTCGAGAAACCCGGGCCATGCGCCTGCACGCGCGGGTTGCCCTTGTATTGCTCGACGGTGGGCGTGCCGCCGAAGATCAGGCTGCGCGGGCAGTGCTGCAAGACGGCGGCGCCGACGTCGCCCAGACCGGGGTAAATGGCAATCGCCTGTTTCGGAATGCCGGCCTTGATGAACGCCTCCATCATGCGATAGGGCGTCCACGGCTCCTGCGGGCCAGGCTTGAGGACCAGGCCGACCTGCATCGGAATGATCGGCAGCCACAAGGTATGCACGCCGGGCGAGTTGGATGGCAGCACCATGCCCAGCACGGGCGACTGCGCCTGATAGCTGACGGGCACGCCGCGCGCCTCGACGCCGTAGCCGCGCGAGAGGATGTCGAGGTCCAGGCCGCGCGTGAGCGAGTCGAGGATTTTGTCCATGTTCGCCAGGACGAACTGGTTTTTCTCCATGTTGAATTTGCACATGTGCTCCGGCAGGCCGGTCGTGGCGGATTGCATGCGCGCGAATTGATCGGGCGTTTGCGATCCGCCCTCACCGAAAGGCAACTCGGCCGTGGCGTAGAGCTCGCCCGCTTTCTTGGCGATCTCCAGAAGTTTCTTGATCGGAATCTCTTGCAAGACCTTGCGGGCGCGCGGGGCCTGTTTCATATCGCGCTCGACGAGTCCGCCATTGGCCCGGCTGACTTCGGCCAACACCTCGCCCGTGGCGAAGTGAACGACCTTGTCAAGTTCCAGGCTCTTGTACGGCTCGCCCCAGCGAGAAATCGGGATGTGCAACATGGGTGGGTTTCTCCGGGTAAAGGTGACGGTTCTAGCGGTAGGCGTGAATTCAATAGGCGTCTTTGCGGTGACGGATGCGTAGAACCAAGACAACGATCTCTTTGTCGCGAATCTCATATACCACGCGGTAGACGCCGACGCGAATTCGATAAGTGTTTTCCTCGCCCTGAAGTTTCAAGCAGCCGCGCGGCCTTGGGTTTTCGGCGAGTTCATCGATCGCTCTCGTAATTCGTTGAACAGCTTTTTTCGGCAACTTCTCAAGTTCTTTCTCCGCGGAAGGGGATGTTACCACGCGGTAAACGTTCACGGCAGCTTTCCCTTCTCACGCAATCTTTTTTTGACTTCCTCGAAGGGAACCGGCGTCTCCTTGCGACGCTCGCGCGCCACCAGAATGTCCTTGATGTCTTCCCAGAGTTTTCGATGCTTCTTGACATCAATGATGACCGCATCGACCTCGCCTCGGTCGTCCAGAACGTACTTTACACCTTTCATGACCAATCCTCGGTTATGAGATTACTTTTCGTGCGGCTGTGGGATGGCAAACGTCGTTCATTCCTATTTTTATAGGAGCCAGCGCGTGAATCTCATAGGGAGCGTGTGGGACTATCCATGAATTCGCCTTGTGGAAACAGGATGGATCAGCTATCGGGCTGGCGATCCGACAAAATGAAAACTGGACGGCACGGGGCCTGGTGGGAAATATACTGCGAACGGGCGATATTGATGCGGCACCAACGAGCCGCGACCGTCAGGGAGCGGGAACACTGACGCCCCTGACGGTCGGCGGCTCGTTTCCCAGAATGGCGCATTTCGTCCCGCGTGGAGTATATACACGGCGATTTTCTTTAGAATTGGTTCTTTAGCAATTTCGCCACCCATGCCGCATCCGCGCCGCGCAAGCGAATGCGTGGCGGCTTTGTGTAATCCACTTCGGAGTCGTACGGCCCTTGATCGTAGGCCGCGTCGAAACATTTCTGCAAAGGCAACGTCACGAAGCCATGCTCCGGCTTGAGCGGCACGGGGATGTCCGGCAAACGGTCCCGGACCGAGAACGGCCAAACGCCTGTCCTCGGGAAGTCGATGGCCTGGCAAATAAATACATAATAGTCGGCGAGTGGCGGTTTTGGCTTGCCCATCGGCATGCGTTGACCGGTGCGGTGCAGGTCGATCTCCACCAGATTGGTGCGTGTCGCAAGATACTCGTTACGCTTGGCCAAGTAGCCATCGCGGTCGGGCCCCGCCATCTTGTTCGCGGGACTCAGGAATTCAAGGATCGTGATCACGCGATCGCTGCGAGTTTCTTTGATCTTGAGATATTTGTTGCCTTCGCGCCGCGTGGCCGGCAAAAGTGTCGTCATGGGCGCGGGTAGGGTTGCCACTCCGCCATTAGCCACGTGCTCCGGTTTCGACGTGATCAAATCGTCCGGTTTGCCTCGCCGCGCCTCGGCGTCGGGTTCATGGAGCCAAACGTAGATGTCGGACCAAACGGAATAACTGCGAGGCAAAAGGCCTTTCAATTCACCTTTGATTACAGAGAGCATGGTAGCATGTAGGTCACCCCAGAAAGGTGAGGATTCCAGATACGGGTCCATTCCTGGAAACGGCGATGGCATGGCAAGCACTCCGCGAAATTCGGATGACGTGGATATTCTACCAGACTGCGATTTGCGCGGATGTGGCCGATGGGGAAATGGCATGCACGCCTTGACCCATGCGGCCCAGGCGTGCTTCGGATGACGGATGCCAACTATTGTTTTTTTTTCTCAACCTTCTTTTCCCCCACAATCCACAGGTGGAGTTCGTATTCAAACCCGTCGGTTCCCTTGACGGTCGTGGTCTTCGTCGGCGTCCAGCTACCCAGCAGGAAGCGGTGCGACACGATGCGTGCCCCGCGTTTCATCGTGCGTTGCAGGACGGGGCTCAGGCGTTCGCCCAGGTCGTCGCCTATGTAGATCAACACCACGTCGGCGTCGGCCATGTCCTTGACGTTGAGGATGTCACCGACGCGCAGGTCGATCTTGTTTTCCAGCTTGGCTTTCTTGACGTTCTCCTTGGCCTTGACAATCATCTTCGGATCGATGTCGATGCCCACGCCCTTCTTGGCGTTGAATTTTTGGATGGGACGAATGAGCATGACGGCGTCGCCGCAGCCAAGATCGTAGACGGTGTCGCTTTTGGTAACCTTGGCGAGCTTGCACATGGCGTCCACGATGTCGTCCGGCGTGGGCACCCAGCGGACGACGATCTTGTCGGTCTTGGGATTCTTGACGGTGAGATCGACCTTCGCCTTGTCGCCGCCCTTGACGGTGATTTCCTTGTAGCGCGTGATCTTGGTGTAGTTGTTCGGCTCGATCAAGGCCTCGATCTTGAATTTGTAATCCTTGCCCTTGACGAGCGAGGCCTTGAAGACGCGCGTGTCGCCTTCGCCCTTGAGCTTTTTGCCGTTAACCTTGACCTTGGTCTCCTCCTGTCCCTTTTCGGGAACGAGGATGGTGATGACGGTATTCGCTTTATCCTGCGCGAGGACGAAATTGGAGAGCCCGACAACGAGCAGGCACGCCAGAACGAGACGAAACGCGGTTTTCATGGTAGCCCATTGCAAAAGAGGAAACGTTTGTGGGAATAACACTCAATCATTTAGCCGCGAGGGGTACCCGCGGCCAAAGAAATCTTAATAGACGCCGACGACCGTGGTCGCCGCGAAGCCGCGATAGGGTTTGACGCCGGAGCAGCCGTCCCAGGGATATTTTGCCGACGGCTTCTCGCGGACGGCTTCATCGCGTTCCATGAAGCGTGGGATGAACAATTCGTTCGTGAGGGTGGTCAGCATGACCCTACCATCGGCGCCATAGGGGACCAGCTTGTTGTAGTCGTCGAAATCAACTACCTGGGCGACGGCGCGCGGTTGCGGAGCGTAGTAATTGATTTTATAGCCGTCGGCGGCGGTTGGCATGTCGGAGGCGGCCAAACCCATGAGCGTGTTGCCATAGGTGGGCGCGATGTAGATGCCGGGGCCGAGCAGTTCCTCGATGGCGAAGCGGATCCATTGCGAGGTCATTTCGGTGCCGCCGCAGAAGACGCCGGTGATGCCTTTTTCCTTGAGGGACGTGCCGTCCTTCTCGAGTCGTCCGCACAGGGCGTCCAGGAGCTTGGGCGTGGTGAACATGCATTTGATGTCATGATTGGCGGAGAGGATGGTGATCGCTTGATCGATGACGTGATCCTGATACGCTTTCAGGTGTTCCATCCAGCCTTTCTTGATGACTTTGATGACCCAGCGCGGGTCGAGATCGACGCAGAAGCTGATGCCGCCGCGGAACTGGGCGAGATGCTCGACGGCCAGACGAAGCCGGCGCGGGCCGGACGGGCCGAGCATGAGCCAGTTGGAATCTTTGGGGAAATACTGATCGGGGAGGGTGGCGCTGAACATCTCGTAGTCGATCCAGTGATCCTCGCAGACGACGCGGCTTTTGGGGATGCCGGTGGTGCCGCCGGTCTCGAAGACGTAGGTCGGCTTGCCGTGAAGTTTCTTGGGCAACCAGCGGCGCACAGGGCCGCCGCGCAGCCAGTCATCCTCGAAGAGGCCGAATTTTTTGAGATCCTCGAAACACTTGACGTCTTTACGTGGATCGAAGTCGAGTTTCAGCAGCGGGTTCTTGCCCGCGGCGGCTTCGACCCAGAACGGCGTGCCGGTCTCGGGGTGGAAGTGCTGCTCGATGGTCGCGCGCACATGGGCGTCGAGTTGTTCCTGGGCTTGTTGGGGTGTCATGCTCATTGGGGTAATTCTTCTCCGAATAGGATCTTCCAGTTGTTCTCCGCGAGTTCCTTCAAGCGAGGCGCCGCAAGGAAATCGTGGCACGTTTCGCGGAATCGCCGCGCAATGATCTCCTTGTCCAGTTGCGGGGCCAGCACTTTCAAATCGCCGACGTCTTTCATGCGAGCACTGAAGAGCTTGCTAAGAAAAACATCGTACACGTCCACCAGCGCGACTTGCAGGTGATGGTAGACGCCGAAGGCGTGAACCCTTTCCTGCCAGCCGCGCGGAAAATAATGCGGCTGTACATGTCCCAGGTGCAGGCCGTGGAGTTTTTCCAAGCCATCCAGCAACTGATATTCTGCGCGAATATCCTCGGGGACTTCACCGACGACGTCAATGTCTTCGGTAAAGCGTGTGATATAGCCCGGCAAGATCAGGGCACAACCGCCGCCCACGGCGATTTTCACGGTTTGCCTGAGTGAAAAACCCAACTGTTGAAAATACTGCCGAATCGTTTCTGGGTCCAGTTTGTCCATGAGCCGTTTCCTGATGGACGGGAAACCGACTTCCTCAAACGGGGCGTGGCAGATTCCCACGATATTTCCGCGCGTCGGGCACGCCACCAGCCAATGGTCGAACCGTTGATTTCCCCAGTAGTCGCGCAGCGCGTCAACGCTATCGCGTATCAGCAACCGGGTGCGGTAATCGCGCGGCTCCTGCGCGGCCTGGCTGACAACGGCGGCCGCGAGATCGTTGGGATCGATCTGCGGTTGGCCACGCACCAGCGACCAGAGGTCTATCGATTTGGCAACCATCAACGGATTCCCGCGGTCATTGTGGTTTCCAGAGCTTGCGGATCACTTCGAGCGAACCTGCCGTCTTGCCGGCGCGTAGGATCTTGCGTAGGAGTTCAAGGTCCGTGATTTCTTGAAGTTCTTCCCGGTACTCGTTCCCGCCGCCTTCAAACTTGTAATCCCAATCCATCAGGATGGATTCGATGATCCCTTTTTCCATTCCCTTGCGCGTGGCGACATCGATGAATGGCATTTGGTTCTCCTTTTCAAACTGGGTGACGTCGTCCCAGAACATGTCTTCCGCCTCTTTGGGCAAATCCATCATCCAATCGATGCAGCGAAACAACGTCCGAACCGCGTCCGGCGAAAGGCCTCGCTGGTAAAGGCTCTTGATCAGCCGAAATTTCCACGCCCGACGCGCCTCGGGGTCGTTCCGCGTCTCTTGTGTTCGCACATGGGCGAGGGTCAAGACCGCAAATGGGTTGGCGTCAATCTCCAGGTCCGTTCGGCTGTTGACAATGTCCAGCAGCTTGACCGTGGGGAACGCCATACGAACGCGGAACCCCCATATTTCATATTCATAGCAGCTGGGCCGCCAATTTTCGCGGTCATCCGCCAGGATCGCAAACGTGACGACCGGGCGTTGAAAGCGGTCGAAGATCCGGTAATTGCACGCATAGAGCCGGGTCGCGAAGTCGGCCTCGGGCTGCGCCTGAACCTCCACGTGGATCAACAGCCATTCTTCGGTGCCGTCGGTGAGCCAGACCTTGACCAGGTGATCGACCACCCGCCGCCCGGATTCCGCGTCGCGCAGAACCTGCTGCAATTCCTTGTCCAGCGATTCAAACTGCCGGGTCCAATCAATGCCCCGGTGAGCAGTGGGAAAATAATAGGCCAGAAACCGCTCGAACAGGAGCGTCAGTGCCTCCTTCCAGGGCGAATCGAAATCCGTCATGAAGGCATTCCCTCAACGGATTGCGTAGAGCTTCGTCTTCGTAACGATATAGAGCACGCCATTGGCGACGACCGGCGTGCTCTGAATCCCGTCGTCCAGGTTATTGGACGGCACGACGCGCCGGTCGTTGTCCTTGTTGCCCGGGGCGAGTTTGCCGGCGATGTAGTATTGGCGTTCCTTGCCGTGCTTGAAGATGAGGACATCGCCGTCATCGTTGGCGATGTAGACCTTGCCGTCGACCCAGTAGGGGCTTCCCCAAACGGAGGTCTTGAAGTCGTGGGACCAGTATTGCTTGCCGGTCTTGGCGTCGAGGCAGTGCAGGTACCCGCCCTCTTCGTTGATGTAGGCGAGGCCATCGTGAACGGCGGCGGTGCTGATCGTGGAGCCAAAGTAGACCTGGCGGCCCTTTTCCGGCGGCGGGTTGATCGGGCCGCCGAACGCCCACACCAGGGCGGAGCCCTTGTTCTTGACGTCTTTGGGATCGTAGCTCTTCATCGACACGTCACCCTTTTTGGTGACATCCAGGCACAGGAAATAACTGAACCGTGGCGTATGAGCATTGGTGGGATAAACCCCCAGGCCGATGTAGAGGCGATCGCCCGCGATGACCGGCGTGGAGATGAAATAGGGGTCGATGCCGCGCATGCCTTTTTTGCGCGGGAACGGGTTGCAGTTGCATTTCCAGATCAAATCGCCGGTCTCGGGTTTGAGTGCATAGATCACATCATCGCCGCCGGGGAAGATGACTTGCGGCTGGCCGTTGACGATGGCGAGAGCCGGGTTGGACCATTGCCCTTCGATGATCTTGGTGCCGGGGAGGCTCGACTGCCAGACCAGTTTGCCGGTCTTTTTGTTGACGGCAATGAAGCTTGGAGCTTTGGGTGAAGTGAGGGTGCCCTCGTTGTCCACGCCGTTGCTGGTGACGACCATGACGAGATCGCCGACGATGAGCGGCGAGCAGTTGCCCAGGTGATGCGGGACGACCTTCAATTCTTTCATCATGTCGTAGGTCCAGCGGACCTTGCCGGCGGTGTCGGCGCAGATCACTTCGCACCCCGGCGCCACGTAATAGAGCCGATCTCCCTCGACAACGGGTGTGGAGCATAATCCTGAACCCTTGCCTTCACTGAACAATTCGTCCGGGGGGAAGTCGTGGACGATCTTCCAGAGCAATTTGCCGTCGGCTTCGTTGAAGGCCAGAAGCAGCGCTTTCTCGAAGGTGTTGTTACCTTTTTGGTTCGTGCCGATGTAAATTTTGCCGCCGGCGACGACGGGTCCGCCGTAGGCCGTGTTGCCGCCAAGTTGGGCCATCCACTTGATGTTTTTTTTCTTCCCCTCGGCGACGCTCCAGAGGACGGGGGTGTCCTTGTCGATGGTGTTGACCATGTTCCGCTGCGGGCTGCCGCCGAACATGGGGCAATCGGAATTCTTCGCCGATACTTTTTCCCCGGGCGGCTGGACGGTTGGCGCGACCGGGCCCTGACAGCCCGCGAGGGCGGCGGTCAAGAGGGGTGCGAACAGGACGGTGGCGAAAGCCAAACGCTTGGAATTCATGAAGGCCTCAAAAACGTTTTCACGAAACTTGTTTAGCCGCTCGCCTTTGGCGAGCGGGTGCGGTGTATACCGCTCGCCAAAGGCGAGCGGCTAAACGAACCAAACGAACCAAACGAACCCTACTTGATCGCATATAGCTTGTTCTCGGTCATCACGTACAAGACGCCGTTGGCGGCCACCGGGGTGGCGCGGACGCGGGCGCCCATGTCGTTCTCGGCCAGCTTGTTCAGGACCTTGCCGTGCTTGAACACGTAGACCACGTTGTCATCGGTGCCGAGATAGACTTTGCCGTCGGCGTAATAGGGGGAACTCCAGATGTCAGCGCGGGTATCGAACTCCCAATGCTTGGTTCCCTTGTCAGCGTCGAGCACGTGCAGAACGCCATTGAGATCGGTGATGTAGACGATGTCCTCGTGAATGGCCGCCGTGGACATGGTGCGGCCGAAATAGTAATTGCGTTTCAGCTTTCGCTGCACAGCCGGGTCGGTGATCGCGCCGCCGTAGTGCCAGACCATGCCGGAATTCGGATTGGCCTTGGTCTTGGGCGGGAACACGGAATCATCGGTGACGAGGTCGGGTGAAATGTCACCCTTCTTGGTCATGTCAATGCAGTAGAAATGCCCGACGCCGGTGCGGTGCTCGGGGTCCTGACCGACGCCGATGTAGACGCGGTTTTTATAAATAACGGGCGTGGCGATAAAGTCGCTGCGCGTGCCCTTGCCGGCCAACTCGTACTTGGAGTCCTTGGGGTTGGCGTCAAACTTCCAGATCGGCGCGTCGCCAGGCCTGGCATCGGCATCGAAGCCGTAGATCCAGCCGTCGCCGCCGGGGAAGATTACTTGCTTCTGTCCGTTGACGACGCCATAGGCGGGGTTGGCCCACTGGCCGTGCTGGATCAGTTTGCCGCTGTTGACCAGGGCCTTGAGGAAGTCTTTCTGTGCGAGTTGCCCCTTCGGTGCAACCAGCAGGGACGCCGTCGGCGAGTTGTCCTGCCAGGTGACGTCGCCCTTGTCCTTGGCAACTTTTATGCGAATGAAGCTAGGCGCCTTCGGCGCCGGCACGGTGATGTGATCCTGGTTCACGCCGTTCGAGGTGACGACGTAAAGCTGGTCCCCCACGATCAGCGGCGAGCCATCGGCGATGTTGTGCGGGAAAACACCAAGCTGACCAATCATGTCCACCTTCCAGGCGGCTTTTCCGGTGGCGACGTCGGCGCACACCACCTCGCAACGATTGGAGACGTAGTATAGCCGATTGCCTTTCACGAACGCACTGGAGCAGATGCCCTCGCGGGGCCAATCGACGACCTGGCCGCCCGGCAATTTCTCATGCACCGCTTGCCACTGGAACTGGCCAGTGGCCTCTTCGAACGCCATGACGATTCCCAGATCAACCGGTTGAAGCTTGATGATTTGCTTGCCGTTCTTGTCGAGCTTGGGCTTCAGCGTTTTGTCATCGAGGACGGGCAACGGCTTGATCCACGCCTTGTCGCGCGGGGTTTGGTTGTTGGTGCCGATAAAAACGCGCCCGCCGGCAACGATCGGCCCGCCGTAGGCCTTGGACCCGAGCTCGGCGAACCACTTGATGTTTTTCTTGGTATCGACATCCCATGTCGTGGGCAGTCCCTTGGCAATCGTGTTGACCATGTTGCGCGCGGGACTGCCGCCGTACATGATCCAGTCGCCGGCGCCAGCCTTGCCGCCCTGGGCCAAGGCCGGCGTGACCTCGACGACATTCGATTCGCCGCGCGTCATCACATAGGCGACCGGCAGACCGACCACAAGAGCCGTAATCACGGCAGCGGCCCAGCGGCGCAACGAGGGATATGCGTTCATATGAGGGTTCTCCTGGCAGTCCGTTTTGTGATCGATCTCAATCAAATATAAGGCAATGCGCCGCATGACTAATCCGAGCCCGAGCGCCAGCGAAGGGCGTTGCGTTGCGCTTCGCTGGCGCTCAGGCTCGGAAATACACGTCACCGCAGGATGCGTCGCAGCATGCGCAGGATAGGCCGGCGCCGCTGCGACCCGTCGGACCGGGCTTCCGTCGCTTTCGGTGGGGCCGGCATGACTACTCGATTCTTCGACACGGGGTGGGCGGCAACCTTCTTCGCGGGCGCCGGTGCTCCCTTGGCGCCGGCCTTGTTCGGCATGATGCGCACGTTGTCGAAATAGACCTCGGTTCCCGGCACATCGTTGAAGTTTCCGGTCACGTAGCCGTAGAGGGTGGCGCTGCCTTCGGTGTTGGGACGCGAATCGGCGACCTCAACGGTCCACTCGCCCGGTTCCTTTTCGCCGCGCGGCCAGGCCTTGCCCTTGATGACCCCCTTGCCGCCGGCGATCTCGGTCGTGAGCTTCATCCGATACCAGACGCCGGGTTTGAAATCAAAATTCACCGTTTTGTCGATGCGCGGAATGGCGTCCCACGCCATCAAACGCAATTTCTTGACGTTGCCTGAAAAGAAGAACGTGTAGCGATTGGCGCCGATGCCGACATCGGGAAGAAAGTGGGTGTTGGCGTTGCCCTTGTCATCCTTGCCGACAATCTCCGTGCCCATGACGTCGGCTTCGATGGTGTAATCCTTGGCCGTGGACGAGGTGATGTAAGCATGGCCGCCGGAAAAGAGTGGGCTGAACTTGTTGTTGACCTTGGCGAAGACCTTGTTGCCCTTGACGGTCTTGATGATCCATTTTCCCTGCGCGTTGACCCAGCCGCCGGGAACGACGCCATTGGGTAGCTTTTCAAAGTCAATCGCGTAGGGAATGCTGGGGACGACGCGCACGCGTGCCACGCTGGTGAGGCCGTCGAACTTGGCGACGACGATGCTCCCCTGGTTGGGCACCTTGGCATCGACGGTCAGTTCGCCGGCGGGCGTGATGGTCGCCTTGAGGGCGGGCGGTTTCGCCTTGCTGCCAGGCGGGCCCATGGGGGCGGGCAGCGACCATTGTGCCTTGACCTCCTTGACAAAGTTGCCGTCGGCATCGAACCCGCGCACCTTGAAGCTGACGGTTTGTCCCGCGTGGACCGCGGCCTCGGCGGGGATGACTTGCAGATGCGCGATCTTGCCTGGCGTCACCTTGATCGCCGGGGCGGCCTCGACCTTGCCAGCTTGGCCGTCCTTGCGGCCGATGCAGATGATTTCATCGGTCGTGGAGAAATAGACTTTCCCGTTGGCGATCGCTGGCGTGCCGTTGAGTTCGACATCGACGCCGCCGACGCCCGGGAAGAAATGCTCGTCAAGCCGTTTGCACTTTTTCAACCCGGGTTCGAGGATGTGAAACTGGGCGCTGACCTCGCCGACGTAGATCTTGCCGTCGGCGAAAACCGGGCTGCCGCGCGCCTCGCCGCGGCCGTAGTTGAATTTCCAGTATTGTTTGCCGGTCTTGGCGTCGAGGCAATAGAGCCGGCTGCCGTCGTCGGGCATGTAAAGTCGGCCGTCGTGGATGATCGGCGAGGCGTAGCGGGCGTGGATGCCGTCTTTTTGCCAGACCAACTTCGGCGAGCCGTCGGTGATGTCGCCGGCATCGAGGCAGACCACGCGGCCCTGGACGCTCGTGCCATCGCTTTCCTCGCCGTGGCCGATATAGACGTAATTACCATCGACGACGGGGGAGCTGTTGATGGCGCTGAGACTGAAGTTGGAATAGCGCCAAACGGGCACGCCGGTGCGGACTTGAATGGCGAAGACGCTGCCATCGGATCCGCCGCAGATCAGGAGTCGTTGCCCCTTGATGGTGGCGATGACCGGAACGGAGTAGTAGGTTCCCTTCACGCCCGCGGGTTCGGAGACCCAGACGACTTGACCGGTAAGTTTGTTGAACGCGTAATAACGATTGGCCCCCTTGGCCTGGCCGCCCCAGCTCGAGTTGACCATGCCAAGAATCGCCAGGTCTTCATCGACCAGCGGGCTGGTGACGCGGCCGCCGTAGCCAGACACCCGGCCATATTCTTCACCCATCGAGCGCTGCCAGACGACCTTGCCGTCCTTGCCGTCGAGGCACATGAACAGGCCTTGCGTACCGTGGGCGTAGAGGTACCCGGTCTTGGGATCGGCGGCCATGTTGGTCCAGCCCAGGCGCGAAGTGACGATGTCGGTGTGAAAGACCGGGAAGTTGTGCTGCCAGATTTTCTTGCCGGTTTTTTCGTCCAGGCACATGACGCATTCCTGAATGGTTTCGTGGATATCCTCCACCTTTCCCGCGACCTTTTTCTTTTCGGAATCGTAGTTGAGGATGTAAACCCGGCCATTCAACACCAGGGGCGTGGAGCGGCAGCCATAGGGCTGGCGCCAGATGACATTTCCCTCGACCTTGTCGGGCAGGTTCTTGTCCGGAGCGACCCCCGTTTGCCAGGGGCCTCGCCAGTGCGTCCAGTCCGACGCGGAGAGGGAGATAGGAAAAAGGAAAAAGGAAAAAGTCATGCAGGTCCAAACGAGCTGTCGCATCATCGGCGTACCCTTTCCATCAAATGAGTCACGTTTTCCTTTTTCCCGTTTACTTGATCAAGATTCGCTGTGCCTTCATCTCAAACCGCGGCAACGTGCCCTTGGCTACCAGGACCACCTCGGCGCGGAACATCAACTCGTCGCGAATCGCCTCGACGATTCGCGCCGGCAAGCGGTCGTCCGGTTGATCGGTTTCAATCTCGATCCGCATCTCGGCAAGTGCGTTCGAACGATCCAGGCTGGCGCGATATTCGACCACCTCGGCGAATCGTCGCAGCACGTTTTCCAGGGCACCGGGGTAAAAATTATTACCCCGGATGGCAATCATGTCGTCCGTCCGGCCCAGGATGCCGCCGGCGAGCCGCATCCACGTTCGGCCACACGGGCATGGGTTGGGATCGACGCGAACCAGGTCGCCTGTTCGATAGCGTATGAGCGGACTGCCGATTCGTCCCAGGTTTGTCAGCACCAATTCGCCGATGGTGTTCCCCTGTCCTGGTGTCTCGTAGGTCAGGCTTTCCAGCCTGACCTGGCTTCCAACCCGGTCAGGCTGGAAAGCCTGACCTACTCGAATGGGGAGCATTCGGCCTGTCGCGGGATCAATCACCTCCGCGAAAAAATCGTCCTCCAGAATATGTAGACCGCCGGGGTTCTCCGGGCATTCAATGGCCAGCGGCCCGACTTCGGTCATGCCGCTGTGGTCGAACACGCGGGCCTTCCAGGCCTCCTCGATGCGGGCCCGCGTGCCCGGAATGCTGCCGCCGGGCTCGCCGGCGACGATCAGAGCACGGACGCCGTCGAGCTGGATACCGTTTTCCTTTGCGAACTGGGCGAGGTGCAGGGCATAGGTTGGCGTGCAGAGAACCACGGTGGCGCGATTGTCCAGCAGCATCCGCACGCGGGCGCCGCTCGACAGGCCCCCCGCTGCCAGGCAAAGGCAGCCCATCCGCGCAGCCGACTCGAACGCCGTCCAGAACCCCAGGAACGGCCCGAACGAAAACGCGAACAGCAGCCGATCCGCAGGCGTCACGCCGACGATGTCAAACATCTTCCGCCAGGAGCCGAGCATCCGGTCCCAGCTTTCCGCGGTATCGAGCCAGCGCAGCGGCACACCGCGCGTGCCCGAAGTTTGATGGAGCCGGGTGTAGCGCTCTAGCGGGTAGGTCAGCAATTCCCCATACGGCGGGTGCTCGGCCTGGTTGGCAAGCAACTCGTCCTTGGTCGTGAACGGCAATGCTTGCCAATCATCAAGTGACAGCCCGGCGAATTTTCGCGCATAGAAGCGGTGCGCAGGCAGGATCGTGTGCAACAAATTCGCCAAACGCGGGTCCATCGCTCACTTTGTCAACTTGAACGCAAAAATATACTCGTGATCGCGTAGATACAGATTCCCGTTGGCAACAACCGGGATCGCCCACACCTTGCTGTTGCGGCTCGTCAATCGCTGTTGCGGGATCTTGGAGCGTATCGGAATCGTCAAGCTGCTGACAATCTTGAGTTCGCCAGCTTCCGGATTCGGATTGACCAGCGCCGCCACACCTTCATCGGTGTAAAGGTAAAGCTGCCCACCCGCCGCGGTGATCCCGCCGCTTTCGCAGCTGAGCGTGATGCGTTCATCCCATTCCAGTCTCCCGCTCTGAAGATTCTGGCAGAACCACATGCGGTTTTCACTATGTCCGTAGACGTGGCCATCGATCAGGACGACGCCGCCTTGCCTGTTCTTGACTTTTTTCCACAGAAGCTTCTTGTACTTCTCGGTGGCGATTTGCTTTTTGCTGATTTCAAAAAGGTGGCAGCCGCCACCGAATCCGGATGACACATAGACGGAGTTCTTGGAAACGAGTGGCGTCGCGCTGATGCCGTCATTGGCGCCGCCCAGGATTTTTTCGCTCCAGAGGACGGCGCCGTCCTTGGGTGAAAAGCCGGTGAGAACGCCCTGGATATCGCCCGCCTTGCTGTTGTAACTGGTTTGAATGTACTGGCGGACGCCGCCGAGAGTGGCCACGATTGGTGAGGAGAACGTGGCGCTGTTGGTCAGTTTGGCGCTGCGCCATTGGACCTTGCCGGTCTTCTTGTCAAGTGCGGCAAGGGTCCCGTTTTTGCCGCCGGGGGTGCAGATCAACAGGTCGCCGTCAACGAGAGGTGATTCGCTGTAGCCATACTTGTCCATGATCTCGCTGTCGAGATCCTTGGGCAGGCTGACGCGCCAAACTTCCTTGCCTTTCTTGGCGGCATCCAGGCAAACGAGATCGCCGAGTCCACCGAGGGCGAAGAGCAGGTGGCCGTCCACGGTCGGAGTGCTGCGCGGTCCATCGCCATAGGCGTTGCCCTGGTAGGTATAAAGCGGGCCGACCCTGGCGCGCCAGAGTTCCGTGCCGCTCTTTTCGTCGATGGCGATGACGTATTCTTCGGTGAACTTCGCATCGGTTCCCAGGGTGTAGACAACGCCCTTGGCAATGGAAACGCTGGAGTGCCCCAGGCCGGCGTCCTTGAACGTCCACGCCAGCTTCGGTCCGCCCTTGGGCCAGGCCTTGAGCAGCCCCTTTTCCCTGGAGATGCCATTGAGATCCGGGCCACGAAAGTTCGGCCAATCATCGGCCAGCGCAATCGTCGCGAACAATAGGCCGCACGGAACGGCAAGAAAGGCCTTGTTCATGGGAACCTCGTCGAAATCGAAGGGGAACCGGCAGATTAAAAGTCGGGAGGCGGGTAGAACCGTCTATAGAATTCAGTATAGGAGAATCGCGAGAAAAAAAAACGTTGGCGATGCAGCGCTCGGCTATCGTGGATCCGGCTCGGAATATTTCCTTGGCTCGACAGAATTGCCAGTCATGCCACCACCTCCCATTGCCATCATCGATTCTCATACCGCGGGCGAACCAACGCGCGTCGTCGTCAGCGGCGGGCCCGACCTTGGGGTCGGCTCACTTGCTGAACGGCGCAAACGCTTCCAGCGCCATTTTGACCACTATCGCACGGCCATCATCAACGAACCACGCGGCTCCGAGGTGCTGGTCGGGGCGCTTTTGTGCACGCCTTGCGATCCGACCTGTGCCGCCGGCGTGATCTTTTTCAACAACGTGGGCTATCTCGGCATGTGCGGACACGGGACGATCGGCGTCATCGTGACCTTGGCGCATCTGGGCCGAATCGGCGCCGGCATTCACCTACTTGAGACGCCAGTCGGCTGCGTCAGCGCCGAGTACGATGGCGGGAACACCGTCACCGTTGCCAACGTGCCGAGCTATCGGCATCGCAAAGACGTCAAGGTGCGTATGGATGACGGGAGCACGATCACCGGCGACGTGGCGTGGGGCGGCAACTGGTTCTTCCTGCTCGACGCGCATGGGCAATCGCTGGACCGCGCCAACGTGGATGCCCTAACCCATTTCACCTGGGGAATTCGCCGAGCTTTGCAGGAACAGGCCATCACCGGTGTGGACGGCGCGGAAATCGATCATATCGAACTGTTCGGGCCGCCACGCGATTCACGCAATCAGGGCCGAAATTTTGTGCTGTGCCCTGGCAAGGCGTACGATCGATCGCCGTGCGGCACAGGCACCAGCGCGAAGATCGCCTGCCTGATCGCCGACGGTAAACTCAAGCCCGGTGCGACCTGGCGGCAGGAGAGCATCCTCGGTAGCGTGTTTGAGGCTTCTGGAATCGTGATTACCGATGCCGCGCCGGTAGACGCCGGGCCCGTGGTGCTGCCGTCGATTCGGGGCAGCGCTCACATCACCGCCGAGGCGCGGCTGGTGCTGGATGAGGCCGACCCCTTTCAGTGGGGGATCTCGGGATGAGCGTGGTGACGTGCGATGTCGCGATCCTAGGCGCCGGCATCGTCGGAGCGGCCTGCGCCCGGGCGCTGGCGAACGCCGGGATGCGCGTCACGGTTATCGATGGGCGCGGCATCGCCGGCGGCGCCACCGCGGCGGGCATGGGGCACATCACCGTCATGGACGATTCCGAGGCCCAGTTTGCCCTCACTTCCTACTCGCAACAGCTCTGGAATGAATTATCCGAACAACTACCTGACGATGCCGAATACGTGAAAACCGGTACGCTGTGGCTCGCGGCCGACGACGACGAAATGGCCGCGGCCCGGGCGAAACATGCCTACTATGAAGCCCGCGGCGTTGCCACCGAGGTCCTCGACGCCTGGGCGTTGGCCGAAGCGGAGCCTAACCTGCGCCCAGGCCTGACGGGCGCCCTGCGCGTCGTCAACGAGAGCGTGATCTATCCCCCGTGCGCCGCGCGCTGGCTTCTCGAACAGGCACGCCAACAAGGCGCCACGCTGGCGCTTGGCCAACCAGTCGTCCAGATCGATGGCGCCCTCCTTCGCATTCACGACGGCACCACTTTTTCCTGTGGCAGCATGGTCCATGCGACCGGTACATGGGCTGCCGAGTTGTTTCCCGGTCTGCCAATTCGTCCACGCAAGGGGCACCTTGTCATCACCGATCGCTATCCCGGCTTCGCGCGGCATCAACTCGTCGAACTCGGCTATCTGAAAAGCGCCCACGGCCATACCACTGAGTCGGTGGCGTTCAATTTGCAGCCTCGCCGGACCGGGCAAATGCTTCTGGGTTCGTCCCGGCAGTTCGACGTTTTGCACAAGGACGTCGAACCGCGGATGCTGAATCGCATGGTCGCGCGAGCTCTGGCGTACATGCCCCGCCTGGCGGGTCTCAGCGCGATCCGAACCTGGACCGGCTTTCGCGCCGCGACGCCCGATTCGCTGCCCTTGATCGGCCCAGCCGAGGTTGACCGACACTACCTCGCCACGGGGCACGAGGGACTGGGCATCACCACCTCGCTTGGAACGGCGGAATTGGTCGCGTGCCATCTGACGGGACGCTCGTCCGCGATTCCAGGACTACCCTACCTGCCGTCGCGATTCAAGAAAGGGGCGCCGCATGGGTAAGCGCGTCACCGTCACGATTGAAGGGTGTCCCGTCGAAACGCAAACGGGTTGCAGCATCGCCGCCTGCGTCATGCAGGCTAATGGCCCGGCCCTGAGGCAATCGGTATCCGGCGCCCCGCGCGGCCCGTTCTGTGGCATGGGCGTTTGCTTCGAGTGCCGCATGACGGTGGATGGGACCCTCCATCAACGAACCTGTATGGTGAATTGTCGGGACGGCATGCGAATTCAGAACGAGCCCGCAACGCAGGCACCGGTTACACCGGCCTCAAAAATCGAGGCGGACGTGATCGTCATCGGCGCCGGTCCTGGCGGGATCGCCGCGGCGGTGTGTGCGGCCGAGGCGGGACGTCGCGTCGCGCTGATCGATGACAACCCCGAGGGCGGCGGGCAGATCTGGCGGCGCGATGCCGGTAAGCCGCCGCCGCGCCTTGCCGCCGACTGGCTGAAACGCCTGGACAGGAATAAGGTAGATGTTTTTACGCATACGCAAATTCTCGGATCGGCCGGCCCTGGAACTCTGCGCGCGGACGGACCGGCAGGGCCCAGGGCGGTGCATCATGGGCGGTTGATCCTGGCGTGCGGGGCGCGCGAGCGCTTCGTGCCGTTTCCGGGCTGGACGCTGCCCGGCGTCTTCGGAGCCGGAGGCCTGCAAGCGCTCGTGAAATCCGGGTACGCGGTGCGCGGGCAACGGATTGTCGTCGCCGGCTCCGGACCGCTCCTGCTGGCCGTCGCCGCCTTCTTGCACGAACACGACGCCAACGTGCGCCTCGTGGCGGAGCAGACGCCGCGAGGCAAATTGGTTCGCTTCGGCGCCTCCCTGGTTTTGCGGCAACCAGCGAAGATTGCCGAGGCGATCGGGCTACGCTGGCGGGTGCGCGGCGTTCCCTTTCGCGCGGGCTGCTGGCCGTTGGGCTGCGAGGGCGACGGGCGGATCGTGGCCGTCACGTTGACCGATGGCAAGAATACCTGGACGGAGCCCTGTGATGCGCTGGCGTGCGGATTTGGCCTCGTGCCCAATACCGAGTTGCCCCGCCATCTCGGTTGCACGCTCGACAGGGGAAGCGTGCGGGTCGATGATCTTCAGCAGACGACGGTTCCCGGTGTTTACGCCGTTGGCGAATTGACGGGGATCGGCGGACTGGACAAGGCCTTGCTCGAAGGGCAGATCGCCGGCTGGGCCGCGACCGACCAGGCCGATCGTGCGCGCACCATGCAGGAAGCACGCCGGAAAACGCCACGCTTCGCGACCTTGCTTGAGGACACGTTTTCGCTTCGCCCGGAGTTGCGCGAACTCGCCCGGGATGATACGTTGGTGTGCCGCTGCGAAGATGTGCCGTTTGGCGTCCTGAAGCAATTCAGCGACTGGCGCGACGCCAAGCTGCAAACGCGTTGCGGCACGGGTCCGTGCCAGGGACGCGTCTGTGGGCCAGCGGTCGAATTTCTTTTTGGGTGGGTACACGAATCGGGGCGGTTGCCGATTTTTCCAACAGCGCTAGGGAATCTGATCGAGGCGCCAATGTGAGGGCACTGCCCTGGGCGCGAAACCGCCAGGCGTGGCGCGAAGTGGGTCTCATGGACGGCGCAGAAGCTCGGGTTTGGGTGGGTTGCATGTCCGCGTTTCTTTCCAAACACTGGTTCTTGCTGCTGCTCACGCTCGGGCTTGGGGCAGCGTTGAGCGCGCCTGCGGCGCTGCGGCACGCGACCGATTTTTTGAACCCGCGGCCCACAATCGCCGTGTCGCTCTTACTAATGGCCTGGACGATGCCGACGCGGTCGCTTCTTGCCGAGGCGCGCCAACCGTACGCCGCGTTGTGGGCGGTGCTGCTTAGCTACGGCGTGGTTCCGCCGTTGGGTTGGGCGTTGGGGTTCCTGACGCCGTTTCAGGACCTCCAGATCGGCCTGGCGATCATCGGCAGCGTGCCATGTACGCTGGCGTCAGCGATTCTCTGGACTCGCCTGGCCGGCGGAAATGAGGCCACCGCGCTCTTGACCGTCCTTGGAACGACGTTCACAAGCTGGTTCATGACGACCGCGTGGTTGTACGTCCTGACCGGCGCGACGCTTCAGCTCGACGCGGCCGGCATGATGCTCGACCTGGTCTTGATTCTGATCCTGCCCGTGGTTTTTGGGCAAGCACTACGTTCGAGTTTCGCAGATTTCACGAGGGGAGTTTAGGTAAATATTGGTATCGGCTTCCCAGCCGTTTTTTGGCATCTTGGGTCACTACTGTCCGGTTATATGTCGAATAGTGTCAACTGTTTATGACTGGGCGTTTTTTCCT
>JACPPF010000115.1 GCA_016191165.1 Planctomycetota bacterium
CGATCGAATCAAGCGAGACTATGATTTATATCAGCATGATTCACCTGATGACCCGAAGGTTGGCTGTCAAGAAATCAAAGGCGGTCAAAGCAAATGGGCGATTGTAAAACACGCTCTTACGGGTTCCTACCACTCCCTCCGGCGCTTTGCAGATGAAACCGAGGCGAGCCCTGCCGAAACGCACCAATTTTCACCCCGCCATCGTTGCGTCGGGATGGGCAATCCCACGAATCCAGTTCTCTCGCGCGATATTCCCTGGTGACTCGTCTTGATATAGAGCGACAACAGTCAGGCGTCGCAAACTCACACGGCCCGTCTTTCGAACTGGCCCGGGGAGGACCATCATGATGCAATTCAAGTGGAAGCGGCTAGGTGGCGTTTTCGCATGTGGAATCGCGGTCGCCGTGGTTGGTGGCTGGCTGGCGTGCCCAGGCGGTGCGCTGGCGCAACCCGCCAAGGTGAAAGCCAAGAAAACGAACGAGGATTCGTTGGGCTACACCGCGCATTTCGAGCGAGAACTGAAGCAAATCGGCAAGATCTCTCCCCAGGAATTCGCTCGGCGCTATCCTGCCAAGGCCAGCTATCTCGACAAATTAACCTGGGACCCCACCAAGGCAAAATTCTGGGACGACTTCAATCGGGATCCCAAGCTTCTGAGAACTCGTTACCCATTCGATTTTCGCCTCAATGAAACGGAACTTGCCCGCTTCAAGAAAAATGGCTTCGTGGTCAGCGAACGCCTGGAGGCCGGGAGTTTCGCCGAGATGTTCTATCGAATCTATAGCCGCGACCTGCCGGTATTTATTCCAACGGACGCTCTTCTGCACGCCTGGCACCGCAGCTACGACGGCATGCTGGAAGAACTGGAAGAAACCTACCTGTATGCTTCGCTCGATGAAATCCTCTCGGCCATGACCAAGAGCATTCCAGCGGCCGAAAAGGAGTACGGCCGCGGCGTTCTGAAGGACAGCTTGGCCGATGCGGATTATTTCCTGGCCATGGCTCGCTCGCTCCTGGCTGGAAAGCAGGCGCCGACCGCCCTCAACCAGGAAGCCCGGGTGGCGCAAACGCTTCAAGCCGTCGAAGGAAAGCAGTTGCACAAGTTCAACCTCTTCGGCCGAAAGCGGGAAATGGACTTTTCTCAGTTCGAGGTCCGTGGGCACTACGAGAACTCGGACCGGCTCAAGAAATACTCCAGGGCCATGATGTGGTGCGGCCGGATCGATTTGCGTATCGCCGGGGGCAAGGATTATTGGGGCGTGCTATCGTCGCCGCGCGAGCTGGGTTCCGCAGTCATCCTCAACGACTTGCTGGCGCGGTCCGGTCAATTCGAGCGCTGGCAGCAATTCGATCGCTTGATCCAGACCTACGTGGGCCGGACCGACTCCGCCACTTTTTCTCACCTTGGCGCGCTGCTCGCCAAAGCAGGCATCAAGTCCCCGGCAGACCTCAAGACCATGGAACAACTCGAAGCGCTGCAAGCCGAGATCCTCGCGGGCAAGGTCGGCCTGCAGCATATCCGCGGCGACGTCTATACATCCCCCTTTGGCGGCAAGGTCGAGTTGCCCCGGTCCTTCACGCTCCTGGGCCAGAAATTCGTCCTGGACAGCTGGGTCACTGCCAAGGTGGTCTTTGATGACGTTCCCGTGGAGTTTGAAGAGAGACCGGAGGGAAAAATTCTGCGCGTGCGGCGCGTGCCGAGCTGCCTGGACGTGGCCTTCGCCGCGCTGGGCAATGATCAGGTTGTGCCGCTGCTCGTGGATCGCATCACCGCCGGCACGCACCGGTTTCGCGATAAGGTGAATTATCAAGCCAACCTGGCGGCGGCTCGCAATGTCATCGACGCCCAGCGAACATCCGAGTGGAACGAGAACCTTTACCTGGGCTGGCTCGCCACGCTGCGCGAACTGTCAAAGCCGACCACCGATGCGAAATACCCGGAGGCTCTCCGAACCAAGGCCTGGGCCATGAAATCGCTCAACACGCAAATGGCTTCCTGGACTCACCTGCGCCACGATACCATCTTGTATGCGAAGCAATCGTACACGTCGAGGGCAAGTTGTTTTTATCCGGCCGGCTTCGTGGAGCCGGTGCCCCACGTCTGGAGCCGCATGGAAACGATGGTCCAGCGCGCGGCGGATCTGATCGAAAAAACCCAATACCCGAACGGTACGACCGTCAAGAAAACGACCCGAGGCGACATCAAGATCGAATTCAAGGAACTGCAGAAACACCAGGCGGCCTTCCTGCGCAACTTCGCCCAACAGGTCGGCACACTGAAAACGATCGCAACCAAACAACTGGGGCAAAAAGAGCTGACGGCCGCGGAAACCAGGTTCCTCAAAGACATCGTGCAAAAGGACTCCAGCAGTGGGCACACGGAGTACAACGGTTGGTACACGAAGCTGTTTTGGAAGAGCACGACCGACTCGGGGCAACCGGACCCCCTGGTGGCCGACGTGCATACCAACGTGCCCACGCCCATTCACGGCGACCCCGGGTGCGTTTTGCACCAGGGCGTCGGCAACGTCGATTTGCTGCTCATAGCCATCGATAATGGCAAGGACCGCATGGTTTACGCCGGCCCGGTACTTAGCCATTACGAGTTCGAGATGAGCGGGATCGTTCGCAAACCGGATTCCGAATGGCGCAAGGACCTGAGCGCCGGCCGATTCCCCCCGCGCCCGGAGTGGACACGGGGATACCTGGCGCCGCTCGTCAAACGGAACAAACAGTGATCGCAATCCCTTTTCAGGTAGGCCAGGCCTTTCATCCTGACCGTCCGTATGCCCAGGCTGGAAAGCCCGAACGACGGTTTCGCACCAACTGAGAACGCAGCGCGAGCAAGTGCCGCACTTGCTCGCGCTGCGTGCTCACCGTGGGGTCTCTGCGAGGCTGTAAGTCGATCACCGCGCCTTCACCTCGGCGAGGATTTTTTTGAACGCGGGATCCGCGCGCAGCGGCGTGAATTCCGGGTCGGTCCGAAGCACCGTCGCGTTCTTGAAACCACCCGTTGTCGCCTTTTGCACCACCTCCACGGCCTGTTTAAGCTGGCTCGCTTTTTGTGGTGAGTCGTTTGTTGCGCAGACGGCCAGGCAGCGCGCCAGTTGCAATTGCAACTCGACTCCTTTGGCCATGGATGCGCGCAGTTTGTTGGCGACGTTGGCGGCCGGCGCGTGTTTGCCGGCGCGCGCCAGCGCCAGCACGTAGGCGGCCTGGCGTGTCAGATTGTTGGGGGCGACTTGCAGGAGTTCCAGGCGCAACTGCAGCGCGTCGCTGAAGTGTTTCTGGGCTTCCTTCTTTTTGCCCAGGCGCGCCGACACGAGGCCGAGCCGTTCGTGCGCCAGGGCCAGGTGGGTCTGGTAGGCGAGGTCATCGGGCCGTTTGGAAAGGACGAACTGAAGGTTGTCCATCGCTTGCTGAAAAATCTTGCCTGCCTCTTCCAGCTTGCCGCGGCGCAAAACGGCGTCGCCGTGGTTGCCCTGAACCTCCGCGAGGTCGGCGCGGAACGGGACATACTTCGGCGCCGCGGCGATCACTGAGTTGCCCAGGCGCACTGCTTCTGCAAATTGCTGGTCGGTCTTCTTGTCATCGCCGAGAAACGATTCGGCCATGCCCAGGCACATGTGGATTTGCATGAGGTAACTGCGGGCCTCAAGACTTTTCGGCTCGGCATCGGTCCACGCCCTGCGTAAGACCCGGCTTTCTTCAAAGTGCTTTCGTGCTGCGGCGGGATCGCCCAGCGCCAGGTTGGCTTCACCCAGATGATGGGCATCATGGGACAGGATGATTTTGTTGCGCTGCGGTGGAAACGAGCCATCGCGCGGCTGGGCCAGGATTTCGTTGTGCAGCTTGAAGGCGCGCGTGTAATGATCGCGCGCCTCCGCGGCATTGCCCTTGATGGCCAGGGCCGTGTCGCCCAGGTCAAGCAGAATGACGCCGA
The DNA here is from genome assembly GCA_016191165.1 of Planctomycetota bacterium. GTDB lineage: Bacteria > Planctomycetota > Planctomycetia > Gemmatales > Gemmataceae > SIAQ01. The sequence goes on from JACPPF010000115.1 coordinate 3,944, forward strand.
GGTTGGCCCGGGCCTGGTCGTTGTTGGGGGCTGCCTTGACCATCTGTTCGAGGATGGCCGCGCTGCGCTGGAAGTTCTTGAGCGCCTCATCGCCCTGCCCGACCTTGGCGAGGACACGGCCCATGGCCTGGGCGGCGCCGGGCGCGCCGAACGGGGTGGCGCCGGCCTTGTCAATCTTCGCGCTGACATCCTGGAGCGATTGCCGTAGCGTCGCCAGCACGTCGTCGCGCAGCTTGCGAACGTTGGGATCGCCCGAAACGGCCAGGCGTTTCGATTGCAGGCGCTGATAGATGATTTCACCTAGCTTGGCCATGGCGCCGACGGTTTCCTCCGCGGTGGCCTTGGCGCTTTTTTCGTTTTTCTGGGCCAGGATGGTCTGCCCCTTGGCAATGCCTTCCTGGCGCAGGGCCTCGGCGGTTTGCTTCTGGGCGATGTTCGTCTGAAGGTCGGCCTCGTCTTTTTGCAACTTCAAACCCCACGCCAGCGCCGACGAAGTGACCGCCCAGGCGATGACCACCAGAGCGACCGCGGCGCTCAACCCCGCGACCCAGGGATTGCGCTGGCACCAGCGCCAGGCGCGCTCGGCCGTGCTCACGGGCCGCGCCTGGATCGGCTCGCCCTTGAGAAAACGCTCCAGGTCCTTCGCCAGCTCGGTCGCACTGGCGTAGCGGCGCGTGCGATCTTTTTGCAGGCATTTCAGGCAAATCGTTTCCAGATCGCGCGGCACCGTCGGTTGAAGTTGCAAGGGCGGCACCGGTTCGCGCGTGCGCACTTGCTCCAGCGTCTCAAGAAGCGTGGTGCCACGGAACGGCGCCCGGCCTGTCAGCAGATCGTAAAGAATGGCGCCCAGCGAATAAACATCGGAGAGCGGACCGAGCTCGTTGATCTTGCCCTCCGCCTGCTCGGGGGCCATGTAGCTGGGCGTGCCGAGCACCGTGCCAGCGCGGGTCAAGCCGGCATCCTGAGCGTCCATCTGTTTGGCCAGGCCGAAGTCGCTGATCTTCGGCGTGCCGTCCGCGGCCAACAACACGTTGGCGGGCTTGAGATCGCGATGAATGATGCCGCGCTGATGGGCGTAGGCCATGCCCTCGGCCAGCTTCTGACAAATCCGGGCGGCCTCGCGCGCGGGGAGCGGGTTGTCGCGTATTTTCCTGTCCAGGCTGGAGCCTTCGACAAACTCCAGCGAAAAGAACGGCCTGCCATCGGCCTCGCCGACTTCGTAAATCTGCACGATGTTGGGATGCTGAAGCTGGGCGACCGCCTCCGCCTCGGCGCGAAAGCGCACCAGTTCCCGTTCATCGGCGTGGCTCCCGGACAGCACCATCTTGAGAGCGACAATGCGTTTCAAGCCGCGCTGGCTGGCCTTGTAGACGACGCCCATCGCCCCGCGGCCCAGGACGCCAAGGATGTCATAGTTGCCGATGCTTTGGGGCGGCGCGTCGAGTTTGCCTTTTTTTTGGGTAGCGCCGGGTTGAAAATCGGTGGTGGCCCGCGGATCGGCGGGCGCGAAGTCGGTCGTTGCGCGCGGATCGCCCGGCGCGAAGTCGGTCGTCGCACCGCCGCGGGACAGGCTGAAATCGACGCTCGGTCCCGATTGGTCCGCGGCGTCAGCGGTCCTGTCCACGGTTTCGCTGTCCGGCCCCGGGAAATCGACGGTCGCTCCGCCCGCCTGGCGCAATGCTTCGAGTTCCGAGCGCAGCGCCGAGCGTTCAGGCTCCTGAAAATTCGCCAGGTAGGGTTCCACATCCGGCGGCGCCCCGCCGCCGCTGGATTGACAGGCGACGGCATAGTGGCGGCGAATCTCTTCGCGCGAAAGCGATGACGAACTCATGGGAAAATCTCCCTATCCTGGTTTAAGAATGCTCGAAAAATAACTTCCCGATTTCACACTTGCCTTTCTCGGGTTTGTCGAGCCTGAAAGGCTCGTTCTGTCAGCCCAGGCCGAAGGCCTGGGGCTAGAAAAATAACTTCCCGATTTCACACTCGGGTTTGTCGAGCCTGAAAAACTCGTTCTGTCAGCCCAGGCCGAAGGCTTGGGTGATGGTTGCCGAAGGCGGTCGGCCCTGAAAGGGGCCGTTCGTTGAACAAGCCTTTCAGGCTCGATCCGTCGATCCAATGGAATTCCCAGGCCTTCGGCCTGGGCTGACAGAATCGGCCTTTCAGGCCGAAAGCCGGAAGTTATTCTTCGGACATTGCTTAGCCGCGATGGTAGCCGCGTGCGGCCTGGCGGTCGCCAGGCGCCCCGCGAACGCCAGGCCGCACGCGGCGAATTAACGGGCGATCAATGCCGCGCGTGAACGGCATCCTCATACAGCGCCAGCATGCGCGGCAAACACACGTCCAGGCTGTAACGATTGCGGATCAATTCGACCCCGGCCTGGCCCAGCGGGTTGAAATCGCCGGGGGCGTCAAGCACGCGCAGGGCTTGATCCGACAGGCGGTCAACGTCAAAGAAATCCTCCAGCAACCCCGTCTTCCCGGGCTCAATCACCTCACGCACCGGCGGCGTGTTGGACGCGAGCACCGTTGCCCCACACGCCAGCGCGTTCAGCATGGACCACGACAACACGAACGGCACCGTCAGGTAAATGTGCAAGTCGCTCAATGCGAAAACCTGGACCAGCGTACCAATGGGAATGGGGCCGGTAAAGATAAAACGCGAAAGATCGTAGTCATCGCGGTCGAGCACCCATTGCTTGAAGCTCTTGCCGCCGGTGAAGTCGAGATCGCCGCCGTAACAGACGCGATCATCGCCGACGACCAGGAAGACGACATCCGAGCGGCGCTGACAGATGCGCTTGGCGACCTTCATGAAAATGTCGAACCCGCGAATGCTCTCCATGCCGCGCGAGACGTAAGTGACGATGCGCGTGCCCTCGGGAAAGACGCGATCGCCCAATCGGCGCGGTCCCGTCGGCAACGGCCGCCAGATATTGGTGTCGATGCCGTCGAAGATGGCACGAATCTTGTCTTGAAACAGACGCGGGAACAGGCTGCGTTGCCAGCGGGTCGGGCTGTAGCCGATGTCGCAGTTTTCCAGATCGAGCAGGGCCACCGCGTTGCGGGCGTGGGCGCGCAGGGCGTTCATCGCGGGGTTGGGGAACTCCGGGCGGAAGTCCATATCGGATCCGTGCGTGCGGTAGTAATACTCGAAGTAGTTGACGATCGGGCAGTCGTAAAGCTCGCGCAAAAACACCGTGGACAGGAAGCCGGAATGGGCGACCACCAAATCAGGCTTGATATCGGGCCGGGCCTGCAGGGCTTGAAAGGCGGCATGGGAATGCCAGATGGCGTTTTCAAACGTGCGGCTGCAAAAGTGCGTCGCTGGCGTCGCACCGCCTTGCAGCTTGTATTGCACACACTCAATCCCGCCAAACGCCTGCGGCGGCTGCTCGGAAAGAAACGTACAGCGAAAACGTTTTTGCTGCACCAGATACGCGGCGATATGCCCAAACTGGGCGGGGAAGTTCTGATGAATGAAGAGGACGTGCATGACGGGGCTTTCGCGAAAGGCAGCGGGGCAGCGCAAGCGTGGCGGCGTTGAGCCGCGCGGGACGCCTTGTTCTTATAATGACCGGCGTGCGAAAGGTAAAGTGTGCACCCCCAACGGTAGTCGCATACTTTTGGGTAGGTCAGGCTTTCCAGCCTGACTCTTCGCGAGTGCTGTCAGGCTGGAAAGCCTGACCTACGCCAGAGACGGCCATGCGCGTGTTGATTGCCATTCCGCATTTTGTACGCGGCGAAAGTGCCTCACGCCCGCAGGCGAAAGACTGCGGGATCCAGCGCCGGCACGGATCCCTCGACGCGCGCGTCGAACATCGGGTCGAGGCATTGACGGCCTGCCTCGCCTCGCTGCGTCTGCATTTCCATGACGCTCACGTTTGCATCGAGCAACGGACCGCCACCGCTCGGCCGACACCGGCGCAAGGACCGGTGACGGTCAGCGTGATCGTCTGCACCACGGGCGGCCAACATGCCCTGGACCGCCTGCCGGCCGAGGTACGATATTTTACTCATAAGAACCATGACGTGGAACCCGAACTGCTCGGCTTCACCTGCCATGACGTCTTGCGGGAAAATCTTGGCCAGTTCGATTACTACGGCTTCCTGGAGGACGACCTGACCCTGGTCGATCCGTGGTTCTTTCAAAAGCTGGCATGGTTCAACGCTCTGGCGGGAGACGACAAGTTGTTGCAGCCCAACCGCTTTGAAGCCGGTTTGGGCCGGCTGATTTCCAAGGTCTATGTGGATGGCGCTCTGGCGGAACGGGTGACCGACATGTTTCAGAACATCCACGATTCGCCGCCGTTGACGCTCAACGCGCTCGGCCAGGACGTGCCCTTCGAGCGGACGCTGAATCCGCATTCGGGCTGTTTCTTCCTGAACGCCAGACAGATGGCGCACTGGGTGCGCCAGCCGCACTTCAACGATCGGCAGTCGCGCTTCATCGGCCCTCTGGAAACGACGGCCTCGCTCGGCATCATGCGCGCGTTTCGCGTCTACAAGCCCGCGCCGGCGTGTGCTGACTTTTTGGAAGTGCAACATCACGGCACCGGATACCTGGATCAACTTTGCGCTCCCGAACAAGAGAACCGCCCATGAACACGCCGACGCTTGCGCAAGCCGTGCAACTGCATCATGCGGGAAAACTGCGCGAGGCCGAGGACGCCTATCGCCAGTTATTGCGCCCCGAGCCACGCAGCGCGCAGGTCTGGTTCGCGCTGGCGCAACTTTGTGACACCGACCATCGGCCCGTCGAGGCCGTCGCTTGCTTTCGCCAAGCCCTGGAGATCGATCCGCAGCAGGCGGAAGGCTATTTCCTGCTGGGCAACGTGCTCTTGCAACAAGGCAAGAATCAGGAAGCCGAGCCGATGTATCGCAAATGTATCGAGTTGAAACCCGATCATGCGCTGGCGCTGGGCAACCTCGGCTTCATCGTCAACGAACAGGAACACCTCGACGAGGCGAAGTCCTGCTTCGAGCGCGCCCTGGCCCTTCGGCCCGATCTGGCGGAGGTCCATCACAACCTCGGAAACGTCCTGCGCGAGCAGGGCAAACACGACGAGGCGCTCGCCCGTTACAAGACCGCCCTGCAATTTCGGCCCGAGTACGCCAAGGCGTTTATCAACCGCGGCATCGCGTTGGTCGCGCTGGGCCGACTGGACGAGGCGATCACCGATTTGAAGCGCGGCGTCGAACTGGCGCCTGGCCTCGCCGACGCGCATACGAGCCTGGGCGCCGCCCTGTCCGTGCAACAGCGCTTCGACGAATCGCTGGCCCACTACGCCACGGCGCTGAAGCTCAAGCCCGATCATGCCGAGGCGGCGTGGAACCAATCCCTCATCTGGCTCTTGCAAGGCGATTACGAGCGCGGCTGGCCGGCCTACGATTGGCGCTGGAAATGCAAGCGGACCACGCCGCTGCCGGCTTACAAGCAGCCGCGCTGGGACGGCGCGCCGCTGGGGGGACGCACGATTCTGCTCTACGGCGAGCAAGGCCTCGGCGACGTGCTTCATTTCGTCCGCTACGCGCCGCTCGTCAGGGAACGCGGCGGGCGCGTCATCGTTCAATGTCAAAACACTTTGATCCCGATTCTGTCTCGCACGCCGGGCATCGACGGCCTGGTCGCCTGGGGCGCGACGCCGCCGGCGTTCGACGTCTGGCAACCGCTCATGAGCCTGCCCACGGTTTTCAACACCAGACTCGACACGATCCCCGCGCAAGTCCCCTACATTCATCCCAACCCAGAACTCGTCGCTCACTGGCGCAATCAACTCGCACCGGTGCGCGGCTTCCGCGTCGGCATCGCCTGGCAGGGCAGCCCGCGCCATGCCTGGGATCGGCATCGCTCCGTCGCGCTGGACGCCTTCGAGCCGCTCGCTCGCATTGACGGCGTGAACCTCATCAGTTTGCAAAAAGGTACGGGCAGTGAAAGCATGCGCGCGCGCGCCGGTCGCTTTTCCGTCCTGAGTCTGGGTGAGTTGCTGGACCAGGCGTCCGGACCCTTCATGGACACGGCAGCGGTCCTCGCCAGTCTGGACCTGGTGGTGACGGTCGATACCGCGATCGCCCATCTGGCCGGCGCCATGGGCGTGCCATGCTGGGTCGCGCTTTCGTATACGCCGGACTGGCGCTGGCTCCTGCGGCGGTCCGACAGCCTGTGGTATCCGACGCTGCGGCTCTTCCGCCAGCCGCGACTCGGCGACTGGCAATCGGTCTTCAGCGAGATGGCCGACGCACTGAAGCTCGAAGCGAGCAAACCGACGGCCCGACGACCGATCTTCACCGAAACCACCGCCGCCGATTTGCTTGACCGAATCGCCGCGCTGGAAGTCGCTTGCGAGCAACCGACCTGTGCGGACACCCTGCCCAATGCGAAAATGCAGCTGGCGAACCTTCACCGCCTGCGCGAGGCGACGCTCGGATCGGCGCCGGAAATCTTGATGCCTCTAACTCGGTTGACGGAAGCCCATCGTAAACTCCATTTGGCCGAGCACGAACTGCGATTCTGCCACGAGAACCAAGTTCACGGCGAACGCCTGGTGACCGCTGTTCAAGCCTTTTTCACGGCAAAAGGTGTTCTCGCTGGGCTCAAGTCTCTTCTGGCATGAGCGCGAAAGGACACGAAACTCCACCCATCCTACCCGCAGAGGCAACGTAGCCCGGAGCCAAACGTGAGGGTGAATGATGACTTTTTCGTAAGTATTGAGTTATTAGTTTGAAAATTCATGCCGGGCCTGAAAAGATATCCCCGAATGGGTTCCGAATTGGGGCTCTTTGTCAAAGAAACCATCGTGATCGATTAGGTTGGCTTTGCCGAAGTTTCCGATCGGTCCGCCACCCTTCAAGAAACCAGGTGTGAGAACAGGCGGCGCTGCCAGTAGCGCCGCTTGACCTGCCGAGTGAGCCGAGACGTCCCCAGGACTCGGGCAACCGAGTCGCGGTTTCGCCATCCGCCGACAGATTTTTGTCGGCCCCCAAGCGATGCCATGGGAAAGAATTCGCCCTGATGTTGCCTCTCCCGCTGATGCTGCGCGCGTGCGTTGATTGGCGGATGTGGAAAGGACAAGGTTCGTCATGTTGATGCTCCGTTCGTGGCTACGAAATTTGGCCAGCCGACTTGGGTTTCGCATCTCGTGGAAGCCGTTGAAGGACCGCGACCTGTACCGCCCCGGCATCGAGCCGCTGGAGGCGCGCGTGGTGCCGGCGACGATTACGTGGAACAACGCATCCGGCGGCGCGTGGGCCACAGCCGCGAACTGGGACTTGAACCGCGTGCCGGCGGCGGGCGACGATGTTATCATTCCCGATCTCGGCGCGGCCGGGGCTGATTTGACCATCACACATTCCTCAGGCAACTCCACAGTTCAGAGCATCACCAGCAGCGAACGTTTTTCGGTGACCGGCGGTACGTTGACGCTTGACGGCGGCACACGGACGATTTCGTCCGTCGGAACACTTACCCTTACCAACGCCACCTTGAACGGCGCGACCGTCGCCTCGGGAACGCAGTTCGTCCTTTCGAACGGTGTAACCGGAACGCTGCAAAACGTCACGATTGACGGAGCCGCGTCCGTCACCGGCGCCTTCTCCGGCGGCGCCGGCACGTTGCAGGTTCTCGGCGATCTCACCGTTAACGGATCGCTTTATTTCGGTTACGAAGCTGGCTTCCGCTTCAACGCCGGCGCAGGCGTCACCCAGCGCCTGCAAGGAACCGGCACCGTCACCATGCAAGGCCAATGGGGCTTCGCGTCCGAGATTCATCAGGCCGGGGCGGCTCACATCGTCGAGACTTCGGTCAACTTGAACGTGATCGGCTCGGGCACCAATATCGGCGCCTCGGTTAACTCAGGAACCTTTGCTGGCACCTGGCGAAACACCGGCACCTGGACCGTCACCTCCGGCGGCGGACTCAACTTCGGCTCTGGCGCGACCTTCATCAACGAAGGGACGGGGACCTGGGGCGCAGACGGCGGTACGCTCAACCTTGGCGGAACCTGGGACAACAACGCCAACCTGCGCGTCACCGGTGGCATTCTCAATATGGGGAGCACGTTCACCAACGAAAACATCGGCACGTTTTCGCGCACTGGCGGCACCGCAGGCACCGTCAACATCACGGGCACCCTCAACAACACCAGCCTCGGCCTGAATGCTTCCACCGGCATCTGGCGGTTGGCCGGCGGCACGATTGTCGGCGGCAACGTCACCACGGCAGGCGGCGCCGAGCTGCAACTGGCCCAGGGGAATGTCTCGACCCTCAACAACGTCTCACTCGACGGTTCCACTTCCGTCAACGGCGCTTTCTCCGGCGGCGCGGGAACCTTGCAGGTGCTTGGTGATCTCACCGTGAACGGCTCGCTCTATTTCGGCTACGAGGCTGGCTTCCGCTTCAACGCCGGTGCAGGCGTCACCCAGCGCCTGCAAGGAACCGGCACCGTCACCATGCAAGGCCAATGGGGCTTCGCGTCCGAGATTCATCAGGCCGGGGCGGCTCATATCGTCGAGACCTCCGTCAACATCAACGTCATCGGCTCGGGCACCAACATCGGCTCCCTCTCCATCCCGGGAACCTGGCGAAACACCGGCACCTGGACCGTCACCTCCGGGGGCGGACTCAACTTCGGGGCCAGCGCCACATTCATCAACGAGGGCACGGGTACCTGGGGCGCCGACGGCGGCACCCTCGCCCTCGGCGGTTCGTGGGACAACAACGCCAACCTGCGCGTCACAGGTGGCATCCTGAATCTCGGCGGCACGTTCACCAACGAGAATGTCGGCACATTCACACGCACCGGCGGCACCGCGGGAACCGTCAACATCACTGGCACGCTCAACAACACCGCGCTCAACCTCAACGCCGCGACCGGGACATGGAAACTCACCGGCGGCACCATCGTCGGCGGAACCGTCGGCACCAGCGGCGCAGCGCAGCTCCAACTCTCGGCCGGGATTGTCTCCAGCCTCAACAACGTCACCCTCAACGGCACGACCACCGTTATCGGTGCCGCTGCCGGCGGCGCGGGCACGCTCAACGTGGTCAATGATCTCACGGTGAACGGGACCCTGACCGTCGGGACCGAAGCCGGGATGCGGTTCAGCGCCGCTTCCGGCACGCAGCGGTTGCAAGGGACTGGCCTCGTCACCTTCCTGGGCCAATCGGGCTTCACTTCCAACATGACTCAAGAAATCGCAGCGCATACGGTCGAAACCTCCGTGCCCATCCAGGTGACCGGCGCGGGATTCAACATCGGCGCTTTTGGTGTGACCGGCGGCACCTGGCGAAACATCGGGACCTGGACGATCCCGTCCGGCGGTGGGGTCGGTCTGGCCGCCAACCATACGTTCGTCAATGCCGCCGGCGCCACCTGGACGATCAGCGGGGGCACGCTGACCGCCAATGCCGCGTGGTCGAACGCGGGCACGGTCAACGTCACGGCCGGCACGCTCAACGGCAGCGGCCTGACCAACACGAGTGCCCTCAACGTCAGCGGCGGATCCGCCAATCTCGGCAACCTGAACAACGCGGGCACAGGCGTTATCACCGTGTCCGGCGGCACGGCGACTCCATCGGGCGCCTGGACCAACTCCGGAACCATTGAGGCCAAAACCTCTGGCGTCGTCAATGCCACCGCCGCTCCGACTAACCTCTCAAGCGGCACCCTCACTGGCGGGACCTGGAAGGTCACTAGCGGCGGCACATTGCGATTGCCGAGCGCCATCACCACCAACGCGGCCACCATCATTCTTGACGGCGCCAGTTCGCCGATCTATGTGGGGTCCAGCGGCACGACCGATGCCCTTGCTGGCTTCGTCACAAACGCTGCCGCTGGCACTTTCACCATTCAAAATGGCCGAAACTTCGTTCCGTCGGCAACCTTCAGCAGCGCAGGCACGATGATCGTGGGTGGGAGCAGCTCCTTTGGCAGTAGTGCGCGGACGTTCACGCAATCCGACGGCACCGTCACCATCGCCGGCGCTCTCAACGCCAACACCGCCAGCTTCGCCGGCACGGCGACCACCATCACCGGCACGCTGACCACGACCTCCAGCGCCAGCTTCGGCGCGACCACGTCTACCGTCAACGGCACCGTCACTGCGCCCGGCGGCATCACCGTTGCCGCGTCCAAGACGCTAGGCGGCACCGGTACGCTCGTCGGCGACGTCACCAACAACGGCGCCATCAACCCCGCAGGCGCCGGCGCCGTCGGCACGCTCACCATCAACGGCAACTACACGCAAACCGCGTCGGGCATCCTGGCCACCGATATCGCCGGAGGCAACGAGGGAGAATACGATCGACTCGCCGTCAGCGGCAGCGCCACGCTGGACGGCGCCGACACCACCAACATGCTCAATGGCTATGTGCCGAGCCTCGAAAACGCGGATAGTTTTCGCCTGCTGACCTTCGCCAGCCGCGGCGGCACATTCAGCGGCGGGTTCTTCGACAACGGCACCGTCGCGCTGGCGCCCTATTATCGCGGCACTTCATTCGAGCTCACCGCGGTCGTCAGCGGCACCAGCATCTTCTGGGTCAACGCCGACGGCGGCGATTGGGCCACGGGCAGCAACTGGAGCACCGGAAGTGTCCCGATCACCACCGACAACGCCTACATCAGCATCAGCGGTTCCGCGGCGATCACCCATGCGACGGGCAACCACATCGTTAATCGCCTGACCAACTACGAAAGTTTGAGTATTACCGGCGGCGCGCTCACGATGAACACCGCCAGCACCATCGGCGGCGCCTTGACGCTGGACGGCGGCGAACTGGTTGCCGACGGCGCCATCACCACCCAGAGCGGATTTAACTGGGTCTCCGGCACGCTTAGCGGCGCCTCGGGGTTGGCCAACGACGGCTCACTCGACCTCGGCTCGGGCGCCAAGACCATCAACACCGACCTGACCAACATCGGCACCGTCACCGTCAGCAACGACACCGCGATCAACGGCAGCGGCACCATTACCAATCAGGGAACCTTCGAACGCACCACGTCCACGGGGACTCTGGTCGTCAACGTCGCCTTCGTCAACGACGCGGGTGGCCTCGTCGATGTCCGCACCGGCGCCATCAACTTCGCCGGCGGCTTCACCCAGCTCGCCGGCAGCACGCTCTATCTCCACGGCGGCGACGTTCAGTCCGCAACTCCCTTTGACATCCAGGACGGACTAATCAAGGGCGCCGGCACCATCGACGGCGACGTCAACCAGTCAGGCGGCACCTTCGCCCCCGGCAACTCGCCCGGCATCATCAATATCACCGGCGACTACAACCTCACCGGCGGCAGCGTCGTCAACTTCGAGATCGGCGGCACGAACTCAGGCGTTCCGGAATACGATCAAATCATCATAACGGGTACCGCGAACCTTGATGGCACGATCAACGCCGTCTTCATCAACGACTTCACGCCGGGGTACGTGCCGGCCCTCGACGATTCGTTCACCATCATGACCTTCGCCAGCCGCAGCGGCGACTTCGCGACCAAGAACACGCCGACGGCCAGCGGTATCACGCTTGGCACGTTGCCTGGTTCGACCACTTACAAACTCGTGGCCGTTCCCGAGGGAACCTACTCTTTCTGGATCAATCCTGGCGTGGATGGCGATTGGGGTGACGCTGGCAACTGGTCGGCCAACTACGTTCCAGGCACGGACGTTGGCAACGACACGTTCCGCCAGTTCTACATCGGCGGCGCGACCACCGACGTTGTCTTCCCGGACTCCGAGTTCTATACCATCGGGCAACTCGTCACGCCCGGATCCCTCACCATCGCCGATGGCGGCCTGAACCTTCACGGCGGCGATTCCTCCATCGGCAGCCTGCGCATGGTTGGTTTCGGCAGCCTCAGCACCGATGAATTCACCGACGTCACTCTCACCGGCACCAGCACCTTCACCAGCGGCTCGATCATCGGCGGTACCGGATCGAACCTGTTTGTTACCGGAACCCTCGACTATTTTGGCACCGCCATCGATATCTCCCTGAACAACGCCGGCACCGTGAACGTCGGCGACAGCCAGACGTTGGAATTAGAACACGACGGAACCCATTCGGGCGTCTTCAACCTCGACATCATGGCGACCCTCACTTTCACGGATGGGACGCACAATTTTGAAACCGGGGCCAGCGTCACGGGCGGCGACAGCACCATGACGATCCAGGCTGCCGGCAACTCGTTGATCCTCAATTTCAACGCCGCCGTGACCTTTGAGCCCAGATTCCTTTTCTTTGACGGTACGGTAGCAGGCGCTGGGGACCTCACGGCAGGCGGCGGGTTCCTCTGGGGTGGCGGCGCGCTGGCCGGCACGGGAAAACTCATCCTCCCCGCCGCGACCCCGGTCACCGTTTCTCCCCTGTTCGGCGATCTCTACTGGGCGGGCCGCACGCTTGAGAATTTCACGGATGACTTCACCTGGGATAACGCCGGCCAAAGCGTATTCCTGAGCGACGGCGCCAGCCTCGTGAACCGCGCCACGGGCGTGTTGCAATCCACCAGCATGACCCTTTCGCGCGACCCCGGCGATGTCGGCGTTCGCCCGACGTTCGTCAACGAAGGCGAATGGTCGCTCGTCAGCGGCGCCAGTGGACTGCTTGGCATTCAGTACACACAAGCTGGCACCGGCGAAGTCAACGTCACCGCAGGCGAACTCTTCTTCACGGGCCTCGGCTACACGAACACGATCGACGGCGCCATGGTGATTGACGCCACGCGCACTTTCTACCTTGGCGCCAGCACGACGTTTGCCAGCACCTCCTCGATCAGCGGCGATGGCGGCATCACCAAGGAAGGCGCCACCGTGTCAGCGGACCTGGGCGGCTCGGTCAACCTTGGCGGGTTCGTGTATGTGTCCGAAGGCAGCCTGACCTTCTCGGGCTCGGCAGCCAAGAGTGTGGGCATCATCGAGGTGACGGCCGGCGACACGCTGATCGTCAACGGCTCCGGCGACCTCACCGTCGGCGACCTGAACCTCTATAGCGGCAGCGCCCTCGACGGCACGAGCGACATCGTCGTTACCAACTATGCGCAACTCGGCAACAATTCCACCGCGTCCGGCGCGGGAACCCTCACGATCAACGCGGGCGCCAATTTCGATATCGGCGACGGCGCCACCATTACCGACAGCGATGTTGACAACTTTGGGTCGGCCAACCTCTACGGCAACTTGACCCTTCACGGCAGCGTTGTTATCACCAATGAAACAGGCGCTAATTTCAGTCTTCAGGACTTCGGCAGTAGCTATGCCATCTCGGCTGGAAGTGGCTCGCCCACGTTCGCCAACGCCGGCACCCTTACTGCGCTACCCACCACCCTCAACACCTACACCATCGACATTCCGTTTGACAACGACGGAACGGTGGAAGTCAACGGGAGTACGCTCGCGTTCACGGATGGCGTGTCGCAAGTCTCCGGCGCCGTCCTCACTGGTGGAACCTGGCGGGTTCAAAACAGTGGCTTGATCAACCTCAACACGGCAGGCTTGACCACGAACCAGGCCAACGTCACGCTCGATGGCCTGGGATCGTACCTGATCGACCTCAACGCCTTCACGCTCAACGACGCCGGCGCCAGCTTCACCTTGGCCAACGGCGCCAACTACCTGGCTCCATCGATGACCAACAAGGGCACGATCGTCATCGATGGCGCCGGCACAATCTTCCAGATGGCCGCCAGCAGCACCCTGACGCAGGATGACGCGGCCGCCAAGATCGTTCTTTCCAACGACGGCGCCATCACGCGCGACACGGCTACCGCGACCATCGACATCCAGCAAGGCGAATTGCAAGGCACCGGTACGATCGGCACGCCCGGCGGGCAAGTCAACGTCACCATTGGCGCTTCCGGCGTTCTGTCGCCGGGCGCGTCGCCGGGCGTCATCACGATCGACGGCGACCTGGACATTAGCGGCACGCTGGAAATCGAACTGGCCGGCCCGAATTCCGTCACGCCGGATTACGATCAGGTGATCGTTTCCGGAACATTCACTACCGGGCCGAACGCTTCGCTGGTCGTCACGCTTCTTGGCGGTTTCTTGCCCCAAGTCGGGCAGGAATTCCTTTACGTTAGCAACAGCGCCTATAGTTCCTCGGAATCGTTCGCCAACGTGTCAATCCCCAACAGTTATGGCGTTGATTATGTTGACAATGTTTACACGAACAACGTCGGCGCCAAGCTGACCGGCAACGTCGTCACCGTGACGACCACGGCCGATAGCGGCGCAGGCTCGCTGCGCGAGGTGATCGACAGCGCCAACTCAGACAATGGCGGCAACATTGTCACCTTCGCCATTGGCTCCGGCCCGCAAACGATTGCCTTGATCTCGTCGCTCTCCGCCGTCAGCGATCGCATCGTGATCGACGGCGCCACGCAGCCGGGCTATGCGGGAACCCCGCTGATCGAACTCGACGGCGCGGGCCTGGGTAATGTCGATGGCCTATTGATAACTGCGAGCGACAGCACGATTCGCGGCCTGGTCATCGGCGGCTTCGGCAATGCCGCCATCCACCTCTTGAACGGCGACAACAACGTCATCCTCGGCAACTACGTCGGCACCGACGCGACCGGCGCCGCGGCCAACGCCAACGCCTTCGGCATTCTCATCGACCAATCGTCCGGTAACACCATCGGCGGCACGAATCCGGGCGAGGGCAACGTCATCTCCGGCAACTCCGCGCCGGCGATCTCGATCGATGGCACTGGCGCCGGCGCCAGCGGCAACGTGATCGTGGGCAACTTCATCGGCACTGACGCGACCGGCCTGTCCGCCGTGCCCAACACGAGCATCTTTGGCGCCATCTATCTCGCCGGCGCCACGAACAACACCATCGGCGGGACGAATGCCGAAGCGCGCAACGTCATCAGCGGCAATTCCCACGACGGCATTGTCATCGACTCGTTCTTCGGCGATTCCCACGGAAACGTCGTCCAGGGCAATTACATCGGCGTCGATGCCACGGGCGGCGCGGCGCTGGCCAACGGCGGCTCGGGCGTGCTCATCGAGCGCGGCGCCCACGACAACACCATCGGCGGCAACGCGGCCGGCGCCGGCAACGTGATTTCCGGCAATACCAGCATTGGCATCCTCATCCAGGATTCCGGCTCCAGTGGCAACAAGATTCAGGGAAACCTCATCGGACTCGATGCCACCGGATTCAACGCCCTCCCCAACGATCGCGGAATCTTGCTCGACGTTGGTTCTTCCGGCAACATCGTCGGCACCGACGGCGATAGCGCCTTCGACCCCGGAGAAGGCAACTTCATCGCAGGCAACTCCGGTAGCTTCGGCTACGGCATCCACGTCTCCGGAAGCGACGACAATATCATTGCCGGCAATACCATCGGCCTGAGTCCCACCGGCGCTGTCATGCCAAACGACTACGGCATCGTCGTCAACTTCGGCTCAGACAACAACCGCATCGGCACCGACGTCGATGGCACCAGCGACCCCGTCGAACGCAACGTCATCAGCGGCAATACCAGCGCCGGCATTTGGGTGGCGGCGTCCACCAACACGACGATCGCCGGCAACTACATCGGCACCGACGCGGCCGGTACGACGGCCCGACCCAACTCCACCGGGATCCACGTCACCGCCGGCTCGACCGACGTCGTGATCGGCGGCGCCTCTGCCACGGCTGCCAACGTCATCAGCGGCAACGACAGCCGCGGGCTGCGCATCGACGCCTCCTCGGTCACCGCCAACGGCAACCTCATCGGCGTTCAAGCCGACGGCAGCACGCCGCTTGCCAACGCCAGCGGCGCCGTCCTCGTCGGCCCCAGCTCCACCCTCAAGGGCGCCGGAGTCTTTGACGGCGACGTCCTCAACGCCGGCACCGTCTCCCCGGGCAACTCGCCCGGCATCATCACCATCAACGGCGATTACACGGAAGACCCCGGCTCCGTCCTGGAAATCGAAATTGAGGGTACGAATCCCGCCACTCCCGACTTTGACCAGCTCATCGTCAATGGCGCTGTCTCGCTCAATGCCACGCTTGTCATCTCCCTGCTCGGCGGGTTCACGCCTGCCATCGGCAACAGCTTCCAGATCATCAGCAACGACGACACGGACGTCGTCGTCGGCACGTTCGCGGGTTTGGCTGAGGGCGCGACCTTTTCCTTCGGCGTCTATACGTTCCAAATCACTTACGCCGGCGGCGACGGCAACGACGTCGTGCTAAGCGTGCTGTCAGCCGCCATCGTCGTCACCAACACCAACGACTCGGGCGCCGGCTCCCTGCGCCAGGCCATCCTCGACGCCAACGCCGCCCCCGGAGCCGATACGATCGCGTTTGGCACGGGCGTCACTGGTACGATCACCCTGACGTCCGGCCAGCTCGAGATCACCGATGATCTGACCATCTTCGGCCCCGGCCAGGCCAATCTCACGGTCAGCGGCAACGACGCCAGTCGCGTGTTCCGCGTCCCCAGCGGCGTCACCGCTGCCATCTCGGACCTGACCATCACGCAGGGCTTCGTGCTCGCGGCGCGTGGAGCCGGCATCGAGAACCTGGGCACGCTGACCGTCACCAACATCACGGTTTCGGACAGCTTCGCCCAATACGACGCGGGAGCCATCTCCAACGAAGGCGGGAGCCTGACGGTAATCGGTTCCACGCTCACGCTAAACTCGACAAACAACTCCGGCGGAGCGATCTTCAGCGAGGGAGGCGCCTCGCTCACGGTCACCAATTCCTTCATCACCAACAACACCGGCCTCAACGGCGGCGGCATCCGAACCAGCTGGACCACCACAGTCACGATCACCGGCACCGACATCTCTCACAATATCGCCAGCGAAAGCGGCGGCGGCCTCTATACCTTCGGCGCTTCGTCGGTCACCGTCACCAATTCGACGATCACCTTCAACACCAGCGACAATAAAGGCGGCGGCGTCTACTACGGCGGCGGCGGCGGCTGGGGTCAATCCCTCACGTTCACGGGCTCAACAATCTCCAACAACACCTCCGTTGGCGTGGGCGGCGGCATCTACCACGACGGCTGTTACAACGCCGTGCTCACGCTCACGGGCGCGTCCACCGTAGCCGACAACGAATCCCAGACCGATGGCGGCGGCATCTACAACGCCTACTACGCCAACATCGTGGCAACCAGCACCACCATCTCGGGCAACATCAGTGGCGGCAACGGCGGTGGCATCTTCAACGCCGGCAACGCGGCCGGCGGCGGCGGCATGAGCCTCAGCGGCATGACCCTGACCGGCAATACCAGCACCGGAGCCGGCCCAGGCCTGTACGACACGGGAACCCTCACGCTCTCCGGCGCCAACTCGTCCAGCACCGCCTCCGTCATCGCCAGTGGCGGCACGCTCAAGGGCACCGGCGCCTTCACCGGCAACCTGATCAATGCCGGCACCGTCGCCCCCGGCAACTCGCCCGGCATCATCACCATCGACGGCAACTACACCGAAGACCCCGGCAGCGTTCTCCAGATCGAACTCCAGGGCACCAACCCGGGCACCCCCGATTTCGACCAGCTCATCGTCAATGGCGCTGTCTCGCTCAATGCCACGCTCGTCGTCACTCTGATCGGCGGGTTCACGCCTGCCGTCGGCAACAGCTTCCAGATCATCAGCAACGACGACACGGATGCCGTCGTCGGCACGTTCGCGGGTTTGGCTGAGGGCGCGACCTTTTCCTTCGGCGTCTATACCTTTCAGATCAGCTACACCAGCGGCGACGGCAACGACGTCGTGCTAAGCGTGCTGTCCGCCGCCATCGTCGTCACGAATACGAACGATTCCGGGGCAGGTTCGCTGCGGCAAGCGATTCTCGACGCCAATGCCAACGCCGACGCCGACACCATCGTCTTCGATATCGCTGGCGCCGGCCCGCACATCATCGCGCCGGCCAGCAATCTGCCGGCGATCACGGAGGCCGTCGTCATCGACGGCACGAGCGAACCGGACTTCGCCGGCACGCCGGTAATCATCCTGACCGGTTCGGGCGATGACCTCAACACCAACGGCCTTTACCTCAACTCCAGCGGTTCCACCATCAAGGGGCTGTCGATCGTCCAGTGGTTCACCAACGGCATTCTCATCAATGGCAGTAACAACAAGATCCAGGGCAACTTCATCGGCGTGACGCCGACGGGCCTCGCCGCGGGGAATGACAACCGCGGCGTGATGATCTTTGAAGGCAACAACAACATCATCGGCGTCGACGGCGACGGAACGGATGACGCCAGCGAACGCAACGTCATCAGCAATAACTTTTACAACGTTTGGCTTCAAGGGGCGTCGGACAACAATATCATCGCCGGCAACTACATTGGAACGAACATCAACGGAACCGCTGCCGCCACGGGTGGTCAGACGCTCGGCATCTACGTCTTTGACGACGACGTCGATGGCACACGCATCGGCACCGACGGCGACGGCACCAGCGACACGCTCGAACGCAACATCATCGCCGGGCATTCGAGCGCTGGCATCCAGGTGACGGGTGGTGATAACTCGGTCATCGCAGGCAATTACATCGGCGTGAATGCCGCCGGCGACGCCGGCATCGCCAACGGCGGCGTCGGCATCAGCCTCGCCGGCGCAGCCACGGGGACCACCATCGGCGGAACCACCACTGCCGAACGTAACGTCATCAGCGCCAATGACTCCTATGGCATCGGGATTAGCGACTCCGGAACCAATGACAACGTCATCCAGGGCAACTACATCGGCCTGGCCTCGGACGGCGATACGATTCTTGGCAATACCATCGGCATCCATGTGACCCAAGGTGTAAACACCATCATCGGCGGCGCCCTTGGCGGCGCTCGCAACGTCATCTCCGGCAACACCCAGACGGGCATCCACATCGCCGGCAGCGGCAGCAGCTTGAACACCGTCATTCAAGGCAACTACATCGGCACCGATGCAACCGGCGAATTCGACCGCGGCAATCTGGGATTCGGCATCGATCTCTCCAACGCGCCCAACATGACCATTGGCGGCAGCACCGCCGGCGCCGGCAACCTGATCTCCGGCAACACAACCGGCGGCATCAGAGTCCAGGCCAACATCGGCGGCGTCGTCATTCAAGGCAACTACATCGGCACCGACGACGACGGCCTGCAGGCACTCGGCAACGGCGGCGGGATTTCACTCGACCCGGGGACCACCCTCGCCACCGTCGGCGGGCTCTCAACCGCCATCGGACTCTTGGGCACAGACGCCTTCGCGGGCAACCTCATCTCCAGTAATTTCGGCGACGGCATCGATATGCCCACCGCCGACAACAACACGATCCAGGGCAACTGGATCGGCCTGAATCGCCTGGGCACGGCCGCGCTGGGGAATACGGGCAACGGCATTCGTCTTCGTAGCGGCGCCTCCGACAACACCATCGGCGGCTCAGGCGCCGGCGCTCGCAACGTCATCAGCGGCAACACCGGCTTCGGCATCGAAATCAATGGCGCGACCGTCTTCGGTAACCAGATTCAAGGCAACTTCATCGGCACCAACGCGGCCGGCGACGCCGCCGTCGGCAATGCGCTGGGTATCCGCGTCCTCGGCGGCGCGCATGACAACACCATCGGCGGAACCACGGCCGCGGATCGCAACACGGTCAGCGGAAACACCGGCGCCGGCATCAGTATCAACGGGAATTCCAACGTCGTCATCGGCAACTACATCGGCACGAACTCCGCCGGCAGCGCCGCCCTTGGCAACGCCAGCGGCATCGAAATGAGCAGTTTCCTGAACCGCATCGGCACCGACGGCGACGGCGCCGACGATGCCGCCGAACGCAACATCATCAGCGGCAACACCAGCTACGGCATTTTCATCATCGGCGGCGGCAATCATTCCATCGCCGGCAATTACATCGGCACCGACGCCACTGGCACAACCGCCGTCCCGAACACGGGCGATGCGCTCTTCCTGCAGTCCACCACCGGCAACATCATCGGCACCGACGGCTCCAACGACGCCTTCAACACCAACGAACGCAACATCATCTCCGGCAACTCCGGCCGCGGCGTCGCTGCCGAGGACGACGTCGTCATCGCTGGCAACTGGATCGGCGTCAACGTCAACGGCGACGCACTCGGCAACGATTATGGCATTCAACTCACCGGTACCGGCGGGCGCATCGGCACCAACGCCGACGGCATCGCCGATGACATCGAACGCAACATCATCAGCGGCAGCACCAACGACGGCATCATCATGAGCGCTACCGGCGCCACCGTCGCCGGCAATTACATCGGCACCGATCCCACCGGCATGTTCGCCCGACCCAACAATCGCGGCATTCAGATCGACAGCGGCGGCACGGGCAACGTCATCGGCGGCGCGACCGCGGCCGAACGCAACCTCATCAGCGGAAACAGCAGCGACGGTGTTTTCATCACCGGCGCTGGCACCGATGCCAACCTCATCATCGGCAACTACATCGGCACAAATATCGACGGCGACGCCGCCCTGCCAAATTACATCGGCGTCACCGTCACGAACGGCGCCGCCGACAACCGCATCGGCGGAACTGCCCTCGGCGAACGCAATCTCATCAGCGGAAACTCCTACGACGGCGTCTTCCTCACCGGCGCCGGCACCACCGCCAACCGCGTCCAGGGCAACTTCATTGGCACCACCGCCGACGGCACCGGATCAATCGCCAACTACGTCGGCGTCGAAGTCGGCAATGGCGCGTCGGACAATTTCATCGGCACCGACGGCGACGGCAACGACGACGCCCTCGAACGCAACATCCTCGCCGGCAACTCCGACGGCGTCGATGCCACCGGCGTCTATCTCTGGGGAACCGGGACTTCCAACAACGTCGTTGCCGGCAACTACATCGGCCTTGATGTCAACGGCGATGTTCAGGCGAATGACTATGGCGTCTGGATCGATAGCGGCGCCACCGACAACATCATCGGTGGCCTCACCAACAACGAGCGAAACATCATCTCCGGCAACATCGAGGTCGGCATTAACATTCTCGATGCAGGAACCTCAGGCAACCAGATCCTCGGCAACTACATTGGCACCGATATCGACGGCGAAGCGGCCTTCGGCAATGGCATCGGCATTTACATCAGTGGAGCCGAGGACAATATCATCGGCGGTACCGTGGCCGGGTCACGCAACGTCGTCGCGGGAAACACGGGCGGGCTCGGCGGGATCTACATCGAATCCTCCAATGGCACCATCGTCCAGGGCAACTACGTCGGCACCAGCAAGGACGGCGGACTCCTCACCAACCACTTCGCCCAACCCTACGGCATTCACCTCGTCCTTTCCGATAATAGCCTCATCGCAGGCAACGTGATCTCCGCCAACGGCCACGGCATTAACTTCAACCAATCGCAGTTCAACCAGGTCGAAGGCAATTTCATCGGCACCGACCCCACGGGAACCTCGCTGCTCACCAATACCTTCTCGGGCATCCGCATCGCCCAGGCCCAAAACAACACCATCGGCGGTACGACTCCGTCTGCACGAAATGTCATCAATGCCGGGCTCGGCTATGGCGTGCTCCTCACCGGAGGGTTGACGACGAACAATCTCGTCGAGGGCAACTACATTGGCACCGACGTCACCGGCGTCTCCGACCTCAGCACCGCGAACTTTGGCGTCTATCTATTCGACGGCGCCCATGACAACTCCATCGGCGCCGACACGGCCGGCGCAGGCAACGTCATCTCCGGATGGGGTGCAGCCGGCGTCACCCTGGACGGCGTCGGAGTCAGCAACAACGCCATCCAGGGCAACTTCATCGGCATCACCGCCGACGGCGCCACGGCTCTGGGAAACGACGTCGGGGTCGATATCATCGGCGGCGCGACCGATAATACGATCGGCGGCACGAATTCCGATTCACGCAACGTCATTAGCGGCAATGCGTCCCACGGTGTTTCGATCACCGGCGCTGGGACTAATGGAAACCAGATCCTCGGAAACTACATCGGCACGGATGCCACTGGCGCCGCCGCTCTGGGTAACACCGGCAACGGCGTGGTCATCAACGGCGGCGCGAACGATAACACGATCGGCGGCACGACGACCGGCTCGGGCAACGTCATCAGCGCCAACGCCCGCGGCGTAATCCTCAGCGGCGCCACAACCGACAACAATACCATCGCCCGCAACTACATCGGCACTGATGCCACCGGCCTCATCGACCTGGGCAATGCCGGGGAAGGCATCCGCATCGATGACGCCACAAACACCACGATCGGCGGCTCGAATGCCGGCGACGGCAACGTCATCGGCGGCAACAACGGCGAAGGCATTCTGCTCATGAACGCAGGCGCCGGCACCGTCATTCGCGGCAACACCATCGGCCTGGGCAGCGACGCCACCACGGTCGTTGGCAATCAGATTGGCATCAACCTTGTCGGCACTGACGGCGCCGTCATCGGCGGCGACTCCGCGGCCGAGCGCAACGTCATCTCCGGCAACACATTCGACGGGTTGCTCATCAACTTCGGGTCGGACAACAACGTCGTCACCGGAAACTACATCGGCACCGACGCGACCGGCGCCCTCGACAAGGGCAACGCCAACGGCGGCGTCGTCATCGCCAACGGCTCGACGGGCAACACCATCGGCGGCGCCGCGGCCGGCGAGCGAAACGTCATCAGCGGCAACGACTTCGGCGGCAACGTCCGCATCTTGAGTTCCGGCACGACCGGCAACGTCGTCCTGGGCAACTACATCGGCACCAATGCCGCGGGCGACGCCGCCATCGGCGGGCACATGGGCGTCGATATCGAAAGCGGCGCGTCCGGCAACATCATCGGCGGCGCCGCCAGCGGGGCCGTCAACGTGATCAGCGGCAACACGACTTACGGCATTCAGGTCAAGGACGTTGGCTCCGACAACAACGTCATTCAGGGCAACGTCATCGGCCTGGCATCCGACGGCGACACCGTCCTTGCCAACGGCCTTTCCGGCGTCCAGATCGCCAGCGGCCTCAACACCCTCATCGGCGGCGCCACGGCCGGGGCGCGCAACGTGATCTCGGGCAACCTCGAGTCGGGCATCCTCATCGCCGGTTCGGGCAGCCAAATTGCCACGGTCATTCAGGGCAACTACATCGGCACCGACAGCACCGGGGAATTCGACCGGGGCAATGCCGCCTTCGGCATCAACCTCAGCAACGCGCCGGGCACGCTCATCGGCGGGACCGCCGTCGGCGCGGGCAATCTCATCAGCGGCAACACCCTCGACGGCATCGTCATTCAGCTAGGCGCCGCCGCCAGCAGCCAGGTCCTCGGCAACTACATCGGCACGGACAAGGACGGCTTGCAGCCGATCCCCAACAGCCGCGGCATCCAGATTGCCGGCGGCAACAATGTCATCGGCGGGACCGTGGGCGGCGTCGGCCTGCTCGGCGCCGACGCCTTCGCCGGCAACCTGGTTTCCGGCAATACGGGTGCAGGCATCTTCCTCACCGGGGCCCCGGCGACCGGAAACCTCGTCCAGGGCAACATCATCGGCGCCAACCGCACGGCCGCCGCGGCGCTTGCCAATGGCGCCTACGGCGTTTACCTTTCGGCAGGCGCGCACGACAACACGATCGGCCTGGCCAACACTATCGCCTTCAACACCCTGGCGGGCGTCGCCATTGACGGCGCGGCCACCGTCAACAACGCCATTCGCGGCAACGACATCCACGACAACGCCGTCGGTATCAGTCTTATCAATGGCGCGGCCAGTTACTCCTCGGGGCTTTACACCTTCGTCCTCGACTCCGTATTCGCCGGGCCGGTCACCACGACGATCCTGGGCAGTTTCACCGCCGCGCCGAGCACGACGTATTTCGTTGATCTCTTCGCCAACACCCAGCCCGATAGCTTTGGCAATTACGAAGGCCAAACCTACCTTGGCACCGTCACGGCTGGCACCGATGCGACGGGACTGGCGCTCTTCAACCTTTCGCTGGGCGGCAGCGCGACCACCGATCAACTCACTTACACCGTGAGCGTGGTTGGGTACAACACGACGGTGTTCACCACGATCACGCCGGCGGCGCCGCCGGTCGATGCCACGCCTCCAGTCGTGTCGACATCGGGGCCGACCCACGCCGTGGCCAATCAGCCGGCGGCGTTCGAGAGCGGCCTGAATCAGACGAGCGCGGGATTACGAACTTACACCTATCAATGGAGCGTGACCGACGCCCAGGGCGCGCCGGTCGCGCTGCCCGTGGACGTGGTGACGACCGAGCCGTCATTCCATTTCACGCCAACTCATGCCGGCACCTACTTCGTTCACCTGAGTGTCCTCGATGACACCGGCGCCGGCGCCTCCGCCAGTGCGTTGACGCTCCAGGTGACTGCGCCGAGCCCGGTCGTGCTGATCGGGAATGCGCCAACCACCTCGTCCGCCGGCGATGCGGTTTCCTTGACCAGCCAGGTGGGCGCGCTGGGCGGCGCGGTCCCCGTTTCTTACGCGTGGACCGTGTCGCACAACGGCCAACCCCTGGCGTTGCCCGCCGGAACGGTCGTGAGCGAGGACGATTTCACGTTCACGCCAACCAGCGGCGGAGTGTACACGGTCAGCCTGACCGTCATGGACAGCGCCGGCGGCGTGGGCGGCACGTCGGTGTCGTTCCTGGTCAACGGGACAGCGTCGGCGCAGATCTTCGTTCCGGCGACCGGCCTGTTGGGCCAAGCGGTCTCGGCGCTGGCGATCGTCAACGACAGCGGCCTTGCGGGCGCGCTGCACTACGACTGGAGCGTTACCAAGGTTGGCGTGCCCGGAACTTTCGCCGCCGCGCCGGCCGACACCACCGGCATGTTCACGTTCACGCCCGACACGGTGGGAAGTTATGAGATCACGCTGACCGTGAGCAACGGGCTGGGCGTCCTTGCGACCGCGACCTCCGCGACCGTGACGATTCAGGCCCTGGCATTCGGACCGATTCAGCAAGCGACGATCGAATTGTCGTCCGTGCAAACCGGCGCGGCGGTGGACGTGACGGCGAACGTCGTCGGCGCGCCGGTGGGCGTGACCTATTCGTTCGACTGGAATGTCTACGGCTTTGCCGGGGCGACCTTCTCCAACACGAATGGCCCGGCCTTCAGTTTCACGCCGTCCTCGGGCGGCTCGTATGCCGTGACGGTCCGTGCCGCGGGAAGCGACGGCAGCACGCTGCTGGCCAGCACGACCATTCAGGCCAACCCGGTTGCGCTGAGCGCCACGATTGTCGGCGCCCCGGCCACGGCCCTGATTGGCAAGCCGATCGCGGTGTTCGATCCGATTCCCAATGCCAATTACTCCGGCGCGTTGACGTACACCTGGACCGTGACGCGCGACGGCAACCCGTTTGGATCGCCGACGATTGAATCGAGCGGTTTCTTCACCTTCACGCCCGATGCGGCGGGTAGCTACGCGATCAACCTGAGCGTGAGCGACGGGATTGGTGGTTTCGCCACCGCGACGCCGGTGACGGTACTCGTGCAGGGCGTCGTGCCGACGCCGGACGTTTTCGTGGGCCCGGTGAACCCGACCACGCCCGCGCATCTGGGGTTGGCGTCGTCCCCCAGCGGATTGGCGCAGCATCTGACGGCCGAGGTTTTCAGCCCGGCGAGCGGGGTGACCTACACGTTCACCTGGAGCGCGCACGGCGCATCAACCGTCTTTGGGACCGCGACCTCGATCGGGACGAATGCTTCGACGTTCGATTTTACACCGGGGCTTGCCGGTCCTTATGCGGTGCAGGTGACGGCGACCGGGTCCGACGGGAGCACGCTGTTCACGGCCCTGGTGATCGACGCCACCGCGGCGGGCTTCAGCGCCGAAATCGCCGGCGCCCCGGCGACCAGCCCCGCGGGCAAGCCGATCCGGGTGTTCGATCCGATCCCCAATCCCAACCACTCGGGTTCGTTGACCTATTCCTGGGAAGTAAATCGCAATGGCGTGTTCTATCAGGCGGCGCCCAGTGACGTGACGGGCACGTTCCAGTTCGTGCCGAGCAGCGCGGGCAGCTACGAGATCACGCTGACGGTGAGCGATGGGCACGGCGCCACGGCGGTCGCCTCGCCGGTGACGGTCGCGGTGCAGGCCGCCCTGCCGACGCCGATCAACCTGACGCCACTCGCTCCGGTGGCGCCCACGTCGACGATCGCCTTGACCGCGACGCAAACGCCGCAGGCCAACCAGCCAGCGCGAGTGACTGCGAGCGCGTCCATCAACAATCCGAACCCGGGCGTTTCCTACACGATCGTTTCGTGGGATGTGCAAGGACCGTCTGCCGTAAGCGGCCAGATTCTTGGCTCGGGTTTCACCTACGAATTCACCCCCACCCTGGCGGGATCGTATCTGGTGACGGTGAAGGCGCAAGGCTCGGATGGCAGCACGCTTTATACGAGCCTCGCCGTCCAGGTCGCCAGTCAGATTTCGGCCTTCATCATCACGCCACCGGATTCGGTCCTGAATGTCGGCACGCCAATCAGCCTCGGCGCCGAGGTACATGGAGGATCGGGCGCGCTGCGCTACGAGTGGCATGTCACGGGTCCCGAAGGCTTCGTGACCGACGGCGCCGCCTCACGCCTCGACTTCACGCCGCCGCAGTGGGGCAGCTATGACGTCTCGCTGCGCGTATCCGATGCGGCCGGGAATTCCTTCGAGGCGTTTGACATCTTCAACGTCAAGCCGGCCATTCAGATTGCCCAGGCGCCAACCTTCGCAGGAGGCAACTTCACGGTCTACCTGACCACGACACCGCCAGCGCCTGGTTTTGGCAACACGTTCACCTACGACTGGACGGCCTATCAGGATGCGACCATCGTCGCCCAGGTATTTGGCGCTCCGAACCCGAACTTCTCCTTCACGGGCAACCTGGCCAGCGGCTACCTTGTGTCGCTGGTCGTTCACAACGGCGCCGCGGCTGGCAACGTCTTCACGCCGATTGAAATTGCCGCGCCCGGCTCCACCAAGGTACTCGCCGCGCCGCCAGGCGCCCAGGTGCTGGCAATCGGCGCGGAAGGTTCGACCCTTGACGCGCGCAATCTGCCCGCATCGACGACCGTCACGCAGGTTGCCATCGGGCAGCACGTGACCATGTACGCAGGCGCCGGGCCGGCGATCCTGTTCGGCGATTCCGGATCCAACTTGCTCATCGGCGGCACCGGGCCAGTGACCATGGTCGCCACCGCCAACGACACCCTCATCGGCGGGTCGGGACCGAGCAACCTGTTCCAGATTCTCCTGGCCCAGGGCATCGTCGCCCAGGCCGGTACGCAAAACAACACGCTCAGCTTCGCCGGCGCCACCAGCGGCCTTACCGTCGATCTGAGCCGAACCGATATGCAGGACATCGCCAGCGGCGCTTCGCTGTCGCTCCAGGGCGCATTTCAAAATCTCGTCGGCGGTAACGGCAACGACCAGTTCTTCACCGGCGGGGCGTCCAACCTCCAACTCTTCGGCGGCTCCGGCGATGATTCGCTCCTCGCGACCGGCGGCAGCAACGTCACCCTGATCGGCGGCACCGGCGCGGACACGCTGACCGCCGTCAATGGCGATGGCGTTTCGCTCATCGCCGGCTCCGGGACCGGCACGCTCGACGTGATCAACAGCACCAACGTTTCCATGCTCGGCGGGTCCGGGCAGTCCACCCTGTCGGCCACCGGCGGGTCCAGCATTACCATGTTCGGCGGCGCCGGCGATGACTCGCTCACCGCGTCGGGCGCCACGTCCGTGACCATGATCGGCGGAACCGGCGGCGACACGCTGTCCGCGACCGATGTCTCAGGCCTGCTCCTGGGTGGCGGCGCGGGCAACACGACTCTGACCGCGTCGGGCGGGTCCAGCATCACCATGTTCGGCGGCGCCGGTGACGACTCTCTGAGCTCCAGCAGCGGAACCTCGGTCACCCTGGTCGGCGGCGCCTCCGGCGATACGTTGACCGCCGTCAACGGCACCAACGTGCTCTTGCAGTCAGGTAACTCCACCCTGCCGACGACGTTGCCGGGCACGACCGCGCCGGGCAACGTCCTGTCGTCCACCGGAGGCAGCAGCATCACCATGTTCGGCGGCGCCGGCGTGGACTCTCTGACCGCATCGGGCGGCACCTCCATCACGCTCATCGGCGGGTCCGGCTATGACTCGCTCACCGCCGTCGATGCCAACTCCGTTTTGCTTCAAGCGGGAACGTCCACCTTGCCCACCGTACCCGGCGGGACCGCGCCCGGTAGCACGCTCGCCACTTCCGGCGGCTCCAGCATCACCATGTTCGGCGGCGCCGGCGACGACTCCCTGACCGCGACCGGCGGCACGGGCATCACGATGGTCGGCGGCACCGGGCTGGACAGTTTGACCAGCGTGGACGCAACCAACGTCTGGCTTCAGGCCGGCGACCCGACGATCGCTCCGCCCGTCGGCACAGCCAATCCGGGCGCCGTCGTCACCGTCAGCGGTGGGTCCAGCATCACCATGTTCGGCGGCGCCGGCGACGACTCCTTGACGGCGACCGGTGGCACCGGCATCACCCTGCTCGGCGGCTCAGGCCAGGACAGCCTCGCCGCCACCAACTCGGTCGACGTTCTGCTTCAGGCCGGCAACCCGACCACGCCCGGTCTGCCAACCCTGCCCAACAGCCTGCTCAGCACGACAGGCGGTTCCAGTATCACCATGTTCGGCGGCGCCGGCGCCGACTCGCTCAGCGCGACGGGCGGCACCAGCGTCACTCTCATCGGCGGCTCGGGCGGCGATTCCTTGACCGCCACGAATTCGACCAGCGTCCTCTTGCAGGCTGGCGATCCTACCGTTTCAGGCGGTTCCGGCGACATGCTCGCCACCACGGGCGGTTCGAGCATCACCATGTTCGGCGGCGCCGGCGACGATTCGCTGTCCTCGACCGGCGGCACCAGCGTCACCCTCGTTGGCGGCACCGGGGCCGATTCCTTGACGAGCACCGCGGGCACCAGCGTGCTGCTCGCCGGGGGCGACGGTCCGAGCACTCTCACCGCCATCGACGGCACTGCGGTGTCGTTGCTCGGCGGTTCTGGAGACGCCACGCTCACCGCCACCGGGGGCTCGAGCATCACCATGTTCGGCGGCGCCGGCGATGACTCCCTGACCGCATCCGGCGGCACCAGCGTCACCATGATCGCAGGCACCGGCAATGACACGCTCACCGCCCTGGGCGGCGGCAACACCGCCCTGGCGGGCGGCGCCGGCAATGCCACCCTGACCGCGTCCGGCGGCTCCAGCATCACCATGTTCGGCGGCGCCGGCGATGACTCCCTGACCGCCTCGGCCGGCACCGGCATCACCATGATCGGCGGCGCCGGCAATGACACCGTCACGGCCGTCGATGTCAACACCCTCGTCCTGGGCGGCAGCACCGGCAACACCACGCTGACCGCGTCCGGCGGCTCCAGCATCACCATGTTCGGCGGCGCCGGCGATGACTCCCTCCTTGCCTCCGGCGGAACCTCGGTGACCATGATCGGCGGCGCCGGCAGCGACTCGCTGACGGCCATCGATCCAGCTGACATCCTGATGCAGGCCAGCGTATCTCCGACGCCCGCCAACCCCGGGCCCGGCAACACGTTGACCGTCAGCGGCGGGTCCAGCATCACCATGTTCGGCGGCTCAGGCGATGATTCCCTCACCGCTTCCGGCGGCACCGGCATCACCATGGTCGGCGGCACGGGCAACGATTCGCTCACCGCGCTCGACAGCACCGAGGTCCTCCTCCAGGCCGGCAACCCGACCGCGCCACCACCCACCGGACCGGCCAACGTCCTCACCGTCTCCGGCGGGTCCAGCATCACCATGTTCGGCGGCGCTGGCGATGATTCCTTGACCGCTACCGCGGGCACCGGCATCACCATGGTCGGCGGCACCGGCAACGACACCCTGACCGCGGCCGATGTCTCTACCCTCCTCCTGGGCGCAGGCACAGGCAATGCTACCCTTGCCTCCTCCGGCGGGTCCAGCATCACCATGTTCGGCGGCGCCGGCGACGACTCGCTCAGCGCCACCGGCGGCACCTCCGTCACCCTCGTCGGCGGCACCGGAAGCGATTCTCTGGCCACCGCCAACTCCGTCAACGTCCTGATCCTGGCCGGCGATCCCACCGTGCCCGGCGGCGGACAGACGCTGACTGCCTCCGGCGGCTCCAGCATCACCAGGCGCGGCGCCGCCGGCGACGACTCGCTCAGCGCCACCGGCGGCACTTCCGTCACCCTCGTCGGCGGCACCGGAAGCGATTCTCTGGCCACGACCAACTCCGTCAACGTTCTGATTCAAGCCGGCGATCCCACGGTCCCGGGCGGCACCAGCCTCGCCTCCACCGGCGGGTCCAGCATCACCATGTTCGGCGGCGCCGGTGATGATTCCTTGACCGCGACCGGCGGCACGTCCGTCACCCTCGTCGGCGGCGCCGGCAACGATTCCCTGGTGGTCACCGATTCCGTCAACACCCTGCTACAGGTCGGTTCACCCACCGTCCCCGGCGGCGGCAGCACCCTCGCTTCGACCGGCGGGTCCAGTATCACCATGTTCGGCGGCGCCGGCGACGACTCCTTGACCTCCTCCGGCGGCACCTCGGTCACGATGATCGGCGGCACGGGCAACGACTCACTCGCCACCACCGATTCCACAAATGTCGGCATCCAGGCCGGCACGCCCACCGTCCCCGGCGGCGGGAGCAACCTCGCCTCCACCGGCGGGTCCAGCATCACCATGTTCGGCGGCGCCGGCGACGACTCCTTGACCTCCTCCGGCGGCACCTCCGTCACCATGATCGGCGGCACCGGCAACGACTCACTCGCCACCGCCGATTCCTCCAACGTCGGCATGCAGGGCGGCACGTCCACCGTCCCCGGCGGCGGCAGCACCCTCGCCTCCACCGGCGGGTCCAGCATCACCATGTTCGGCGGCGCTGGCGACGATTCCTTGACCTCCTCCGGTAGCACCTCCGTCACCATGCTCGGCGGCGCCGGCAACGACTCACTCGCCACCACCGATTCCTCCAACGTCGGAATGCAAGCTGGCACGCCAACGGTGCCCGGCGGCGGCAGCACCCTCGCCTCCACCGGCGGGTCCAGCATCACCATGTTCGGCGGCGCCGGCGACGATTCCTTGACCTCCTCCGGCGGCACCTCCGTCACCATGCTCGGCGGCACCGGCAACGACTCACTCGCCACCACCGATTCCACCAACGTCGGCATGCAGGCCGGCACGCCCACCGTCCCCGGCGGCGGCAGCACCCTCGCCTCCACCGGCGGGTCCAGCATCACCATGTTCGGCGGCGCTGGCGACGATTCCTTGACCTCCTCCGGCGGCACCACCTCGTCCGGCGGCACCTCCGTCACCATGCTCGGCGGCACGGGCAATGATTCGCTCGCTTCCAGCGATTCATCCAACGTCGGCATGCAAGCTGGCACGCCCACCGTCCCCGGCGGCGGCAGCACCCTCGCCTCCACCGGCGGGTCCAGCATCACCATGTTCGGCGGCGCCGGCGACGACTCGCTCACCGCCACCGGGGGCACCTCCGTCACCATGGTCGGCGGCGCCGGCAACGACTCCCTCGCCTCCTCCGATCCCACCGTCGGCCCGGCCGGGTCTGGCCTGGTCATCATCGGCGGCACCGGCAACAACACACTCTCCGTATCCGGCGGGTCCAGCATCACCATGTTCGGCGGGGCAGGCGACGATTCGCTCCTCTCCTCCGGCGGCACCTCGGTCACCATGATCGGCGGCGCCGGTAGTGACTCGCTTACCGCCGACAGCGGCACCGGCGTCGTTCTGCAGGGCGGCCCCGACCCGAGCCTGCTCAACGCGATCGGCGGCACCGGCGTCCTCCTGCTCGCCGGGCAAGGCGACGCGACCCTTTCCGCTTCCGGCGGCTCCAGCATCACCATGTTCGGCGGCGCCGGTGATGACTCCCTGACCGCCTCGGGCGGCACCTCCGTCACCATGATCGGCGGCGCCGGCAACGATTCGCTCTCCACCACTGATTCCTCCAACGTCGGCATGCAGGCCGGTACCCCCACCGTCCCCGGCGGCGGCAGTACGCTCGCCTCCACCGGCGGTTCCAGCATCACCATGTTCGGCGGCGCCGGCGACGACTCGCTCAGCGCCACCGGCGGCACTTCGGTCACGTTGATCGGCGGCACGGGCAACGATTCCCTCGCCTCCTCGGGCAACACCGGCGTCACCCTCATTGGCGGCGCCGGCAGCAGCACGCTGTCTTCCTCCGGCGACAACACCGCCACCCTGCAAAACGGCGGCTCCCAGCCCGGCGTCCTCTCCTCCACCGGCGGTTCCAGCATCACCATGTTCGGCGGCGCAGGCAACGATACCCTCTCCGCCACCGGCGGCGACGGCGTTTTCCTCTATGGACTGGAAGGCAACAACCTCTACCAGATCACCGGCACTGCCACCGATCCGATCGTCGTTCACCTCAACGACCTCGCGACTTTTGGCAGCAAGCTCGCCTCGACCGACAGCAAGACCGTTGGCATCAACACCATCCTGTTCCCCAATGTCACCGCCGGCATTCACCTCGACCTGAGCAACGCCTCCAACGGAGCCGCCGCGGTCAATCCCGGCGACCCGGGATCGCCTCAGGAAGTTGCCCCAGGCATCACGCTGTCCCTCACGGGGCAGTTCCAGAATGTCGCCGGCACGCCAGGCAGCGACTTCATCAAGGGCAACGCCTCCAGCAACATCCTCTGGGGCGGACTCGGCGGCAATGATACACTCGTCGGCGGCAGCGGATCGGCCACGCTCCTGTCCGGGTCTGGCAACGATTCGCTGATCGCCGGCGCCGGCGGCACCACCTTCCGCTTCGACCCCGTCTTCGCCCCCGGCGGCTTCGGCAGCGATGCCATCGACCCGCCCGCTCCCGGCGCGCTCAACGTCCTCGATTTCTCCGCCCTCCCCAGCGGCGTCAACATCAACCTGGCCACCAGCGCCGCCCAGCTTGTCAATGCCTCCACCAACCTGACCTTGACCCTCGAAGAACCCGACACCATCCATGCCGTCATCGACAGCGCCTTTGACGACAACATCACGGGCAACAGCGTCGGCAACCAGTTCTTCGTCAACCGCGGCAATGACACCTTCACCGGCGGCGGCGGACGTGACACCTTCCACTTCGCCGGCGCCGACCTGGGCAGCAAACTCATCAACGAAACCTCGACCGGCAACGCCTTGAACTTCCTTGACTTCGCCGCTCCGATTGCGCTCGACCTGGGTCTTTCGACCACGCAGCAGGTCAGTCAAAACCTGGCCGGCAACCTGGCGCTCACCTTGACCAACCCGCTCGCCTTCGACAATGTCATCGGCACGCGCTTCTCCGACACCATCACGGCCGGCAATCAGCCCAACGTCACCCTCCTCGGCGCCGGCGGCGGCGATCATTTGACCGCGGGCGCGGGCGACGCCTACCTCCAGGGAAACATCACCCAGGTCGTCTTCGTCGATTTCGGCCAGCCCGCCCCGAATCGACATGTCTACACGCCAACCGAGAAGGCCGCGATCCTTGACGGGCTTACGTCCCTGTTCGGGCCGTTCAATTATTTCTTCACGACCGACGAGACCACCGCCCGCCAGGTCGCCCAGCTTCCCGATGGCCGCTTTGCGACGGGCAGGTATGCGACTTTGCGCATCAACCAGGGCCTGGCCGGCGGCGCGGCGAGCGACCTCGATCCGGGCAATACCACCCTGGGCGGGGTGGTGCTGGTCAACGTCAATCCGTTCCTCGGCGAACGAGCCGGACTCGTTTCCGCGTCGAGTGCCAATGTCGTCGGCCTCACCCTCACGATTGCCGCCCACGAACTGGGCCATCTCGTCGGCCTGCAGCACCAGGACGCCTTTGGCCCAATCGGCTCGGGCATCTACACGGGAGTCGATCCGACTGACTTTACGCCCCCGTATGACGGACCAGTTGACGCGACCGAAACCCCGCACGACATCATGGCGTCGCCCGACTCGGTCGGTTCGACGCTGTTCGACGCCGCCAGCGGCACCTACCTCGGCGCGCGCGCCGCCATCAAGCTGGCGTTCAACGACAACGGCACGACGCTCAATCAGCAAGCCCTGCCGGTCACACCGGTCGGTGTCTCGACCGTGCTGAACCTCCCGACCGGGCCGGTGCCGTTCACCATCCCCAGCGCGTTCGTTTTGGGCGACCTGCCCGCCCTGGCCGTGCCCAACACGCTCGGCGCGTCGGCGCAGGACTACGGCCAACCTCTCGTCGTCACCGCCGTCGCCGTCAATGGCACGGTCGTTGGCACGCAGGCCGATTTCTATTCGTTTACCGGCCACGCCGGCCAGAAGATGAGCTTCCAGGTCATCAGCGTCAACAACACCTCGAACCCGCGCGCGTTCCTGTCCGAACTGGTGCTCGTGAGCCCATCAGGTCAGGTGATCGCCTACAACGCTGGCGGCTTCGAATCGCCCGATGCCACGCTCCTTGACGTGGTGCTCCCCGAAGACGGAACCTATATTGTCGGCCTCGATTCGCTTCACTTTGTCCCCGCAGGCGATTACCAGCTCTTCCTCTTCAGCTACGCCACCGGCCCGACCACGGGCGGAGGCGATACGCTTGTCGGCGGCGCCGGCAACGTCACCCTCGTCGGCGGGTCCGGCTACGACCTCTTCACCTTCCTGCCTGGCTCCCAGGGCAACGCCACCGTTTTTGGCGGCTCTGGACAGGACATCGTTGACATCCTCAACTCGCCACGCGAACATGTCACCGCGTTCGGCAACATCCAGATTCTCGCGCCCGTCACCACGGCCACCGCCGTGACGACGGATTCCACGCCCAACCCGGCTTCCTACGGCGAACTGGTGACGTTCACCGCAACTGTGACCGCCGACGATTTGTCCACGCCGACGGGCGTGGTCCAGTTCTTCGATCAAACCACCCAGAACGTGCTGGGCGTTGCGACCCTCGACGCGCAGGGACAGGCCACGATTCAGATCGACACGCTCTCGGCCGGTTCGCACGTCATCGTCGCCTATTTCACGACCGACGCCCCGACGGCCTACGATGACAGCGTCAGCCTCGCCCACACCGAGGTCATCGACCCCACCGCCTTGACCGTGACCGTTGACGCCGACGCCGACACCGCCTTCATCGATCCGTTCACCCGAATTTACGGCTCAGCCAACCCGACGTTCGGTGTTCGCTATGACGGCTTCGTTCTCGGCGAGGATGCCTCGTTCCTGGGCGGAGCGCTGACCTTCACCACCAGCGCCTTGATCGACAGCGATGTCGGCGCCTACGCCGTCAGCGCCGCGGGCTTGACCTCCAGCAACTACATCATCACCTTCGTGGCCGGCAGCCTCGCGATTACCCCCGCGCAGCTCACCATCACCGCCAGCGGCGAGGATCGCCCCTACGATTCCAGTACCGCCGCCACCGTCACGCTCTCGGACAATCGCCTTTTCAGCGACGTGTACACAATCACTTACGCCGACGCCAGCTTCGACGATAAAAACGTCGGCAACGGCAAAAACGTCTCCGTCACCGGCATCGCCATCAGCGGCGCCGATGCGGGCAACTACACCTTCAACACCGCGGCAACCACGACCGCGAATATCACGACGACGCCAGCGTCACGCTCACCACCGACGCCTTCAGCGGCGACGACCTCACCGCGACCTACACCGATGCCAGCTTCGACGATAAAAACGTCGGCAACGGCAAAAACGTCTCCGTCACCGGCATCGCCATCAGCGGCGCCGATGCGGGCAACTACACCTTCAACACCGCGGCAACCACGACCGCGAATATCACCCGCGCGGAATTGTACATCACGCCGGATGCCGACCCGAATACGCCAGCCGACGATCCCTTTACCAAGGTGTATGGCAGCGCGAACCCTAGTTTCTTCGTTCGTTACGATGGCTTCGTCGGCGGCGAGGACGCTTCGGTCCTGGCCGGCACGCTCTTTATCAATTCCAGCGCCACCCAGTTCAGCGAAGTGGGCAACACCTACGCCGTGGAGGCGAGTGGCCAAACGGCGGCCAACTACCTGATCATCAGCGTCGTGGGCCAACTTGTCGTGACCCCGGCGCCCTTGACCGTGACGGTGGACGCCAACCCGAGCACCACGACGGTTGATGCTTTCACGAAGATCTACGGCGCCGCCAATCCGACTTTTGGCGTGCGTTATGACGGATTCGTGCTGGGACAGGATGCGACCGTGCTGGGCGGCACGCTCTCCTTGTTTACCAGTGCGGACGGGTCAAGCGGCGTCGGCGCCTATGGTGTCAGCGCCGTGGGCTTAACGTCCGTCAACTACACCATCGCCTTTGTGGACGGTTCCCTCACCATCACGCCCGCGTCCTTGACGATCACCGCCGACGACAAGACCAAGGTCGCCGGCCAAATCAATCCGCCGCTCACCGCCAGCTACAGCGGTTTCGTCAATGGCGATGATTCGACCAGCCTCCTGACGCAACCCACGCTGACCACGACCGCGGTGACCGGCAGCCCCGCCGGGACTTACCCCATCACCGTTTCGGGCGCCGCCAGCGCCAACTACACGATCTCGTATGTCCAGGGCACGATGACCGTGACCTCGGCCGGCAGCAACTCCGCGCCGGTATTCACGAGCCTGGTTTCCAGCACGCCCAATCTCGACGCGGCTTCGGCGAATGGTGACGTGACCGTGACCGCGACATTCACCGATGCCGACGCCGCCGACCTGCACCATGCGACGATTGCCTGGGGCGACGGCTCGCAGACCACCCTCGCGGAAAGCGACATAAACCAGACAACCCGCGCCTTCCAGCAAACGCATCAATACACCAGCGGCGGCACATTCACCGTGACCGTGACGCTCTACGACAATCAAGGCGGCGTCGCCGCCCAGAGCACCTTCGCCCATGTCGCCGGCGTCGGGCTGCATGACGGCGTGTTGCAACTTTTCGGCACCGCCAATCGCGACCTGTTGCTCGTGAATCGCCGCGACGGTTTGCTTGTCGTTCACACCCTGCTGGGCGCGCCAGGTGACGGCAGCGGGGACGACGACGACGAACACGAGGACGACGGCGACTCCAGCTCCTGGTTCCAGGGCGCCGTCCAGACCACCTTCAACCTCGCCGACGTGAATTCCATCTTCGTCCACGCCGGCGCGGGCAACGATCGCGTCTACCTCGGTCGGAGCGTCGAAACTCCTAGCACCATCGACGGCGGGGCAGGCAACGACTGGATTCACGCCGGCTCCGGCGACGATCTTGTCACCGACCTCCTCGGCGACAACCGCATCCACGCAGGCCAGGGCAACGACACCGTTCTCCTTGGCGACGGGGGCAACCGCGTCTGGACCGACGGCGGCGACGACTTCATCTCGGCAGGAAACGGACAAAACCAGATTCGCGCCGGCCAGGGCGCCAACACCATCCTCCTTGGCCAGGGCGATAACCGCGTCTGGGCCGCCGACGGCGACGACTTCATTTCCGCCGGCAACGGCGCGAACACCATTCACGCAGGCAAGGGCAACAACCAGATCACGCTCGGCAACGGCGATAACCGCATCTGGACCGGTGGTGGCGACGACTGGATCGTCGTTGGCAACGGCGCCAACTACATCCACGCCGGCAGAGGCAGCAACTCCATCACCGCCGGCAATGGCGACAACCGCATCTGGACCCAGGGCGTCAACCTGGATCTCTTCGACGACGAAGACAACGACGACTGCGATGCCAACGGCGAAATCCCCGACACGTCCGGAAACGCAGGCTTCAACGTCGTCGTCGTCGGCAACGGCAACAATAAAATCCATGCCAACGGCCTGGGCGTGCGCGTCACCACCGGCAACGGCAATAACAAGATCTACACCGGCGAGGGCAACGACACCATCATCACCGGATCGGGGAACGACAAAATCGTCTCTCACGCCGGCATCGACCTCATTACCTCCGGCGCCGGCAACGACCACATCGACGCCGGCGCGGGCAACGACCTCGTCCGCGCCGGCGCGGGCAACGACAACATCTCGGGCGGACAGGGCGACGACATCCTCATCGGCGGCGACGGCGACGACGTCATCACCGGCGATCAAGGCCGCGACCTCATCATCGGCGGCTTCGGCGCCGACAAGCTCATCGGCAACGCCGACGAGGACATCCTCATCGCCGGCACGACCTCCTATGACGGCGACAACGTCGCTCTCGCAGGCATCATGAATATCTGGACCGGCGCCGCCAGTTACGCCGATCGCCTGGCCAGTCTCACCAGTGCCAGCGCCCTCTATCACTTGATCGGCGATGACGGCGCCTCGCAGACCGTCTTCAACGACAACGACGTGGACAAGCTCACTGGCAGCCAGGAGCGCGACTGGTTCTTCGGCAACAAGGTCGCCGACAACGGCGGCGCCCTCGACAAGGTCACCGATCAGGCCAGTAACGAAATCTGGAATGACACCGACTTCTAGCCCCCATGAACCGCGC
Source organism: Planctomycetota bacterium (assembly GCA_016191165.1). Taxonomy (GTDB): domain Bacteria; phylum Planctomycetota; class Planctomycetia; order Gemmatales; family Gemmataceae; genus SIAQ01. The sequence continues at coordinate 42,326 of JACPPF010000115.1, forward strand.
GGCGCCGAGGATATCGCATGAGCCGATCTTGTGCGATCTGTGGCAAGCCGATCGTGCGGCCCAATGCCGAATGGCTCGCGGGCGCCCTGTGCCCCGGCTGCGATGCCGCGGCACACGTTCGGCGCGGCGTCTGGCTGAGCCGGCAGGGAGATCACCGCCGCGCGGTTGCTGCGTTCGATGAGGCGCTGCGTCTTTTCCCGCGCGATGCCCGCACGCGCAACAATCGCGGCTACTGCCTGGCTGCTTTGCGGCGTTACGACGAAGCCTTGGTGGAGTTCGACCGGGCCATCGCGCTCGATCCCCAATTTGCCGCCGCTTTCAACAATCGCGGCCTGGTCTACATGGCCCGCGCCGCCTATCCCGAGGCGATTCTTGAATTCGACGTGGCCCTGCGACTCGATCCGAAGATGACCCTGGCCTGGAACAACCGCGGGTTTTCCCGCGCCGCCAGCGGCCTTTACGATGAGGCGCTCGCCGATCTCAACCGCGCCCTGGAGCTTTCAGGCGACCTGGCCAATGCCCTGCACAACCGCGGCTATGTCCATACCGTGCGCGCCGATTTCGATCTCGCACTCAAGGATTATGACGCCGAGATTCGCCTGAAACCTGAGCGACCCTATGCCTATTACAATCGCGGGTTCGTTCAGACGATTCTCGGCGAATTCGAATTCGCCCTGGCCGACTTCGAGCGCGCCCTCGCCAGAAAGCCAGGCTTTGCCGAGGCTCATTTCAACCGCGGCGAAATCCACCTGGCCCGCGGAACATTTGAGGAAGCCGTGGCGGAGTTCGGCGCAGCCGTGCGCCACGCGCCTGGGTTTGCCCTGGCCTATTCTCATCGCGGCGAGACGTTTCAGCTGTTGGGTCAATTTGAACGCGCGGTCGCGGATTACTCCGAAGTGATCCGCCTTGGCCATTTTCTCACCAGTGCCCATTGCAAGCGCGGGCTGGCCTATCTGGCGCTCGGCGCCCACGACCTGGCGGTTGCCGACTTCAACGAGGCCATCCGCCTCGACCCGAAGTTCCTGGGCGCCTATCACGGCCGCGGGCTTGCTCATCGGGCGCGTGACGACTATGACCGGGCCGTCGTCGATCACATCGAGGCCATTCGCCTGTGCCCCCACAGCGCCGAGGCCTATCAAAACTTCGCGAGCTTCTGGGCCACCTGTCCCGATCCCGCCCGGCGCGACGGCAACGTCGCCGTGGAATTGGCCGTGCGCGCCTGCGAATTGTCCCTCTGGCAAGACTGGCAGTGCCTGGCCACCCTCGGCGCGGCTCACGGGGAGAATGGCAACACGCCCGACGCGATCCGCTTCACCGAGCAGGCGCTGGGACTGGCGCCGGCCCTCAAGAAACCGGGCCTGGAACAGACGCTCTTTGAATTGCGCTCGAGAAACTGAAGGCGAACGGCACGGCACGGAGCATTCCGTGGCCACGACCAAATGGCCAGCGGAAAGCAAGAAAACTCAATTTTTTGCTTGACCTTTTACTTTAGGATATTATCTTCTAGGGATTGCAGCTGGCGACACGGAAGTTGCGCGTAAAAGGATTTCCGATGACGCACCCTCAACGCTTCCTGACCCCCATCCTGGCCCAACCCAACGACGACGAGCCCCGGCTCGCCTATGCCAACTGGCTCGACGCCTGCGGCAATCCGCTGGGCGAATTCATTCGCCTGCAATGCCCGTCGGCGTTCGGGCGGGACGAACGGCCCAGGCTAATGCGCGAACGCCGGGCGCAGGAATTACTTGCTGAGCATCGCGCCGGCTGGGCCAAGACCCTGGCGGGGCGGGTGCGCTGGTGCAGCTTCCACCGCGGGTTCGTCGAGGAAATCGCGCTGACCGACAAGCAATGGGCTCAGCATGCCCCCGAACTGTTCCGCCACGCGCCGGTGCAAGACGTGCATCTACATTGGCTCGGCGCCCGCCTTGACAAGCTACCCGCCGTCCCGACCGGCAGCCCAACCATCTTTCTCGACCTCTCCTCCCAGCGCCTCGGCAATCGCAATCTGGCTGACCTTGCCGAATCGGAATTGCTGCTGCAAACCCACGGTCTGAATCTGGCCAGCAACAACGTGAATGACGACGGGCTGCAAGCCCTCTACGATTCTCCGCACCTGGACAGGTTGCGCGAACTCTATCTCGCGGACAACCCGATCACCGACGACGGCATACGCGGTTTCGTCCTCTCGCCAATCGTCGAACGGCTGGATGTTCTCGACGTGCGCTTCACCCACATCAGTCCGGAAGGAATCGACGTGCTGCGCCGCATCCTGGGCAGGAAGTTGTTGTTTGGGAATTCGTTTGCGTGAAACGATGAAAAGTCGCGCTGGCGCGAACGCTAGACCGACGTGGCTTAACGTGTCGCCACCACATTGGTCAGCCGCCCGATGCCCGCGATATCGATGTGCACGACGTCGCCCGCGGCGAGGGTGAAGTCGTCCGGGGGAACGACGCCGGTGCCAGTCAGCAGGATGACGCCGTCCGGGAAGCTCGTTTCTTTGCCGAGCCAATCGAGCAACTCTTCGAACGTGCGTTTCATCGACGAGACCCTGGTCGAGCCATCGAAGGCGGGTTTGCCGGCGCGTTCGATGAGAAGGCGGATGGTCGTTTCGTCCGGTTTGGGCATCGCGTCCACCAGGGTGATGCACGGGCCGACGGCGCAGGCCCGGTCGTAGAATTTCGCCTGCGGCAAATAGAGTGGATTCTCGCCCTCGATGTCGCGCGAGCTCATGTCATTGCCGATGGTGAAACCGACGAGCTTGAGTCGTGGAGAAATGACGAGAGCCAGCTCGGGTTCGGGGACATTCCACTTGCTGTCGCGGCGGATATGCACGGGTTCCCCGGGCCCGCTGGCGCGCCAGGCCGGGGATTTGAAGAATAGCTCGGGGCGCGGCGCCGAGTAGACCAGATCGTAAAAGCGCGCCGCTCCCGCCGATTCGCGCTCGCGCGCTTCCTGGCTGCGCTTGTAGGTCACACCGGCGGCCCAGATCTCCTGGCGCTCGACCGGCGCCAGCCATTTCACAGCATCGAGCGGAATCGTAGTCGCGCCGGCGCCGGCCTTGCGAATCGCGTCGGCCGGTGCGTCGGCGTGCAGCAACTCCGCCAGCTTCACCGACGGCAGGATTCGCGCCTGCTCTCCGTCGAGCCAGCACACGACCTTTTCGCCCGACACCAGTTGCACGTTGCCGATGCGCATGAAAATACTCCCGTTGAAATCCCAGGTTTGCATGTTTTTGGTTTTGTCAGTATATTCGAGGCAATGCACCGTGTTTAGCCGCCAGTGGCGCCGGTCGCGGCCTGGCGTTCGTATGGCGCCGCGCGAACGCTAAACCGCCCGGGGCCGAACGACATCGAATCACCATGCCTCAGTTCAACTGCCCTTTTTGTGCCAAGCCATTCACCGCGCCCGCCGGGGCGTCGGCGCTGCGCGTGCGTTGCCCGCACTGTCGGCAAACCGTCGAGATTCCCGCCGCCGCGGCTGCACGCTGGTTCGTGGCTCGCAACAAGAAAAAGTTTGGCCCCTACACGCTGCCGCAACTTCAGGAACTGGTCGCGCGCGGGCAGCTTCGGCCGCAGGACATGGTGCTGCGCGAAGGCGACCGGCAATGGGTCCGCGCCGAGACGTTGCATGAGCTCTACGCGAAAACACCTTCGCCCCTGGCCCATACAAACGGTGAACTGACCAGCACGACGCCCGGCGGCTTGCCCAGACGGGCGCCGCGAAAGTTCCCCTGGCTGTTTGCCGGCGTCGGCGGCGCCGGCCTATGCGTTCTCCTCGCGGCTTGCCTGATCGCTGGCTACTTCATGCTCCCCGAACGCGATCCGGCGGATCCGAAGCCGGGCGATCGCGCTGCCGAAATCAAGAAGAAAAAAAACCCTTCGCCTGCGGTCAAGCCTGACGATACGCCGAAAAAAGATACCTCCAAGAAGAAGCCTCCACAAAAAAAGCCGGTCGAGACGCTCGGCCCGGAGACGCCGGCGCAGTTTGTTGAACAACTCAATCAACTTCGCAAGTCGGCGGGCCTGGGCATGGTTGTGCTCGATGCCGACCTGAGCCGGGAATGTCAGGCGCATGCGAAATACCTGGGCGCGAATATCGATCCCAACACGGCGGACGTGAAAAACGTGGCCGTGCAGGATCCGCAAAAGCCCGAATTCAGCGAGGAGGGGGCTCGCGCCGCCCGGCAGGCGCTGATTTCCCTGCAAACGCCCCAGGCGGCGCTGCGCTGGTGGATGAGCCGACGCGCCGGGCGCACCGCCCTTTTGAATCCCGAATTGCATAGCCTCGGAGTCGGTTTCGTGAAGGAGCGCGGCACCGGGTACTGTGTCGTCGATGTGGCGCGCGGGCGCGGCGACGCGATCACCGTCTATCCCGGACCGAATCAGCGGGACATCCCGATCTCCTTCAGCGGCGGACCGGAAGTGCCCGACGCCAAGGCGGCCGGTGGATTCCCCATCACGGTTTCCTTTCCGCGCACCAAGCAGGTGACCGCCGTTCAGATCGACGTGCGCGATCCCAGGGGCAAGCCCCTCGACGGCTGGACATGGACGCCGGACAAGGTCCCGCCCAAATCCAAGAAGAAGAATATGCTCGTCTTCGTCGCCAAGGGATTTTTTGAAAGTGATACCACCTATCAAGTGAAGGTATCGGCCCAGGTCGAGGGAAAGCCCTGGCGGCTGGACTGGTCGTTTACCACCGAGGACGATCGCGACAGCAAGGGCATCTGGGCCGCGAAGGCGCTGGCGAAGGTCAACACGTTCCGCGCTCGCGCCGGCCTGGAACCGGTCACGCTTGACGACACGCTCAGGCGGGATTGCCTGGCCCACGCACGCTACCTGGTCATCAACGAAGGGCATCCGTCACTGCAAGGTCTGAAAGCCCACGGCGAGGATCTCACGCTGCCGGGCGCCAGCAAGGAAGGGCACGTCGCCGGCAAGGCGTCCAACATCGCCATCGGCGACTACGAGCCGATTGACGGTCTCGATTCGTGGATGGCCACGCTGTATCACCGTGTGCCGATTCTCGAACCGCGTTTGAAGAGCATCGGTTTCGCCTGCGCTCGTGGCCGACGGCAGGGCTGGGTGACGTTGCTCAACGTGAACGCCGGGCGCGAGAAGAAGCCAAGGCCTCGCGCGGTTTTCTATCCGGTTCCCGATCAAATCGGCGTGCCCTTGAGTTTTCCGAATGGGGGCGAGGAGCCGAACCCGATTCCCGCCGACAAGGACGGCCGGGCCGGTTACCCCATCACGGCGACGTTCACGCCAGCACAGCCGTTGGTCGGCGCGACAGGAAAGCTCACCAACGACCAGGGTGTGGAAATCCCGTGCTGGTTCTCCTCGCCCGAACTGCCAGCCAATGTTGGGTTCGCGAAATACCAGGGTCAGACCGTGTGCCTGATTGCGAAAGATCCGCTTGCGCCGAGCAAGACCTATCACGTTCATTTACAAGGCAAGCTGGACGGGAAGGCGTGGGAAAAGAAATGGAAATTCACCACGGCCGACGCGGGGCTCAGCGCCCAGATGGCGACGCGCGTCGTTCTCGATCGGCTCAACGACTGCCGGGTTCAGGCGGGTTTGAACGCCGTGGTCCTCGACGCGTCGCTCTCGCGCGGCTGTCAGTTGCACGCGGAATATCTGGTCAAGAACGCCGACGCGCTGATGAAAATGAACTCCTCGGTAAACACCGAAGACCCACAACTCCCCTGGTTCACTGCGGAAGGCCTTCGCTCGGCCCAGCAATCGTTCGTCTTCACCAACGCGCCGCGACCGGTGTTTCAGATCGACGACCTGATGGCGACGGGTTATAGCCGCAGCGTGTTGCTCGATCCGGCTTTGCAACGCATCGGCTACGGCTGCGCGCACGATATTGGCCGGGGTTGGCGGTGCGTACTGGACATCAACGGCGGCCGCGGCGACGGGCGGGTGCTCTATTACCCGGGAGCCGAGCAGCGCGACGTGCCCACGATCAGCCAGGACAAGGTCCCCGAGGCCAAGGGCGCCGCCGGTTTTCCGATCACCGTCACCTTCCCACCCCGGGCGGGAATACGCAATCTCCAGGCCATTCTCGTGGACGAAGCCAAGGCGAATGTCGCGATCAAACTGATCGGCCCGGACGACGAGGCCCGCAAGAAGAACCCGCGCATCACGGTCGCGATTTATCCGCTTACACCCTTGCGAGCGAATCACACCTACACCGTCACCGCCAGCGCCATCGTCAACGCCACGGAATGGCGCGAGACCTGGCGGTTCACGACGGGGCAGCGGTGAGCGTTTGCTTGGGTTCGGGGCGTGGTATGGCCCGTTCCTGGAAATGCTCCAGGTCCCTGTTTCGGATTCAGGGCAGGAACAGCCGTCCCGTCCCGCGGATGTTTTCCAGTTCCAAAAGATATCGCAGCAACCGATCGATCACGCGATGGCGGTATTCCGGATTGTTAGCCACGCCGCGAATGTTTGCGATCGTAAAAACCGGCAAGCTCGAGTCTTGGGAATTTGCTCGAATGGTGGCCGCGAGCGACTCAGGGCCGTCATCATTGCGATTGTCGGTCAAGAGCAAAATGCCGTCGTTTTGGCAGCGCCGCCAAATAACGGCGTCCGAGGCCGACGGATCGAGTCCGACGTCGGCAAAGGTGACCAGCCGCAAATTCAAATGATCCCAAAACTCGCGCCAGGGCGCCGCCTGCATGCAAGACGCCAACAGCGCGGCCTGACCCTGGATGTTGACGTCAGCCAGAAGCGTGATCACCGATTCGCTCCGCGTGGTTTTTCTTATTCGCAAACTCTTCCTTGAGAGCTGCCATTCTCTCGCCGCCGCGTCGAAGAATTTCCTCAACCTCCGGCGGGTTCTTGGCCTGCGCGCTCCGGATGCGAATGCGCCGGTCTTGTTCATCGAGTTCAGCCTGATGCTCTCGATAATAGGCATGAACGATCGCGATCTCCTCCGCGCTAAGCGTGGGAATCCACCGGATGATCTCGGCGCCGGACACTCCTTCTTGAAAATACGGCACCAAATCCTGCACGGTAATTCGACTGGTAGACAATTGTGGTCCGCGGCCGCGATCAACGATTTGAATCTTGTCTGACATCTTGGCATCTCCAATACGACCTTCCATTTAATTTAACGATAACTCCGCAAGTAAGCAATTGATCTCGACGCAGGCTTGATTACAATTTGGGTCTACCGATCGCGTCAGGCGTCCGATCCATCGTGGCCCAGGGAACCCCAACATGCCAAGTCCGATCCAAAAGAGTTTTCCAGCAGGCTACCTGGTTGCATTGGCCTTTTTCCTCGGCTTCGCCAAGGCCGCGAGCGCCCAGGCAAAAAAGGATCTGCATCCACCCAGAAAAGATCCGGCGCTGTTGACCCTGGACCGCATTTTCAATTCTGCCGAGTTCGAACCGCAGAAAGTGCCGGCCCTGCGCTGGCAGAAGCGAGGATCCGGTTACTTGACGCTCGAAGCGGGAAAGTCGGGTCAGCGGCTTGTTAGCCACGACCCGGCCACCGGAAAGTCCGAGGTCCTCGTGCCCGATCACTGGCTCATTCCGGCCGGGGAGACCAAGCCGTTGGCCGTCGCGGGATATGAGCTCTCCGAGAATGGCGCGCGTCTCCTGATCTACACCAACAGCAAACGGGTCTGGCGCGTCAACTCACGCGGCGATTACTGGGTCCTCGATCTGTCCACGCGCCAGCTCAAAAAGCTCGGCGGTGACGTGCCCCCCTCGACCACCATGTTCGCCACGTTCTCTCCCGATGGCAAACAGGTCGCCTTTGTGCATAAGAACAATCTCTACGTTCAAGATTTGCTCGATTTTCGCGTCACGCCGCTCACCAGGAAAGGTTCGGACACGCTTATCAACGGCACCTTTGACTGGGTCTACGAGGAGGAACTTCACCTGCGCAACGGCTTTCGCTGGAGCCCGGACAGCCAAGCCATTGCCTACTGGCAACTGAATTCCGACGGCGTCAAGCAGTTTCACATCACCAATAGCGCTGCCGGACCCTACGCTCGCTTGATCTCCATTCGTTATCCGAAAACCGGCGAGAAAAACTCGGCCGCGCGCATCGGCGTCGTCGGTCTCAAGGGGGGCGATACGCTCTGGCTCGACATCCCAGGCGATCCGCGCGAGCATTACCTCGCCAAGATGGAATGGATCGGCGACCGGATCGGGATTCAACAGTTCAATCGGCTCCAGAACGTCAACCGGGTCATGACGGCGGATCCGAAGTCCGGCAAGGTCCAGACCATCCACACCGAAAAAGATGCGGCCTGGGTCGAGAACAACAACGATTTTCGCTGGATCGACAACAAGCAAAAACTCGTCTGGCTCAGCGAACGGGACGGCTGGCGGCACGTCTACCTCATCGGCGCCAAGGTCACGCAACTCACCAAGGGGGCCTTCGACGTGATCCAGATCGCGGCGATTAACGAGAAAACCGGCTGGCTTTACTTTATCGCCTCGCCGGAAAACCCGACGCAGCGCTATCTCTATCGCGTTCCACTAAAAGGAGGCGCAACCGAGCGCGTCACGCCGGCCGGCGTTGCGGGCATGCACGCCTATTCCATCTCCGCCGATGCGCAATGGGCTGTGCATACCTATTCCACCTTCACGCATCCGCCCGTCACGACTTTGATTCACTTGCCCGATCACAAGATCGAGAAGACATTCGCCGACAACGCCGCCTTGAAGAAGAAACTGGCGGCCTTACGGCTGGGGACCAGCGATTTCTTGCGGGTCAACATCGACGAGAATACGGCACTGGATGCCTGGTGCATCAAGCCGCCCGGCTTCGATGCCGCCAGGAAGTATCCGGTGCTCTTCTACGTTTACGGCGAGCCCGCCGGGCAGACCGTGCTGGACCGCTGGGACGGCAAGCGCTTCCTGTGGCACAGTCTGTTGGCCCAGCAAGGTTACCTGGTGATGAGCGTGGATAACCGCGGGACGCCGGCGCCGCGCGGGCGTTCGTGGCGAAAAAGCATTTATCGGCAGGTCGGCATCCTGGCCTCCGCGGACCAGGCGGCAGCCGTGCGCACGCTCCTGAAACATCGGCCCTACATGGATCCCGCGCGCATTGCCATCTGGGGTTGGAGCGGCGGCGGCTCCATGAGTCTGAACGCCATCTTTCGCTTCCCCGAACTCTATCAGACCGCCATGGCCATCGCCCCGGTTCCCAATCAACGCCACTATGACACCATCTACCAGGAACGCTACATGGGACTGCCAAGCGATAACGTCGCGGGATACCGCAACGGCTCCCCGATCCACTTCGCTCGCCAGCTCAAGGGCAACCTGTTCATCGCCCACGGCACCGGGGATGACAACTGCCACTACCTTGGCGTCGAGACGCTTATTGACGAATTGATCACGCACAACAAGCAGTTTACGATGCTGGCCTATCCGAACCGCAGCCACAGCATCAACGAAGGACGCAACACCACGCGCCACCTTTTTGAATCGCTCACACGGTACCTGCGAACGCACACGCCGCCGTGATGCCGGCCGGTTTGGCGAGCCAGGCCGCGCATCCGGCCGCTCACGCCCATCGGCTCGCCACTTGAGTCAAGCCACGGGACGGCACGTTTGGTACTGTGCGGTGTTCGCCTGCTGAACGCGATGGATGCTATGAACCGGTGGCCGCCTTACATGTCAGGAATTGCTTCACAAGGTATCGAACCGCCTCGCCGTGATTGCCCGAGAATGCGTTGACCGGGAACTGGCGACCATGAATCCAACGCTGAAAGCCAGCGACCTTCAGCGCCGGTGACCCCAGCGACTCCACGTCTTTTAACCGTCCCATCACGGGGTCCCACGCGTTTTCCGGGATTCATCTATTCCGAAGTGTGGGAATCGAGCCGTCTCATTGTCGCACGGATCCGCACGCCCAAGCGAAGCCAATTTCGGCCTGGTTCAAGTGAAAATCCCAGCGAGCCGCCGGGCTTGTCCCGGCGGTTCATTCCGATCCGCCTTGGTTCACCGCCGGGACAAGCCCGGCGGCTCGCGATTGGTTTGCTACCCGGGATTCGATCGATTTGAACCAGGCCCCAAGTTCACGCTATTTCGCTGCCTTTCGTTCGCGAGTTTCTTTTTTTTTGCCCCCAGTCCTCCTGACCGGCGCGGCTCGCAGTTCGCCGTTCTTGGACTCGGCTCGCTCCGATCGGTTTTGAACCTTCGACCAATCGATCTGGGCGACCCAGCATTTTTCTTTTTCGTTATAGCGTACAACAGCGTCGGCCATCAGGTCGTCGGGATTTCCGGCGTCGTCCGCATCGTCCATGGCCACGGTCAGCGCCAGACCATCCTTCAAATGGAGGCCCAGGCGCGCGATGTCTTGGATCGAACCAAGAGTGGTCAAGCGGATGCGATTTTGGCTGTCCAGATTGTTGAAGTCCCCGTAAATTTCTGGCTTCGTCATCGGTCACCTCATTTTTTCGTCCGCTTGGCCGGATTCGCGAGCGTGGGCCGAAAAAGTTCACTCGCTTTTTCTGGCGTCAAACCGATCAGAGTCGCGTGTTTTGCATTGGTTTCACTTGGTTCCGCCACCACGTCGCCACCGGCTGCCCGGATTTTGCCCACGGAGGTCACGCCAATCTGCCCGTTGCGAATGCCAGGATGATCTGTCGCCGCAATGGGCATCGTCAACTCATCAAGGGTTGCATCCGGCGCGCAATTGACGGAAACCCCATCCATCGATCCGTCGCTTCGAATGACAACGCCCGATCCCTTAACGAAGTTCTCGGGCATATTCCTGCCGCCATACACGACCAGAGCGTCATCAGGCAATCTAGCCATTGCCATTATACCCATTCAGACTCACTGATCCGACTCCAACACCGCCAGGAACGCCTCCTGCGGGATCTCCACCTGGCCGACCTGTTTCATCCGTTTCTTGCCCGCGGCTTGCTTGGCCCATAGCTTGCGCTTGCGCGTGATGTCGCCGCCGTAGCATTTCGCGGTCACGTTTTTCTTCATCGCGCTGATCGTTTCGCGCGCGATGATGCGGCTGCCGATGGCCGCCTGAATCGCGATCTCGAACATGTGCCGATCGATCTCGCTGCGCAGTTTCTTCACGAGCCGTCGGCCTCGATTGTCAGCGAAGGCGCGATGAACAATGATCGACAGGGCATCGACGCGGTTGCCATGCACGAGGACATCCAGACGCACCAGGTCCGCGGGGCGGAAGCCGAGGATATCGTAATCCATCGTGCCGTAGCCGTGCGTGACCGATTTGAGGCGGTCATAAAGATCGTAAATCACCTCCGCGAGCGGCATTTCGTAGACGATGATGGCGCGCGTCGGGCTGAGGTACTCGGTGCGCAGAAAAATGCCGCGGCGATCGGTGCAGAGCTTCATGATGTCGCCGATGTTCTCCGTCGGCACCAGGAAACTGGCCTTGACGAGCGGTTCGCGGAATTCCTCGATCTGGCCGGCGTCGGGGACTTTCTGCGGGTTGTCGATGCTGATGATCTCGCCATTGCGTTTGAGGATCTCGTAGGTGACGTTGGGCGCGGTCGTGACAAGGTCGAGCCCGCTGTCGCGCTCGACGCGCTGCTGAATGATCTCGCGATGCAGCATCCCCAGAAAGCCGCAGCGGAAGCCGAAGCCCAGCCCCTCGGAGTTTTCAGGCTGATAGGTAAAACTGCTATCGTTGAGCTTGAGCTTGGCCAGCGCCTCGCGCAGGTCCTCGAACTGGTGGTTATTGACGGGGTAGAGCCCCGAGAACACCATCGGCTTGGGTTCCTTGTAACCGGGCAACGCCTCGGCGGCGGGACGCTCGGACTCGGTCACGGTATCACCGATGTGGACGTCGGAAAGCGTCTTGATCTGGGCAATGACGTAGCCGACCTGCCCCGCGATCAACTCGTCGCACGCCACCATGCCCGGCCGGAACTGGCCGATCTCCAGCACCTCGTGCTCGGAGCCCTTGCTCATCAGCTTGATCTTGGTCCCCTTGGCAATGCGGCCTTCCTTCACGCGCACGTAGACGACGACGCCGCGGTAGACGTCGAAATGGCTGTTGTAAACGAGGGCCCGCAGCGGATCATCGGGATTGCCCGGGGGAGGCGGAACGCGGTCGATGATCGCCTGGAGCGCCTCGTCGATGCCGATGCCCGATTTGCCTGACACCTTGAGCACGTCGAAAGGATCGATCCCCAGGGCGGTTTCCATCTCGGCGAGGATGGCATCGACGCGCGTGATCTGCAAGTCGATCTTGTTCAGCGCCGGCACGATCGTGAGGTCATGCTCCATCGCCAGGTAGGCGTTGGCGACAGTTTGCGCCTGCACGCCCTGGAACGCATCCACCAAAAGGATGACGCCCTCACAGGCGGCCAGGCTGCGGGAAACCTCGTAGCTGAAATCGACGTGCCCAGGCGTGTCGATCAAGTTGAGCTCGTACCTCGTCCCCTTGTATTCGTAATAGATGGTGACCGGGTGCATGCGGATGGTGATGCCGCGCTCGCGTTCGAGGTCCATGGAGTCGAGGAGCTGGTTCTGAAACTCGCGCTGCGTGATCGTGCCGGATTTGAGCAAAAACTGATCCGCGAGGGTGCTCTTGCCGTGATCAATATGGGCAATGATCGAGAAGTTGCGAATATGGCTCGTTTGCGCGGTCATGCGTCATCCTTCGTCGTTCGTCCTTCCACTACCAACTACTCTACCGGCGGCAAGCAGATGCGGATAGGGCAGAGGCCTCAGGTCGCCCGTTTGGCGAGTTGGTGCGGCGTCGATTCGCGACGTTGCGTGCTTGAACAAACAAGTGAATAGTCGTAGTCGCGTCGCAAGCCATTGCAGGGCAATCGGTTGCCGCGATTTTCTTGAGGACTTCTCACGGAACGGGGGTGGTATCCCGGCGCGGATACCGAACCAGGGGCGCAACCGTCTTGCGCCACCGAGCGGCGCACGAGTCGGGAGGGCCACAGTTTCGCGTATTGCCGAATGAATTCTTTTCTTTTTCTAGATGGGATAGAGACTAAAACGATTGATAGAAAACACAAAATATCGGCATATATTGGCACAAAACGATGGCTTTTTCACAAAAATCGTGAGGAAGTTGCATGAATAACAATGGAACAGGTTTTAGATCTTATCAAAACTCTGATTTTTTTTATTTTTTTTTGAATTGGCGCTTGCAATTCGCGTGGGGGGGGGGGGTAATATCTCCAAAAGTTTCCACAACCATCTTCCTTAAAATCGAGCTACTGATGTTTTCGCTAATCGCTCGATGTCTGGGTTTGCTGCTCCTGACCGCTGCCGGGCTCAAGATTTATGGGTTTGGCGTCGATCCGGTGGCGCGGCTGGGAATCTTTTCGGCGCCCGCGTTTCAGTTCTTGGTGATTGTTTTTGAGATTCTGCTCGGCCTTTGGTGGGTTTCCGGCGTTCAACCGCTTGGGGCGTGTTGCGGCTCTTTCAACGTTTCTGGTTTTCGCCAGCGTGAGTTTCTATCAAGGCTGGATCGGGCAGGCCAGCTGCGGTTGCCTCGGCGCGAAGGTCAGCGTCAACCCGTGGATCATGTTCACGATTGACGTGGCAGCATTTTTTGCGCTACTGCTAGCGCGGCCCGATTTGACGCCGCTTTGGGTCCATCGGGTTCGCATCCTTTCGGTTTGCAGCGGCGTGCTGGGCGCTTATCTGTTGCTCCTTGGGAGCGTCGCGGGAATCGCCCACGTTCGCTACGGGTCCATCGATGCCGCCCTTGCCAGCCTGCGCAACGAGCGCCTTTCGCTTCAACCGGCGCTGGTTGACATGGGCGAGGGCATCGCCGGCGAAGAGCGCGACGCCTCGGTCGAATTGACCAACTGGACCGAACATCCCATCCGCCTGATCGGCGGCACGGCGGATTGTTCGTGTACGGTCCTTGGCGACCTGCCGATCACGATTCCGCCGGGCGAATCGCGCTCCATCACGGTCACCATGCGCTTGCCAAAAACGCCCGGCCTGTTCAACCGCAAGGCTCAGCTGACGATTGATGATGAAGGATTCAAAAGAATCGGCTTTCGCCTGATTGGCCGAATAAGCAGAGCAGCGGAGTAAACGTTTCCCTTTTTGCAAGGAGTTTTCCATGAATCGCGTAACGAATGTGTTGTCGTGGTTTCTCTTTTGCCTGGCCGCGGTGTTGATCACCGTTGCCATGCTGGCGGTGCCGCAGAACGCGTTTGCGGATGCGGGAGGGGATTGGTGCGACACCTATTGCCAGGGACAATGCCCCTGGCAACCCGTTTGTTACACCGACTGCAAGTCGGCTTGCTATGACGGATACTACGACTGCAAACTTTGCGATAATTACTCGGGAAACCAGCAAACCCAGTGTATCGCGGGTTGCCAAGCTGGCGACAACGCCGGCCCGTATTGCAATCTTTTTTGCAGCTGTTCAGCCACTCAGGCTTGCGGAAAGGGAAAATCCACCACTTGTTTGTTGGTTTGCAGCTGTAAAAATGACCCAACGCTAGGCTATTTTTGCGACTGAAAAAGGGGACGACCTTGGGCTTGGTGCAAACCGTGGTGGCGCCCCCTGTGACACACGAATCCAATCGTACGGCATTAAGTGATCACACGATTGGAATGGTGTGCAAAAAGGGGTGCCACCGGAAAACAAAGGTTTTTGAACGAGGCCTGACTTTGCTTTTCAAAGTGGGACTACGACAACAATGAGCTGGCAATGAACCGATCAAAATGCTACGGCCTGTGTTTTTTTCTCCTGCTTGCCAAAACGGTGGTTCCTGGTCCCTTATCAGCGGAGGATCAACTGCGTGCGCGTTTTCTTGCCGAAGGGCCGAAGGGCTGGAAGGTCCTCAAATCCAATGTGCGGGAACTACAGGGAAAGTGGATTGGCCGCTATAAACTTGGAGTGCATCCGTTAATTATCGAAGAAGCAACATTCAAGGTTAATGGCGGATTTCTGGTCTATGAAGAACGGCGCAGGGAGGAAAAGGGACAGGTTGACAGGGTGGTCGCTTTTGGAGCCAACTCGAAATACCGGTTTGCCTTGCAGCAACCCCGGCCATCGTCGTCGTGGACGCTGGTAAATGTTGGCTCTGCGGCGGATCCTCACCGGATTGACCATCCGTATTCGCGCGCATCTGGTGTGGGATTTCTTCGATTCTTGCACACTCCGTTCACCGTAAACTCCATGCCGATTCCCGTCATGATTACGGAAGCTGGTTTCAAGCTGGAAAAAGTTGGGGAGTTGACGCGCGACGGAAGGAAGCTCGCGAAGATCGAGTTCACCTACACCCCGCCGAAGATTAACGTGGAAGTGGTGAACGGGAGGCCCGTACGCCGGGATATGCACATGACCAAAATGCGCGGAGGCTGGATGGTGCTCGATCCGGAGCGGAACTGGTCTCTTCAAGAATCCAGCCTGGACCTCGTCGGCGGGGAGAAGAATACCTGCATCGTAGAATACGCGAAGTCCGATAGCGGTGTTTTCTTGCCGTCGCGCGTGTTTGAGAAAGACAATGCCGTTTCGGTCTGGGAGGTGACGTTCAGTGACCTGACAATTCGCGATATACCAGAGAAGGAATTCACGCTAACGGCCTACGGACTCCCCGAACCGATGGGCGTCGTTTGGCCATCGCCGACGCGGTGGTATTTGTGGATCACGCTGGCCGCTGTCGGCGCCGTCGTGCTGGGGTTCGTGTTGCGAAAACTACAACGCCGATATCAAACGCCGAAGGCGGTCGAGCCTGCGAAGCAATAGACGATACAAAGAAGGCCCCTCATGAAACCTGTTCGCCGCCGCGCACTCACGCTGATCGAATTGCTGGTCGTGCTGGCGAGATCGTGGATCGTACTCACGTTGAGTGATTTTTTTTGAAAGGAGTTTGTCATGGCTCGATTGTGTTTGTTCTTGCAGGGTTTCTTCTTTTGCCTGGCATTGGCGTTGATGACGGTCGCGGTGTTGGCCGTGCCTCCGGCCGCGATCGCGGATCCGCCGGGCGATCCGGGGGGCGGCGGTGAGACGTCGCCTTGCAAGAATGGCAACATTTACTGTACCGCCGCATTGAGCGAATCGACGTGCCACTCAGTGGATAGGACATGCTTCGGGTCAATTACCGAGTGCTGGTGTCTGTGGGATGTAAACAAGGATCCAAAATGCCAGTGCACTCCGCGATAACGGTGCGGCCTTGGATCCTTCGGGTGAAATGCCAGCCCTCGTGGCGGCCGGCGGACAAGTCGAATGAACCTTTGCGGGTATGGCGCCGCGCAAGCGACGTTTTGTTGAATAGCGACGGGTTCAACGAGGGGCTATAGCGCCCAGGGTGCCGAGCGCCGGCCGTCGATAGCCAGCGATTCCATGGCCAGCGTTTTGTCGATGAATAGCGCCGGCGTGTGTCGGCGCCGCGGTCCGTCTTCGTAATTCGGAACCCGATCATGACACGAATACGTTTGTTGTTGGCGCCCGTTTCGTTCCTGGTGTTCAGCAGCATGGCGTATGCGCAAGTTGACGCACCCAAGGATCTCAAGAACAAGGTTCTTGCCCATTGGGCTTCTGTGTTGGAATCAATCCAAACGGCGCGCTGGGAGGAAGAGATCCAAATTCATTCTACGCTTGACCCCAAGCGCCCGACGGCGCTGACTCGTCTCAGCGCTACGCTGCTGCGGCGTGCCTACAAGCGGAAAGTCGGCTGGCTGGGATACCAAAAGAGAGATTCGTTCCATGCCGACCAAAACGTTCGCACACGCGACAGCGGGGAAACGATTACGCTTGTCAATGCCATGTACACAGCCAACCTATCGAAGAAAGCCGATCAATGGCTGCTGTCCAAACTCTGGAAACCGGGCGAGAATGCAGAGGCAGGCTATGCTTCGTTGGACACAGAGCCGTTTCTGCCATGGATGACCGTGGGGAACGTATGCTTGGTGCCATGGCTGCAAGAGCCTTCATTCGTTTTCGCCCGAATCGAACAACTCCCCCTGCGGCCGCCTTCCGTCGTCTATCGCGTGCACTTTGTTTACGACGGAACGCGTAATCCTACGAAAGGAATAAAATCGGGTTTCCTCGACTTGGACCCGGCTCATTCGTACCGGCCCCTGGCATACCATTACCAAATCAAGAGCGCCTTCGAAGACGGTTTTATGCGAGGTTCATTGGAGTATGAGAATAGCGAGGGAATACCTGTGCTCAAGGCCGCTTCGGGAGAGGTGCAAAGTCGGTTAAATCGGAAAGGTCGCGTTGTTGACGTCCGTGGCAAGGAAACCCAAACGTTTTCCCAAGTGCAATACAACGGTCGGGTAATGGACACCGAGTTTCGACTTTCGCAGTATGACCTGCCTGAGCCAAACGGTGTCGTCTGGCCTTCATCGACGCGCTGGTGGCTGTGGATCACGTTAGGCGCGGTCGTGTGTGCGGGTTTGGCCTTTGGCTTCGGCCGGCTGAAACGCCGCTTGGCACGCACGGTCACGGGGGATAAAACTCTTTAGGGTAGGGAACGTCATGTCTCCCGGTAGAAAGGCCCTGACGATCATCGAATTGCTGGTCGTCATCGGCATCCTCGCGATCCTTGTCGCCTTGCTGGTGCCGGCGGTCCAACACGTGCGCGCGGCGGCGCTACGGGCGCAGTGCGGCAACAACCTGCGGCAGATCGGCCTGGCCGTCCATCAATACCACGATCACAAACGCTGGCTCCCCTCGGGCATGTACCGACAGGGCGTCAACCCCTGGTCCAGCTGGCTGGTGCAGTTGTTGCCTTTCGTCGAGCAACAGCCACTCTGGAACACCGCGCAACACGCCTACCGTCAAAGCGCCTGGCCGTTCGACAATCCGCCGCATGTCGGCCTGGCCACCGTGGTCCCCCTTTTTATTTGTCCGGCGGACGGGCGCGCGGGCGATGCTCGTATTTCGCAGCGCACTGGCCATCTCGTGGCGTTCACCTGCTATCTGGGCGTGATCGGCAAGGATCTCACCACGCGCGACGGCGTACTTTTCCGCGATTCGCAGGTGCGACTGGCCGACATTGCCGACGGATTGAGCAATACCCTGCTCGCAGGAGAGCGGCCGCCCAGCCCTGATTTCCAGTTCGGCTGGTGGTATGCCGGCGCCGGGCAGAATTTCACCGGCTCGGGCGACATGGTGCTCGGCGTCTATGAGCAAAACGTGTTGCCCGTGACCGCCGGATCGTGTGCGCCCGGCAGTTATCCGTTTGGCCCGGGCAGCCTCAACAACCAGTGCGACATGTTTCATTTCTGGAGCCTGCATTCGGGCGGCGCCCATTTCCTTTTCGCCGACGGGTCGGTACATTTCCTTACCTACGCGGCGGCGCCGATACTCCCCGCTCTGGCATCGCGCGCCGGCGGTGAGTCGGTCGAATTACCGTGATTGGGCCCGGAACGCCCGGGGACGCCATTCAATTCCCCTTTACCCCGGCTTCGGCACTTCTCACCTGAATCCGCTTGACACCAAAAAAAAAATCGGCCAGGAACCGCGAGGATTCCTGGCCGACGGGAGTTCCGTGAACGGGACCGCAGGGCGGCGGAACCGTTCACGCGGGGTCAGCGCTACTTGGGAAGCGCTTTGGGAAGACGGTTGGCGCCTTCGATCGCGTTCGGCGTCGGCCGGGCGCCGGTGGTCGAACCGCAGGAGCCGCTGTCACAGCAACCGGTGTCGCAAGCGAATCGGTTGCGGAACAGACGCTGCAACAGGCCTTCACGGCAGAAGTCGTGGCAGTCGTTGCAGGTCGTCTTGCACGTGGTGGTGCAGGTTGTCTTGCAAGTTTGCTCGCAGCAACCGGTGCTGCACAGCGAGGCGAACCAGCGTTGACGCAGGCGATCCAGGAAGCAGGTCTTGGATTCGCAGCAGGCGTTGCCACAGCTCTGGTCGCTGCAACGGTTGCCCAGGCCGCTGAAGAGGCGACCGAGACCCTTGTTGCAGCAGTCATTATGACAGGCCTTGTTGCCGCAGCCGTTCGGGCCGCAAGCGCCGTTCGGGCCGCAGGGAGCATTGGGACCGCAACCCGGGTCCGAGCTCATGGTGACCGGGACGAGGCGAGCCTTGCGGACGCACACGGTTTCCGGCACGCAGACCTTGATCCGCTTGGTGACGTGGCAG
Organism: Planctomycetota bacterium; assembly: GCA_016191165.1. Classification (GTDB taxonomy): domain Bacteria; phylum Planctomycetota; class Planctomycetia; order Gemmatales; family Gemmataceae; genus SIAQ01. The sequence continues at coordinate 61,364 of JACPPF010000115.1, forward strand.
GCCACGTTCTCGGTGACCGTGTAGGGCACGCGGCACTTCACGGTGTAGGGCTGCATGACGCATTCCGTGTAGGCGACCTTGCGGCACACCTTGAACTTCTCTTGCTCGCAGACCGTGAAGGGAACCTTTTTCGTGACCGTGCAGGGAACCATGCGGCACACGGTATAGGGAACCTTCTTGATCTGGCGTTCGCACACGGTTTCATAGACCGTGTACTGCACCTTGCGGACGCAATGCTCCTGGACCATCCGCTTGGTGGTGGTGGTCGTGGTCACGTTGAAGGTGGCGCCTTCGCGGAAGTTGCGGCCCGGGCCGTCGTTGCCAAAGGCGTTACCCTTGTCATCGACGTAGGCGCCGCGAACGCAACGGCTGACGGTGTAGGGAATCTGCTTCCGTTCGATGCTGGTCACCATCCGGGTCACGGTGTAGGGAACCAGTTTGCGTGCCACGGCGCCTTCCTTGAAGGTGCGGCCGGGGCCGTTGTTGTCGTGGGCAACGCCCTTGTCGTCAACATAGGCGCCGCGGACGGTGCGGCGGACGGTATAGGGGACGTTGCGGATCTCGTTATGGCAGACCTTGCGGCACACCGTATACGGGACCTTCTCGGTCACGCAGCGGGTGACGTAGGTGGTGCAGGGAACCTGCTCGGTGACGCAACGGACGCGCCAGACCTTGCGGGTCGCGGGTGCGCACGCGGCGGGACCGTTGCCACAGGCGTTACCGCAGTTGACGTTTCGGCCATTACCGCAAGCGTTGCCACAAGCGGCGGCGCCGGCGCAGGCGTCGGAGCAACCGCCGAGGCGGGAGCCGAGGCCAGCGAGGCCGGAGCGGATGCGGGCGCCGAAGTGGAAGGTCTTGCAGGCACACGGGTCGAAGCACGGATCGCAGCAATCGGACTTGCCACAGGCGTTGCTGCCTTGCGGGCAGGCGGCGCCTTTGGTGCAGCCGTCGTTGCAGCCATCTTTGCAACCAATGCCCCGGCCGAGACCGTTGAAGAGGCCGCGGAACGGGCCGTTGCCGTTGCCAAACAGATTTCCCAGGCCCGGGCGACCTGGATCGCAGGGTTCGTCAACGCATTCGCTGATGCGTTTGGTGACGGTCTTCATGGTCGTGCACGGTTCGCAAATCCGCCTGGTCACGGTCTTGTAGCACGTCTCCATGACGTTCTTGCAGCAAGGCACGCAGACCTGCCTCATGCAGGTCTCTTCGATGCACTTGCTGACCTGGCAGCACACTTCCTTGTGGCAGCATTCGGTGACCGGGCGGCAGACGCGGTTGCACACCTCGCGGCAGCGCGTCTCGCAGATTTGCTTCTGCACCTGGCAGCAGCGCGTGTGGCAGTGCTGCTCGTACACCGGCTTGCACACGGTGTAATGGCAAGCTTTTTCACAGATGCGCGGCACGCAGCGGCGCACCATGCACTCCACGTCCTTCACGCAATGCTCGATCGTCGGCTTGCACACGGTGCATTGCACGTCTTTCCAGCAAGTGCGCGTGACCGGACGAGTGCATTCCTGGATCTCGGCGCGGTACTTGGTGACGTGGCAGGCGCGGTGCATCGTGCGGCATTCTTCCTTGTAGCAGGTGCGCGTGACCGGTTTGTAGACCGTTTCCGTCACGTTCTTGTAGCACGTGTGCCAACGCTTTTCCTGGACGTTGTCGTAGACCAGCTTGTAGCAAACGCGGTTCTGCTGCTGGCAGGACGAATAACAGCTCTGCGCGTCGCAATTTGCATTGCGAAAGATCGAAAACCTCGCAGCGCCACAGTGCGACGCGGACGCGGCTTGGACCGTTCCAAGTAGAACAGCCAGCGCGAACAGCAGCGGCGCTCCTTTGCGCATTCTCATAACACGCCTCCTCGGCAGCGGAAGGAGATGGGGCTCCTTCCAACAGGTTGAAATAGGCAAATACGACTGGATCGAGCGAAAGGCCCGGCCTGACCCGGTTGCCCCAGCTTGACCCAACGATGGTTTTTGCGTCCTTGACCCCTTATCGCGGAACGCCCTCAAACCATGCCAATGTGTCTATCGGCGCTTCCTTCCGGCCTCGATGACCGTTCCACGGGTTTCTGTCCCTTCTCCATCCACCGCCTTTGACGGACGCGCCGCTTTTGTCGGATGTGCCCAAGGGATAAGTTGGCGAAACTGAGCAAAGCGCCTTCCGTTAGCACTTGGGCATCGTAACCTTGTTGACCGCGACGTCGGCGCTCCGCCTCGTCGCCAGACCAGCCGGGTTCCGCTAAAATGCTTGCCATGCTTCTCGAAATTGCCATGATCGTCCTTTTGGTGGTGCTGGGAAGCGGCGCCATGATTCCCGCCTATTGGGGTTGGCGCATGGTGTTCGACTATTATGCGCGCACCGTGCCGACGCCGCCTGTTTCGGAGCCCTGTCGAGACGTGGTGGTGCTGCTATGCCTGCGCGGGGCCGATCCCTCTTTGAAGGCCTGCTTGCACGGTTTGCTGAATCAGGATTATCCGCGTTACCAAATCCAGATAATCGTGGACAGTGTTAACGATGGCGCCTGGAATCAGGTCCATGAGATTCTGGCCCAGGAAAAGCCAGGGCGCGTCCTGGTCGAGGTCAATGCCCTCGAAAAACATTGTCCGAATTGTAGCTTGAAGGTGTGCGCCCAGTTGCAGGCGGTGGCAAGGCTTGGCCCGGAGGTGGAGATCGTCGCCCTGATCGACGCCGATTCGATCCCGCAGGTGGATTGGCTGCGCGCGATGACAGCTCCGCTGGCGGACCCGACGGTCGGCGCCACCACGGGAATTCGCTGGTACGCGCCATCGGACGCCGGGTGGGGTTCGCTGGTGCGGCACATTTACAACGTCGGCTCGTTCCCCCAGATGTTCGCTTTCGATCATCCCTGGGGCGGTTCCGCCGCGATTCGCACCGAGTTGTTTCGCAAATCCACCTTGACGGAGCGCTGGTGTCAGGCCCTGTGCGAAGACAGCGCGGTCACCGGGCCTTTACGCGAACTCGGACTCAAGCTGGTCTGGGTCCCGGGGGCGGCCAATATCAATCCCGAGTCGATCGGCTTCAAGGCGTGTCTGAGCTTTCTGCAAAGGCAAATCCTGTGCGTCCGGCTCGATCACGTCGATTGGCCCAAATTGCTCGCCTGCAACATGATCAGCACCTTCGCCCTCGCCGCCCTCGTGACCCTGTGTGGCGTGAGCGTCTGGCTGCAACGCTGGGATTGGGCTCTAATTGCCGGCGGCATCGTCGTTTTTTTTGCGGTGGCGATGTACGCCGGCCTCACGACCGGCGAACTGGTCATTCGCCGTAATCTCCGAATGAGGGGCCTGACGCCGCCGCCTCTGGTGTGGACCTGGAAGATGATTCCCGCATTTTTTCTTACGCAGGCCCTGTGCATGTATTTTCTGGTCCGGGCCCATTTTGTCCGGCGCGTCGCGTGGCGCGGCGTCCATTACGCCATTGCTGGCCCGGGCAACATTCGCCTGGAGAAATACGAGCCCTATCAGCCGCCCGAGCAGACGGCTCCATCGCATCATTCGACTGTATGACGTCCGCGCCACTCCTGCGGCGGCCATCGCCAAATGTGCCAACGATACCGCAAGCGGGAAAAAGGCGACCGTCTGGTAAACGAGCCGCGACTTTCCCGCTCCCTCACCGTCGCGGCTCGCTGGGTGCAGTTTATGTTCACCACAACCCAGCCCGACGTGGCCGACACCATCGTCGCCATCTCCAGCGCGACCGGTCCCGCGGCGCGCGCGATCGTGCGTCTGAGCGGTCGGCGCGCGCTCGACATCGCGGACACCCTTTGTAATGGACGAATCCGTGATCGAATCGTTGCCGGCGAGTTTCTACGCACAGGTCTTCAGATCACCGGTTTTCGCGGCCGCATTCCTGCGGACGTCTACGGCTTTCGCGCGCCGCGCACCTACACCGGGCAGGATATCGTCGAAATCCACATGATTTCCTGCCAGCCGCTGGTGGATGCCCTGATCGCCGATTGCCTGAACGCGGGCGCCCGCGCGGCGCAGCCCGGGGAATTCACGTTGCGGGCTTTCCTCGCGGGCAAAATCGACCTGACGCATGCCGAGGCGGTCCTCGGCGTCATCGACGCGGGGGATCGGCACGAATTGAAGCAATCCATCGCCCAGCTTGCCGGCGGCGTTGCCAATCCTTTGCAATCGATTCGCAATGACCTGCTCAATCTCCTGGCCGACGTGGAAGCGGGCCTTGATTTCGCGGATGAGGATATTCAATTCGTGGCGTCTGACGACATGTTAAAGCGCATCGGCGCGGCTCTCGCACACCTTACCAATCTGCGCCGACAACTGGAACAGCGGTTGCTCGAGTCGCGGCCGTTTCGGGTCGTGCTGGCAGGCGAACCAAACGCGGGCAAGAGCAGCTTGTTCAACGCCCTGGTCGGTCGAGATTCCGCGCTGGTCAGCCCGACGCCTGGGACGACACGTGATTATCTGGAAGCGACCATCGAACTTGCCGGCTGCCGTATCGAACTCGTTGATATCGCCGGATTCCAGGATGCGTCAGGCGAAATCGAGTCGTCAGCGCAGGCGCTTGGCAGGAAGCAGCTCGAGGATGCCGACATGATTCTTTGGTGCGTCGCCAGCGATCGAGTGGAACGAGGCCGCGATCTTCCGCCCAAGGCCGTGTCGATTGCGACCAAGTCGGATCTGGCGGCGGCGCCGACGCACATGCTGGCGACCAGCGCCGTCACCGGCGGCGGTCTGACTGCACTGCGCGAAATGCTGGCGACGCGCGTCCGCGCCGCCTCGCATTCCGCCCTCGCGCCTAGTTCGAGCCGGTGCAAGCATCACGTTCAGGCCTGCATCGATCACCTGCGTCGCACGCACGCCATCGCGCTCGAAAACGAAACGCCGGAACTGCTGGCGCTGGAGCTACGTCTTGCCCTTGACGAGTTGGCGGCCATGACCGGCGCGATTTTCACGGAGGACCTGCTCGATCGCATTTTCAGCCGTTTTTGCATCGGGAAATAGCCGGGCGACCCCACTGCCTTGTGACGCGGTTCCATGGCCTGAAACACGCTCACACCCCGCGCGGCCGGGCCCAGTGGGCGCGGTAGGTGCGGCGGACCATTGGGCCGGCTTCCTTATCGTTGCGGATTTCCTCGGTTTTCGGATCGAAGTTGATCACGCGCCGCACGCGCGTCGCGATGTTTCCCAGGTGGCACAGGCTCGAAGCGAGATGCCCGATCTCGATGTCGGCGCTGGGCCGATTGCCGCTGCGGACGCACGCGAAGAAGTTGCGATGATGCGCCAGCAGGTCGGCCCGCCCGGTCACCGTCTTGAGTTCCTTGTTGCGCGCGCCGAACAGGCGCCAGCCCTCGGAGTGGCCGACGAGGAACATGCCGCGGGTGCCGTAGAAGGCGCAGCCGTTCTCGTAACCTTCCATCTTGTACGGGGTCCAGATGCGCTGCTCGAAGATCATCTGTTTCTTTTGGTTGTTCTTGCCAACGCTGGGCCATTCGAAGATGACGGTTTGGGTATCGGGAAATTGCTGATCGTCGTTGAAGAAATATTTGCCCCCCAGGGCGGTAATGGTGCTGGGGTGGGAATCGACGCCGAGGCCCCAGCGGGCGACGTCGAGGTCATGGACGCCGTCGTTGCCCATGTCGCCGGTGCCGAAGTCGTACCACCAACGCCAGACGCCGTGGACGCGGTTGGCTTGATAGGGAACAAAAGGCGCCGGGCCAAGCCAGTTTTCGTAGTCCAGTTGCTTGGGAACCGCGCTCGGCTTGACGCGGCCGATGGTGCGGCGCAACTGGCTGTTCCAGACGCGGACCGAGAGCACGTCGCCGATGGCGCCTTCCTGGATCATGCGCATGGCGGTCATATTCATCTCAGTGCTGCGGCTTTGCATGCCGACCTGGCAAATCTTTCGCGCTGCGCGGGCAGCCTCGATCATCAGACGGCCCTCGCGGATGTTATGCGACGCCGGTTTTTCGACGTAGACGTGCTTTCCCGCGGCCAGGGCCAGGAGGGTTGCCGGGCCATGCCAGTGATCGGGCGTGGCGATGAAGACGGCGGCAATGTCGCGGTTTTCCAGAAGCCGACGCATGTCCGTGGTGGTGGTGGGCACGCGATTGTCTTGCGTCGCGTTCTTGGCCGCCGTCGCCAGCCGGGTGCGATCGACATCGCACACCTGGGCGATGCGCACATCCTTCTGTTTCAGCAGCGTGCGGATATGGTGCGTCCCCATCCCGCCCGGACCGATGACGCCGACGACGACACGCTCATTCGCCCCCTGCACGGCCGCATAGCTTGAAGCGGCCAGTGCCGCCGTGCCGACCGTGGCCACGCCGGTGGTCTTGATGAAATCACGCCGAGTGGATTGCGCCATGATAGTACTCCAAAAGTAAGATGAGCGATGGGAAAGATGATACCGCGGCGCACAAGGAAAAGCAAACACTTGATGGGTTTTGTTCGAATGCGACGCCGCATTCGCCCCGGGGCGAACGGCTAAACGGATTCCAGGTCCACGTCCTTCCAGTCCGTGACGAACATATGTCCTGGCTTGTGCGTGACGCAAATCGGCGGCTTCGCCTGCATGACCGCTGCCTGGGGCGTTACCCCGCACGCCCAGAAGACCGGAATCTCGCCCGGCCGGATTGTGACTGCATCGCCGAAGTCGGGGTCCGCAAGGTCGCGGATGCCAATGGCCGACGGATCGCCCAGATGCACGGGCGTGCCGTGAGCGCGGGCGAAACGCGTGCAGATCTGCGTCGCGCGCACCGCTTGCGCCGGCGTCATGGGGCGCATCGATACGACCATCGGACCGTGAAAAATGCCAGCGGGTTGGCACGCGATGTTGGTGCGGTACATCGGCACGTTGCGATTCTCTTCAATATGTCGCACCGGCAGGCCGGCTTGCAAGAGCGCGCCTTCAAACGTAAACGAGCAACCCAGCAAGAACCCGACCCAATCGGCCTGCCAAAGTTCGACGATGTCCGCCGGCTCATTCATGAGTTCACCCTGGCGATAAACGCGATAGCACGGCACATCGGTCCGCAGGTCGGCGCCCGGCGCGCACAGCCTCGGCTCGGCGTCGCCGACTTCGGTCACATCCAGCAGCGGGCACGGCTTTGGATTGCGCTGGCAGAAAAGCAAGAAATCAAACGCCTGCGCCCGGGGCAGCACCACCAGGTTCGCCTGCACGTATCCCAGCGCGAGCCCCGACGTGACCCCGGTGAATTCAAGCTTGCGGGCGAGGTCGCGCAACTCCTTGCCCGTGATGTTTTGGTATGATGACATTGGCGAACCTCGCTGTCGGATGTTTTGAGCCAGGCTGCGCTTTTTTATTCACCCGTCCGCCCCCGGCCACGCCCCCACATGAAACGCTTGACAGGACGCGGGGTGCGCTGGTAATTTTGAGGAAGCAAAGCAAGTCTCGTTTTCATCATCGCGGCCTTGCGCTTCACGGCAAGAAAAGTGGGAGAATCTCGATGCCACGTTTCCGTTTTGAATTCCGTGTCGCGTTGTTGTTGAGCCTGGCAATCGCGTTCGCGGCCCCGCCCGCCGGTCATGCCCAGCTCCCAGATACGAAGGACCTGGACAAGGCGTATCGCGAGAGCAGTCAGCGCTGGAACAAGCTGCTCACCGGCGAAGAATCCCCCGGCAAGCCCGACGCCCAGGTGCCCATGGATTTCGCCAAATGGTACTTGATGCGCATCGCCACCAAGCAGACCAACGATGTGGACGAGGCCGCCCGGTGGTCCGCGAAGGTGCACAAGGAATTCAACAACGTCGTGAACCTGGCCATGCGCCCGGCCTATGAAAAAGCCAATCGCGGTTTCGTCAATAAGCTCGGCCCCGCGCTGGTGGCGACCATGAAGGAGTTGCTCGCCGCCAACGATCCGCGGACCCAGCCTCGTATCGCCGTCAATTCCGCCATGATGTTTTCGACCATGGCTCGGCTTCGGCAGATCGACATTACCGATTATCTGGTCCAGGTTGTTCACGATGAAAAAAACACGCACGATGTGATTCGCCTCTACGCGATCAAGGCGCTGCGTGATTCGATGCCAATCTGGCAGCAGCGCGATCCCGACCCCATGGCGGCGCGAAACGAAGATTTTGACAGCCCAGTCCAAAACGCCGTCCGGGCTCACGATACCAAACTGGTGGACGGCCTGGTGAAATACATCGAGCGGCCCATCGACCTGAAGGGCAAGTCGCCAGGGGAAATCGAAGCCGTCCGGTTCCTGCGGCGTGAAGCGATCAAGGCGCTGGCCCAGGCCGGCGCGCCTGCGGTCAACGCCATCGACAAGCCGCAAAAGCTCGCGGGGCAGGTTGCGCCGACGTTGTTAAGGGTGCTCGCCGATGGCGTGCTCGAACCGGCGCCGAGCCTGTCGGAAAAGGTGGAGGCCGCCCTTGGACTTTGCGAAATGAAATATCCTAACATGAAGGAATACAACCCGCAGGTTTCGATCTACCTGGTCGGGCGGACCATCGAACAGTTCATGAAGGAGTACAACAAGGACTGGGCGAAATTCACGCTCACCGGCGAAGGGCGCAGGCTCCCCTACCTCGCGTGGAAGCACGACTCCAGGCGTCTCATGGCCTCGCTGGACGAAATGGCGAAAAACGCGAAGGATGCGGATGTGCAAAAAAATGTATCCCTCTTGAAGAAGAATGCCGACGCCGTCCTCAGCCGCACGGCCGTGTGGGACCAGCCGAGTCCGGCAAATCAAAGCAACCTGACGAAAGTGATTCCCCAGCTGGCGCCGAAATATGGGAACGTGTGGAAGAAGCTGAAAGCGGCGCCCATTCCGCTCAAGTAGGGGCTCGCCCCTTTTAGGCGCAAGACTGTTCGTCGAAGAGCACCTAACCAGCCCCCAGCGCTAGCCGGGGGTTCTTGGAGGCTGCCCAAACCTCCACGCTTGTGCGTGGGGTAGGTATCGCTCCGCTTGACGAACGGTATTGCGGCTGAACGAGTTCGTCATTTAACCCCTGAGCCCTGTGGAAGACGCCATCGTCATCGGTTCCGGGCCGAACGGCTTGACCGCCGCGGCCACGCTTGCCCGCGCGGGCTGGCGGGTGCGCGTCCTCGAAGCCCAACCCCGGCCCGGCGGGGCGCTCTACTCCGTCGCATCCACCCTGCCTGGTTACGTTCACGACGTCGGTGCGGCGTTTTTCCCTTTTGCACATTTCAGCCCCGCCCTCCGGCAACTACGGCTGGAGGAAGTCGGCCTCGCCTGGCGCGGCGGCGTTTACGAAAGCGCGCACCCGGCCCCCGATGGCACCTGCGCCACCATCGCACGCGATCCCGATCGGGCCGCCCGTGCCTTCGGGGCCGATGGCGACGCCTGGCGCCGGCTTGCTCAATGGCAGGCCGACATGGGACAGCGCCTACCCGATGCGCTCCTCGCGCCGCTGACCGATCCGCGCGCCGCGATCCGGCTGGGACTCGCCAATCTCGTTCGTCTTGGCATCGCCGGCGTCTCGACCGCGGCCGGTTATTCGCGCTGGCTGTTTCGCACCGAAGCCGCCCGGCGCGTGATTCCGGGCCTGGCACTACACGTTGATCTCGGCCCGGACGACTTCGGCGGCGCCGCCCTGGGGTTGGTGCTCACGCTCCTCGCGGCCGGCGGTGGATTCCAGGTTCCCGTCGGCGGGGCACGCGCGATTACCGACGCTCTCCTGAAACGCCTGGACGATTCCCACGGCATCTTGCAACTCGGCGCCCAGGTCGAGTCCATCATCGTGCGCAACCGGCGCGGCGTCGCCGTCCGTACCACGGCCGGGGAAGAAATCACCGCCCGCAAGGCGATTCTTGCCGATGTCGGCGCCCCTGCGCTTTATCTACGTTTGCTCCCTGATGCTTGCGTCGCCGGCTGGGTTCGCCAGTCGATACGCAATTTTCGCTATGGCTGGGGAACCTTCAAGGTGGACTGGGCGCTCGCCGGTCCGGTTCCGTGGCTATCCGAGGAGGCTCGCCAGTCCGCCGTCATTCATGCCGGGGACAGTATCGACGACCTGGTGCGCTTCACGAACGAAGCCCGCGCCGGTGCGTTGCCGACTAACCCTTACCTGGTGATCGGCCAGCAATCGCTGCTCGATTCGACCCGGGCGCCGGCGGGATGTCATACGCTGTGGGCTTATTCGCGGGTGCCGTCGCAAATGATGGGCGGCTGGGAAAAACACAGGGAAGTGTTTGCCGATCGCATTGACGCACGCATCGAGGGGCTGGCCCCGGGGTTTCGCGCCTTGATTCGTGGCCGAGCGGTATTCGCGCCGGACGATCTGGAACGGATGAACGAGAATCTGGTCGGCGGCGATCTGGGCGGAGGCAGCGCGCAGTTCACGCATCAACTCTTCTGGCGCCCCGTGTTCCCCTACTTCCGCTATCGCACGCCGGTCAAGGGCGTCTACCTTTGCTCCGCGTCGGCGCATCCCGGCGCCGGCGTTCACGGCGCATGCGGCTATAACGCGGCGCTGGCGGCGCTGGCGGATTGTCCCTGAAGCCGCCGCGCTCGCCCAGGGCGAGCGGCTAAACAATACAATTACGGGGAATTCATTCGCATTTTCCGGGGGACCCCGCCATGAACGCCGTGCTCTCGCGCTGGGAACTGGCGGCGGAAAACATCGCGGTGAAAATCCGCTGGTTCGGGATTCTCTTTGGCTATCTGCTCGTCAACCTCGGCGACCCCGGCGAACATCAGGCGATTCTCAACGCCATCCTCGCGCTCGGCGTCGGCTATGCGCTGGTCGATACGGCCTACAGTCTGCGACGGCGCATCTTCCTGCGCGGCTCACCGCTCTTGATCTCGCTCATGGAGGCGCTCTTCATCGCCCTGCTCTGCTACTACCATCAGGGGCTGGAAAGCCCGTTCCGCTATTACTACATCCTGTCGCTCATTTGCTGCGCCATCCGGCATCCCCCGCGCGTGACGTATCTCACCTGGGCGCTGCACAGCCTGAGCCTGCTGACGCTGTTTGGATTTCTACCCCCGGACGAGCGCAGGCCATCGGCGTTGATCCTGCCGCTCGTGGTGATCGGCTGGGTGACCTGGGCCAGCCTGTCGCTGGCGACGTTGTTGAAACGTGTCGGCGAGCGACTCAGCACGGTCAATCGCGAACTGAAAGAGCACCGCGCCCAGCTCGAGGCCCGCATCGCCGAGCGGACGCGCGAACTGCAAGAGGCGCAGGCCCATGTGCTGCATCAAGAGAAGATGGCCGCGTTCGGGCTGCTGGCGGCGGGCATCGCCCATGAGGTGGGCAATCCCTTAACTTCGATCAGCTCGCTCATTCAAATGCTTCAGCGCCGCGATCAGGACCTGTACACCCGGGAAAAGCTCACGCTCGTCAGCGGGCAGCTTGACCGGATCCAGACGACCTTGCGCGAGCTGGTCAATTTTTCACGCCCGGCCAGTACCGCGCGTTCGCGCGTGGCGATTGTCGAGGTTGTGCAGGAAGCGCTCAACATCGCCAAGTATTACAAGCGCACCAAGAGTCGGCAGATCGTGACGGACATTGCGCCCGACCTACCCGCGGTGCTCGGCGTGCGCGACCAACTGGTTCAAGTGATGCTCAACCTCATCCTCAACGCCATCGACGCGACCGATACGGGCGGGCGCATCTTTGTCGGCGCGGAGGTTGTGGACCAGCGTCTCGTCATCCAGGTCGAAGACGATGGCGTGGGCATCACTCCGGAACATCAGCCGCGCTTGTTCCAACCCTACTTCACGACGAAGAAGCACGGCACCGGCCTGGGTCTGTTCGTGACCCGCAAGCTGATTCACGATCACGGGGGCGATATTGATGTCGCATCTAAACCGGGGGAAGGCGCGCGGTTTCGCGTGCAATTGCCGGCGCCGGCCGGATTCGAAACGCATTTGCCTGTGGCGCCGTGCGTTGAACCTCGGCGGGAAAAAGAGGACGTTGCCGCGACTGTGGACAAAAGTACAATTTCAAGATGAGTTGGGGGGGGTATTCCATCCGCGGAATGCCGGATGTTCAAAAAGGTTTCTTGGGGACGTTGCCTGTAGGTTCACTCAGAAAGAGAGAGATTTGATGAGCGTGAATGGATTCGAGGGTTTGACGGGACGTTACGGGGCCATCCTAATTGACCCTCCGTGGCGCTTTGCCAATCGCACCGGTAAGATGGCGCCGGAGCACAAGCGACTTCATCGCTATCCAACGATGAGCTTCGAAGAGATCGCGGCGCTTCCCGTTGTCGAGCTTGCCAAAGCGAAAAGTCACCTTTATATGTGGTGTCCGAACGCGCTCCTGCTTGAAGCGCTGCAAATCATGAAGGGCTGGGGGTTCGCGTATAAAACGAATATCGTGTGGTATAAGGTTCGCAAGGATGGCGGACCGGACGGGCGCGGCGTTGGTTTTTACTTCCGCAACGTCACAGAATTGTTATTGTTCGGCACTCGCGGCAAGCTGCGCACGCTAAGGCCCGGCCGACGCCAAGTAAACATCATTCTGAGCAGAAAACAGGAACATTCCTGGAAGCCTAACGAAACATATGAAATCATCGAGGCTTGTAGCCCAGGCCCGTATGTTGAACTCTTTGCCCGTCAACGCCGGACCGGCTGGGAATGGTGGGGCGACCAGGCAGAGACATATGAAGACAATCGACCTTTGATTCCGATGTACAATGGCCACGTCGCGAAGCAAAACGGTAAGACGCCCGAAATGCTCTTTCAGGAATTAGGGTCGTAGCAGTTGGCACCCATGCCGACGAGCAACAGAGGACAGCATCCAGCTCCACCGCCGTGGACTTTCGGCATCAACTTATCCCAGTGGGTTGTCGATGCCCCATAGGAAGCGCCCTTGCCGAGCATGTTGAAGATGGCCTGTAACTCGGTCAATCGAGTAATGATGACGCCAACCGACAGCACCCGGAGCTCCTTCAACAATCGGAAGTTGTTCAGGTCGCGGTCGTAGAACTCGGTCTTGTTGTTCCATTCGACCTCGACGCCGACGCGATTCTTAAAGTTGTCGATATTGTGAGTCGGGATTGGGACATACGCGCCATCCACAACAATTTTGATGTCGAATGACTTCTCGGCCCATCCGCGCTGACCGAGATAGCTGTCGATCGCAACCGGAATCGGCGAACGCCCGCCGCCGGGCGTCAAGATGGCGCTTCGTTTCAGAGTGAACGCTTGCAGGCATTTCATTACGTCGGTGAACTCGGAGGGAAAATCCGTCGCAAGAATCGCACAGGCATGGTCGCGCTCCTCGAATGTGTATTTGGTGCGAAGTGCGTCAGGAATGAGTTCCATTCCCATTGTCTGGCCCTCCTTGTCCTTGGTAGTCGATGGCCATCGTGCCCAAACTGGTTCGTTGGCACAAGATCAAATTTGACCTGGAGCCACGGTTAAAACCGGATCGAATAGGGTGGAAGAATGAAAATTGCGCAAACCTTTTCTCATCTGAATGGGCTTGAATACCTCCTCATTCAAAAAAAGTCCCTTTGGCGGGCGCTCAAGGATGTCATCGCTCGATTTGATCCAAGTGCCTGCAAAACAAAACGAAGCAAAGCAAAAGCGATGCGTGAAAAACCCCTTTACAACTCGCTTGAGATGCACAACGCCTTTGCAAAACGTCTCGCCGCAATGAACTGGAAAGACCCCCGAACCGACTTTTGGGGCACTTCCAACGAAAAGCCAATCCATCACACCACGGCAAACTCGGCTGAAAATCAGAAAACAGGAATCGAAGCGGCGAGCGAACAGGTAATTTTCCGCTACAATCAAACAGTATTCGTGAAGGACCGCGTTGCACTGGAGGTCCATTTTACCGATTCCGCGTTCGTCGCGTATGATCTTTTTGTGAAACACCTCGCCTTCTATGTGCGAGACCAAATCGATGTGGGCATCGAATTGTTGGCGACCAAATCGCTCCAACAAGAGATGTCTTCCGGGGTCGGATATTATGAAGGCGAGCTTTACAACGTCATTCGCAATGGCCGCGGCGTGCCGGCAGTGCCGCTGGTTTTGATCGGGGTAGAGCCGTAGGCATCAGGCAGGCAGCAGCCAAAAATGAGACGACACCGATGTCCGCCAAACTCCTGATCGTCGATGACGAGCCGATCATCCGCGAAAGCCTCGGCGAATTCCTCACGCAGGAAGGCTTCACGGTGAGCGTTGCCGGTTCCGCGGAGGAGGGCCTGGCCCTGGCGAGCGCGACCCGTTTCGATCTCGTCCTGTGCGACATCCAGTTGCCCGGGATCGATGGCCTGGAGTTTCTCGACCGCCTGCTGAAGATCAGTCCAGATACGTTCGTCATCCTGATCACCGCCTACGGCACCGTCGAGACCGCTGTTGCAGCGTTTCAGCGCGGGGCTCACGATTACTTGATGAAGCCCGTGATCCTCGACGAGGTCCTCATCAAGATTCGAAGGCTGCTCCGGTATCGCGAGTTGCACCTGGATAACCAGTGGCTGCGGCGCGAGCTGAATCGAGAGTTCGACGCGGACCGGATCGTCGGCAACAGCGCGGCGATGCGGCGCGTATTCGACATGGTCCGCAAGGTCGCGCCGACGCCGTCCACCGTACTGCTGGCCGGCGAGAGCGGCACGGGCAAGGAACTGATCGCTCGCGCCATCCATCTGCAGAGCCCGCGCGCGAACGGGCGCTTTCTCGCGGTGAACTGCGCGGCCATTCCGAATGACCTGCTGGAGAATCAGCTCTTCGGGCATCGCAAGGGCGCGTTCACCGGCGCCGACCGCGATCAGACGGGCGTCTTCGTTCACGCCGGCGCCGGGACGGTGTTTCTCGACGAGATCGCCGAATTGCCGCTGGCGACTCAGGCGAAGCTGCTGCGCGCCATTGAGATGAAAGAAGTATTGCCCGTGGGCGCCAATGAGCCAATCGGCTTTGAGGCGCGCATCCTGGCGGCGACCAACAAACAATTGGCGGCCGAGGTTGAAGGTGGGCGATTCCGCGAGGACTTGTACTATCGTCTGAATGTCGTGTGCATCACGCTGCCGCCGTTGCGCGAGCGGCGTGAGGACATTCCCGATCTGGTGGAGTTTTTATTGGCCAAACATGCCAGCAACATGAAAAAGCCGGTCGAGGGGGTGAGCCACGAAGCGATGCAGCTCCTGCTGGCATGTCCTTGGAAAGGGAATGTTCGTGAACTGGACAATGCCTTGCAGCGTGCGGTCATCCTGGGCGAGGGACCGTTGCTCACGCCGGGCGACCTGCCGCCTGACCTCGTACCGAACGCGGACGATCCTCATTTGGTGGACGACCTGGGCGACGCGGTACGGCGTTTCGAGAAGCAGCACATTGAGCGCGTTCTGCGCCGTATTCCCGACAAGAAGGACGCGGCCCGGCTGCTCGGCGTCGGCCTGAGTTCGCTTTATCGCCGCATCGCGGAACTGGGGATTCAGATCGCCTGATGTTGCCTCACGAGAAAATCCAATCCACGGGCACGCGCCAGCCCGGAACCGCTGGCTCGGCCTCGGCCGTGTCGCCGCGGCTGTAGGTCGCGGGATGATCCGGATCGGACGCCCGGTATACGTGAATGCGCTCGGCAACCGTGTCAACGTCCCAGACCACTTCGGTTCCAGCCTGGAAATAATCCGCACGTTTCTCGGCCATCTCCAACTCGGCAGCCGGCGTGTAGTCACTCTCGCTGCGAACCTCGGCAGCGAAGTGGGGCGAACCCGTGATGAACCGCATCGGGTTTTTTGGAAACGGCCCGCGATGAAAGGATGCATCCGGACAAAAGGATTCGCGCCCGGACGGTAATATCGCAATGGCGTAACCGACGTTGTCAGGAAATGCTTCCCCAACCTTCACGCTGACGGCATGATCGTCCAGGCTGCGGTAAATCCGGCCGCCGATGCGCCCCGGCTTTCGTCCGGTTGCCATATACACCACGATCCTTCCTCCGATCAGCTCGGCCTTCTCAGGGGTGCGGTAGAGGTCGTCCAGGGTCGCTCTCTTTTGCATGACCGATGCCATCGGTGTCGCTCCTTGGCAGGGCTGGTTATCACGATAGAGGCATTATAACGCCATATACGCTCGCGCCGCAACGGCTTTCGCTCTGCACGTAGTACCTTCAGCGGCCTATAATTCCCCTCGTCGCCCTTTCCCATCCTGGAACTCAAAACATGAACCTTCAAGAAATCGAAACCCTGCTCGGCGCCGACGCAAGCAAACTACTCAAACACGAAGCCCGCATCCCGAAGAATCGGCTTTATCTGCCCGGGCCTGACTTCGTCGATCGCGTTTGGCTCAATTCCGATCGCTCGCCCAATGTGCTGCGCAATCTGCAACTGTTGTTCAACACCGGCCGGCTGGGCGGCTCGGGCTACGTCTCGATCCTGCCTGTCGATCAAGGCATCGAGCATTCCGCCGGCGCCAGCTTCGCGCCAAACGCCGATTACTTCGATCCGGAAAACATTTGCAAGCTCGCCATCGAGGGCGGCTGCAACGCCGTCGCGTCCACGCTCGGCGTCATGGGCGCCGTCGCTCGCAAGTACGCCCACAAGATCCCCTATGTGCTCAAGGTCAACCACAACGAAATCCTGTCGTGTCCCAACACCTACGATCAAATTCTTTTCGCCAGCGTCAAGCAAGCCTTCGACATGGGCGCCATTGGCGTCGGCGCCACGGTCTACTTCGGGTCGGCTGAATCGCATCGGCAGATCCAGGAAATCTCGCACGCCTTCCAGCAAGCACACGAGCTGGGTATGTTCACAATCCTGTGGTGCTACCTGCGCAACAACGCCTTCAAGGTCGCCGGGACCGACTATCACGCCTCCGCCGATCTTACCGGGCAAGGCAACCACCTCGGCGTCACCATCGGGGCCGACATCATCAAGCAAAAACTGCCGACCAACAACGGCGGCTACAAGGCGGTCTCCACCAAGGAAAAGCCTTTCGGGAAATTCTCGGACAAGATGTACGATCAGCTCTGCTCCGACAACCCCATTGACTTGACGCGCTACCAGGTCGCCAACTGCTACATGGGCCGGTGCGGCCTCATCAACTCCGGCGGCGAATCGAAAGGCGCGAGCGACCTGGCCGAGGCCGTGATGACCGCGGTCGTCAACAAACGCGCCGGCGGCATGGGCCTGATCTCTGGCCGCAAGGCGTTCCAGAAGCCGCTCGCCGACGGCGTCAAGCTACTGGGCGCGATTCAGGACGTTTATCTGTGCAAGGACGTGGCGATCGCATGATGGTTGTCCCACGCCCGCAGCCGAAAGGCTGCGGGATCGGACCGGTGGATGTCTCAGCGCACAAACGCCAGAATGATCTCGATCAAGATGAGCAAGACAATTATCAGTTCCAGGAGTTCCGTGCGAAACGCGCTCGCCTGATCGGAGACGACCTTGTAGACGCCCTCGGCGACTTCGAGCTTGCGTTGAATGTTCTCGATCCAGGTCGCCAAATAGAACCGCTGGGCCAGCAGGCGATAGATTCGGGCCAGATAGGGATCGCCGACCAGCTTCAGCACATTGCCGGCGCGCTCGAACAAGCCGTTCGCTTCCACTTTCAATTCCCCCAGCACACGCAAGGGGCGGGCATGGAGGCGCCAGTAGGGGAGCCCGGTGCGCGTCAGGGGATGGATGATGCGCGACGCCGCTTGCAGATTCTGGTCAAGCCGATTGTCAATGTGCCGAAATTCCAAAAGCTGCAAATTGGCAAACGCAATGGCGTGCAGCGTATCCGCACACTCGCGGTCCACGAGCACGGCGGCGGCCCAGTCAGGCACGAACAGATCGTCCGGTCCATAACTGAGCCGATGGCGCAGCGCCTCGGCCATCTCGTCCGCGCTCAGCGGCGCGCTTTCCAGATGAACCATGCCTGCCAGCCAGGCGTGATCGGTGGTCTGCGGCAGGGCGTCGGGCTCGAACTGAAAAACGAAATACTCCTCGCTGAGGTCGTCCTGCCAGAGCGGGTCCTCGATTGCCGGCAGAAGTTGCCGATGGAGCGGCTCGACCGCCAAGCGGGCCTTCTGGATCAAATCGCCCGCATCCGCCAGCCGACCTGCCAGACGCAGCAACTGATCGGGTGTCAGGTCGAACGCGATTTGCAACGAAACGCTCACCGCGCCGAAATCAAATAGGGTCACGCCCGCGGCAGTATCCAGCCTGCCCAGTTCAGGCAGTTCGAGATTCACGTCCGGCAACGAAACACGCAACGGGGGCGGGCGATAAAAGAACGACGGCGGCGTGCGCCGGCGCCGAGGCAACTCCTGCGCCGATGCCGCCACGATCTGCTGCACCCGGTCGAGCAGGATTTCATCCCCCCAGTCGAACGCGACGAATACGTGGAGGGTTCCTTGCAATCGCGCCGGCGACGAGGTTTCGGTGTCGGTCATGCTTGGCTCGGGCTAAAAACTAAACAGCGTGCTGGCAAGGTGATCCGTAACGGGCCCATTCACCGGTACCTGGCAAATGGTACTGCAATTATAGCTGTTCAGAAAATGTCTGACAAAAAAGGCCTCAGGGGAAATCAGCAGGCCTCGTCGGTGAATGAATTGTGCCAGTTTAGCTCTCACCGAGTCGATGGCGGAACACGCTTGAGAACACGACCCAATGCGGCCTTGGCGTCCCGAGTACGCTGCCCCCCGGGCGCGCCACCGGCGATCGTCTTCAGGAGCCCGATTGCTTTCGGGTTGCCGATATACTCTAGCGTTTCCAGTGCGCGCAGGTGACGCAATTCTTCCACGGCAATTCGGCCGCTGGCGGACGGATCGAGTAGCTCCGCAAGGCAATTTTTTGCCCGCGGTGACAACGCATTGGAACGCACTTTTTGAAGGACCGGTTCGACCTCCCTACCCATGTCAATCAGGTGGTTCATGGCTTTCTCGCACACGTTGAAATCGGTGCTATCAAATTCGCTCACCAATTTGTCCACCATTTTTTGGTCCAATGTGACGTTGACCCTCAGACGTTTTTTGAAAAGGGTCGCTGTCTGTTCCGGCCTGACGGCGAGGGTTGTGACTGCCTTCCAGGATACTTCGCCGACCTGGCTGGCCAGAGCGTGCCATTGATCGTTTAGTGTCTCGGTAACGAGGTCGGGCGCTGGTTTGCCGGCGTGCCGGACAAGGTCCGTGGGGTCCCAGATGTTCACGCCCCAATGCAAATTAATCGTCCCGCACAGCCGTCCGCACGGAGAGAAAGCGGCCGAGCGAACGTTCTCGCCGCCGTCGAACCGGGCGCGTATTTTCCCTGTGGCGGTTTCAAACAGGTAAACGCTTGCCTTGGCGCCGCGGAGTTTCGCCCTGGGACCTCGATACGCGCCCACCAAGATCATGTGCCCATTCGGCGAAAAATCGCACGCCGTGATGCCATCAACGCACAAATTCGGCGGGTCGCCGGTGCGGTTGAACCATTTTTCCTTGCCTGTCTGAAGGTCCCAGACGCGGATTCCAGGGCTCACGCCAACCAGCAGGTTTCCATCGGGGGAGGTTTGTAGGTATTCTTGGCTGCTTGTAAAAAAGGCGCCTTCGAGGTGGCGCAGTTCCTTCCCGGTTTCGACATCCCAGACCTGAAGAAACCGGGTTTGAGCGTAGTCATGGGTGGTAATGATGCGTTTGCCGTCTGGGGTAAACACCAGCGCACGTAGCGTCCAGCGAAGGGGAAAAGTTTGCACGACTTTACCGGTTGCAATCTCGTGAAGGCGCAAGGGCGGGTCATCAAATTTGTTGTTTGCCGTTCCGCCGCTAATCGCCAGGAATTTGCCACAGGGCGAAAACCGGAAGGCCATGAGGCCATACGGCACGTCCAAACGGGCGATTTCCTTTTTGGCGTCGCAGTCCCAGATTTTAAGAACGGTGCTGGAATAACCGTCCTTGGATGCCAGGTATTTGCCATCGGGCGAAACGGCGACAAAGAGATGTCCCCGGAAGGCCTTGACGGTCTGGCCGGTGCGCCAGTCCCAATAACGTACCGTCCCGAATGGCCCCGTGGTAACCAGGGTGCGGCTGTCAGCCAGGAAACGAATGGAATTGGTGCCTATGAGGTTGTCGGCGTGAAGGAGCAGTGAATGATTGGCGATGGGTGGTCTGGAGAGCGTGGCACCGGCATTTTTATTTGCGATTCCATTTTTTTTCGGCTGAGCGGAAAGACTCGCTGCCGCGATAGCGAGAACGAAACCGACGCCAATTACGCGGCTAAACTTGGAAGGTGCCCACCGAATCCTCTTGGAAGCCATGTAAATGCCTTTCAACAAGCGCGATGGAATTGAGCACTTGTCGGTTGGAGTGTTTGTCAAAATGCGTGGTCGAGTCGCAATCGGGTTCTCCCTCACATGAAATCAGAATGAATGTAGATTGCTTTGGAGTCGTTGTCGTAATAGATGGAAAACAGATCGCCGCTATCGAACGTGAGGGTGTTCGTCCGGGTACCGCCATATTTGATTGGGATGTACCAATTCCCCTGACTCAAGGCGCCTACCGAATTGATGTTGAGGTGGGCACCGGCGCCCAAGGTTAAATTCCCGGCAATATCCAGCCAGGTTCGTTCGTCTTCGTCCCCCCCGTTGACATAGGCCTGAAAGGTACCGCCAGTCCAGACCAGGTTCCCGTTAATTGTGAGTTTGCCATACGTACTAGGATCGTCCGCGGAAACGGTGATGGTGCCGCCGCTCATGGTAAGGAGATTCCCGTTGTAGCCAGCGTCTTTGCTCAAACTGGCCCCTTCCCCGCCATACGTTTGCAGATCGCCCCCGATCATCAGGATGCCCTGGCATGTCAAACTTGACGCGCCGCGCAGAATTACCTTTCCCGCGGCCTGATATACCGAGACATAGCTCTCGGTATTGGTAAAATCTTTGTTGCCTGAAATTCTGAAGCTGGACTGAAGATCGAGCGTGGCGGGATAGTAGGAAGAGTTATTGCGAATCGGCAGATCGCTCCGATACTCGCCGGAATTGCTGCGGATGATGGTCCCAAAGTTGTCGATATAGGGGTTGTTGGTCGCCCCAGCTGCCTTTTGCAGGCCATGGGAGACCGTTCCTACTGCCGTGACGTCGCCACTGAAGAGCAGTCGGTTGGGACCCGCGTCGTCGGTGGTGTCGGCAATCCTTATGAAGGCACTTTGGTAGACCCCGAGCGCGCCTGTTTGGCCGTTGAATTCCAAAGTCGACCCGCCAGCACCGTCTTGGCCAATGATGATATTTGCGGCCAAGGCTAACGGCTCGTGAGAAATCCTGAGCGTCGCGCCACCGTTAACATACATATAGCCGCCGGACATCATCGTATCGCCGATGATTCCGCCCTTCCATGTGTTGTAGGCCTCGTCTCCTCCGTTGATATTGAGAACAGCGTCGGTCCCGGTGGAAATTGTCCCGCTGGCCCATTTTAGGCCCGTGGTAGTGTCGTTCGAGATTCTCGCAACGGTCAAGGTGATTCCTGTGCCAATACTCAACGTAGCGGTGTAGGCGCCTACCGTCTTTAACCCGGCCACGGTTCTGTTGGCGGTTTGAACGGCATTTCCAAGAATACAGCCGGCTATGCTGGTGGCGGCATCAAAAACCGCGATCTTATTCGCGTCCGGGAGCCCATTGCTCCAGTTTCCAGCATCGCTCCAATAGCCCGTGAGCGCACCGTTAGTCCAGGTCGTTGTTGTTGCCGTCGGTAGGATTCGGTGATCTAGATGCTCAAGGCGCGGAACGAATTCACACGATTTTCGCCCCCCCCCTAAACCAACGCTTAAGGGATTTTGAAAAAAGGGAAAAAAACATTTTGTCACCTCCGACGAAAAAGAAAGGGGGGGGATTCCGCCACGTTGAAGTATACTATCAACCAAAAATGATCGTAAACGTGAACACTAAGCCATGTCAAGGGAATTCTAGATCAATGCAAACTATTTCCGTCGGAAAGGCAGCGCGGGGCACTTCAATAAAAACCTACGCCTTGAAATACCCAAACGCTCGCGCCTCGCGGCTCGTGCGCGCTTCCAGGGCGCGCATCGATTCGGCCGGCAGGGGCTGAAAGGCCCGGGCGATCTCGGCGTTTTCGTCTACCTCCTTCGGCGTCTCGCAGCCGACGATGGCCAGGCCAACGCCGGAGATCGACCAGACATACCCGAGTGCCTCGGCCATCGTCAAGCGTGCCAGCAAACGTTTTTGCGCGCAGACTTTCATCGCGATGACGCCCATGTTTTGCCTGGCCGCTTCCGCGACCACGGTGGAGATGAACGGCAAGCGATGCACGTCGGCGGCGTTGAGGGCGACGAGCACCGTGTCGAACGCGAAGCGGCGCATCGCTTCCAGGAGGATTGCCGGGTCGTGGTGTCCGGTGATGCCCAGATGCTTGACGCGCCCTTCCACTTTCGCCAGCAAAAGCGCTTCGAGAGCGCCGCCTTTGGCGAAGATGCGATTGAGGTCGTCCTGCGTGCGGAGGTCATGGAGTTGCCAAAGGTCGAGATCATCGGTGCGCGCGCGGCGGAGGCTTTCGTCGAGCAGGCGCAAGGACCCGTCACGCGATCGTTCGTGGGTTTTTGAGGCGAGGAAGATTTGGCCCCGACGTTCACCGAGGGTGGCGCCGTAGTAATCGAGACTGCCCGCATACGCCGGCGCGGTGTCGCAGTAGGTGACGCCCTGATCGAGCGCCCGGCCAATGACAGCCGCGGCCGCGCGGTCTTCGCCCCAGGTGCGCAGGACCCCTTCGCCGCCCAGGCCGAAGAGCGTCACGTTCCGGCCGGTCTTGCCGAGTTGCCTTTTCGGGATGGGAAGGATTGACGTTGACATGGGTCCTCCGGGTTTCGTTTAACCGCGACCCGCAGGGGAGCGCGGAAACAATACTGCGCTCCCTTTCGGGTCGCGGCCAAACGCTATCGGCGAGTTTCGCTCCAGCGCCACACCGCGAGCAGGTGCCACGATCGTTGTTCGTCCTTGGTCGTGGCATCCTTCAGCGCTTGCCAGGACGCGCGGGCCTGCTTGGCAAACTTGGCAGCATCGTCGGGGCTTTTGGCGTGCTCGGCATCGATCTCGGCGCGAACGGCGTCGAGCGCGTCCTTCTCGAATTCATCGTCAGCGACGTGCTTCTTGTTGGCGCCGCGTTCCTCCTCAACCTTGCCGCGCAAGCCCAGGTAGCGTTTTTTGACAAGCTCAAGTTTCTGGGCGTAGCGTTCGCCAACCAGGCCCCAGGCGTGAAATTCCGCGTCGGCGTTTCCCTTCTTCGCGCTCAGTTGCGTCCACCGTTTCAGCGCCTGCGGAAGCCTGCCGGAGTCCTCATCGTCGAGCGCGGCGCGCGCCAGTTGTTCTTCCTTCTCATCCTTGCCGGCGATGGCAAAACCCTTTTTGCGACGGCGGTGCATCTGCCCGTCGAGATGCTCGAAATCAAAATCGTCGGCAAAGGCTTTGATCTTGGGTGCGAGCTGGTGATCTGGATAGGCCCTGAGAAATTCGGCGATCGGGCCCTCGCGCGCCGCCTTTCGGTTGCCCTCCATTTTGACGAGCGTGGACGCGCGAAGGTAGAGCGATTCAGGACTCTCCGTTCGCACAAACGTGAAATAGACACCAGCCGACCCGGCGACGAGGAGGAGTCCGAGCGCGCTGACGGTGAACCAGCCCCTGGTGTAGAAAGGCTGGGGCTTGTCCTTCTTTTTCTTCTTGCCAAGTAGGGCACGGGCGGCGGTCTTGTCTTCGTCGTCGAGTTTCTTGTCCGCGCCGGTGCGATCGATTTTGCGTTTGGTGGCGGCCTCGACGCCGGCGCTGCGCTGAGCCTCGATTTTTTCGCGAATGAGCCGAAGGGAGTCGGCCACGGCGTTGGCGTTGAGCGGGCGCTTGGCGGGTTCCTTTTCCATGAGCTGGCAGACCAGCGTGTCGAGCCAGATCGGAATCTCCATGACGATCTCGGTTGGACGTTTGAAATCGGTCTTGTTGGCGTGTTGCAAGAAGACTTCCATCGCGGTTTCGCCGATGAACGGCTTGCGCCCGGTCAGCAGCTCGTAAAACATGATCCCCATCGAATACAGGTCGGTCTTGTGGGTGATGTCGCGCACGCCCCGGCATTGCTCGGGGGACATGTAGGCGGCGGTACCGACGGTCGAGTTGGCGTTGGTCAGGGCCGTCACGTCGGTGTCCTTGGCGATGCCGAAGTCGGTCAGCTTGAGCCTGCCGTCCTTGAGGATCATCAGATTGGACGGCTTCAAGTCGCGATGGATGATGCCCGTGTCGTGAGCATGTTGCAAGGCGGCGCACAATTGAATGCCGAGGTCCACGACCTCCTCCCAGGCGAGCCGTTTGCGGCGACCCAGGATATGGTCGAGCGATTCGCCCTCGACATACTCCATGATGAAGAAGCGATAGGAATTGTGGTATCGACCGCTGTTGATGAACTTGACGATATTGGGGTGATCGAGCTGTTTGAGGATTTTGAATTCGCGTTCAAAGCGTTTGTTGGCGGTCTCGTTGGTGCCGAGCGCTAGTGACATGAGCTTGAGCGCGACGTGGCCGCCAGACTTGGTGTTCTTGGCGCGGAACACGGTCCCCATCGCGCCGGAGCCGAGCTCTTTTTCCACCAGGTAGGGCCCGAGTTCTTTGCCGATGAGCATACCCAGTGATCCTGGAGATAACCGGCATCGATCCGGCGCGGCCGAATGATGCTTCTTGGAATCGATTACAGGATTGCGTATCCGATGTTGACGATCCGCAGGTGGTCAGGCGAAGTCGTATCGTCCACGGCCAGCAAGAATAGATGCTCCCGGCCATTTTCTTCCATTACGGAAATTCTGTATTGATAATACCGGTCGTTCTTCATGCGGCGATGGCAGGAGGAGGCGTAATCGCGCGGTGTTCCCTCATGGATATGCACTAGCAATTCCAGGAGGACCTCGCGCGATAGCCCAAAGGTCCGAATTCCCCGGCTAATGGGCGGGGGCACGATGACCTTGGACTTCACGGATAAGCTCCTCGATGGTCTGGTAATCCCCGCGTTCAAACGCCGCCAGCGATTCCGCGGCCATTGCCTCGTTCAATTCTGGGAACACCATTTCGATCCGGGTGATGAGTTCGCGAACCTGGCTAGCGGCGGCGGCAAATTCGCTGGCGCCTGTTATCGGAGTGCCGACGCCGTTCGCTTCGGTTATGCGTTCGGAAATCCACTCGAACGCGGCCAGGGTTTTGGCCAATTCCGGTTTCACCATGTTGCCCAGTTCGTAGATTTCCTCTCCATTGGGATCCGTATGGAGCAATTCATAAACGGTTTGCCAGGTTTGATCGCAGAGGGCGCCAACATCGATGCACTCCTGAATCGTTGCCATAAGGAGTGCGTTCACCGGGCCAGGGATGCGCTGGTTCTTCCAATCGTCGATCAATTGCTCAATTACGCGCGATCGATGAAGATACCGCCAAACACAAATATTCATGGTGGTCTCCTTGATGCCTGAAACCCCCTGCATCTTACCGCAGCCAGCGCGCCGCGTCCAGCGCGTGATAGGTCAGGATCATGTCCGCGCCGGCGCGTTTGATGCTCGTCAGGATTTCAAGCGTCACGCGGCGTTCGTCGATCCAGCCGCGCTGGGCGGCGGCCTTGACCATCGCGAATTCCCCGGACACGTTGTACGCCGCCACGGGCACGCCAAAGCGATCCTTCACCCGGCGAATGATGTCGAGGTAGGAAAGGGCGGGCTTGACCATGACGATGTCGGCGCCCTCTTCGAGATCGAGCGCCACCTCGCGCAAGGCTTCATCCGAATTGGCCGGATCCATCTGATAGCTGCTGCGATCCCCAAATTGCGGCGGCGACTCGGCCGCATCGCGAAAGGGGCCGTAAAAACCCGAAGCATACTTGGCGGCATAGCTCAGGATGGGCGTGCTCGAGAAGCCGGCCTCGTCGAGCCCTTTGCGAATCGCGGCAACCATCCCATCCATCATTCCACTCGGCGCCACGATGTCGGCGCCGGCCTGCACGTGGCTGACACACTGCTTCGCCAGATTGGGCAGCGTGGCGTCGTTGTCCACATCGACTTTGTCCTTGCCCTTGCCCTTGGTCCTGTGCAGGATGCCGCAATGCCCGTGATCGGTGTATTCGCAGAAGCATTCATCGGTAATGAAAAGCACATCCTTGAAGACCGGACGCAGGACCCGCAGCGCTTGCTGGACAATGCCGTCGTCCTGCCAGGCGCTGGAGCCTTCCGCATCCTTCGACGCGGGGATACCGAAGAGAAGGAAAGCGCGAATGCCCAGATCGACCGCGGGCACGAGCTCGTCGATCAGCCGATCAACGCTGAGCTGATGGTTGCCCGGCATCGACGCGATCTCTTTCTTGATGCGTTTCCCGGGCCGAACGAAGATCGGCAAGATGAAGTCGTGAACCGAGAGGGTGGTCTCGCGAACGAGATCACGCAGGACGGGATGTTGCCGCAGTCGGCGCAGACGGGTTTGGGGGAACATGAGGTGCGAGTCTCGGGTGTTTGCCGGGTTCAATTTTTCATCTTTCAATTTCTCCACGCGCATCGCGCGAGTCGCCAAAGCGACATCATTATATAGGAACGCAATGGAATAGAATCTTGGCGTTTCGAGCCGACACGAGTGTACCGGCGACCTTTACGCACTTTTCTCTTGACACGCGCACAACGGCGTGGTCTGATCGTATTCCGGATCGCAAGCGCCCTCACTTCTTCAAACATCGTGCGCGGGGAGGAAACCCATGAGAACCAGAACCTTGCTTTGTGCAATCGTCATCGGCGTTTTTGCTTTTAGCGGCACCAATTCGGGCACGCCGCAGCAGAAGGGAGATCCTGCGAAAAAGGCTGCGCAGGTCGACGATCTCGCCAAGCTGGGTAAGGCGCGGCGCGATGCGGCTGAAAAGGCTTATAAGGCGTGGGCTAGTGAACTAAACACCCCATTCGGTGTTATACATTACCAGCTTTCCGTTGGTTGGTTGAATGCCGATCTCGATTTGGCGAAAAAAAAAGAGGATCGGATCGTTGCATACCGCAGCCATGTACGACGCATGAAGGACTGGGAAGAGGACACGAAAGTTAGAGTGCGGCCAGGCAACCTCATGTTTCCCGTCATTGCGGCGTTTCAGCGCGAAGCGGATTTTTGGTTGGCAAAAGAGCAGGCGACTATAAAGTGAACGGGAGATTGCGGACCTCCAAAAAAGAAAGGAACTTGATATGCCCGAAAGTTGGCCCCAGAGTTGGGAATATTACCAGCAAAAGCAGCGCGGACAGGGGATTCCCTTTCCGACTTATTGGTTATGTGGGCTGAGTGCTGTTTCGCAAGGATCCGTTGAAAGTAGCTTGTTCCCTCTATTTGGTTTCACGTCTTCTATTTCAGGAATTTGGGCCGTGCCGTTCGACCAAATGAGAACGGTGATCGTAGGCAACATGTTTATTGAGCTTCGAAGGCGATCTGGCGATGGCGGAAGGGTTCGTCTCGGGATATATACCAATAGCGGTCCAGATAAAAACGCTCCCGGCGCATTGGTACTTGACGCGGGTGAAATAAAGGTCGACAACACCGCTCCTGCGGCTCCGCTTGGCGTCAATTTTACCTACGGCTCGCGGGCGATCCTTCATGGGGGTGTCCGTTACTGGGCGGTGATAACGCAAAATGCAAGCGCGGTAGGTGCGCAAATCAGCGGAATAGGCGTGCCAAATTTTCCGGGCCTTTTCTGGGGGGCAACAATCGGCGCTAATTTGAGATCGCTAACCGGGCTCGTCAAGACCCAGGCGTACGGTCCGCTGCCGGACCCCTTCCCGCCGATCAACGCATTGAACGCCGGGTATCGAATAATGCCATGCATCGGATTGTCGTTTTTCGAAACAGACCCGTTGCCGCGGCCAGGCCGGATGGTACAAGCGGGAACTATCAATAGCGTAACCTCGCCGTCGGTCCTCCCGCCCGCAAGCACCTACACCGGCACGCTCTCGTCGAGCGTTGCCTACGCCAGTACGTGGAACGCAGCCACGGCCTATGAGGATGTCGGAACGACGAACAACACCCAGGCCGTTACATTCACCTATCAAGGCGCCGAGGGCGGTGGCGGCGTCGCCGTGGGATTGCGCTGGAGCAACGCAGCGCAACAAGGCGTCTTTGCGTTCATCGACACCAACGCCTCGCCGCCCGTCATCAAGCTGTACGCCATGCCTGGCCCTTGGGGCACCGGCTCATCGACCACCAGTTCCTCCCTGAGCCTGACCAGCGGCAGCACCTACACCCTCGTCATCTCCGACGACGGCACGGACGTCACCGCCTCGATCATCGACGACAGCGGATCGAAGAACTGCTCCTTCACGCCAACCGTCCCTGCGTCGAACACAGAAGTCATGTTCGGCTGGGTAGGCCTGACCGGGAGCCATGCATTCAGCGCCGTCATAACGCTGGTGACCGATTCCATCGTGGCAACGCCGACGATCTACCCGCCCGCGGGAACCTATGCCAACACCCAAAACGTTGCGATCACCAGTAACGCCGCCGGCGCGAGCATCTATTACACCACGAACGGCTCCACGCCAACCACGGCGAGCACCCTTTATACGGGCCCGATTCCGGTTTCGTCGTCGCAGACCATCAAGGCAATCGCCGCCCTCGCCGGTTCGGCGACTTCCGCCGTCGCCAGCGAAGCGTACACCATCAACACCTGGACGATGGAATACGGCACAATCGACGGCAACACCTCGGGCACGATCACGCTCATCGGCAAGGACCGGGGCATGACATCGAGCAGCGCCGTCTACGGCAGCACCTGGGCGGCGGCGACGGCGTACCGAAACCTCGGAACCAGCAACAATACGGTCGCGGCAACGTTCACCTACCAGGGCGCCGAAGGCGGCGGCGGTGCGGCCGTCGGGCTCCGCTGGAACCATTCGTCACAACAGGGCGATTTCGCTTTCATCAACACCAACGCATCGCCCCCCGTGATCGCGCTGCGCGAATTGACCAGCGGCTGGACCTCCGGCACCTCGGCGACCAGCTCATCGCTTACCCTGACTGCAGGCAACACCTACGTCCTGACGATCACCGACGACGGGACGACCGTAACCGCGTATATCTACGACGACACCGGCCTGCAATCTTGTTCCATCACGCCGACGCTGTCCACCTCGAACCAGGAGGCGATGTGTGGCTGGATTGGCCTCACAACCAGCTTCACCTTCGCCTCGGCCATCACGAGCGCCGCGGATTCCATCGTCGCGACCCCGTCCATTTCGCCAGGTGCCGGAACCTATACTTCCCCTCAAAGCGTAACGCTTTCAACGTCCACCACGGGCGCGTCGATCTATTACACCACGGATGGCTCAACACCGACCTCGCTAAGCCTTCTCTACGTCGGCGCAATCACGGTGGATTACCCGCAAACGATCAAGGCTATCGGCGTGTTGCCTGGCTGGGCAAACTCCGCCGTGGCCAGCGCTGCCTACACCATTTACAATGTGACGCCCGTCGGCTCGGCTTCAACCGCCCGGGAACATGCAGATGGAGATCGTGAACGTCGTCGGCCTGACGAACAACACGCCGGACAACAGCGGCGCAACCCATGCGAATAGCAGCGGCAATTCGACAACGCCAGACACGGGCGCGACGCCAACCAGTGCCTCCGCGAACGCCGTGGCTATCGCGGTCTTTGAGGCGGTCAGCCCCGGAGGCTCCATCAGCTGGGGTGGCACGCCGACCTTCACCTCGGACGCAATGGACGTGACCGATGTCATAAGTAGTACGACCTATATCCTTACAGGCGCTTATTACATCGCGACGGCGACCGGTACTTTCGATGCCGCCCTCACGGGCATCACGCCGGCGAGTTGGGGCGGCAGCGTGGTTGTCTATTCGTAACCTGGAAGCGCGTCGGCTCGCGGTGACGTTCAACTGAACCAAACCGAACGCCTGACCTAAATCGTTACGCGCCCGCATACGCCTGAATCGCCGCCGCAAGCGGGCCGCGCATTTGCATGTCATTTCGATAAAACAATTCGTATCTTCCTCATTCCGATCCGCGGACCATCCTGGACACGATGAACCAGCCAGCGACTGTCGAATTGACTACCGCAGCGAGTGCGGCGTCCGGGCCCGCGCTGCCCGCGCCGAGCTGGCGGCTGGTCATCGCCCTGGCGATGCCCGTGCTCGCCCAACAGGGGCTGGCGTTTCTGGTGCTGCTGTCGGATCGCTGGCTGGCCGGCCATCTCGTGGTCTCCGATCAGGCTGCGGTCCAAGCGGCGCAAACGACGGCTCATTACCTGGCGTGGTTCATCACCTGCTATAACGTGCTGGTAACCGTGGGCAGCACCGCGCTGGTTGCGCGCTTCATCGGCGCCAGCGAGCGGCGGCGCGCCGTCGAGGTCACGCATCAGGCGCTGTTGCTCGCGGTTGTGCTCGGCGCGGCGGCGACGGCGTGGGCCTTCCTGGGCGGGGTGCGCTGGATGGTGGACCTGTTGAAACTCCGCGATGCCGCGGCCGACTACGCCACCGACTACGCGCTGATCTTGTTCGGGCTGATCGTCTTTCAAACGATCGAAGTCGCCAGCGTCGCTTGCCTAGTTGGCGCGGGCGATACGCGCACGGGCATGTGGATCATGGCCGGGGTCGCCCTCATCAACGTGCCGCTCGCCTGGGGCTTCAGCCGGGGTTATGGACCTCTGCCCAACCTTGGATTCATCGGCATCGCCCTGGGCACGGCATTGAGCCATGTGCTCGGCGGGACCGCGGGCGTGATCGTGCTGGCGCGCGGGCGATTCGGCCTGAAGCTATCGCCGACTCTCTTCTGGCCCCGGCTCGATCTCCTCTATCGACTCCTGCGCGTCAGCGTGCCTGCGGGTTTGGACAGCCTCTCCGTCGTCGTCGGGCAGTTCTGGTTTCTGAGCCTGGTCAATCAACTTGGCAACGAGGCGAGCAGCGCGCACGGCATTGCCCTCGTCTGGGAAGGGCTTGGTTATCTTTCCGGGGCGGCGTTTGGCACCGCGGCGATGACGCTCGTGGGGCAGAATCTCGGCGCGCGCCGCCCGCACCAGGCGACCCGCGCCGGCTGGATGGCATTCGCGCTGGGCTGCGCCGTGATGACCGGGATGGGGTTGACCTTCTACTCGTTCGCCTACCCGATGTTTTGGCTCTTTTGCCCAAACCCGGGCCAGGCGGACATCATTGCCACGGGCGTGCCGGCCTTGCGCCTGATTGCGTTCGCCATGCCACCGCTGGCGGCGATGATCATTTTCACGTCGGCGCTGCGCGGGGCCGGCGACACGCGCGTGCCGGTGTTGTTCACCTGGGTCGGGTTCTTCCTGGTTCGGATCCCGCTGGCTTATTACCTGTCGCTTGGAGAATTCCCGCTGATCGTGCCAGTCTATTTTTACGAGCTGGAGCTTGGCCCGTTCCACGGCCTGGACCTGGGACTGTACGGCTGCTGGCTGGCGATGTGCGCCGACATCCTCGTGCGTGGCCTATTCTTCCTGGCTCGCTTCGCGCGAGGCGCCTGGCAACGGCAGCGGGTGTGATTCCAAGCGCAGTGCTTTTCGACATGACGCCGCCCAGACCGCCGTGGCGGTCCGGTTGCGGTTTCGCTCACCTGGCTATCCCTTGCCACACGACGCGATGATCTTGAGTGTCGCGTCATGCAGATGGCCGTTCGTTGCCAGCAAGCCATTTTTCTGCCAGGCGCCTTCAAGGCCGTACTCGAGCGCCTGCCCGCCGGTGCCGGTCACCGTGCCGCCGGCTTCGCTGACCAGGATGTGTCCGGCGGCGATGTCCCAGTCGTGGAAAGCCTCGTAGGTGTTGAGATAAACGTCGGCATCCCCGCGCGCCACGAGCGCGAGCTTGATACCCGCGGAATACGATTCGACAATGCTCGCCGGCTCGATCGCATCGACCCAGAGCGATCGCTTGTTCGGATCGCGCGATCGGCTTTGCGTCAGCGTACATTTCCGCGTGTCGGCCACGGCTGTCGCGTGACAGCGGGTGGGTGTTGCGTCAGCGCCGTCGAGGCGCCAGCAACCCTGCCCGCGCACGGCATAAGTCAATTTTCGTACCGCCGGCTGCGCAACGACGCCAACCGCGATCTGATTCTCGTGTGCAAAGGCGATCATCACCGAGAATTCGCCGTTCTTGCGCGCGAAGCCGCGCGTGCCGTCGATCGGATCGACGATCCACAGCCGCTCTCCCGTTTGCGAGCCGCCTTGCAAGGTCTCGGTCGCCTCCTCCGCGCACAGCGCGTCCCCGG
The DNA here is from genome assembly GCA_016191165.1 of Planctomycetota bacterium. GTDB lineage: Bacteria > Planctomycetota > Planctomycetia > Gemmatales > Gemmataceae > SIAQ01. Next base: position 93,451 of record JACPPF010000115.1, read on the forward strand.
GAAACGCCCGGCGGATCGCTTGCAGGATGATTTCTTGTGATTGCCGATCCGCGTCGGTGGTGATATTCGCCGGCGCATCGGCGATAACCTGAAAGCGCTCGTATTCAGCCACGAGATGCGCGCTCGCCAACCGGGCGGCGGTAAGAGCGGTTTCGAGTTCAGCTTGAAACATGTCGTCCTCCTTGAAGGCATTCTTCCTATTCCATGAAAAGCAACGCTGCGGGCAAGGGCACGCCACGCTCGTCTGCTTTGAGCGGGCAATCGAGGGCCGAACCATTGGGAAATAAAAAAAAAGAAAAAGTTCTCAGCCCGCTCTTGACGAATATGAAAAAAGAGGATATAAACAAACGTACACTTATGCCTGAAAAGAAAACGTCGCCCAAAACATCCTTTTTCCCAGCCGAGGAGGGTTTGATCATGGCTTCAGAACAGGACCGCGAACTGAAAAACGCCCTGCAACAGATCGAAAAACAATTCGGCAAAGGCTCCATCATGCAGCTGGGGGCCGACAGCACGGCGGACGTTCAGGGCATCAGCACCGGCTCGCTGAGCCTCGACATCGCCCTGGGCGGCAAGGGGCTGCCACGCGGACGCATCATCGAAATTTACGGCCCCGAGGCCAGCGGCAAGACGACCGTGGCCCTGCACGCCATCGCCAACGCCCAGCGTGCCGGCGGGGTCGCCGCCTTCATCGACGCCGAGCACGCCCTCGACCCCAGCTGGGCCAAGCGTTGCGGCGTTGATCTCGAAGGTCTTCTGGTTAGCCAGCCCTCCCACGGTGAGGAAGCCCTGAAGATCGCTGAGATGCTCGTCAAGTCCAACGCGGTGGACCTGATCGTCATCGACTCGGTCGCCGCCCTCGTGCCCAAGTCGGAAGTCGAAGGAGAGATCGGCGACACGCATGTCGGCCTGCAAGCCCGCCTCATGAGCCAGGCCATGCGCATCCTCACGCCGACCATCTCCAAGAGCAAAACCTGCATGATGTTCATCAACCAGATTCGCCAAAAGATCGGCGTGATGTTCGGCAACCCCGAAACCACCTCCGGCGGCCTGGCGCTCAAATTCTATTGCAGCGTCCGCATGGAAATCCGCAAGGTCACCGCCGTCAAGGACGGCGACGATGTCGTCGGCACCTCCGTCCGCGTCAAGGTCGTCAAGAACAAGGTCGCGCCGCCCTTCCGGCAAGCCGAGTTCGACATCATGCACGACCGTGGCATCAACCGCGAAAGCGATCTCATCAACCTCGCCATTGACGACAAGCTCATCGAAAAGAGCGGTTCCTGGATCAACTACGGCGACGTTCGCCTCGGCCAGGGCGCGGAAAACGCCAAGAAGTTCCTGCGTGAAAATCCCGCCGTCATGGAAGAAATCACAAAGAAGATCCTCGAAAAGCGCGGCCTCATCGGCGCCGCAACCGCCGCGCCCGTCGCCGAGGAACCGGTGGAGGAATCGCCCGCGCCGACGACCAACCATCGGCCCAAACGCGTGGCCGCCAATGCTGAGTAAATCAGAGCCGGAAGCGTGAGCGACGGAGGTTTTGAAAAAATGCCGAGGTTTATTGTTGCTTACCCTTCTTGGGCCGGTTACATTAGCGCAACGCTGAATTGAGACGGTCGTGGCTCGTTTGCGAGGAAGTAACGTGCAAGCGTGGCGACAGATGGCATTGGCCTCCGAAATGGAATTGGCTCGCTACAGCAACGCAACCAGGAATCTCGCTTGCGCAGAAGGATTGCCAGGAGCCGAGAATTGGGACCACCGATTTTGCCTTGGCAAGATCAAGAAGTTGGCCGAAAAAGTTCATTGGTCCACCGTCCGGAATTTTCGGCGATTTGAACGTCATCCGTCCGAGGTAACCGTTCACCGTCAGGATAACAAACTCGGACAGCGTAGGCCGTTGCGATGATTGTGGACAGCGGTGTGTAGGTATTCAAGGGCATTCTTGCCATGCAAGCGACACGTTTGCACGACCGTCAGAATACGTTCGACGAA
>JACPPF010000116.1 GCA_016191165.1 Planctomycetota bacterium
AAACACGCCGCCAGCAGCGATTCGGTCGAGCGTGGTTTGGCCGAGATCCCCAGCGTTTCAAACGCTTCCTCTACCCACTCCGCCCCTACCACCGCCACCCGACGGACAACTGCTCAGGGACTTGTAAAATGGCCATCTAGCTCCCGCGAAGTTCGGTGGAGTGTCTCATCAGCCAGTACCTTGTGACTCTGAAGCAGAAGCCGTTGCGCGCTCAATCGTGATCGAAGTCTGAGTCGGAATTCTCGGGGTTTCTCGGCCAAACCCACAAAACGAACGCAATGCCAACGGCCACGCCCAAGGCCGGAATAATCAACCAGCACAAGGATAATGGCAACTCAATAATATATGCGAAGAGCATATGCAGACCTAATCCACATACAAAAACCGATTCGCGCTCAAGAGCGCCTGGCAGAAATTCGCCAGCGCCAGCGTGTCCGGTTCCGTCTGCTTGGGCCGCGCGCGAAATTCCTTCGCTTGCCCGCGAACGAACGACTCGGCCAGCGACCATTCCTTCGCCGTCGGTTCGGCGGCGAATGCCAGACGCCAGGCCAGCGCGATTTGCTGGCGCAAATCCTTGCCCGCTTCCTTCTGCACGCGACGAGCGAAGTGGTCGGCTTGCTCATGGATGAAGCGGCTGTTCATCAACATCAACGCCTGCGGCGTCACCGTCGAGGCATTGCGAATCTCGCAGTTCGGCGTTGGCGTCGCGGCGTCGAACGCTTCCAGCATCGACACGGGCCGGCTGCGGCGCACCTGGATGTAGATACTGCGGCGAAACTCTTCACCCTTGAGGTCCACCTTCCTGCCCGTGGGACGACCGGCGCCGTCGGTCGTGTCCACGCCGACGATCACCTGGCCCAGATCGTCATAGGCAATCGGCAAGGGCGGGCCGAATTGCTTTGCGTTCAGCTTCCCGCTTGCGGCCAGCACCGCGTCACGGATCGCCTCGGCTTCCAGTCGCCGGACCGACATGCGACCCAACAGGCGATTGTCGGGGTCCGCTTTCTGTAGCTCAGGCGTGCGCCGCGAAGTCTGGCGATAGGCGGTCGAGGTGACGATCAATTTGTGCAAGCGCTTCAGTTTCCAGCCGCCGGCCATGAAGTCTTGCGCGAGCCAGTCCAGCAAATCAGGGTGCGTCGGCCGTTCGCCGAGAAAGCCGAAGTCGCCGGGCGTGTTGACAATGCCGCGGCCAAAGTGATGGAGCCAAAAGCGATTGACCAGCACGCGCGCCGTGAGCGGATGTTTGCCATCCACGAGGCTGCGGGCGAAGGCCAGGCGTCGTCCGGTGGTTGGGATATTCGGAGCACGTGCTGGTATCTTGCTCAGATGCAACGGTTGAAGAATGGTCAAATGTTCCGGCATGACAACCTGCCTGGGCTGCTCGAAATCGCCGCGATGAAAAAGAAAAGTCGCCGGCGCCTGCCCGGGGATTTCAGTCAACGCGCGAATGGATTGGCCCACCGGTTTTTTCGCCCGCACGGTCGCGGCCCGGTCCGCCAGCGCCTTCGGGGTTGCCGCCGCCTTGCTGTCGTACAGATAAAGCGAACCCGAGGAGACGTTGAGGCTCGGATGATCGCGCAACAACTTCTGCTGGGCGGGTATGCGCTTGGCGGGCGGCGTCGCGCGCGCTTGCCTGGCCGGTTCGCGCACGCTGGTTGGGAGTTTCGCCAGCTCGCGCTGGAAGACCTGCTCGATGAAGACGTCGTTCTTGGCGAGTCGTTCCTTGTCGATCTTGACCGCGTCCTGTTCGATGGCAGCCGCGATTTTGCGCTCGGCATCGCTGAGCACGACGACCTCGCGCCCGGCTGGCGTGCGCCAGTTTTTCCAGTTGAGCGCCGGCTCAAACACGGCACGCAACGCGTAGTAATCGACCTGGGGAATCGGGTCATAGCGATGATTGTGGCACTGGGCGCATTGCAACGTCAGGCCCAACAGGGACGTGGAAACGATCTGCAAGGTGTCCGCGATGGTCTGGTTGGCGGCCAGCTTGCGATCGACGTCCCCGCCGCCCGTGCCATCGGGCGCCATGCGCAAGAACCCGGTCGCGATCAGCTTGTCCAGGTCAGCCGGCCCGGTCTTGTCATGAGGCGGCTTGATCAGTTCATCGCCGGCCAGTTGCTCGATGATGAATTGATCGAACGGCTTGTCGGCGTTGAATGCCCGAATCACGTAATCGCGGTAGCGATACGAGGATGTTCGTAGCACATCGGCGCTGGCATAACCTTCGGAGTCCGCATAGCCGGCCACATCAAGCCAGTGCCGACCCCAGCGCTCGCCGTAAGCCGGGGACGCCAGCAGGCGGTCCGCCGCGCGCTCGTAGGCGTCAGCGCGCGTGTCGGCGAGGAAGTTCGCGGCCTCCTTCGGCGTCGGCGGCAGGCCGATCAGGTCAAAATACAGCCGCCGGAGCAACGTGGCACGGTCGGCCTCGGGCGAGAACGACAGCCCTTTTTCCTCGAGCCGAGATAAGAGAAACGCATCGATCGGCGTTCGCACTTGTTTGGCCGACTTGACGTTTGGAACCACGGGCCGGCGGATCGGCTGGAACGCCCAGAAGGCGCGTTCCTGCGCGGTGATCTGGAAACCCTTTCCCAGGCTCTTGGGCTCGGGCTGGTCCGTCTTCGCACCCTCGGCAATCCAGCGCTCGATCTTCGCCAGCTCGACCGCGGTTAATTTACGTTTGCCCGGCGGCATCTTTTGCTTGCGAACTTTGTCGATCAACATGCTCGTCGCGACGTTGCCGGGGACGATCACCGCGCCATGGTCGCCGCCTTCGAGCATCGACCGCACGAGTCGCAGATCGAGCCCGCCGCGCGGCGACTTGCCTTCGCCGTGGCACTCGAAGCAGAGCGCCTTGAAAATGGGCCGCACGTCGTTCTCAAAGGTTGATGGCGTCGCCCTGGCTTGCTTCGGCTGCGCAAAAGCAGAGGAGGCCGACACGAGCCAGAGGACAGCGGCAATAAAAAGGCATCGTTTCATGGGAGTGATCGACAGCGGAGGAAAAAATCGGGGCGGGCGGTTGTTTGGCAGATAGAGTGAGATTATCACGGAACCCGGCGACAAGCAACGGCGAACCGGCCAGCAGTTTTTTTTTTCACCCGCGCCTTGGCCCTGGAACGCCGAGAATCGTGCTGGCATTTCGCGTCGCAGCCTGATAGCCTACACGTGAGCATTTCCACGAGGCGGCATCATGGTGGGACGATCGACGACGACGGGGAACGCGAAAGGTAGCGCAACGCCCGCGCTCCCCTTCGGGTCGCGGCTAAACGTGGCGATGATTTGCCTGATGTTGACCGGATGTGGCGGTGGGGCCGGCGCGCCGGAACTCGTGTGGGGCAAGCGCGGCGTGCAGGATGGAGAACTTGTCAAGCCCCGCGCCATCGCCATCGGCCCCGGGGATCGGCTCTACCTCGTCGATATGACCGCGCGCATCCAGGCTTTTGATCGCAATGGCCGACACCTCGGCGTGACCTGGAAGCCGCCCAAGTTCAGCAACGGTCGGCCCAGTGGCCTTGGCGTTGACAAGGCCGGGAACGTGATCGTGAGCGATTCCCATTACAACTGCGTGCGCGTCTACTCGCCCGACGGTGTCCTGTTGCGCACCATCGGCGGATCAGCCGGCACCGAGCCAAGCCAGCTCAGCTATGTCTCCGACGCCCTGTGCGATGACGCGGGCAACTTCTACATCTCCGAATTCGGCGAGAACCAGCGCATCTCCAAGTTCGACTCGGCGGGCACGTTCGTCAAGTGCTGGGGTTCCCCCGGTTCGGAGATCGGCCAGTTCGCGCGCATTCGCGCCATGACGCTCGGGCCCGACGGGAACCTTTATGTTGCCGACTCATGCAACCATCGCATCCAGGTTTTCACGCACGAGGGCGAATTCGTCCGCACCTTTGGCACGGCAGGCAAGGAGCCAGGCCAACTTTCCTATCCGTTCGACGTCGCTTGTTCCACGGGGCGAACGCCGTATCTTTACGTTGTCGAATCCGGCAACGCCCGGGTGCAGAAATTCACGCTCGAAGGCGAATCGCTTGGTGTCTGGGGCAGCAACGGCCGAGCGCCAGGCCAGCTTGCAACGCCGTGGGCGCTGGCCGTCGATAGCCGAGGGCGCGTGCATGTGGTGGATACGATGAACGACCGTGTGCAGCGGATTGATTTTTAGTCTCCCCTCATCGTTCCCAGGCTCTGCCTGGGAACGCCCGGTCTGCGAGGCACTGCCTCGTGGCGAGGGGTGCATCGGAAGCGTGGGAAACGGCAGGCCGAGCCTGCCGGGCAGTGCGTTCCCAGGCGGAGCCTGGGAACGAGGGACATGGGCATGAACTATCTGTTCGATCACTGGCTCGCCGCATCGTGCCTTCTCGCGGCTCTCGCCTGCGCGACGGGCGCAGTGTGGCAGCGTTATCGCGCCGGCGCCTGGGCGTGGCAGTTTTATCTTCCCGCCGCGGTGTTCGCTTCGTTCGGCCTGGGCGCCTTCGATTTCCTGCCAGAGTGGTGGATCGGCCTGACGATCTTCCTGAGCGCGGCCGGCTTGTTCCTTGCCGCCATCGGAACCGTGATTGCCACGGGCTTTTGGTCCGCGTGGATTGGGTATGCGCTAACGACCGCCGGGTTCTTTGGTCTGGGCGCGTCGAGCGCAGGCGTCCTAAGCGAGGCCCTCGAAACCGCGTTTTTCTTCACCGCGTCGCTCAGGCCGCAGGAACCGTGGTGGCTGCTGCTGCTTTTCTTGATCCCCGCGTTGATCTGGACGGGCTACGCGAACCTCGTCAGCCTGGGCGATGCCCGGCGCGGGATTGTGCTGGGCCTGCGTTCGGGACTGATCGCGCTGGTCGCGTTTGCCCTGGCGGAGACCTATGCGCGCAAGACGAATGAAAGCGTGACCGCGATCTTCGTGTGGGATCGGTCCTACAGCATCCCGCCGGAGTTCAGCCAGGGCGTGGACCTGCGCGAGCAGCGGATTTATGATTTCATCAACCAGTCGGTCGCCAGCAATCGCCGGCGCGACGATCGCGTCGGCGTCATCGTCTTCGGCAAGGAGCCGCGCCTGGAACTTCCGCCCGACGCGGTGCCCCGGCTTGGCTTCAAGAAAATCTACAGCGACATCGACTCAAGCTACACCGACCTTGCCGCCGCGATCAAGCTGGCCCTGGCGTCGTTCCCGGAAGGCTCGGGCAAACGCATCGTGCTCATCTCCGACGGCAACGAGAACCGCGGCCGGCTGGAAGAACAAGCCCGCATCGCCCGCCAGAACGGCGTCGAGGTGGACATCGTCCCGATTGCCGCGGGCCGGCAGCATCAGAATGAGATCCTCGTCGAGCGCGTGGAAGCCCCTCCGTCAACGGAGAAGGGCGCTCGCCTGCCGTTGCGCGTCGTGGTGCGCAGCTTTCATCCGCAGGTGGTCGTCGCCCAGCTCAACGTGCGCAAGTTGACCTTCGATCCCGCTCTCGATCAGCCGGGCCCCAATCGGCCCAAGACGTCCGCGATCGTCAAGCTGCGCCAGGGGCTCAACGTCTTCTACTTCCAGCAAGCCGGCGCCAAGGAGGACACCGCCTTCGCCTATGAAGCCACCGTGATTCCGTTACGCATCGAGACCCACCAGGGCGCTCTGGTGCAAGCCGGCCTGCCCGGCGATCGCGTCGATAATAACGAGGCACGCGTCACCGTGATGACGCGCGGCGAACGCGCCATTCTGCTTTTGGAAGACGAACCAGGCAAGCATCAGCTGCTCGTCGAACGCCTGCGCGCCGCCAATCCCGCCCTCAAGATCGTGCGCCTGGTCATCAACCAGCACGACAAGGACGAAGCGAAAATTCGCAACGACCTCCGCCTCATCACCAAGGGCGACAACGAACGGCTCGCCACCTTCCTGAGCAAGTTCGACGCGGTCTTTCTCGCCAACATCCCGGCGGAATCGTTGACGCCGGAGGAACAAAAAGTGATTCGCAGCCACGTCCACGATCAGGGCGCCGGGCTGGTAATGATCGGCGGCAATCAAAGCTTCGGCGCCGGCGGCTGGCAGAACACCGAGATCGAGAAAGCCCTTCCCGTCAACAGCGAACTCAAGTCGATGAAGATCGAAGGCCGCAGCGGACTGGTCATGATCATGCACGCCTCCGAAATGGCCGAGGGCAACGCCTGGCAGCGCAAGATCGCCCGGCTCGCGGTCGAGAAACTCTCCACGATGGACATGGTCGGCCAAATCCACTGGGCCGGCATGGGGCATGAATGGCATATCCCGTTTCAGGAGGTCGGGCCCAATCGCCAGCGCATCCTGCGGCTCGTCGATTCGATGGTCCCGGCCGACATGTTCGATGTCGATCCCGCCTTCGAGAAGGCGCACAAGGAGCTGACCAATCCCGAGTACAAGCTCGGCACCAAGCACATCATTTTGATCTCTGACGGCGATCACTGGAACGCGACCCAGCAGATGATGAACAAGCTCCGCCGGGCCAAGATCACCTGCACGACGGTCTGCATTACCACGCACGGGCAGGATGAGGTCAAGAAGATGGCGGCCATCGCGCGCTTCACCGGCGGGCGCGATTACTTCGTCAAGGATCCGCGCATGCTGCCGGCCATCTACATCAAGGAAAGTCGGCTCGTCAGCCAGTCTTTCGTTCACGAGGGCAAGTTTTTGCCGCGCGTCGTGGGCGTGCGTGAGGGGCCGACCGATGGCATGAAAAACGCCGAGCCGCTCTATGGCTTTGTGCGCACCACGAAGAAGGATTCCAATCTCGTCAAGGTGATGATTGAAACCCCGCCACTGGGCGCGCAGAAGTATCAGTTCCCGATCCTGGCCGCCTGGCAGTATGGGCTGGGCAAATCGGTGGCGTTCACGAGTGATGCTCGCACCAATGCCGATGGCAAGGCGTTCTGGGATAAGGACTGGGCCAATTCCGTCGATGGCGTCTACACCCCGTTCTGGGGCCAGATGGCCAACTGGGTCCTGCGCCCCACCGAGACCGGCAAGCATCTCTTCCTGACCACCGAGCGCAAGGACGGCAAGATTCGCATCACGGTCGAGACCCTTGACACCGACAAGACGCCGCTCACCGATGTTGAGATCAAGGCCGGCATCACCACGCCCGCGTTCAAGGTCAAGGACGGTTCCCGCGCGAACCTGAGGTTCGAGCAGAAAAACGCCGGCGTCTGGGAGGCGGAGATCAATGCCGACGAGGTCGGCGCCTACTTCATCAACATCCAGGCGAAATGGAAAAAAGGCGGCAAGGAGATCGTGGACAACGTTCGCGCCGGCGTCACGATCCCCTACTCGCCCGAGTTTGCGGAAATGGATTCCAACACCGGTTTGCTCGACCGGATCCGCGACACCACCGGCGGCAAGACGTATCGCGACGAGCCGACCACGCTTGCCAGGGCCGCCGCGGACGCCGATGTCTTCCGCCCCGTGCCGCGCGGCCATGCCAGTCTGCAAGCGCTGTGGCCCTGGCTGGTTTTCTTCGCCGGACTGTTCCTGCTTGCGGACGTTGCCGTGCGCCGGATCGCCATTCAGCCCGAAGCAGTCTGGAATCGCGGTGTGGCAACCTGGCAGAAGCTGCGCGGGCAGGCCGTGGCGGAGGAATCGACGACCTCCTACATCGAAAGGCTCAAGACGCGCAAGGCTTCGGTGGGCGAAACCATGGACAAGCAAAAAGCCGGCAAGAAATTCGATGGCTCCGAAGCCGCGCCTGCGGGACCGGTGGTCGTCGCCCCGGTTCCCGTGGACAAACCGAAGCCAGCGCCCAAGCCCAAGGCCCAGGAAGCGGAAGAAGATTTCGCAACGCGCCTCATGCGCGCCAAGAAAAAAGCGATGGAAGAACGCGACAAGGATAAGAAGTAATCAGTAGCCGCTTGCGGCTTGGCGCTCACCGCTAGCAATCGTTTACAACCGATTCCAGACCGCGAACGCTAAGCCGCAAGCGGCAACCAGAGGCCCGCATGAACGAATTTGAAACCCAGGTCCAGGACTTCCGCCAGCAATACGACCGCGTCTATCAGGAGATCGCCAAGGTCATCGTCGGGCACGCCGATATCGTTCACGGCGTGCTCACCTGCCTGTTCGTCGGCGGACATGCCCTACTGGAAGGCGTCCCCGGCCTGGGCAAGACGCTGCTGGTCAAAACCCTGAGCGAGGTGCTCGACCTGCATTTCAACCGTATTCAGTTCACACCCGATTTGATGCCCTCGGACATCATGGGCACGAACATCATCAACGAGACGCCCGAGGGGCAGCGCGTCTTCAGCTTTCAGAAAGGCCCGCTGTTCGCGCAGATCGTGCTGGCTGACGAAATCAACCGCGCGACGCCGAAGACGCAATCGGCCCTTTTAGAAGCCATGCAGGAGCATTCCGTCACCATCGGCGGCACGATTCACAAGCTGGAGGAGCCGTTCTTCGTCATGGCGACGCAGAACCCGATCGAGCAGGAGGGAACCTACCCGCTTCCCGAGGCGCAGCTCGACCGCTTTTTCTTCAAGCTGGTCGTCAACTATTCAACCCGCGAGGAACTCTCGACGATCATCGACCGGACGACGATGGGCAAATGGCCCCAGCCGCAAAAGGTGATGGACGGCGAACGCATCCGCTATTGGCAGTCGGTCGCCAAGAAGGTGCTGGTCGCCCCGCAGGTGCAGGACTACGCGGTCCGCCTGATCCTGGCCACGCATCCGCAAGGCCCATTCGCAGTGAACGTGACCAACCGCTTTCTGCGTTTCGGCTCCAGCCCGCGCGGCGCGCAGGCCATCGTCCTCGCCGCGAAAATTCGCGCCATGCTCGATGGCCGCTACAACGTCAGCTTCGACGATGTTCGCAAGGTCTACCTGCCTGCGTTGCGGCATCGTATTCTGCTCAACTTCGAGGCGCAGGCGGAAAACGTGTCGCCGGACGCGGTGTTAAGCGAGATCATGGGGGAGGTGAAGGAGAAGGCGGGGGATTGACGCCCATGTCGGTTGAATGTCCATCGCGAGCAAGAAACGTCCAATGACACCCGACGAAGAACTCGCCCTGGTCAAGAAGGCGATTTTGCTCGGCCAAACAGTCAGTGGCTGCTGCGAATGGCACGACCGCGCTGTCCACCGAGTGGAAAGGGAACCCGATCTACAAGGAGTGACGCCCGACGAAATTCGCACGCTGACGATCAATTTCGTTGTCGCCGGTGGTAGAATACATCAGGTCAAAGAACAACGCCCGGAGTACAACGACTACGATTTCTACTACAAGATAGTTTTTTCCGTGTCAGAGCTTTCGCATGAACTGTTCGTTGAATTGCGACTCGTGGATTCGGATGCCGACGTTCCAGCTGTCCTTATCGTTAACGCCCATCCGCAGCGCAATTGAGGTGTCACAATGGAGCCGATGGTGACAAAGCCCTATCCGTGGATGTGCCCGAACTGTCGCGAAAAAACCGTTGCGCCGGTACTGTCGGACTACGCGCTTACTGCGATGCATGACGGTCTCGAATACGAAGTCTGTTTGCGCAATGTCCTCGTGCCTCGATGTGAGCGATGTGGAGACGCAATCATCACTAGCGGGCTATCGCAGCAGATCACTGCTGAATTGCGCCGGATGATCGGCCTGCTGCCTGGCGATGCCATTCGTGCCAATCGCGAGCGGCTGGGGTTGACGCGGGCCCAATTGGCGGCAACCTTGCGGGTCGGTGAGGAAACCCTGGCGCGATGGGAGACGGGGGGGCAATTGCAGCCGCGCGCGGTTGACTTGTTGATGCGATTGTATTTTGACTCGGCCGAGGTGCGCAAGGCGTGCGTGGCGTGACCGGTCACAAAAGAAGAAGAACTTGCGAACCCATTTGAAGAAATAGGAGGAAAGGATGAATGTTTTCCATCGCGCCGCGCAAATTTGGGCCGTCCTCGCCCTCGCGGCTGAGAATCGTCAGGTGCTCATTTACAAGATCGTTTCGCGATTGACAGGCGTGCCGCGGGTTGGGCTGGGAAAATGCCTTGAACCCATCCAATCATATTGCCTTCTCCACGGCTTGCCGCCTTTGACCATACTGGTTGTCGGCGAGTACACCGGAATGCCCGGCGTAGGTTTCATTGCGGCGCAGGATATCCCAAAATCACAACAAGAGGTTTTCAAACACGACTGGCTTGCCCATGGTAGCCCTTCTCCAGCGGACCTCGAGGCGGCCGCGCAAGCACGTCCGTCAAACGGGGTGATACAGATACCTGAGGACGAAGAAACCGCGTAGAGGACGCTTTCTTACAAAAATCCGGCGATAACGGTCCCGCGAGGTTGCCATGCCCGAAACCACCTCCCAACCACTCCTCGACCCGCAGTTCCTGCACAAGCTCGAACAGCTCGAATTGGTTTCGCGCAAGATATTCCTCGGCCTCATGAAGGGCGAACGGCGCTCCAAGAAAAAAGGCCAGTCCGTCGAGTTCGCCGATTACAAGAACTACGTCAAGGGGGACGATCTGCGCTTCCTTGACTGGAACCTCTACGCCCGGCTCGATCGGCTTTTCGTGCGCCTTTATCAGGAAGAAGAAGACCTGCATTTCTATGTACTCATCGACAACAGCCTGTCGATGGATTTCGGCAACCCGTCCAAGTTGCACTACGCTCGCCAGGTCGCGGCCGCGCTGTCGTTTATCGGCCTGGTCAACATGGATCGCGTCGTCATCTCCGCGTTCAACGATGCCCTGACGCAAACCCTGCCCGCCGTAAGAGGCCGCAAGTCGCTCTGGCGCGTCCTCGACTTCTTGCAGAAGCTGGAAGCGGCGGGGCCGAGCAATTTGCGCGAATCGCTGAAGACGTTCACCATGAAATCGTCCGGCAAGGGCATCGTGATCTTGCTGAGCGACATGATGGACAAGGAAGGCTACGAGGACGCGCTGCGCTACCTGGTCGCCAGGCAATACGATATCTACGTGATCCAGATTCTGTCGCAGGAGGAGCTGGAGCCGGACGTGCTGGGCGATTTGAAACTTGTGGACATCGAGGACGACGACGAGGCGGAGATCACCGTCTCCGGGCCACTCATCAAACGCTACAAGCACAACCTGGCGGCATTTCAAGGCGGACTTCAGGAGTTCTGCAATCGCCGCGGGATCAGCTATTTGATGACGAGCAACCAGCTGCCGTTCGACAAGCTGGTGTTGTCGTATCTGCGCCAGCGCGGGTTGGTGCGCTAAGCCGCTTGCGGCTTAGCCTTCGCACGGCGCCAGCGCGAACGCCAAGCCGCAAGCGGCGAAACTGGAATTGGCATGAAATGGTTGCAAACAAACTGGTTCATCCTCACGCTGATCGCGCTGGCGTTTTGCGCTTTGCCTGGTGCGTTGATCGTGGTCTTGCGCCTATTCGGCGCCGATGGCGTGATCAATGGCTGGCTGCTGAATAACCTGAACATCACCTATGACCTGCGCGTGCCGCCGTGGATCGCGCTGATCTTTGTCGCTCTGCCGATCGCGCTGGTCATTCTCTACTTTCTTCGACTGAAGCGCAAGGCGGTCCAGGTGCCGAGTACGTTTTTGTGGAAGAAGAGCGTCGAGGATCTGCACGTCAACAGCCTGTTCCAGTGGCTGCGCAACAACGTGCTTTTGTTGCTGCAATTGCTCGTCCTGCTGTTCCTGATCTACTCCGTGCTTGGTTTTCGCATTCACGGGAGCGTCGGCACGAGCCGGCATTACATTCTGCTCATTGACAACTCCGCGAGCATGTCGGCCAAGGATGTCGCGCCGACGCGGCTCGACTGGGCCAAGGCCGAGGCTCTGAAAGAGATCGACGCGGCCAGCGACACCGATTTCGGCATGGTCATCGTCTTCAACTCCAAGGCCAGCACCCTGCAAACCTACACCAACGATCGCGAAAAGCTGCGCGAGGCGGTGCGCGGGATTCAGCAGACGTTTCGCTCCACGCGCATCGAGGAGGCGCTGGCGCTCGCGGAAAGCCTGGCCAACCCCGTACGCTCGACCGAGGACACCGCCTCTCAAGACGAGGACGTGCCCGAAGATCAGAAACGCACCATGGTCCAGGCGCGCGGCATCGATACCACGGTTCACCTCTACTCCGATGGCCGATTCAGCAAGCTGTCCGAGGCAACCCTGGCGAATTTCAACGCCAGGCTCGCGGGAAAGACGTCGGCGTTGGGCAAGCTCAACCTGCAATATCACATGGCAGGCAAGATCAAGATGGTGGACGATAAACCAGTCCTGAGCGACGCCAACAACCTCGCGATCGTCGGCCTGAATGTGCGCCGGCAGGTCGCGCCGGGCAAGGCGCAGCCGAGGCTGATCGCCCTGGTGCGCGTCGCCAACTATCGATCGGACCGAGCAGCCGTGCGTCTGAAGCTCGACGTGCGCGACGCGGACGGGAAGCTGATCGTGCCGTTACAGCAAGATATTCCTATCGCCAAACGCACCCATGTCGCCGAGACTGCGGACGCCGACGAAAAGGATGAACCCGGCGAGGCCAGTGCGCGTTTCCAGCTTCCCGCCCACGACCCGGGCAAGACGCTGGTCCTGCACGCCTATCTGGATAAGGCAGGCGATGACTTCCCGCTCGACGATCACGCCTGGCTCGTCGTCGGCACGACACGCAAGGCGAAAGTGCTCATCGTGGGCGACGCCAACCGCGTTCTCGACGCCTGCTTCGATCAGGAGGCGACCCGGCGCTATGCCATCTTCGAACATCTTTCGCCCAAAGAATTGACCTCGGAGGGCTATCGCAAGAAAGCGCGCAACGGCGAATACGACTGGATCATCTTCGACCGCTGTGCGCCGGCCGACGAGGCCGACATGCCGATGGCCAACACGCTGTTCATCGACCGCCCGCCGCCCCCCTGGGTACGCGGCGACGTGACACTCAAGAGCCCTCTGGCAATGCCGAGCCGTACGCAACACCCGGCTTTGCGGAACCTCAATACCATCTGGGATGTTCGTATCGACGAGGCGTTCAGCTTCGACGTGAAAAAGAATCTCACGCCCAAGGCCGCCGCGGAGCTGGATTTGCCGGACGACGATCCCAAGAAGCGCATCCTGCCGACGATAACGCGCCTGATCGAGACGAGCAACCGGAAGCCGTTGTTGTTCACGTTGCCGCGCGGACCGCATACCGATCTGGTGATGGCTTTTGCCCTGATCAACGACAACGGCGACGTGATGACAAACTGGCCGCTGGAAACCAGCTTCCCGCTTTTCTTTCGGAACATTCTGTATATGCTTGGCAACGTCGATGATGCGCGTGGCGCCATGCAGATTACCCCGGGCGAACCGGTTGTGCTGCGTCCGGAGGCCGGCTTCAGCTTCGTGACGATCACCGATCCCGCGGATCGAGTCGTCAAGCTCACGCGCAACGCTCGTAACGAGGTCTTGTTCAACGATACGGAACGTCTAGGTGTTTATCGCTATCAAGTGAGCCGGGACGCTCAGGGCAAGCAAGCCGACGACCTGGTGCGCGGCTTAGCCGTGAATCTGCTGGACGCCAACGAAAGCAACCTGACGCCCCGCGTGAGCTTTCGCATCGGTAACGAGCAGATTTCCAGGGGGGCGGAAAAGTCGCAGACGCGCGAGATTTGGAAGTGGATTTTGTTGCTCGCCCTGCTATTGTTAGGAGTGGAGTGGTTCATCTATCATCGCCGCATCGCGGTCTGAGAAGCTCCCATGGAACCCCAGCAAACTCTCCCTGAGCCGGCACCGGTGAAGAAGGCCTCGCTCGCCAGCACGATCCAGAAGGCCCTGGAATCCAAACGGCACAGCAAGCAGCCGTTCCCGGAGTACCGCAGTTTCATCCAGCACCACTACGACGGCCTCGCCGGAAAACTGACCGCCGTCTCCGGCCTGTTGACCGGGCACGCCCTGCTCGCGGGACAGGTGTTAAAGGACACGGCGTTTGATCTGCGCGGGTGCAAACGCATTCTCGATGCGGGGTGCGGCAACGGGCGGCATTGCAAGTACATCGTCAAACGAGCCGATCCCAACGCCTTGGTGGCGGCGTTCGACCTTTCCCAGCGCATGCTCAACCGCGCCCGACGGCGGGTGAGGGGAAACCGGGTCCATTATGTCGCCGCCGACCTCACGCGTTTGCCATATCCCGACGGATTTTTCGATGCCATCGTGTGCGGCTGGGTGCTCGAACACCTACCCGACCCGCGCCCGGGGCTCAAAGAATTGACGCGCATTCTTCAACCCGGCGGCAAGCTCCTCCTCATGACCACCGAGGATACCTTCGCGGGCGCCATGACCAGCAGCCTCTGGCACTGCCGAACCTACAATCGGCAGGAGTTGCGAGCCGTGTGCGAAGAGTGCGGGCTCACCTGGAATCGGCAACTCTATTTCACGCACCTGCATCGCCTGTTTCGGCTCGGCGGGATCATCGTCGAGTTGCGCCGCGCCCTGTGAGCGCCAGGCCGCGAACGGCTCACCGAGTCAGGTGGAATTCACCGGCCCAGCGGCGCGAGCTGTACTGGGCGTCGAAGTGGTTGCCATCCGCGACGGCGCTGTAGGTGAATCTTCCGAATAGCCCGACGCGCGATTCGCCGGCCATGATGACCTTGTCGCCGTCCCGCCCGACGACCTTGAGCGTGGTGGGAAAAACGAACGGGATCACCTTGCGAAATCGGCCCGAAAAGACGACGCGGTAGTCGCCGCCGGGCGTTTCGCGAAAGCGCCCGCGCAGCGGTCCGGTATGGCCGCTGTTGTTATCGACCCAGCTGCCGTTTCGCCAGCGGCCGTCGAGTTCGCCCGCGGTTGCCAGCCCAGCACCAAGGAAAACCGCGACGATGGAAAGCATCGCCAGCGTGGATGTTTTGGATCTCATGGTGAACCCTCCGAGGTAGTAGGAAGTTTCGCAGTCTCCTGTTATTTTATCCGGAAAAAGCGAAGTTTTTGGCAAGCATTTGCCGTTTGCCCGGGCAAATGCCAGGGCGAGCGATCGATTGAAGCGAAGACGCCGAGTTTACGGAAAGAAGGACCCGCACGAGAGGTTGGACCAGTGCAGTTTCACCGCGACGGGATTCGTTTCGATTATCCAGATACCTGGCAGCTGACGCGCGAAGAAACCGATACGGGCTGGACCGTGTCGGTGCAGAGTCCCGAGACGGCGTTTATGCTGGTGACGCTCGATGAAGAAATGCCCGAGATCGGCCTGGTCGCCGAGACGGTGCTGGAGGCCCTGCGCGCCGACTATCCGGACCTGGAAGCGGACGACGTGGTCGAATCCTTTGCCGGTCAGCCAGCCCTGGGACACGATATTCGTTTCTTCAGCCTCGACCTGACCAACACTTGTTGTTCGCGAGCGTTCTGCGCCGACGCGGGGACCGTCCTGGTCATGTGGCAGGCCAACGATTTGGAACTGGATGAGGTCCTGCCGATTTTTCATGCCATGCGGGCGTCGTTGCGAGTCGACGATGAAACTACCGAACCGTGAACAGCATCGGCGCGCGATTTTTCGGGCTGTAGTTGTAGTTGATCAGGATTTCCTCGCCCTTGCGGATGTCGCGCAGGGCTCGATAGGTGATGTGGGCCGCGCCATGAAAATACCGGGCGTTCGGCTCGTAGGAGTGGTTATAAAGCGACCCATAGCCGAGACTGACCGCGACGTGCCTGGAACTCCAGTGGTAGAAAAAACGGTTGAGCGTGCGATTCTTCATGCCGTCGACGAGGTCCTTGACCGGGACCAGGAGAACGGGGGCCTGCTCGATGGTCGCCCCCTTTTTGATGTCGCAGCGGGCGAAGACGCCCCGGCCCTTGCCCTTGACTCGTTTCACGTAAATCAGTTCTGGCGGCGTCATGAGTGTTTTTCCTTAAACCGGGACGCGGACGGCAACGCGAGTCATCCTATGATTCCACGAACCCTTGAAGCAGATTATTAACAAAAACTAATACCCGCCCGCGCGAAACCGCAAAGCGACCCAGGCTGCGAAGGTTGTTCAGCCAAACCCTTTCTGGAAATCTTATGTCGGACCATCCCAATCCGGAAAGCGTTTATCTTGTCGATGCCTTTTCCCTGATCTTTCAGGTCTTTCACGCTTTGCCCGAGATGACCAGCGCCGCCGGGCTGCCGACCAACGCGGTGTTCGGCTTCACCAAGGATATGCTCTATCTGCGCAGGGAACGCCAGCCGACGCATCTGGTCTGTTGCTTCGACGCCCCGGGCAAAACCTTTCGCGATGAGATCTTCCCCGACTACAAAGCCAACCGTGGCCCGATGCCGGATGATTTGCAACCGCAGATTCCGATGATCCAGGACATGCTGGACGCGATGGGTATCCCGGTCGTCCAGATGGAAGGCTTCGAGGCGGACGACCTCATCGCGACTCTCGCTCGTGCCGGCGCCGAGCGCGGCATGGACGTTTTCATCTGCTCCGGCGACAAGGATTGCCGCCAACTCCTCAACGACCGGATCAAGATTTTCAACTTGCGCAAGCAACTTGTCTACGATGCGGCGTCCCTGCTCACCGACTGGGGTATTCGCCCCGAGCAGGTGATTGACTATCAAACGCTCGTCGGCGATTCCGTTGACAACATTCGCGGCGCCGAAGGAGTAGGGCCAAAAACCGCGAGCAAGTATTTGCAAGACTACGGCACCATCGAGAATCTGATCGCTCACGTTGAGGACTTGAAGAGCAAGAAGAAGGAAAACCTGCAAGCGTTCGTGCCTCAATTCGCTCTGACTCGAAAGCTGGTCACCCTCGATAGGCACGTGCCAATAGCGCCGGCGTGGGACGCGTGGCGTGTGCGCGAATGGGACGGACCCAGGTTGCTGGAGTGCTTCCGGGCCTGGAATTTCCGCGGCCTGGCAGAGCAGGTGCGCGCCACGATCAAAAGCGCGCCCGCGCCCGCCCCGAAAACGGCACGCGGCGAAAGCCCACATGACGTCATGCAAGGCAGTCTTTTCGCCAGCGAGGACGTAACACCCACCGGCGTCGCGAACTGGCCGGAACCACATGTTTATCATCTCGTCAACACCGACGCGCTGTTTGCCGAGTTTTTCGAGCGTCTCAAAAACGCCAAGCGATTTGCGGTCGATCTGGAGACCACGTCGCTGGCGCCACATGACGCGGACATCGTCGGCCTGGCGTTCTGCTGGCAGCCGGCCGAGGCGTGGTACCTGGCCGTGCGCGGTCCCGCGGGGGAGCCGACGCTTGATTCGGAGCCGACGCTTGCTCGTTTGAAGCCGATCCTCGAAGATGCAGCCATCGCGAAGGTCAATCAAAACATCAAGTACGACTACGAAGTTTTTCTACGGCACCACGTTCGGCTCGCGGGCATCGCCGGCGATTCGATGATTGCCGACTACCTGCTTCATGCCGGCACGCGCACCCACAACCTGGACGCGCTGGCGATGGATTGCCTGGGGCATCGCAATATTTCGATCAGCGAATTGATCGGCAAGGGCAAGAAGCAGCTGCGCATGGACCAGGTTCCAAGCGCGAAGGTTGCCGAGTATGCCGGCGAAGACGCGGATGTGGCCTGGCGGTTGTGCGCGAAGCTGGAGGCGGACCTCGCGGGCCTGCACTTCACATCGTCCGAGCCTGAGCGCCAGCGAAGGGCCGGCGAAGGCCTTGCCCTTCGCTGGCGCTCAGACTCGGGTGGCTTTTTATACGACGACCTCGAAATCCCGCTCATCGAAGTCCTGGGGGACATGGAATTCGCCGGCATCTGCCTGGACGTGCCGTTGTTGGAACGGATGAGCGCCGAGATGGATGCGACCCTGCGCACGCTCGAAAAAGACATCTACGCGCTGGCGCAGCGCGAGTTCAACATCAACTCGGTGCAACAACTGCGGGAAATCCTGTTCAAGCAAATGGGCTTCAAGGCCATCAAGAAAACCAACATCGGCGGCGAATCGAGCACGGATCAAGAAACCCTCGAAGCCCTTGCCAAGCAAGATCACCCCCAGGTGGAGTTCCCGCGCCGGCTCCTTGAGCATCGCAAGATTTCCAAGCTGAAGGGAACCTATGTCGATGCGCTCCCGTCGCTTGTCAATGCGCATACCGGACGCATTCACGCGTCCTTCAACCAGACGGTCGCCGCGACCGGTCGGCTCAGTTCCAGCGATCCGAACCTGCAAAACATCCCCATCCGTTCCGACATGGGGGGCAACATCCGCAAGGCGTTTCTGCCGGAGAAGGGCTGGCAACTTCTAACCGCCGACTATTCGCAGATCGAGCTGCGCCTCCTCGCTCATTTCTCGGGCGACAAGGCCCTCCAGCAAGCCTTTGCCGAGGAACGCGACATCCATGCCCTGGTCGCCGCCCAGATTTTCAACGCTGAACTGCTTCACGTGACGGAGGGGATGCGCCGCGCCGCCAAGACCATCAACTTCGGCATCATCTACGGCATCAGCGCCCAGGGGCTGGCGATGAGGTTGAATCTTTCGGCGCGGGAAGGGGCCGCGTTCATCGATTCCTATTTCCAAAAATACCCGCGCGTGCAAGAATATCAGGACAACCTTCTGAAGAGTTGCCGCGAGAACGGATACGTCGCCACGATTCTCGGCCGGCGCCGCGAGATTCAGGGCGTGCGCGAAACCACCAGCTACAAGAACCGTAACCAGCCCGAGCGCGAAGCGATCAATATGCAGATCCAGGGGTCGGCCGCCGATCTCATCAAGGTGGCGATGCTGAATATCCACCACCGGCTGCGCCGCGAGGACCGGCGGGCGCGCATGTTGTTGCAGATTCATGACGAGCTGGTATTCGAGGTGCCGGGCGACGAGGCGCCTACCATTCAGCAACTGGTGCGTGACGAGATGACCCAGGCACTGGCGGACAGACTGCACGTGCCGCTGCGTGTGGACATGAGCGTTGGGCCGAACTGGCATGATACTGTAGAGGTCGAATCGTGGTGACGGAGGGGCGTCCGATGCGCGCCAGTCAGGAAATGACATCGTGGAAGCGCATCGACGCGTTTCTGATAAAACATAGGCCCAGCGCGAAGAATGTATGTGCGAAAAGGACGCGCAGAAAAACGACGAACCGCCTCCGTGTGGTATAATACCATGATGAACCCAACCACTGCTGCCAGCTGGAAATTCTTGGCGGCGAACCCCAAGTCGTCGTACAAGCAACTCTTTGTGCGCGGAACCCGCATACCGGCGCGAACCTTGTATGGCTGGTACGCGGGTCCGGAACCCACGCCGCCGGACGAGATCGCTCGTCAGTTCAATCTGCCGGTCGAAGCAGTCCTGGAATCGATTGCCTATTGCGAATCGAATCCGCCTGAATTGCTGGCCGATTACGCGCGCGACGAAGCCTTGATGGAAGCCTCCGGCATGAACTCGCCAGACTACCGCCTCAATCCGAGTCCGAAACCACTGTCTCCGCAAGAAATTGCTCGGATCAAGCGATCATGAAGCTGTATCTTGACGACGACTCGGCGTCCCCCTTGTTGGTGCGATTGCGTCAACACGCCGGCCACGACGTGCAAGTTCCAGCCGACCTCAATCTTTCGGGCGAAGACGACGCAGTGCATTTTCGTTGCGCCGCGATTGGTGGCCGCGCCATCGTCACCGGGAACTATGACGATTTCCTCAACTTGCACCATTTGGTCATTCAACTTCAAGGCCACCATGCAGGTGTATTGGTCGTTCGTCGAGACAATGATCCAAAACGCGATCTGAGCCCGGCTGGCGTCGTAACAGCCATGCGAAAACTGCTCGCCGCCAACGTTCCGGTACTTGATCAGTACATCATCCTCAACCATTGGCGTTAGACCATGATCCCCATCCTCGGCATCGTCGGCGGCATCGGCAGCGGCAAGAGCCTCGTCGCAGAGGCGATGGTTGCCCTGGGCGGCCACTTGATTTCCGCCGATCAGTTTGGCCACGACGCCTTGCGCGAACTCGACATTCGCGAAAAACTCATTGACCGCTGGGGTGGAACCATCCTCGACCATCAGGGAAACCCCGACCGAAAAAAGATCGGCCGTATCGTCTTCGCTGACGCTGTCGAACTGCGCGCCCTGGAAGCAGTCGTTTTCCGGTATATCGAAAAACAAATATTGGCGGAAATCGCGCGCGCCCAGGCCAGGCGTGACGTAAAATTCATTGTCCTCGATGCGGCCATCTTGTTCGAAACCGGGTGGTCTAGCCACTGCGACAGGATTTTCTTTGTCGAAGCGCCCCGAGAAACCCGGCTCGCACGTCTGAAGGAAAAACGCGGCTGGGACGAGGCGGAGCTGGATCGCCGCGAGAAAATGCAGATGCCGCTCGACGAGAAGAAGGCCCGCGCTGATGCAGTCATCGTCAACGATGCCGGGCCCGAGAAAGTTCTACCGCAGGTGCAAGATGCACTGGTGCGCTGGAAAATGATCTGATAGAATTCTTTCATCATCCCTTGCCTGCCGCTGGCGTGTTCGCAAACAGCACCCAACATGTCGTGCCTGTCTGCGAAGAGAGGAACAGGACCTCCCATTCTCGTGCCAGCACTATAGGAGGATCGACCATGCCGGACTTCCGAGGCCGCAAAGACGCCAATCCGACCCGCACGCGCTCTCGCCCGCCCCGTCCCAATGGCCCGCCCGAGTTTGGCCAGGATATTCTCGAAGACGAAGCCCGCCCACACCCTGAATCCGATGGCGATCAACAAGAACACATCGGCTTCGACGAGGAAACCAATAGCCGCTACGAGCAGATCAAGCGCGGCACGACGCACATCTCCGAACTGCAGCAGATGACAATGACCCAGCTGCAAAAGGTCGCCAAGGAAGAACGCCTGACCGAATACAGCGGTCTGAAAAAACAGGACCTGATCTTCAAAATCCTCAAGGAGCGCGTCAAGCAAAACGGCTTGATGTTCGGCGAAGGCACGCTCGAAACCCTCCCCGACGGCTTCGGTTTCCTGCGCAGCCCGGACTACAACTACCTGCCCTGCCCGGACGACATCTATATTTCCCCGAGCCAGATCAGGCGTTTCGGCCTGCGCACGGGGAGCGTCGTCTCCGGGCAGATCCGCCCGCCCAAGGAGAACGAACGCTATTTCGCTCTTTTGCGTGTCGAGGCGATCAACTACAACGACCCGGACATGCTCACGCAAAAGGTCGTGTTCGATGACCTGACCCCGCTCCACCCGAACGAGCGTCTCACGCTCGAAACCGATCCGACCGAGATCAACATGCGCATCGTCGATCTCGTCACTCCCATCGGCAAGGGACAGCGCGGCCTGATCGTCGCCCCGCCACGGACGGGCAAGACGGTCCTGCTCCAAAAGATGGCCAATAGCATCCTGGTCAATCATCCCGAATGTTACGTGATCGTGCTGCTCATCGACGAGCGCCCGGAAGAAGTGACGGACATGGAGCGCACCGTCCGCAGCGAAAACTCCGAAGTCGTGTCGTCCACATTTGACGAGCCCTCCAGCAGGCATGTGCAGGTCAGCGAGATGGTCATCGAAAAAGCCCGCCGCATGGTCGAGTTCGGCATCGATGTCGTTATCCTGCTCGACTCCATCACGCGATTGGCGCGCGCCTACAACAACGAATGCGAGCACTCCGGCAAGATCCTCTCCGGCGGCGTGGACGCCAATGCTCTGCACAAGCCGAAGCGCTTCTTCGGCGCCGCGCGCAATATCGAAGAGGGCGGCAGCCTCACCATTCTCGCGACGGCGCTCGTTGACACCGGCAGCCGCATGGATGAAGTGATCTTCGAGGAATTCAAGGGAACGGGCAACATGGAGCTGCACCTCGATCGACGGCTCGTGGACAAGCGCATCTGGCCCGCCATCGACGTGAATGCCTCCGGCACGCGCAAGGAAGAACTGCTGGCCTCGCCGGAAGAATTGCGCATGACCTACATTCTTCGCAAGGTATTAAGCGACATGAACCCGGTGGAGGCAATGGAGTTGCTCATCAATCGCATGAGCCGAACCAAGGGCAACGCCGATTTCTTGAAAACGCTCAACCTGGCGTGATCATTTGAAGCCCAGGGGCGAGCGCAGCGAACCCCTGGAATAAACGCGTACATGATGCCGGGGGTTCGCCGCGCTCACCCCCGGGCTTCCAGGGTCTTTTCGCATGTCCACCTTCGAAGGCTCCCTCACCACGCCGCAGGGCCGGTTCGCCATCGTGGCGTCGAAATTCAACCTGGAAATCGTCGCCAGGCTGGTCGGCGGCGCCAAGGACGCCCTGCAAAAATATCGCGTGGCCGAGGAGGCGATTGACCTCCTGTTTGTGCCCGGCGCATTCGAGCTTCCCCTGGTCGCACGCCGCCTGGCTAACTCGAAAAAATACGTCGCGGTTATCTGTCTGGGCGCCGTCATTCACGGCGACACCGATCACTATGATTACGTCTGCAAGGCGGCCGCCGACGGCATCCTGCAAGCCGGCCTGATGACGGGCGTTCCCGTCCTCTTCGGCGTCCTCACCTGCGACACCGAGGAGCAAGCCTATGCCCGCGCCGGTGGGAAAGACGGGAATAAGGGCACGGATGTCGCTCTCGCCGCCATCGAGATGGTGAATCTGCTGCGGCAACTGGCGTGATTCTTTTCCGCTCGGCGATCCGAAAGTCTACTTCACAATCCCGTGGGCAAAATTGGGGCTGGCCGGATTGACGTCGACCGAGCGGGTCCGGGGGATTTCCACCAGATCCATGTCTTCCATCGGAATGGCTCCCAAAAGCACTTGGTCGCCCAGCACGATGGCGCCGACAAACCCGGTGCGGTTCTTGAAGTGCAATTCCACTGGCCCCACATAGGGGACCGATTGCGTGCTTCCGTCGGCCAGCGTGACTTCTTTTTTTTCTACGTCCTCCAAACCCAACTGTAGCGGAACGTGGGGCGGAATACACAGGAACACCGCGCCCGTGTCGGCCAATGCTTCCACTTCCATTGGCTGCAACGCGGGATTGCGAGGATTCCTGATCGTGAGTTTCGCGAACGTCAATCCCATGTCTTGCTCCATCTGATTTCGACGGGCCCGTGATTTGCTGAATTATACCAGGCCGCCGCGCGGGCATCATCCCCAATTCCCCTCGTCCGCTTGGCCTGTTGTCGGTAACATGAGCATGGGTGAATTCATTCCAGCAGAGATCACGCATGAGCAGGCGATCGCGAGGCCGGGAGGTGGCGCTGCAGTTGCTCTACGAGCGCGAGCACAACGCGAGGATGGACCGCGCGGCGCTGGAGCAGTTCGCGCGCGAGCGCATTCGCGATGAGTCGATTCGCGAGTTTTGCCTTCTCTTATTCGACGGCGTGGTCGCTCAGGTTGCCGACATCGACGCGAAAATCGCCGCCGCCGCCGAGAACTGGCGGGTGTCCCGTATGACCACGGTGGATCGCAACATTCTGCGCCTTGGCGCGTTTGAGTTATTGTTCATGCGCGACACGCCCGCCGCGGTCGTCTTCGATGAAGCGATCGAACTGGCCCGCCGTTACGGTAGCGGCGATTCGTCCGCCTTCGTCAACGGCGTGCTCGACCGCCTGGGCCAGGAATCGGGCGTCGGACGTCAGGAGGCAGTTGTCATGGGTCCGGAATCAGGCGTCGGGAGTCAGGAGTCCGGGGTTAGTAGTCAGGAGTCCGTGGTCAACGGTGTGGATTCGGAATGCAATAGGGATGGGGCGAATGCTAACCACTAACCACTAACCACCACCCACCACCTCATGCCCATAGGCCAACCCTTTACGCTCCTGTGTCAAACGCTCAGCCGGCCGCGGCACCATGGCCGGGTGGATTTGCACCTTCACACCACGTTCAGCGATGGGGCGTATTCGCCTGGTGAAATCGTCGATCTTGCACGGCGTAGCGGGTTGTCGGCCATCGCCGTCACCGATCACGATACCCTGGCGGGCATCGCGCCGACGCGCCACGCGGCCGGCGATGCGCTGGAAATCGTCGCCGGCGTCGAGATTACTACAGGGTTCCTGGGCCGGGAGGTTCACCTACTGGCGTACTTCTTCGATGCCGACGATGTCGCGCTGGGTTTGGCCCTGGATCATTTGCGTGCCGAGCGAGTTGGCCGATTTCATGAGATGATCGCGAGGTTGCGCGGGCAGGGCGTCCCAATTGAGGAGGCGGCGATTGCCCGCTTGAGTAATTCGACAACCCTGGGCCGTCCGCACGTGGCAGCCTTGATCGTACAAGCCAGGAAGGCAGGGAGCGTGCGCGAAGCGTTTCAACGTTATTTGCATGACCAGGGCAAGGCGGCGGTGCCGAAGACGCGATTGCCGGTC
This sequence comes from Planctomycetota bacterium, assembly GCA_016191165.1. Lineage (GTDB taxonomy): Bacteria > Planctomycetota > Planctomycetia > Gemmatales > Gemmataceae > SIAQ01. The sequence continues at coordinate 24,111 of JACPPF010000116.1, forward strand.
GCCGAGGCCATTGCGCTCGTGAGGCAGGCAGGCGGCGTTGCTTCCTGGGCCCATCCGAATTATCATTGCACCAGGGAAGCGCTGGTCGAGTTGAAGCGGTTGGGCCTGAGCGCCGTTGAGGTCGAATATCCGGCCTTCCAGGCCCGTCGACGCAAGGAACTTCGGCAGCTAGCAGCCGAGGTGGGCCTGACGATCACGGGCGGCAGCGACTGCCACGGGCCAGGCCAACCCCATCGCGCGGTCGGGGCGTCCAGTATCACGCACGACGAATTGGAGCGATTGCGCGCGAGAACACAAGCCCGGGGGTGAGCGCGGCGAACCCCTGGGGTCAACGCCCGTATCCCTGGGCATGAGGATTCGTAATGGGTCTAGGTTCCTTTCTGCGGGCAGCGCTTTCTAAAACCCGAAGCCTCTTCAGCGGCATTGCCGAGCTGTTCAGCTTCAAGGGCAAGGTCGATCAGAAGTTTCTCGACGAACTCGAGAAGCGCCTGTACTTGGCCGACGTCGGCACCTTCGCCACCCAGGAGATCGTCAGCCGCGTCAAGGCAGCGTACCAGGACAAGGAAGTCACCGGCGAAATGCTGGCGTTCGTCAAGACCCAACTCCGCGAAATGCTGACCGCGCCAACCCAGGGCATCCACTTCGCGTCCTCGGGGCCCACGGTCATCATGATCGCGGGTGTCAACGGGGCCGGCAAGACCACATCGATCGCCAAGCTCGCCAAGCATTGCATGGATCAAAAGAAGAAGGTCATGGTCGCCGCCTGCGATACCTTCCGCGCGGCCGCCGTGGCGCAACTCACGATCTGGAGCGAGCGACTCGGTTGCGAAATCGTCAAGAACGCCCAGGGCAGCGACCCGGCCAGCGTCGCCCATGACGCCTGCGAAAAAGCCAAGGCTCGCGACTTCGACGTCCTCATCGTCGATACCGCAGGCCGACTGCACACGCAAACCAATTTGATGAAGGAGCTCGACAAGATCAAACGCATCGTAAGCAAGCAAATCGTCGGCGCGCCGCACGAAGTCTTCCTCGTGCTCGATGCGACGAGCGGCCAAAATGCGATCACCCAGGCCGAGATGTTCAAAAAGACGATCGACTGCACCGGCATCGTCCTCGCCAAACTCGACGGCACCGCAAAGGGGGGCGCCATCTTCGGCGTCAAGCAAAAGCTCAATCTGCCTGTCAAATTCGTCGGTCTGGGAGAAGGCCTTGACGACCTGGCGATCTTCGATCCGCAGGAATACGTTGAAAAGCTGTTTGAGGACTAGGCGCAATACCGTTCGTCAAGCGGAGCGATGCCAGCCCCACGCGCAAGCGTGGGGGTTTGGGCAGCCCGCCAAGACCTCAGCCTGCGCTGGGGGCTGGGCAAGTGCTCTTCGACGAACGGTATTTGGATTGGGCGACCGGCCTGGCCGATGACGGCACGACCTTCGCAGGCGCGCATGGGAAACGACGTGGTCCGGGATTTTTTTTTCTTGAACGAAGTGCCATGATCGGGTATGGTTTATAAGGATTGATCTTTTTTCCGGCCCGCCCTTTGTGCGGCCAGGGTTGCGTGTTTTCATGATCTTTTTATTCTTCTGTTCGAGGAGGTGCCACTATGGCATCGGCTGGCATGACCTGTTCCGTGGGAGCCAAGCGCTCCTTGATGGACAAAATTAATTCTGACTGGCACAAGGTTGTTCTGCGAAGCTATGCCGCCCTGGTGTTGCTGCACTGGGCCGAGCATCTGTTTCAGGCGTTCCAGGTTTATGTCCTGGGCTGGCCGTTGCGGGAAGCGCGGGGCTTCCTGGGCATTCCCTTTCCGTGGCTGGTGTCGTCCGAGTTCATGCATTATGCCTATGCGCTTGTCATGCTGATCGCGTTCTGGGTGTTTCGCTCTGGGTTTGTGGGACGTTCCTACTACTGGTGGATGGCCGCATTCTGGATTCAGTTTTGGCACCATATCGAACATGCTTTGCTGCAAGGGCAGGTGATCGCCGGGCAAAACTTTTTTGGCGCCCCGGCGCCGATAAGCCTCATTCAAATGCTCGGATTTATGGAAGGTTCCGCCGAGACCGGGTTTGGGGGCCTCATGACCGGCCCGCCCGCGCATCCGATCAGCTTGCTCATGATGGCGGTTCGGCGCGCGGAGGTACACCTTTTTTATAACTCCATCGTGACCATACCGATGGTGGTCGCCATGTATTATCATCTCTTCCCTTCGGTTGCTGAGGAAGCCAAGATGACCTGTAGCTGCATGTGGCATCGGCGCCCGATCGTGGCGGCGACCCCGGCGTAAGGAAATGGTTGACCCGACGCGAACGAGACCACCGTCTAGCAAGCCTTGACGGTTTCGCGCGCCGGGCTTGTTCGGGAGCCGGGTGCCCCATGAAAATGATGCAGCGTTTCCTGGTGTTCCTGGCCATCGCCCCCATGACGATACTTGTTCCTTCCGGTTGCAGCAAATCTAGCACCGACGGCGCGCCCGACGTGAAGGTCGAACTGCGGATGTCGCCTGATCCACCTACGGTCGGGCAGGGGACCGCCACGGTCACGCTGACCGATAAGGACGGCGGCCCGCTTCGCGGCGCCACGCTCAAGCTCGAAGGCAACATGAACCACGCCGGCATGAAGCCGGTCTTCGCGGATGCCAAGGAACTTGATCCGGGAAAATACGAGGCATCCGTCAACCTCACCATGGGCGGCGACTGGTTCTTTCTGATCGACGCCGTCCTCGCCGATGGCCGAAGGCTGAAACGCAAGATCGACGTGCCCGGCGTGAAGTCGAGGTGACGATGAGTGCAAGCGCGGACAAGCGTTCCGCCTACGCGGATCGCCGCGCCGATGCCGGGCCGCCGTTTTTTGATTTGCTGCGCCTCCCTGGCGTCGGTTGGTTCCTGCGGCAACGCTGGGCCCGGCTGGGGATGCAAATTCCCCTTCTGCTCCTGTCCGTAGTACTCGTCTGGCATGGATTCCTCGGTCCCGATCTGGCGCCGAAAAACCTGGCCACGCTTCTGACGTGGGTTCACTATCGCGGCCTGCTGGTCCTGGTGCTCCTGGTCGCGGGAAACTTTTTTTGCATGGCCTGTCCGTTCCTGTTACCTCGCGAGATTGCGCGGTGGATTTTTCGGCCCGTCTGGAATTGGCCCGTCCGGCTGCGCAACAAATGGCTGGCGGTCGCGCTCTTCGTGCTTCTTTTGTTCGCCTATGAATACTTTGGCCTGTGGTCCACGCCGTTCTGGACGGCCTGGCTCATCGTTGCCTATTTCGCAGGTGCGTTGGTGGTGGACGCGCTTTTCAGGCACGCTTCGTTTTGCAAATGGGTGTGCCCGATCGGGCAGTTTAACTTCCTGGCGTCCACGCTGTCGCCGCTTGAGGTGGCGGTGCGCGATCTGAACCAGTGCGTCGAGTGCCGGACCAAGGATTGCATCTGCGGGCCGCCCGCGTCGGAAACGGCGGCAGACGCAGGCCGATTGGCGCTGCCGCTGCTGGCGAAGCGTGGCTGTGAGCTGGCGCTGTTTCAGCCGATGAAGGTGGGCAACCTCGATTGCACGTTCTGCCTCGATTGCGTTCATGCCTGCCCACACGACAACGTCGGTTTAGTGACGCGAATGCCCGGGGCGGAGTTGGCGGCCGAGGAACCGCGCTCCGGCCTGGGCAATCCGCTGACACGGCCTGACCTGGCGGCGCTGGCGATTGTCTTCACATTCGGAGCGTTGTTGAACGCCTTCGGCATGGTCAGTCCCGTGTATGTCTTGCAGGCGTGGTTAAGCGGGGTTCTGGGTACGACCGAACGAGCGCCGATTCTCGCGATCCTGTTTGCCGTCGCGTTGATCGTTGAGCCGGTCCTCCTGCTCGGGTTGGCGGCATGGTGGACCCGCCGGGCGACGGGTACTGCCTTGAGCTTACCGCGGCTTGCCACACGCTACGCCTACAGCCTGGTGCCGTTGGGTTTCGGCGTTTGGCTTGCCCACTATGCCTTCCATTTTCTGACCGGCGCTCTGACCGTGGTTCCCGTGTTGCAAAACGCGCTTGCCGAGATCGGCTGGCCCGTCCTGGGTCAGCCAAACTGGGAGTTCACCGGTATGCGTTCCGGCTCGGTCTTTGTCCTGGAACTTGGCTTTCTGACGTTGGGACTGGTCGGCTCCTGGATCGTGGCGATTCGGCTCGCCCGCAAGGATCAGCCGTCCGCGCCGTGGCGAGCCTACTTGTCGTGGGTTGTTCTCCAATCAATTTTGTGGGCGGCGGCGATTTGGCTGCTGGCCCAGCCGATGGAAATGCGCGGCACCTTCCTGGGAGATTGACATGCGGCGTGGGGTTGTCGCCGCCTGTTCGGCGTTGCTGTTGCTCGTCGTGGCCGCGCGGGCGCCAGGGCACGACGGGCCGCCGTTTCCAATCATCGTGGATCGGCAGGCGGGACCTTACGTCATTTCGGTGTGGGCCGATCCCGATGTCGGCACCGGGACCTTTTTCGTCATCCTCGCGCCAGCGCCGGGTAAGTCGCTGCCGGAGGAGATGAAGGTCACGGTGCATGTGCAGCCCACCTCGGGCCGTTTGCCCGAAGCGTCGTATGAATGCAAGCGGCAAAACCTTCGCAATCGGGTGCAATATCACGGCGAGGTGGAATTTGATCAGCAAGAGATGTGGCGCGTGCGGGTCCAAATTCACAGCGAGCTCGGCGCCGGCGAAGTCAGCACCGAGGTGGAAGCAACCCCGCCCGGATTCGGCCCCTGGGACCTGCTCCTCTACGGGTTTCCCTTTATCCTGTTCGGTTCGCTCTGGATGTACGCGGCCCTGCGACGGCGCTTCAGCAAGCCGCCCACGTAGGTCAGGCTTTCCGGCCTGGTTCAAATCCATCGATTTTACGGTATCAAACAATCAGCGAGCCGCCGGGCTTGTCCCGGCGGTGAAACAAGGCGAATCGGAATGCACCGCCGGGACACGCCCGGCGGCTCGCTGTGACCCTCACTTGAACCAGGCCGGCTCTCCAGGCTGACGGTTTCAATTGGACTTTGCGGGCAGCGCTGCGGCAGGCGATGTAATCGCTGGTCTGCTCGCTGCGACAGGCTCACTACGGAAAAACACCAGCGCGATAACGACAACGATCGCCACGCCAATCACCAACCCCAGTTTCGCGTCGTTCGGCATCGGACCACCGGCTTTCCGTGTGAGACTTTAGTGAATCATGCCTGATGACCGAAGATTTGGCAGCCCAAGCGCCATTTCTTTTGCGCATTTTCACCACCTTGCCAGTTCGTGTTCCGAAAATCCTGCAATCCAGGCGCCCCGGTCGTTTTCCCTAACTTCGGTAGTTCGGTTAAGTTAGACATTCTCCAACCCATCCGCATTCGCCAGATTTCCCACAGAACCGTAGGTCAGGCTTTCCAGTCTGACGGTTCGCAAACCGTGTCAGGCTGGAAAGCCTGACCTACGCCTTCGCCGCCGAAAACTGACGTGGCAACGTCGCGACGCTGCGCGGTAAGATTCGCCTCGACCAGGCGGGAATCCTCGCGCGACGAAAGGATGCGTTATGCGACTATGCCTTTTTGAAGACGGCGTTGAAGCACTCGAGCCCTTGAGCCTGACGCGCCCGGTGTTTGAACTGCGTTGCGGCCTCACGTCGCTGGCGCAAAAGCAAGCAAGATATCTCGCGCTGCCGATCGCGGGCGTCTGTATTCGGCCCCTGCTGGAAGAATTGCAACGTCAACAAAACCCCACCTGGTCCGTGAACGAACCGGGCGTATTCGCCAGCGAAGACATCATCCTCGTCAACGGCCGCTGGCTTCCACCGGACGATGCGTTTTCACCGCCTGTTAGATCGTGTGTCGGCATGGTGGGCGACTCGGTCGCTTATGTCGTTCTGCGCACCTCAGAAAAACAGGTGCTTTCCTGGGAGCGGCTGTCCGAAATGCTGGACCATTGGCAGCAATCGCTTGCCGCGCGGCCGGCGGGCGGGAGCATGATTAGCCATCCGTGGGATCTGGTTGATCGCAACGGCGCGGAGATTCGCCGCGACTTCGCCTGGCTGGACCCGATACGAGAAAACCCGGACCGCCCCGGCTTGATGGTCGCGGGCCCGCTGGGCCAACTCTGGATTGCACCGGAGGCGCGCATCGAGCCGTTGGTCTTCGCCGATACGACCCACGGACCGGTGGTAATCGATGACGGCGCCCTGGTGACCGCATTCAGCCGACTCGAAGGCCCCTGCCACATCGGACCCGGAACCCAGGTCATGGGCGCCAAGATTCGCGCCGGCACGTCGCTCGGCGCACATTGCCGCGTGGGAGGCGAAGTCGAGGCCAGCATCCTGCATGGGTACTCAAACAAATACCACGACGGGTTTCTGGGCCATGCCTACATCGGCGAATGGGTCAACCTGGGCGCCGGCACGCACAACAGCGATTTGCGCAACGACTATGGCGACGTCGTCGTGCCGCAGCGCGGGCTGAAAATCAATACCGGCATGAGTAAGGTCGGTTGCTTCCTCGGCGATCACACCAAGACGGGCCTCGGCACGCTGCTCAACACCGGCACAAACGTCGGCGCCTTTTGCAGCCTCCTGCCTGCCGGGCGATTCGCGCCGAAATACCTTCCCAGTTTCACCAGCTGGTGGAACGGCAGCCTCACCGAGGCGTTCACCCTGGAACAACTTCTGATCACCGCCGAGATCGTCATGCGCCGCCGAGGTGTGGCCTTGACTGCAGCTCACCGGGCGCTGTACGCCAACCTTTTCGACGACACCGCCCAGGAACGCCGGCGCGTCCTGCGTGAAAGCGAACAGCGGCTGTTGCGTAAGAGTGCCTAACATTAGCGAGCCGCCGGGCTTGTCCCGGCGGGACGACCCCAAGGCAACACCACCGCGACAAGCTCGGCGGCTCGCCACGGAGTGTTGGCGAATTTACCCATGGCGCCTCCCAATCTCCGTAAGCCGCAAATCTTTCGTGTCTTGACCTGAAAACGATCCTGATTCTCTGGCTTGCCCTTCGGTTTCATCAGGTCGGCACGCTACAATTCCACGCATTCATTCACGCGGAGCAAGCTCCGCCGCTAAACGGGTCGAACGACATGCGCCGTTTTCACACTGCCTGTTTGATGGGATTGGCCTTCGCGAGTTCCTTGAGCGCTCAGCAAAAGGAAGCCGTTCTGCTCGCCGAGACCTTTGGAAAGAACCATCGCTATTCCGTCCAGTGCCAGGTTGAGATCAGCGGAAGTCTCGCCGTGCCGGGCGGCGCCAGCGCTGAGCGCAAGACGCTCAAGGTCAGCGGCAAAAGCTCGATCCGCTATGACGAACGCATCCTTCAACTCAACGCCCAGGGCCGCGTCGAACGCACCGTGCGCTACTATCGGCAGCTGCAATTCGATCGCAAGGTCGGAGACGACGACCAACAAAGCAAACTTCGACCTCAGGTGGCGCGCCTGGTCATTCTGCGGCACAACCAGTACGAGGTCCCCTTTTGCCCGACTGGCCCGTTGACCTGGGGCGAGATCGAGCTGGTGCGTACGGACGTGTTCGCGCCAGCACTTGCAGGGCTTTTTCCCGCGAAAGCCGTGGCCGTCGGCACGCGCTGGCGACCCGAGGAGTCTGCCTTGCAGGAGTTGACCGACCTGGAGAAAATTGAGAAGTCTGACTGTACCTGTCGGCTCGAAAAGATAACAACGCTTCTGGGCCGGCGCACCGCGCACATCCAATTCGACGGCAGCGTTCACGGCATCGGCGAAGACGGCAAGGCGACGCATGAACTTCGCGGGTCGTGCTACGTCGATCTCGACGCTCGTTTTCTGAGTTATCTCTATGTCAAGGGGACGCACCATCTGCTGGACAAGTCGGGCAAGCCGACCGGCAAGATCGAGGGCACGTTCGTGATGACCCGTGCACCGTCGCCGCAAACGGTGGAAATTGACGATCCAGCCCTGCGCGGGTTAACGCTGGAACCCGATGCCGAGAACAGCCGACTGTTGTTTGAACATCCGCAGGTTGGCGTGCGTTTCCTGTATCCGCGCAACTGGCGCGTCGCGGGCTTCAACGGGAAGCAGATCGGCATCGACGAGAAGCGCGGCAGCGGCGTCCTGCTCACGCTCGCTCCCGCCGCCGCCACGCCGACCGGCGCGCAGTTCTTCCAGGAATCCGCGCAGTTTCTGGACAAGCAGAAGGCTCGCGTTTTTCGTTTTGATCGGCCGCGCGCCATGGCCGGCGGCTGGGAAACGTTCGGCTTCGACGCGGAGATTGCCAGGCAGCGCGTCTTGCTGAGTTACTTCACGCTGCGGCGTGGCAATCTTGGCGCCACGCTCACCGCGCGCATCCTACCGACCGATTCGGCAAACACGTTGCGCGACGTGGAGAAAATGGCGCAAAGCCTGGAGCTGCGGGAAGTGAAAAACGCACGCGGCGAGAAATGACACCGCTGTCTGCCCGCGACCCGAAGGAAGTGCCCGGAGCGAACGCCTGGCTGCCGGACGGGATTACAATACATAGTGGGATGTCGGCGCTTGCAACAACCACACGTCGAAGCGGGTGCCGGCGCCAGGTTGACTGCAAACCTCGATAATCCCACCCAGCTCCTTGATGATCTGCTGCACGACGGCGAGACCCAATCCGGTGCCGTTCTTCTTGGTGGAAAAGAACGGCTCAAAAACGCGGGCGCGCGTGGCGTCATCCATGCCGATGCCCGTGTCCTGGATCGCGAGGTGGGCCCACGCCTTGTCACCCGAATGCAGGTCCGCGGGAGGGAGCGTCGCGGCGTCCGTACGAACCGTCAGTTTCCCACCTTTCGGCATGGCGTCGCGCGCGTTGATTAGCAGATTCATCACGACTTGCTTGATCGGGCCGTCATCCCCCAGGGCCTTGGGCAGGTCCTGAGCGAGCGAGGCGCTCACGGAGATCGTCGTCGGCAACAGGGCCGCTACGTGCTTCATCGTTTGCGCCACCAGCGCGTTGAGGTCAATCACGCGCGATTGCCGGGGCCGCTGCTTGCTGAACGTGAGGATTTGGCCCGCGAGGTGGGAGGCTTGCTCGCCGACCTCTTCGATGCGAGCGAGGTGTTGCCAGACCGGATGATTTTCGAGTAGCTCAAGTTTCGCCAGCCCCGCGGTCCCCATTAGCACTTGCAGGAGATTGTTGAAGTCGTGCACGGTCCCGCTCGCCAAACGCCCGACCAGTTCGAGGTGCTTGGCCTGTTGAAGTTCCATTTCCAGGCGCCGCTGCGTGGTGATATCGATGACCAGACTGGTGGACCCAATGACCTCTCCGCGGTGCAACAAGGGCTGAAAGAAAGCCAAAACTGTCTTGAGCGATTTGTCCTTGGCGTAAAAGCGTGCCTCGATTCGGCTGGTCTCGCCCTGGCCGACGCTCGCCATCGCGGCTTCAAAGCGAGCCAGATCCTCCGGGTGAATGATTTCCTGGCAGAAGCGGGGGCGCATCATCTCCTCGGCACTGTGCCCCGTAAGCTGCGTGGCGGCCGGGTTCAGGTAGGTGATATTGGTTTGCTTGTCGCGCTGAAGCAGCATGAAAGGCAACCGATCCACGAGGTTCTGATATTTGTCGAGGGTGAGTCGTAGGGAATCCTGGGCGTGGATTTGGGCGGTGATGTCGGCGAACGTGGTGACGAGGCGTGCCTTGCGCTGACTTGCGCTGGCGCTGGCCGGCATGGGGAGGGAATTGACCAGGAGCCATTTTACGGGCTCGCCGTCCCGGGCCGCCAGGCCCAGGATGACATTCCGCGCCGGTTGCCCGGTCTTGAGCGCTTGCTGATCGGGTTGCTGGGCGGCCGGCGGCTCCGAGCCGTCCTCCTGCCGGCACACGTTCCGCCCAGTTAGCCCGAGTCGGCTTAGCAGTTGATCGCGCGTCAGGCCCAGGATGGCACACGCGGCCGCGTTGCCGTCGAGGACAGCCCCATGCTCGTCCTGGACGATGACGCCCTCCGCCATGGTTTCGATGATGGCGCGAAGCCGAATCTCCGACTCGCGCAGCGCCAGCTCCGCCTGCTGCATCGCGCTCCAGTCCTCGATGACCCAGACCGCGGCATCGGGAGTGCCCGTGTTGTTCAGGTCGATCGGTGCGGCCCAGGTGATGAGCGGGACCTTTCGCCCATCGGCCCGGTGCAGGACGATATCGTTGGCGCGGGTGGCGACGCCGAGCCTCAGCGCCTTGGCGACGGGCAATTCCTCCCAGGGGTATTCCGTCCCATCGATTCGATGCAAACGAAAGACGCGCGACAACTGCTCCAAACCCGACGACAAATCCTCACGCCGACCGAGCAACTGCCTGGCGCGAGCGTTGACGAGAATCGGAAAGCCCTGCGGCGCCTGCACAAAGTACACGCCGGTGGGAAGGTTGGTGACCAGCACCTGCAACATATTCGTCATCCGCCGCAGGCCTTGTGACAGGGCGCGTTGCTCGGTGATATCCTCGACCAGCCCTTCCCAGCCGTCCATCAGCCCATCCTCGGAATAATGAGGCGTGAGCGAGTCGCGCACCCAGCGATAGGCCGGTTCCGGCGCGAGACGGCGCGGCCTGGAGCTTTTGTCCGCTTCAGATGGCACGCCCGGACCGAACAGGCGGTATTCGCAGGTCACCGCTTGTTTTTGCAGGCACAATTGCGTCAAGGCGGCGACGACCAGTTCGTGATCTTCCGCGACGATTTTGTCCAGCCACCTTGTGAACGGCCCGATCAAGGCCTCGGCATGGCATCCGAAAATTTCCTTACACGCTGGGCTGACGAGAACGACGTTGGCGAGCTTGGCGATCGACGAGCCGACATGAGGATCGATCTTGGCGTCGCTCGCTGTTTTGGGGGAATCGCGATTCGCGGCCGCCATCCCATAGGGCAGGCGGACGCCATAAACGACAAAGGGAATCCGGCTGACGACCTGGCGGTAGCGCGTTTCGTTGGCGCGAATCCAGCTTGCCGAGACGCCGACGAGCAGGGCCGTGCTGCAAAACGCGAGCAGGTTGCCCTGGACGCGCGTTGCCACGTCGGGCGGAATCTTGAGCAGGCCAGCGATCCCCAGTACGATGATCGACGTGATGCCGGCGGAGAAACAGCCACCCTGGACCCCCTGCCGAATGCAGGTCCAAACCATCAACACCAGGCAGCTGGCCCAGAGCACCCACACCGTCGCGGCGGCATGAACGTGGGACAGAAGCAACAGCGACGCCAGCAAGGTCGTGGACAGCGTCAGGCCCACCAACTCGATCCCGTCGCCAAAACGCGAGACGACGCCGTCACGCTGGCCAAAGACATCCGCGGGCAGTTCGAAGTCCAGCAAACGATGGCGAAGGAGAATCGGCGTTGCCACGACGATCAAGACCGGCACGAGCACCAGAATGCCGGTCATTCTGGCCAGCCAGGTGCTGCCGGCGAGAACCCAGAATGGTGAGTCACTGGCGAGGCTCGGCGCCCAGAGCAACGCCTGGATGACCGAAGCGGCGCCGCCCAGAACGCCGGGTACGAGAATCAGGAAAATCGTCGCGGAACGCGGATCGTCCAGCCAGCGCGAGGCATGGGCCACACGATGGTAAAGCCACCAGGCCAGGGTGATATGAACCGAAAGCACCAGCGAGTCCGCCAGCACCGCAATGAAATTCCCGTCACTGACCTGCCAGCGCGCCAGCAAGAGGTCGAGCGTGAGTACGGGCAGGATGCGCCAGCCCAGCCAGGACGCCAGGACGATGCCCAGACCCAGGCCGGGCAGCCAGATTCCCGTCTCGCCCCCCTGTCCAAGCCAGGCCAGGTGAAACACGATCAAGCCAACGACGGCCAGCAACCACGGACCGCGGATGTCGGCAATCGCGTACCAGGACTTTGCTTCCGAGACGGTTTTTTCCAAGGGAGTTGACGCTATCGGGCAGGTTGCCTGCCTGCCAGGTCTTTCGTCGGCGGGTCGGCTACCCGCCTGCGAGTCCAGGCGTCCTCACATGGTTTCATCCTGCGCGGGTTGGGAGTGAGGGTAAGTCTAAGGTATTACCGGCTGGGAAACAAGATTTTCCCGCGTGGTTTTTGCCTCGGAGCCGGCTGGGGAAAAACAGGTCACGAAAAGGACCGTGAGCCCCGTCGCGATCAGGCCGGCGATGCCGTAGGCCACATCATAGCGGTCCCCGGTCCAGTTGCGCAACCACCCGACGAGCAGATGGCCGAGGAAAAGGCCAATGCCGTTGAAAAAAACGAGCACCCCCTGGGCACTGGCGCGAATGTCGCGCGGGGCCCGGTGGTTCACGTAGACTTGCCCCGCGATCACGAAGCAGCAAATGAAAAACCCCGCACTCGCCAGGGCGGGCAGCGCCCAGGCGACCGATTCGGTCGCCGCCAAAACAAGCAGCCCACCCGCGCACGAGGCGGCCCCCAGAACCATCGTCGCCTTGAGGCCGAGGCGGGTCAGGAAGATCGGCAGAATCGCCAGGGCGGCGACCTCGGTGGTCTGCGCCGCGGTCAGGTAGGTGGGAAGCCATTGCCCTTCCACGCCGAGTTGCTTGAGCAGCAACGGGTTCAATTGAATCGTGAAAGGCATCGTGATGTACAGGCCGAACATACACGCGCCGTAAATGCGAAACGAGCGATCACGAAACAGGCTCAGCGCCGCCAGCGGTGCGTCGGCCAGGCGAACCCACCATGACGCCGGACCGTGCCGGCGCGGACTCGGCGGCGCGTGCGGCAAGGTCCAGGCGTAGATTGCCACCAAAAATGCCGCGCTCCCACCCAGACGAAGGCTGTCCGCGAAATCGACTTCCGCCTCCGCCGACTGCTGCCGCGCCGTCCAGTACCAGAGTGTCAGGCCCCAGCTGGCCGCCATCCAGCCAATAGTGCCCCATAGCCGGATTCCACCGTACTGGCGTTCCGGATGGTCCAGTTGCCGAAAGATGAACGGCCCCGTCAGGCTCAGAACCGGGATGAGAAAGAACCAGAGCAGGAGGGACACGCTGATAACGGCCGCGGGTTCATCGAGCGAAGCGAGAAACCACATCAAGGCGCCGCTCGCCAGGGCACAAAGGCTGATGCAACGCTCGCTCGCCAGCCAGCGATCGGCGATTTGCCCCCAGATCAAAGGCGCCACCATCGCGCCCAGGGCATTCGTGCTGGACGCCCAGGCGGTGGCCTCGGCGGAAAAGTTCAGATTCGCCAGGTGGAGTGAAAAAACCGGAACCCACGCCCCGAGGATGGCGAATCCCAGAAAAATGAGTGTCGAGAGTCGCAGCGCCAGGAACCTTGGCTTGGCAAGGCAGCCTGGCGCCGCGGCGTATGAAGTCGTTTCGGTTTCCGTGGTAGCCATCGAGACGGTTCGCAACCTCAGGGCCAGACAAATCGCTTCTTCGATTGAACCCGAAGATTGGTATAATAGTCAACAGCACATAAAGAAAGCTCACGGCGAATTCATCATTCGGCTTCAGGCCTGAGGCGATGGTATGCCACGCGATTATTACGAAGTTCTGGGAGTGAGCCGCACCGCGACGGACGACGAGATCAAGCGGGCCCATCGCAAGCTGGCGCGCGAACATCACCCCGACCGCAACCCGGGCGACAAGAGCGCGGAGACGCGTTTCAAGGAAGTCGAGGAGGCCTACGACGTTCTCAGCGACAAGACCAAACGCTCCCAGTACGATCAGTTCGGTTCGGTCGGCGCGCAGGGCGGGCCGAACGGCGCGCCCGGCGGATTCCACTGGGGCGGCGGGTTTGGCGAGGGAGTCGAGATCGATCCGAGCCAGATCGACGAGATGCTGCGCCGGGCCGGTTTTGGCGGCATGGGGGACTTCGGCCAGCGCGGCCGGCACGGGGGTCGCAGCCGGCGGGCCCAGCCGCGCGAACCGGTCTCGCACGAACTGCGCGTCCCGTTCGAGACGGCGGCGCTGGGCGGCACGATCTCGCTTTCCGTCGATGGACGCAACATCGACGTCAAGATCCCTGCCGGCATGGAGGAGGGCAAATCGCTGCGCGTGCAAGGACAGGGCCCGGGCGGCGCCGACCTCCTGCTCAGAATCGCCATTGACCCCCATCGCTTCTTTCGACGTGAAGGAAACGACCTGATCATCACCGCGCCGATCACCGTCGCCGAGGCCATTCTCGGCGCCAAGATCGACGTGCCCACCCTTGACGGCGCCCGCTTGACCGTGAAAATTCCCCCGGGCACGTCCAGCGGCGGCCGGCTTCGGCTGCGCGGCAAGGGCATCAAGGGGGGCGACCAGTTTGTCGAGATCAAGATCGTCGCGCCTGCCGGGATTGATGACGAGAGCCGAAAACTGATCGAGAGTTTCGCCCAGCGCAACCACCAGAACCCGCGCTCCGGCGTGCCGTGGGAATAGGGCGACGATGTTGACTTTCGGCAAACAAGATCGCCTGCGTTCGCCCGCGGATTTCAAACGCGTTTACGAACGCAAGTGTTCGGTCAGCAACTCCTGGCTGATCGTCTATGGCCTCGGGAACGGCCTGGGCCGACTGAGGCTAGGCCTGTCGGTGTCGCGCAAGATCGGCAACGCGGTCGCACGCAATCGGTTCAAACGGCTGTACCGCGAAGCGTTTCGGCTCACCCGCGCGGAGTTGCCGACCGGGCTCGACCTCATCCTGCTGCCGAAATCCTCGCGCCAGCCAACGCTGGATCAGGTTTGCCAATCACTGCGAACGCTGGTTCCGGCACTGATCCGGCGTTTGAAAAGCCTGGAAAAGAAATGATGCTTGGCAACATCATGCAAGTTTTGAGTAGATTCCTCGCCTTCGTGCTGATCTTGCCCGTTCGTTTTTACCAGATCGTACTCGGCCCGATGTTGCCGAAGGTGTGCCGATACCATCCCAGTTGCAGTGAATACTTCATCGAAGCCGTGCAAAAACACGGGCCGTGCGTTGGATGCGCCAAGGGCGTCTGGCGCATCTGCCGGTGTGGGCCGTGGACGCGCGGGGGGTATGATCCGCCGTGAGTCATGGCCGCAATCGGCGCCTCTTTTGGGCGGGGGCTCCTTTTTCGAGCCATTCGACGGCTTTCTCGTCCTCGTTAACCGGATTGACCCAGGATACGTTTCGTAATGATACGACGCTGGCAGCCAATCCCGATAAATGACCCCGAACGGTGTCGTCAAGTGACGCAACGCGAGAATCGCCTGCGAGGGCGGCCTCGATGAGATGACAGTCCTTGAGAACGATGGCGGCAATCTCCCCGGACTCGCACCTTGTGGCGATTTCGTTTCGCAAGTCTGCTGATTCATTTACTTGGAGATCGCGAACCTTACCCATGCTCTCCATCGCGGTACGCCATTGCATCGCAAAGATTGACCGATGCTTGTCCCATTCTGCTTTGATGGACTCAGTCCACGCCATCCGATGACAAACGCTCCGAACGCTCAGCAAGAAATCGCGGCACAAAACTCCCGTAGGATGTTGCGATTCCATCGAACCGGCCGCACGCGCAATGGAAGCGTCAATTACCAAACAAAACGTTGGAGTCCTTTTCTTGCTCATCGGGCGACCCGGTGCTTTTCCGCCGCATTCAGGTAATTCGCCTGGGCCTGCAACGTAACATCGTCGAAATCCTCCGGCCAATCGCCAAAGCGCCCAGCGTCATCAAGTTCAGCGGTCGTAATGTTGGTTTCGCCGTCGTCATTGCGGTGGAACCAGTGCAAAGCCACCGTGTCGGGCGAGAGCTTATGCTCTGCGACGAGTGACTGAATGCCAAGCAACAAAAGTGAACTGTGCGTTTCGACGACGACCTTCACGCCACGATTGGCCGCATTTGCCAGGAGTTGCGCCATCGCGATTTGGGCGCGTGGGTGGAGATGGATCTCGGGTTGCTCGAGAAAGACGAGCTGTCCAGGTTCCGCAACGAGTAGAGCGACCACCACGGGTAACGTTTGCGAGACGCCGAAGCCAACGTCGGCGATGTTGACGAGATCCTTGCCACCGCCAACTTGGGGTTGGGTCAAGCGGCCGACTCGCAATTCCACTTGGGTGTCATCGATTGGTAGGGCCTCCACTTTCCACGTTAAGCTTAGATTTCTAAGGTCACTGCTCAATTGCTCCAGCTTCTCCGAATGTTCGTCGGTCTTCCAACTCGCTATTATGCTCGCGGTATAGACTTCGAATTTGCCTGCAAACCTTTTGCCTACCGCGGTGACTGGGTAGTTTCGTTCCGGGTTTCCTCGATGCCCGGGAAGGTGGATGACCTCCTGAATGCAATGGGTATGTGGGAAAACTCGAGACAAAATTGGCTTGCGATCAAATATGCGAGCTTCTTGCCATTCCGGGGAATTTCCGACTCCAATAATGTCGAAAAAGCATCGGACCCGCTCAACTTCGGTTTTTATTGTAGTTTGAGGATAATTTTGCTGGAAAGCCGATTCCAGTACCTTGTAAACTTCGTTGAAAACGTCGGGCCAACTGTTGGGTGTAATTTCAAACGGCCCACCCCACGAATCGAATGTCATTTTCGCGAGTGCAAATTGCTTTTTGTTTGCGCGGGAAATCTCAAGGCCTAGCTTTCCAACGCCTTCCGTATTTAGGCCGAACCGGAGGACTTGCCGGCTTTGTGTCTTGGAAATACACGTGGTCATCTGGTCAAACGAAGTGAACCTCACATTCGGCCCATCCAACTTTAGCGGCCCCGGATCGTAGGTCGCCTCCAGCGTCTGCTTGAGCAACAACAGCGGTTGGATCATGCTCGACTTGCCGGAACTGTTGGCCCCGGCTAATACCGTGAGCGGACGGATTTCAATGGTCTGTTCGCGCGCGATCGACTTGAAGCCCCCAACGGTTAGGTGCGTGATACCCTGCGGAGCTTGGTCGCCTTTCGTTTTTTTTCCGTTCGACTTCGCCATTGCTTGGCCCCTTTGTCCTTCGTTGCCGCTTACCGGGCCTCAATACGGAAAATGCGGCGTCCGATCGAAAACGTTGCGTGGCCGCAGGTCGAAGCCGGACCAGGCGACCGGGGTGGTGCCGACGAAGTTGCCCTTGCGGAATTCGCCATCTTCGGAGCGCGGCTCGTGATGGCAGGCAGAACTGTGCCAGATGACCACGTCGGCGTTCATGATTTTCTCGCCATTCTTGACGTATTCCTGCACCTTGGGGTAATACCATTCGTCCTTGCGGTTGACGGTGACCCAGAAGTCGTGGTGCGTGCATTCCTCCTTTTCGCCATAATGCCGGGCGTTCCCCATGCGCCAGGGGACGAGGTCGTAGGAGATCGGCATCTTGCGGATGTTCTTCCTGGTTTCGTTGGTGATATTCAGCGTGGTGAAGCGCTCGGCGTTCCAGTCCTCAAAGCCTTCCTTTCCCTTGTTGAAAGGCCGAATGATGGTCGATGCCTTGCCCGCCAGCTTTGGGGTCTCGATATGCTCTTTCACGTATACGGAATTGTTCTTGGGTCCATCGAGGTTGACATCGACGCGCCACAGGCCATTGTGCATGTGCCCCTCGAACTCGCGCGTGGAATAGTTGCGCCCTGTCGAGCCGACGCGGAAGGTGATCGCGCCATCATCGTGGAAGCCGTACTCGATGAGGTAGCGATAGTTGGCGGCATCGAGGCAGCCCCAGAGGAGGAGCTTTTCGCCGCGGCGCACGCCGGTGTCG
This sequence comes from Planctomycetota bacterium, assembly GCA_016191165.1. Lineage (GTDB taxonomy): Bacteria > Planctomycetota > Planctomycetia > Gemmatales > Gemmataceae > SIAQ01. The sequence continues at coordinate 41,633 of JACPPF010000116.1, forward strand.
GTATCGACCCACATGACGCCGCGGTCCTTGACTTCCTTCACGACGACGGGCGGTTTGCCCAGGAGCGTGCCGTCGCGTCCGGCGGCGGCCTTGTTGAGCGTGATGAGCGAGAAGTTGTAGGACACATCCCAGAAGCGCGGGCTGCCGGAATGATAGGGCACGAACATCTCGCTCAAGCGCGCATCGCCCAGCACCTGCATCCAGGGCTCCTTCGGGCCTCGCTTGAACCAGGCGTTCTGAATCGTCAGTCCAAATCCGCTGGAGGTGGCCCAGCGAACCGCCCATGCCGTCTTCATGCCGCCCGCCGTGGGGAAGGTCTGGATGATCTCGTTGGGCGGCGGCGCCGGCGCCTTCTTCTGGACCTCTGACTCCGGCGCGGCCGCGAAGCCGGTCAGGGCCATGACAACGCCCATCAGCATTAACACAACGATTCGCGCGATGGTCATTCCGATTCTCCGCCAATGGTTTAGCCGCTCGCCTTCGGTGAGCGGGTTTTGCACAAGGATTCAAGCGCCCAATCGGGCCGGTCAAGCGAATCAATTCGCGCCGAAATCGTCCGCACGGATTGCCTGCTCGCCGCCGCGTGCCCGGCGTAACCGAGCAGCATCGGCAGCATGGTCAACGTGAAAACCACCCACAGCACGATGGCCAGCCCGAACGCGTGAATCCATTGATAACGCAGGATCAGCCACAAAGTCACAAACCACACGCTGAAATGGCCGAGGTTGAAGAACAGATTCCAAAACAGCCGAGAGCTGCGAAATCGCGTCGGCAGCCCGGTCGGCCCGTCCTGCGGAGATTCGAGCATTTCCCAGCCGTCTTTGCTTCTGAAACGCCGGTGGCCGCCGTCATCGGTCTCCTCATAGTCAAAGCGGATCGTCGTGCCGTCGTCCTTTTCGATCTCGATGGCGATGACGTTCTGCCCCTGCCAGAGTCGCGGCTTGATCGAGGTGTCCTGATAATGATAGCGCGTTGGACCATCGCGTTTGCTGACGTAGCGGATTTTTTCGCCATCCTTGCGTTCCTGTCCCTTCTTGCTGCTGGATTTGACGGCCCAGATGCGCGGCGCGGGGCGTGAGAGCATGTCCTCGGTTGGATTGAAGCGAATGATCGTGTCATACGGCAGGCTCTGCGGACTGGCGCCCGGCGTCGTTGCCAGTGTGACACACCAGACCATGTAACCGGACGTCAACACGGCCGCGGCAACCGGCGCTTGCCAGTAGATATTGGGCGACGGCTCGAGGTAGATGTAGCCCTGGAAGTAATAGGTTCCCCCCCAGAGCACGACCGTCAGCAGGATGCCCGCGACGATCAGGATCAGGAACAGGGTGAGCACCATCGACCCCACAATTCGGGAAGGAGAGACGTTTCCGGTAATCGACGAATTGTACCAAGTTTGGCCGATCCAGCCAAGAGAATGCGTCTCGAAACTCACGCCAAGGCGCCCGGACGGTAAGATGCGATAGGCCCGCGACGCGGGGAAATCGGCGCGCCCAACTCGTCTTTTCGCCTGGTGGGTGACCTTGATTGCCCCGAACATCGAGCTTGTTTAATCCTGGGGCCCCGTTATAATCCCGGTCGCCTGGGCGGGTGCGCGCACGCCGGGGCGCGGCGGGCAGGGATGTTCGCCGCCATGCGAATCAGGGATTCATGGTCACGTCAATTTTCTTAGTATCCTGTGCCTTGACGCTTGCCCAGGGGACGGACCGCGCCGACTGGCAGATCTCGCCGCGCCTGGCGCCGGGGCTGGAACTCGTCTATCGCGGGACCTATTCCGACGAGACGCTCATTCCCAATGTTCAGCACCAGCGCAAGTATCGGCTCGATGTCAACGTGCTTGTCCTCGATTCCGGCATCAAGGACTTTCAGGCCGCCATCATGACCACGCTGAGCCTGCAAGGTGCGAAGCAGTTGAACAAGAAAAAGGACGGTCCCAGTTCAGTCAGGCTCGAAATGATCCGGGTCGATTCGCAAGGCCGGGCGCGTGGCGGCGACAAGCAGCTGGTCGAGATTCCCCTGAAGGAACCGCCCACGCTGGAAACGGGATTTTTCCTGCCTGCCCCGAAATCAAAGGTCGGGCGCAATTTCACCTGGGACGTGCGCGACGCCAAACTGCCGATCCATCGCTGGCTGATCGTCGGCATGGAGGCGAGCGGCGGCGTGACGTGCATCAAGGTTGCCGGTTTGCAGCAATCCAGCGACTGGGACAGTCCCCGCGCGGACCAGACCGCCTGGCGCCGCCGCGATGTCCTGTGGATTCACCCGCAGCTCTTTATCGCACAAAAAGTTGAACGCACCATCGAACGCCGCGACCCGGCCCGCACCACGCCGACGCATCGCATGGTGGTGCGTTATGAGCTCGAGAGCCGGCTGCAGTATCCAGGCCTCCTGTTTGAGGATCGGCGCAAGGCCCTGCTCAATGCCGCCAAGTTTCACGACGAGGCCCGCCAGCTTCTCAAGCAGCCCACCGTCAATCGTCAAAAGATCGACAGTCTGGTCCAGCGCGTGTCGTTCCACCTGGAGCGGCAACCGCCCAACCAGGCGACGCCGTATCGCAATGCCGTGGTCCACATCAAGGCGGTCCTGGAGAAAGCCCAACGCGGCGACCTGCCCGCCCGCGGCGGCAATGACGAGCCGGCCCTGCCCACCAACAGTGGAATCCGCATCGGTGGACGGGTCCCCGACTTTGGCGTCAGCGGCCTGACCGACGACAAAGTCACGCGCTGGCGCTCCGGGAACGGAACCGCGACCCTGGTGGTCTTCTTCAATCCGGGCACCGCGCTCGGCAAGGAAGTGATGACCTACGCCAGGAGGTTGAACACCCAACACGCTGATCGCCTCACGATCCTTGCCCTCGGCGTTACCCAGGATGCTGACGTCGCCGTGAAACTGCACAAGACGATGCGGTTGCCCTTCCCCATCCTCGACGGCAGCGGACTGCGGGTCACCTTCGGCGCCATGCAAACGCCGCGTTTCGTCCTCGTGGATGGCGACGGCCTCGTACGCCTCGCCCAGACCGGCTGGGGCTACCAGACCCCCTATGAAATCGCGGAAGCCCTTCAAAACTGCACCAGGAAGTAGCGGAAGAAACGGTTGCCAGGAGGGCGCTGGTTGTCACCTCATCGCCATTCCTCCAGGCATCCCAATCCGACCAGAGGAAACAATCCGCAAACCCGGCATTCCCCTGCCGGCCTCGCACAGCGAACGAGCGCCAGCGGTCTTGCTTCTTTGCATCTGGCGACGATACCATGAAGGTGGTGGGAGATTTGCCGCGGTCAGAGAATCCTTTCCGCGCGGCGTCTGGCGAACGCCAGGCCGCAAGGGGCGGGCCTATTGCCGAGGGAAGCCGAATCATGGACTACCAGATTCAACCCAACTCGCGGCGTTGCGCGATTACCGGGAGAGAGCTTCAACCGGGCGAGCGTTTTTTTTCGGTCCTCCTCGACGAAGATCATCGCCTGGTGCGGAAGGACTTCAGCCCCGAGGGCTGGAAAGGCCCACCGGCCGGCGCGGTCAGTTTCTGGACCGGGCACGTGCAAACCGCGACCGACAAGCTCAAGCCGCGCTTCGATGACGATTTGCTGGAGGAGTGTTTCCAGCGCCTTGACGGACAGACCGAACCGGGGCGGGTGAATTTTCGCTATGTCGTCGCGCTGCTTTTGATGAGGCGCCGGCGTTTCCGATATGAGACCTCGATGGTGCAGGACGGCGTCGAAAAGATGATTCTGCGCTGCCAGCGCACCCAGACCAAGCACGAGGTCGTCAATCCGCGCCTGAACGACGAGGAGATGGCCCAGGTTCAGGACGAGGTGTTTAACGTCCTCGGGTGGAAGTAATCCACGGCTACGGAAATAACCTTGGCGTAGGGTGCGTCAAGCGCAGCGCGGTCGCACCATGTGCAGCCGAAGTCATCACGTTGTGCCAGCATCCTCCATCGGAGAAATCGCCATGCCGAACATCCTGCGTGCGACTTTTCTGGGATGCCTCGTCGCCCTCATGGCGGGCTGTGAGAGCACACGCTGGAATTGGCTCAAGCGCGATCCCAATACTCAACTGGCCGGCAAGCCCGGCGCTGCCCCCAACGTCCGCGCCGTCGTGGATTACCTCAACGAAAACGCCAAACGCATGCGCACGCTGCAAGTCAACGACCTCGACGTTGACGCCAGCATGGGGGCGCAATCGTTCAACCTGCGCGGGCGAATCTATGCCGAGAAGCCGAAAAACTTTCGTATGAAGGTTACCCTGTTCGGCAAGGAAGAAGTCGATATCGGCTCCAACTCCCGCGAGTTCTGGTTCTGGGCGCTGAAGAATCCAGAGAAACACCAATATTTTTGCAGTTACCAGGACTTACAAGCCGGGCGCGTGAAGGCGATGCCCTTGCCCTTGCAGCCTGAGTGGGTCATGGAAGCGCTCGGCCTGGGCCCATACGGTCCCGCGGACAAATACAAGCTCGAGACGGACGGGCAGTTCTTGAAGCTCATCGAAACGTCGAAATCGCCCCAGGGTAAAGCCGTGCGCAAGGTCATCGTCATGCACCGCCGCGAAATGAAAGCCCCACAACCGCAGGTGACGGCGTTTCTGTTGCTGGACGATCTGAGCGGTCAGGAGATTTGCTCCGCCCATATCACGAGCACAACCGTCGATCGCGTAAAGGGCGTGATCTTGCCCCATCGGATGGAGTTGCGCGTCCCGGCCCAGCAAATGACCATGAAACTGCGCCTGGACGGCGTCACAGTGGACGGGCAAATCCTGGGCACTGCCTTCGCACGCCCACAGATGTCCGGCGTGCAACCCTTCAACCTCGCCACCGGCCAGGTCGAACCCTGGGGCGCCCAGCGCACCGGCGGGTTCCGATAATACCGGCCGTTTTGCCGCATTACCGTTGGTCAAGCGGAGCAATACCAGCCCCACGCGCAAGCGTGGGGGTTTGTGCCACCTCCAAAACCCCCGAGCTTGCGCTCGGAGCTGGTCAAGTGCTCTTCGACGAACGGTATCGGGGCCAAACGGATGCTCCTTTCATCGCCAGGCCAGCCACAACCCCGTCGCGATCGCCAGTGTGAAAACGGCGCCGGCTCCAATTAGAGCCTGCCACGGATAATCGTTGATGAACGCCCGCGCCGCGTGCAGGAACAGACCGACCTTGGTTCGTTTGCGCATGGAGTGGAAAAGCCGGCGCAGATATTTACGATGCTCCAGCAAAACAAGTCGGCCCGCTTTCCAGTCGAAGAGCAATTCGTCGCGCCGCTCGGGACTCATCGCTCGCACGATCAGGAGCGGAATCCTCATCCGCGCCAGCGCCACCACGCGGTAGCCCGGCTTGCCCGGCTGCCCGACGAAGGCGGGGTAGGTCATCATGTGGGTCGTGATTTCGGCCATGCGCCGGGTGAAGAAATCGGCCTCCTTGGCGGCGACTTTCGTGGAGGTAAACTTGAGCACCTTGCCGAGCCGGTCCCAGGAATGGAGGAGCCGGCGCGTCATTTCGATCCGTTCGATGACGGCGTCAATCGTACCGACATGACTGGTCGCTTCCTCGGATTCCTGCGCGAGTTCGCGCAGCAGCGTGGAATCAATCTCATGTTTCGGTCGGATCGGCGCGATGAACGGCGCCGCGGTCAGAATCTCCGTGTCCGCATCGTGTTCCTCGACCGGCAGCGGCGTTTCTACCGTTTCCATCGTCTCCAGGCGGACCGGCGGCGGCTCGTCGCGCCAGTCAACCTTCGTCTTGGCCAGGATCATCGTCTCATCCTTGGACGACGCCGGCCTGACCGCAGGCTTGCAATTGCCCTCCGCCAGTGTGATGAACGCTTCCGCCAGCCGATTCATGCCTTCGGTCGCTTCGTCGGGATAGGAAAGTTGATACCCGCGCAGCTTGGCCATGCACTCCTGCACGCGCTGTTCGATGGCGTCCGGGTTTTTTTCGCCGCGAGTCAAACCGAGCAGCGTCCAGGGATCGGGCGGCCAGGCATTTACCGGCACGCCCAGCCAGGCGCATAGAAGTTCTTTTTTCATGGCGATCCTTTGTTCCCTGACAGCAGAGGCCTCTACTCAGTTTATCATGTCGAATCCTGGGCCTGGTTCAATTCCATCGATTTTAGCGCACGAAACAATCGGCGAGCCGGCGGGCGTGTCCCCGCGGTGAACCAAGGCGGATCGGGATGTACCGCCGGGACAAGCCCGGCGGCTCGCGGTGACCTTCACTTGAACCAGGCCAAATCCTATTGCACGATGGCACTCACGCAAAGGTCTTTTTGTGGTGGGGCCGATGTCCGCAGGACGAACGCTGTCAAAATCCCCTCGATTCTTCCTGTTCCACTCAACTTTCCGTCTTTGCCCGTTCGCGCCATTGCGTGAGGCGCTATTCGTTTCAACTTGTATTGGCCCGGTAATGGCGATTGTGGTAAACTCCGCTCCACGGATTGTCTCGTGCCCGCTGGAAAGGACTCCTCGCGCCAATGAGAAATTTCATTCGAGCCTTGCGCTTCGCCTGGCCTTTTCGTTTCCGCCTCGCAGCCTCGATTTGCTTTGCCATTCTCGCGGCGGCCCTGTGGAGCCTCAATTTCACCGCGATTTATCCTATTCTCAAAATCTTCGGCACGAACCAGAACCTTCAGAGCTGGGTTGATACGTCCATCGACCAATGCCAGCTGGGTATCGACGCGCGCGTCAAGGAAATCGCCGTGCTGCGCGATGGCCTGAAAACTTTTGAAGAGTTGAAGGACGAGAACCCAAAAAAAGAAACCCTGAAACGCCGCCAGCAAGCGCAGATCACCCGCGTGGAAACGGAATTGAAAACCGCCCAGGACGAGATTTATCGATATCACGTGGCCAAAAAGTTTATCGACAGTTATTGCCCGGTCGATCGCTTTCAAACCCTGCTTGCCGTGTTGCTGATCGTCATCGTCGGCGTTGCGCTGCGCGGCTGCTTTGAATTCTGGCAGGAGTCGCTGGTCGGCGATGTTGTCAATCGCTGTCTGTTTCGCATCCGCAATCTCTTCTTCCGGCGCTGCGTACATCTCGACGTGAGCAACTTCGGCGAGGTCGGCACCCACGAGCTGATGCCGCGCTTTATCAGCGATGTCGATACCATGGGCGGCGGCATGAAGACGATCTATGGCAAGGTCATCGCCGAGCCTCTGAAGGCGCTGGCTTGCATTTCGGTCGCGGCGTGGATCAACTGGCAGTTGACGCTTCTGTGTCTGGTGCTGGTTCCTTTCGCCCTGTACGTCCTGACCCGCTTTGGCCGAACCATGAAACGCGCGACGAAAAAGATGCTCGAAGGCATGTCGAGCATGTACAAGATCTTGCAGGAGGTCTTCCAGGGCATCCGCATCGTCAAGGCGTTTGCGCGCGAGCCGCGCGAGAGGCGGCGATTTCACAAGGCGACGCGCGATCACCTTTACAAGGCGCAGTGGGTCATCACGCTTGACGCCATGACCAGCCCGATCATCGAACTCATGACCGTGGTGGCGGTGGCGGGCGTGTTCCTGATGGGCGCCTACATCGTTCTCGAAAAGCCGACGCGCATCTTCGGCATCGCCATTTCCGATCAAGGCCTGGAGCCGGAGACGCTGCTGCAACTGTACGCCCTGCTGGCGGCGGCCGCCGATCCGGTGCGCCGGCTTTCGAATGTCTACACCCGTATTCAAAGCGGTTTCGCCGCGGCCGAGCGCATCTTTAGTTACCTGGATCGCGAACCCAAGATTCAGGCCAATGCCGAGGCGCCGGTGCTCGAACGGCACCAGACGGACATCGAGTTCCGCAATGTCTGCTTCTCCTACAGCCCCGGTCAGGTGCTTCTCGAAGGCATCGATCTACACATCAAGCATGGCGAGATTGTGGCCTTCGTCGGCAAGAACGGGTGCGGCAAGACCTCGCTTTTGAATCTCTTGCCTCGCTTCTTCGATCCAGATCATGGCACGATTTTCATCGACGGGGTGGACATCCGCCAGGTCAACCTGCGCTCGCTGCGCAAGCAAATTGCCATCGTCACGCAGGACATGTTTCTCTTCGACGACACGATCTTCAACAACATCGCCTACGCCCATCCGCGCGCCACCAAGGAACAAGTCGAGGCCGCCGCACGCAAGGCGCAAGCGCACGAATTCATCATGAGCGACCTGCCCAACGGGTACGACACCCTCGTCGGTAACGAAGGGAAGAAACTCTCGGGCGGTCAGCGCCAGCGCATCTGCCTGGCGCGCGCGTTTCTCGCGGAACCGACCATTCTCATCCTGGACGAGTTCACCAGCCAGAACGATCCGGAGGCCGAGGTCGATCTGCACCGCACCATGCACGAGCTGCGCCACAACCGCACGATCCTGCTCATCACGCATCGGCCGCACACGCTGGAGGTTGCGGATCGCATCGTTGTGCTGGAGGAGGGCCGGGTCGCCGCGACGGGAACCCACGCCGAACTGATGCGGACCTGCCCGGCCTACCAGCGCTTGCACGACGTGCAGCAGAAGCGACTGGTGGCGTGAGTGCCCGGAGCGACACCAGCCCCACGCGCAAGCGTGGGGTTCGGGCAGGCTTCCAAAACCCCCGGCTTGCGCCGGGGGCTTGTCCGGTGCTTTTCGACGAACGGTATCGCGGCCAAACGTGTCAAACCTGATCGCGTGCGAAAAAATATTAATGAACCACGTGCGCCCCCTGCTCCCGGGTCTATTCCTTGCCGCGTTCTGTGGCGTTCTTTTCTTTCCCTTCCTCGGTCAACGCGATCTGACCCGTAGCCATGAAGCGCGCGCGGCGCAGAATGCGCAGATGATTCTCGATGAAGGCCACTGGCTGGTGCCGAGACTCTTTGATCGGCATATCGAGTTGCAAAAGCCACCGCTGTTTTACTGGGTCGTGGCGGCGTTCGGTTGGCTGGGCGGCGGGCGGGTCGATGTCTGGGCGGTACGTTTGCCGTCGGCGCTGGCGGCGCTGGCGTGCGTGATGTTTCTTTACTTCCTTGGAGTGCGCAGCCAGCGGCCCCGGGTCGGGCTCTTGGCGGGACTGATTCTGGCCAGCAGCGTCCATTTCACCTGGCTGGCGCAGGTCGGGCGCATCGACATGCCGTTGACGTTGACCATCACAGTCGCGCTGGGGGCCTCTTACCTTGGCCGACTGGAAGGCCGGTGGTTCTGGCACGCTTTGGGTTACACGGCCGTGGGGTTGGGCATGTTGTTGAAAGGCCCGATCGCGCTGGTGTTGCCAGCGTTGGTTGCCGGCACGGTCTGGATTTTTGAGCGTCGATTCGCGTGGAGATCGACCACGCTTTGGTGGGGCGTACCGCTTTCACTGATGATCGCAGCGCCGTGGTACGTCTGGGCCAACTGGCAGACGGACAATCAACTCTGGGAAGTGTTTTTTTGGTATCACAACGTCGAGCGCGGCCTGGGCGGGGCAGAGGCGCTGGCGGCGCATCCGTGGTGGTTCTATGGACCGCGATTGGCCGTCGATCTCTTGCCGTGGAGCCTGGCAATTCCCGTTGCCTTGTGGTGGTTCGCATGCAACCCGGAAGCGCGCCAGGACGACGGCGCTCACTTTGGCCTGATTTGGCCGCTGGCAATCGTGCTGTTCCTCTCGCTGATGCGCTTCAAGCGCGCGGATTATCTTCTGCCGGCGTATCCCGGGCTGGCAATATTTCTGGCGGTATGGGCCGAGCGCTGGTGGACGAATCGAGCACCGGCCCTTTGGCCTCAAGCTGGCTTGGCTGTGGTGTTAGTGTCGTGCCTGACAGGATGGCTGGCGTTTAATCTGCTCTACCTATCATCAGCCGAGAAGGCGTGGCCGTACCGCACGATTGCGGAGGAAATTCGCGGCCGGACCGAGAAGCCGGTGATCTTCTTTCGCGCGGAATCGCACGTGTTGGCGTATCATTTGGGCCAACCGGTGACGACGGTTTTGGAGTGGGAGAACCTGGAGATCTGGGCAAATCGGCCATTTCCGGTTTACATCGTGATGCCCGAAAACTGCGCCTGGGAATGGCAGGAACGCCTTCCGACGACCGCGTTGCGAGAGGTGCTGCGCACCAGCGCTTATCCAGGTCATGCGCGCGATCGGCCCCTGGTCGTTCTGCGCAGTCTCGGCACAACCGCGGCGGGACCATAGGCTATCCAGTGGTTCGCGACGTTGGCCCCGCATTTTGGGAGATGCAACCATGCCGGAAATACACGAACGCCCGCCGATCGCCTCGGCGCCGCTCAGCGTGATCTTGTTCGCCAACGCGCTCGATACCGAGACGCAGGAGGGGCTGCACCGCTGGCGGGGTTACCTGGCCACACTTGGGCGCGAGCACGAGATTGTCTTGCTCCAGGAAACGCGCCCGGAGGTTTCCCCGGCGGATACCGGTGAATCCTCGTTGCGAACGATTACCTATGAACGAACCACGGGCATTCGCGATGCGTTGAACGAGGCGATTCGCTCGGCCAGGCATCCCTTGGTGGTGTTTTGTCCGTGCGATCTGCAATATCAACCGATTGACCTGGAGCGGATGGTCAAAGTGATCGACAAGGTGGACCTAGTGACCGGCTATCGCGGGGGAGGGCACGCGCCGCCGTGGCGCGTGATGCTGGATTTGCTCCTGGGAATCCTGAGCCGGCTGATGCTCGGCATCGCGCTGGAACCGCGCGCCTGCTGGCTTGGTGGCGACGGCTGGGGTCGCCGCTGGACCGCGCGCTGGGTGTTCGGCGTGCGCGTGCTTGATCCGGAGTGTCCGTTTCGTTTGGCCCGACGGGCCGTTTTCGAGCACCTGCCGTTTCAATCGGGCGGGCCGTTTGTGCAAGTTGAAATGCTGGCCAAGGCCAACCACCTGGGATGTTACCTGGCCGAGGAGCCGGTGTCGTGGACGCCGCCAGCTTTACCGGCCGCGACGGCGATCTCGTTCGCCCAGGACGCCGGGCGGGTTTTTCGCGATCCCGATTTTGGGCGGTATGGCGATCCAGCCGCCCTTTCGCCGGCAGGGTAACGCTTGCAACAAGTCGCCGTGGACGCGGAATCGCAAACGCCACGAGGCGCCGCTCTCCGTGGGTATACCGCTGAGCATGATTCTTTATCGGCGGCGCAGTTCCGCCTTGATGAAAACCGGGGCCACGTTCGCATAACATCGGCGCGCCGCGGCACTCGGATCGTATCCCTTTTGACCGGAAACCTGGCCACTCACCTCCACACAGATACATCCGTGATACCCTGCCGTGCGGATTGCGCGCAGCAGTTGCGCGTAATCGATGCCGCCGTCCCCGGGCAGCGTGAACTGGGCCCGGCCGTTCACCAGGCGTGTGTCCTTGATGTGCACGAAGCGCGTGTGCGGCATAAGAGATTTCACCGTATCCGCGATCGAGAGGTTGCGGTGCTGGAAATGGCTGTAGTCGTAGGCCAACTTGATCCAGGGGCTCTTGACCTGCTCCATCAGCCAGAGGGCATGCCCGGGCAGGTTCATCGCATTGCCACGATGCGGCTTGACGGCGATGATCGTCTTGTGTTTTTCCGCCAGCCGGGCCCAGTCGCCCAGGCGATTGACGAACTGCCGGCGCAGCTTTTCCCAGTCGTTCACTCCGCCGCCGAGGATGGTTTCAATCACCGGCGCCGCGTCGGGCGCAAGCTCGCGGCCCAGGGCCAGCGCGGCCTGGAGGCGAGGCAGCTGATCGCGATGGCTTTGCTCATTACCGTGCAGCGGCAGGTTGACCATGAGCGCGGACAATCCGAGCCGCAGCGTGCGGAGCCGATCGCGCAACCGGCGCCGCGCGTCGTTCGCCAGACGTTTGGGTTCCGCGTGGTAGCCGGGCATCAGCGCCAGCTCGACCGCGTCGTAGCCGATCTTTGCGCACGTGGTGAGAGCGGTGTCGAGGTCGAGGGTGCGCATGCCGTACAGGCTGAACGCGAATGGATGGACGGCAGTTGTCTTGTTCGGCTGAGCAGCGAAGACGCTCGGCGCGCAAGCAAGCGAACCGGCTGCGCATGTCAAGAAACGGCGGCGAGTGATCGTCATGGGTTTCTCCAAGTGGCAGACGGCACGTCCGTAGCGTTTTTTGTAGAGTAATTTCAGGAGCTGGCCTGGGAAAAATGTCGCCACCACCAACCAGGCTGCCCGGCACCACTCCGCAACGATTTCCATAGAACCATCTACACCAACCAATTCTCAATCGGAAGGAAAAAACATGATCCGCTTCGGGTACCTGGGCGCTGGTTTTCTCTTCCTGGTCGGCGCCACGCTCGCCGATGGCCCGCAAGACAATATCGTCGACAAAGTCCGCCCCGTGCCGCCGCCGGGGATCAAAGTTCCCGCGGATAAATTCGCCGCGTTGAAGAAGGGCGTCGTCGCCCTGCGCAACGAGATTGCCGACCTTCGCAAGCACCTGGCGGGGAAGAAGGAGTTGCTGGAGTTGGTGCCCGATGTCGAGATTTACAGCAATGCCGTTTACTACGCCTTGCGCTACAACGAGTTCTACGCGCCAGGCGAGTTCGCCATCGCGGCCAAACTGCTCGAACAGGGTCAGGAGCGCGCCAAGAACCTGCGTGACGGCAAGGCGCCCTGGAACTTGGCGACCGGGCTCGTCGTGCGTGGATACCAATCCAAGATCGACGGATCAGTGCAGCCATACGGCCTGGTCGTTCCGGAATCGTTCAAACCGGGAGCGGATAAGAAGCATCGGCTCGATCTGTGGTTTCATGGCCGGGGCGAAAAGTTGACCGAGCTGAACTTCATCAACGGTCGGCAAAAGGATCGTGGGCAGTTCACGCCGGCGGATGCATTCGTGTTGCATCCCTACGGCCGGTACTGCAACGCCAATCATTTTGCCGGGGAGATCGATACGTTTGAAGCGGTCGCGCACGCGCGCAAGTATTACCCGATCGACACGAACCGCATCTCGGTACGGGGCTTTTCGATGGGGGGGGCGGCGTGCTGGAACTTCGCGGTCCACTATCCGGGCCTGTGGGTGGCCGCGGCGCCGGGCGCTGGCTTCTCGGAAACGCCCGAATTCCTGCGCGTTTTCCAGAACGAAATCATCCAGCCCAACGCCTGGGAGAAGAAGCTGCTCCACTGGTACGATTGCACGGACTGGGCGCTCAACCTCTACAACGTGCCAACGGTCGCCTACTCGGGCGAAAACGACAAACAGAAGCAGGCCGCCGACATCATGGCCAGCGCGATGAAGAAGGAAGGCCTGGACCTCGTCCACATCATCGGCCCCAAGACCGGACATTCCTACCACCCAGAATCAAAGGCCGAGATCAATCGGCGCATCGACGCGATCGTGGCGAAGGGCCGCGACCCGATGCCGAAAAAGATTCGTTTCACCACCTTCACGCTGCGTTACAACGCCATTCGCTGGCTGACGGTGGACGCGCTCCAGGAGCACTGGGTGCGCGCTCGCGTCGAGGCCGACATCCTCGCTGACGACCGCGTCAATCTCAAAACGGTCAACGTCGCCGCGTTCACGCTGTCGATGGGCGCGGGGCAAAGCCCGTTCGAGGTCGGCAAGACACCGAGCGTAATCATCAACGGGCAGAAACTCGACGGCGCCAAAGTCCTCGCCGATCGCTCCTGGGTCAGCAGCTTTCGCCAGACCGACGGCAAGTGGACGCTGGTCGCCAACAACAACGACGGGACGCTCGCCAAACGCCACGGTCTGCAAGGCCCGATCGACGATGCGTTCATGGCCAGCTTCATCATGGTCAAGCCCACCGGCAAAGCGCTGAATCCGAAAGTGGACCAATGGCTCCAGGCTGAGTATTCCCACGCGATCGACCACTGGCGCAAGCAGTTTCGCGGCGAACTCAAGGCGATCAACGACACGGACGTTGATGCCAAATGGATCGCGAACGCCAACCTGGTTCTTTGGGGCGATCCGCAAAGCAACAAGGTCCTGGCCAAGATCTCGGACAAGTTGCCGATCAAATGGGACCAGGCCAAGCCGCATGTTCCGGTGCTGATCTATCCGAATCCGCTCAATCCGAAGAAGTATGTCGTCCTGAACAGCAGCTTCACGTTTCGCGAATACGACTACCTCAACAACGCCAGGCAAATCCCGCGTCTGCCGGATTGGGCGATCCTTGACATCACCCAGCCGCGCACGTCGCAACGGCCCGCGGGCATCGTTGATGCGGGGTTCTTCGATGAACGCTGGCAGTTGCCGGCTCGGAAGTAGGGTGGTGAGCGCAGGGTCAGGAACCGCGCAAGAAAAAATCTACCGAAGTCCGCGCGTCTCGCCTTGACGTCATGGCCCGGTCATCGCCGCGCAGCAAGCCCGGCAGCCCGGTGGAACCCACGACAAAAAACAAGGACGATACGGTATCCTTTCTTATAATAGAATACTCCGAACGTGCATCATCGTAGGCCCGCTCGAGCGTGGCGACTCTCAGGAAAAAGGAACCTCAGCCATGGCCAAGAAAAAACCGACCTACAACAACGCCTTCAGTCTCGACCCAGCCGTCGCCCGGGCAATGGTGGAAAGCTTGACCCCACGCGAACGCCAGACTGCCGAGCGCATCGCCCTCGGCATGACCCAGCCCGAAATCGCCAAGGAACTTGGCATCTCCCCCAAAACGCTCGACATCTTCCGCGGCAAGGTCAAACGAAAATTCAAGACGACCATGCACGGCATCGGCCGGGTCTGGTTCTGCGCCATGGTTGGCAGATAGCCGTCAATCTCCATACGCTCAGAATTGATCATGCACTAGCCCGCAGCGTAAGCAAGGGTCTGCTCACATTACCGTTGCTTACGCTGCGGGCTGGTAACGCCCAAGGCGTCAAGCCTGTCCGTGCAAGCTATCGGCAGACGCGCAGGCGATGGAACAATCGATCCGTCGCTTTCGGTTCGGGTTAATGAATGCGGTCGGGTCCCACGGGAGAGCCGCATGATCCGCTTGTTGGCAATTGGCGCCCCGCAAATGCCATGGCGCGAAATCGCGCCGCGCCTGCGCGGCGCGACGTTGGATTCCGACTCCAGGCGCGCTGATGAAATCACCGCAACGGCGGCCTGCGATGCCGTCCTCATTTTGCCAGATTCCTCAGTCAGCACCGAGGGAATCGAGCGACTGATCCAACACGGCAAACATGTCCTGGCGTCGGTTGAGGCCATCCCATTCAATGCCTCTCCTTCCACCTTGCTTGAGACTTCCCACGCCGCCAAGCAATGCCTTGGCATTGTCAATCCCGATCGCTATCTCCCGTCACGCCAGTTGATTCGCCAGCAACTTGACGCCGGCAAGCTCGGCGAGCCGGGCCTGGTCCGAATTCACCGGTGGGACGGCATGGACCCGGTCGCGGCGCTTCTTTGCGATCTCGATTTGGTTCACTGGTATTTTGGCAAACCCCCGAACCGCGTGTTCGCCGTCCGGCAGACCGACGCTCAATGCCAACTGATTCATTTGGGCTTTCCCGACGGCGGCATGGCGCTCATCGATCACGTGCGGACAGTTCCCGGGCGGAATAGGTACTATTACCTGTCCGTGATTGGCTCCAGCGGGGCCGCCCATGCTGACGATCACCAGAACATGCAACTTCTTTTTCGCCAGGATGTGCCAAGGGCCGTTCGCACGGACGAAGGGGTTGCGGCCGTCGCGGCGATGATTCAGGAGTTCGTCGATGCCATCCACGCAGGCCGCGACATGGCGGCTACGTCGGCGGACTGGAAGGCGGTGCTGGCGGCACGGGACGCGGTCGACCGGTCGATGACGACGGGACAAGCGATGGCCATGAGTTGATCATTCAATCGTCAAGTTGCTTGCCGCTGGTATCCGGTGCGAACCAGATCGCGATCATGCCAACCAGGAACAGCAAGCTGGTGAGTCGGCCAATGCGCGCGTAATCTCCCTCGAAGACGTGCATGAGCGCGCCGCCGCCGAAAATCGTGACGGCAGTGACGATGCGCCCGAAGTTGAAACCCACCCCGGCGCCGGTCGCGCGATGGCGGGTCGGAAACAACTCCGGCAAGCAAAGGGGCAGCCAGCCAAAATAGACGCCGCTGACGAAACCGAGAGCGGCTACCCAGTAGAGAAAGTTATGATCTGTGGGCACCATGAAGCCGAACATGTATTGGGCCAGACCCAACGAGAACAGGCTGACCAGGAAATACGTCTGTCGGCGTCCAAGTAGGCTGGCAATCCAGCCGCCCAGTAGGCTTCCGATCACGCCGGTGAAGGAACGCGCCTGCAAGACGTTGGCCTTGAGCGCCGCGTCGCCGACCTGCTCGGACCAGGGGTTCATCCAGTTCGCCGTGCCCCACCCGCCGATCATCGGGACCGTTGCCAGAACGATGGCCACCAGCGTGACACCCAAAAGCGGCGGGCGAAATACACTGTCGCTGGTCGCTTGCATCGTGTCCTTTGCGGGCGAGGACTTTGCCGTCAACCAGCGCGGCGACTCCGGCACGATGACAAACGCGACCACTCCAAGCACGATCGGCGCGGCGCCGACGTACATCGCCCAGCGCCAGTGGTCGAAGCGGATGGTGTAGTACGCGGCCAGCGTGGCAAACAGGAAGATGCCGATGTTGGCCGCTACGCCAATGACGCCGGCGACCATGGGCCGCGACATGCCCGACCACGCCTCGGAAACCAGCGCCACCCCGTTGGGCCACATGCCGCCGACGCCGGTGCATGCCAGGAACCACAGCGCCCAGAATTGAAAGGGCGACTGCGCCAAGGCCGTCGCCGCGGCAAAGGCCGTGTACATGACAATGCTCGCCGCCATCGCCTTGGATCGGCCAATTACATCTCCCAACTTGCCGAACACCAGCCCGCCCGCGGCCGCGCCGAACAGGAACGCGCACTGAATCCACGCGAACCATTGGCCGATGGTCGCCTTCCAGACGCCAAGCTGCTCCTTTTGAGCGGCAGAGAGTTCGTCCTTCGTTTGCTTGCTCAGAGCTCGATATTGCTCGCCGTCGAGTTCGCCGGCGCGCCCGAGCAGATCAATCGCCGCCGACTGGCCGGTGAGCTGCGTGATCGACATGTGAAAGCCGGCGAACAACCAGCCGAGAAAGGCGACGCTGAGGATGATGTATCGGCCAGCGGTGGTCACGGCAGGAATCCCGAACGTGGTTGATGGGCCGCGACAGCGTAACACGTCGCAACCCCTGCGTCAATCGCCGGCGTAAGCGACCGAGGCTATTGCGAAGTTCGCGGTCCCGCTCTTTTTCCTAACGGCAGCGGTGTCGGCAAATGCGGTTCCCCCAGCGATCACGTAGTTTTAAGCGGATTGATGCGGCGAAATTTTTTCCCCTCGATTTTTCGACCAGCCTCCG
>JACPPF010000107.1 GCA_016191165.1 Planctomycetota bacterium
CCGAGCCGAGCTTTGGTAACGGCAAGGATATGCTCCATGCTCCTTTTCAGCTGCGCTCCGTGCAATTAATCCATCAAAACGCTGCTCCTTCTCGATTCAAAGACGTAAATTCACCTGTAGAATGGGCAGTTGCACCCAATTGAGTTGATCCAAGCCGTCCACGAGGTCATTGAGGATGCGATTTGTCGTGTCCTGCCGGCTGGCCAAGCCCGCAAGGGCGCGAAGATTGGCGGCTGCCGATTCCCGCTGAAGGCGAAATGCCCGTTCTTGGTATTCGACGATATGCGCGGCATTAGCCGCCACCAGTTGCAGGTGATAATGATTGTCTATCTCGCGGGTCAGTCGCTTCGATGGACCCATTGATGAGAACATCTTTTTGGCGGTCCCCTGTTGCAAGCCATGACACGGATTGGGAATCTAGCCATTGAGCCCCTCGGCAATCGGGCTGGCTGTCTGGTTGACGATCGTTTTTCCAGTCCACGACCGACATCAGCAGGTTATCGCTCGGACCACGGCGACGCAACGAAAAATGCAAGCTGCGACGAGTGAAACGGCGCCTTCGGCGACCGTTGCATGACCTACCTTCCCGCCATGATGGCCGCGAGGATGCAGGAAGGAGATGACTCGTGACGCACCGCCGGATGCACGAAATCTTCGAAGGCTCAGACCGAGCCCCATGCCGATCGGCATGGGGATTTTTGCAATGTTGCAATCCTGCCGTCGAGGGCATTGTTTGGTTCTTGACGCTGGCACCGGAGTTGACGATCATCACCTCGTTACTTCACGGCACGAACGCCGCTTCATTCAGGATGAAACCCATGCCGATCAATTCCGACAAGCCACACCTTTGGAAGCAGGACATCCGGGCTTCGGTCGACCAGTTCAACAAATGGTTCATGCGGTTCGCTCCGAAGGCGTATCGCGAAACTCGGATCAGGACGACGAAGCATGTCGAAGAGGCTCTTTTGCACACGAAGGACTTGCTCGACCTTGCGCCCGCCCTTCTGGCGAGCCATTCAGGAATCTTGCCTACCCTGCGAATGTGTTGCTGCCCGCCGATCGCTCGTGATCGTCTCACGGGACTTGCAGGCGTGAGCAAATCACTCGTCGCGTCCATGGAATCCGGAACAGTTCCGACGCGCATGCCCAAGCAGACTCTCGATCAACACCTCACGCAGATTTGCAGCATTTTCGCGCAAATGCTCGACGCCGACATTTTCCCTTGGCTTGTCGCCAAGCAAAGGCCGTCGAAGCAGGAAAGACACCGAGCTTCGACGATCGTCGCCGACCGCCTGTGCGGAGCCGTGTCTGATCCCATCGTTCGTAACGCACAGGAGAAGCGCCAACTCGCTCTGATCGCCGCGTACCTCAAGAGAAAAGGTTACGTCCAGAAGCCCAACCCAACCGACAAACTTCTCAACGAAATGGAGCCCGGCACATTCGCCTTCCGAATGAACGTGGTGGTCGGCTCCGATCACAAGGTGAACATCCCAATCGACGTGGTCGTGCAGCCGAAGAAGCCCCGGCCAGCGCTCTTGCCGGTTCTCATCGAAGCGAAGTCAGCTGGCGATTTCACGAACGTGAACAAACGCCGCAAGGAAGAGGCAGCGAAAATGCACCAGCTCAAGACGACGCACGGCCCGCACGTTGAGTACATTCTGTTTCTCTGCGGCTACTTCGACAGCGGATACCTTGGCTACGAAGCGGCGGAAGGGATAGACTGGATATGGGAACACCGAATCGAAGACTTCGAGCAACTCGGCCTTTGAACTATGCCTACTGTTTTGGAAATCGAGACGCGGCGCCAGCACCACCAGGTAACCCTGGACGCTGACAGGGACCAAGCGGAACGCAACCGCTGGGGTCAGTTTGCGACACCCCTGCCGTTGGCGCTGGAGATCGCGGCGTACGCTGCGGCGCTTTGGCGGAAACGCACCGATCGCGTCCAATTCCTCGACCCGGCTCTCGGCACCGGCTCGTTTTATTCCGCCCTGCGCCAGGCGTTTCCCGCGAAGCAGATCGGCCGCGCCGCCGGCGTCGAGCTTGATTCGCGCATCGTGGCCGCGGCTTCCGACCTTTGGGTGTCGAGCGGGCTTGAAGTGCTCGCGGCCGACTTCACGGAACTGAAGTCGCCGGCATCCCCAAACCTTTTCAATCTGATCCTGACGAATCCGCCTTACGTGCGCCATCACCACTTGGAACTAATCGCCAAAAAGCGTTTGCAGCACGATGTCGCCCGAAACCTCGGCATCGGCATCAGTGGCCTGGCGGGCCTCTATTGCTACTTTCTACTTCTCGCCGACGCTTGGTTGGCGCCGCGCGGGCTCGCTGTCTGGCTCATTCCGTCGGAATTCATGGACGTGAACTACGGCGAAGCTGTGAAGCGATACCTCACCGAGCATGTGAAACTGCTTCACATTCATCGTTTCTGTCCGTTGGATGTCCAGTTTGCGGATGCACTCGTTTCGTCTGCGGTCGTCGTGTTCGAGAAGACCCCGCCGCCGAAGCGGCATTCGGTCCTCTTCACGCACGGGGGAAGCTTGCTTGACCCCGCACGCAAGCAGCGCGTCCCCATCGCGGCACTGCGAGAGGCCCACAAGTGGACTGCGTTTCCAACAGAATCGAAAAACGTGGTCGAGCCAGACGTTGACCAGGCGACGCTTGCCGACCTTTTCGAGATCAAACGCGGCTTGGCGACTGGCGCAAATGATTTCTTCATTCTGCCCCGTGCCGAGGCCGCCAAGCTGGGCATTCCGAAGGATGCCGTGAAGCCCGTCCTGCCGAGTCCTCGTCACTTGCATGTCGAGATTATCGACGGCGACGACAAGGGATATCCATCGGAGGTTCCGGCTCTATGCCTGATCGACTGCCGATTGCCAGAGGAAACGCTCCGCGAAAAATACCCGGCGTTTTGGAAATACCTGGAAGACGGAGAACGTCGCGACATCGACAAGGGCTACATCACGAGCCGCAGAACGCCGTGGTATTCCCAGGAGACCCGGGCGCCATCGCCTTTTCTATGTACATACATGGGGCGTCCTGGCAACGGCGGCCGGAAACCCTTCCGATTCATTTGGAATCGATCCCGCGCCACGGCGACGAACCTGTACTTGATGCTCTATCCCAAAGCAGAGCTGGCCCAGGCCCTGTCCGAACAACCCGCTCTGTACGAGAAGGTTTTCCGCGAGCTGCAGGCCTTCGGAACCGACACATTCTTGCGAGAGGGGCGAGTCTACGGGGGCGGCCTTTACAAGATGGAGCCAACGGAACTCGGCCGCTTACCGGCCACTCAAATCTTGCGGGCAATCGACCTGACGCTTTCACGGCAGAATACGCTTTTCTAGGCAGTTGACGAGATCGGCGTCTTTCGTCAAGATGCCGCACTATGCCCGGTCCCGAACAATCGCCAGCGCCAGAAATTTCTCTGACTCGCGTGGAGAAGGAGAAGTTGCTCCAAAAAATGTACACGCAGCCGCACTGGATCGCGATTGTCCGTCTCTTTGGGTATGAGACGCTAACGATGGACAAGGCCCGCGAGCAGATCAAGCCGATCGCGGAAGAATTCGGGAAGGAGCCTGTCGCGGACGCCTGTGAAGTGCTCGTTGAGATCGTGCCGGGCAAAGAACCCGTTGCAAGGCTCAAGTCTCACATCAAGCGCATGGCGTTTCAGATCCTTGGCCCCGAATCCTCGCCTCCCTCTTCGGAGCCTCAATCCGAATCGCGGCGCCCGATGGCAAGAAAGAAATCACGGAAGTCCGCCGCGGCGCCAGCACCGGCGACGGTAGAAAACACGGCATCGCTGCCAACCCATTCTCCTATGATGGAGCAATATCGCGAAGCCAAGGAAAAGCATCCCGACATGATCCTGCTGTTTCGCATCGGCGACTTTTACGAAAAGCTTCGGCGACGATGCCGAGACGTGTCACAAGGTTCTCGGCCTGACACTCACGACACGTGACCAGACGCACACAATGGCCGGCTTCCCGCATCATCAACTCGAAACCTATCTGTATAAACTCTTGAAGGAAGGTCTTCGCGTAGCCGTCTGCGATCAAGTTGACGCCACGATGAAGAGCGTGAGGCGGGAGATCACTCGGGGCGTCCTTCGACGTGGAATCCCGAGCACAGAGTCCACGTTTTCTGCGTGAGCATCCGGGCGAGCTCCTGAACGGACGGAACGGGGGCGATAACCCATCTGCGGTTCTTGTGAAACATTTACTCGGCCTCCTGAAAAAGCGTGAGGGTTACCAGGGTGGGGCAATGCGGGCGAGGCGGCAGAATTCTTGCGTCTCGTCCCAGGTCAGGGGGCGGACAAAGTGCGTGCCCTCGCGAGTCCAGAACAGCTTGAGCGATTCGGCACCCTCGGCGAAGGCGAAGAGACTGCCGTTCATGTACTTGGGCGGGAGGACTTCGAGGAAATACCAATAGGTCTCCTCTTCGATCTCCGAGATGACGCCCGTGACGTGAATGCGGGCGATCATCGCTTGCCACTCTTCGCCGTCCGGACGCGGGACGGTCTCGGCCTGGCGTAGGTACGCAACGAATTCCGCAAGATTGCGGTGAGCCATTGGTCACTCCTTGTGCTGTGGTGTGAAAGGATCGACAGACGTGCCCTCATTCCCAAGAATGAAGGCCAGAGTCTTGCAGAACCGCATCAGTTAGACAATGGATTAGATGGGGAAGAACTTTGCAGATATTCGCTGAATGACGTTGCCAAGGCCCAGTGGATTGACTAGCCTGGATTCCCACGCGTGTTCGTCGTGTTAACATTTCGACCCGGTTGGCGGGTCAAATGTTAGCACAAGACTTAACCCCACGGAGCCTCAGCCGAAGACCAGGCGCAGGCGTTTTTTGCCGAGCCAGGGGATCGC
>JACPPF010000108.1 GCA_016191165.1 Planctomycetota bacterium
CGAGGTGTCGATGGCCGAGCTGCGCAGCAACGGCGGGCTCGCCTTCCTCAACAAGCTGCACGTCGACAAGGCCAACACGCAGTTCCTGGCCCGCCTCTACAACTACGAGCGGGCGCATATCTTCCTCAACAAGGAGATCACCAAGCCCGACTTCTCGGGATTGAAGATCCGGGTCACCCCGATGTACCGGCCGATGGTCGAGAAGCTCGGCGGCACCGGCATCAACTCGACCCCGCCCGAAGTCTACACCATGCTCGAGCGCAACACGGTCGATGGCTATGGCTGGGCGACGCGCGGCATCTTCGACTACTCGTGGCAGAAGGTGACGAAGTTCCGCGTCGATCCGGGCTTCTATCACCCCGACATCACGCTGCTGGCGAATCACGACACCTGGACCAAGAAGCTGAACGACGCACAGCGCAAGCTGTTGCTCGATCTGGCGCTCGAGATCGAGTCCAGCACGGCCGACGTCGGGCTGATCGAGGCCGAGCGCAAGAAGCAGGAGGAAGCCGGCATCAAGGCGATCCGCTTCTCGCCCGCCGACGAGCAGCGCTACACCAAGGAGGCGCGCGAGGCCGGCTGGGCGGTCGTCAACAAGATCAGCCCGGAGAACGCGCCGAAGCTTCGCAGCTATTTCGTGAAGGAGTAGGCGGCTAAAAGCCCGCTCCATGGCGATCGCCCTGGCCTTCTTCGAGAAGCTGCTGAGCTTCTTCTGTACGC
Source organism: Planctomycetota bacterium (assembly GCA_016191165.1). Taxonomy (GTDB): domain Bacteria; phylum Planctomycetota; class Planctomycetia; order Gemmatales; family Gemmataceae; genus SIAQ01. Next base: position 721 of record JACPPF010000108.1, read on the forward strand.
TGTTCGGCCTGGTGCTCGGGCTGATCATCGTGCTGATCTGCGTCGACGTGGCCCTGCGTGACCTCTCGCTGGGCTCACTGCCGTGGCTGATCGAGCTTTCCGAGTACCTCATGTATGCCGGCACGTTCCTGGCGGCGCCCTGGGTCCTGCGCCAGGGCAACCATGTCCGCGTCGACATGCTGTTCGTCGCCCTGCCGAAGAGGCTCGCGGTCCGGCTGGAGCAGCTGGTCGATCTGATCGGCCTCGGCATCAGCCTGGTGCTGCTCTACTACGGCAGTGCC
>JACPPF010000109.1 GCA_016191165.1 Planctomycetota bacterium
AAGAGATCGTGGCTGCGATCAAGATAAGTTAATAGAAGTGTAACAATCCCAGGCAGCTGATGCAAGGAAAATCCAGCTGAAAACCAGCTGCCAGGGATTTTTGTGTTAGCTCAATAGTGCCCCGTGGGAATCCAGGCTAGGCAAACGACGCCGAACAACACGGGCCATCTTCGATGAAATGCTTCCATTGTCGGCTCCTCAAAGCTTCATGCGCCGCCCGACCACATCACGCGACGGGGCCGGGCAGCGACGCGAAATACGATTTCACTTCTTGAATTCCGTTTCCGGCGGCCGTTCCGGTTTCTTGCCGTTGTACTTGGCCATGTACATCGCCTCGTATTTCTCGTACCTGCTCGGATCGCACTTGAAGCACTGCTCCTCCGCGCGATCCGGGTGGACTTTACACAGCTTTCCTTCCTTTTTGTATTTCTCGAAGACATCGCCCTGGCACAGGCTGCACAGATGCTCCGGGACGCCGTGCTCCTTGCACCACCAGTCGCTGTGGTCGTCCTTCTTGATCTCCTTCTTGTTGTCGTCCGGATTTGTTTTCGCCTGGGCGTCGCCCCCCTTTTTCTTGGGATCGGGCTGATCCTTGCTGGTGCATCCAATCGTGGACAGACCGAGAACCGCCACAAGCGTCAAGACAGCGAAGCCACTCAAACGTGCGAACATTCGTACCCTCCTAGGCATGTTGCCTTTTCCTGAGGTTAAACAGAAACGGTTTCCTTCGTCCGCTGCGATTCCGCCGCAGGGACGGCCTTTCTCTCCTCCTCGACATCCACGGGCGACTTGAACACGAGATACAGGACGCGAACGACGAACAGCGACATCACCATCGCGCTGATGACGCCGCCGATGACAACGGTTGCGAGCGGCCGTTGCACTTCGGCGCCCATGCCGGTGCTGAACGCCATCGGCACGAAGCCCAGGCTCGCGACCAGCGTCGTCATCAGCACGGGCCGCAGGCGCGTGACGGCGGCTTGCTGAACCGCGTCGTCGAGCGATAGCCCTTTCTTGCGAAGTTGCCGAATGTACGAGACCAGAATCATGTCATCGAGCACGGCCACACCTGACATGGCAATGAAGCCGATGGCCGCCGAGATGGAAAACGGCATGTCGCGAATCCAGAGCGCGAAGATGCCGCCGACGGCGCCGAACGGAACGCCGGTGAAGACGCGAATCATGTCGATGAAGTTGCCGTAAGTGAGATACAGCAAGCCGCAAATCAACAGGAGCGCCACCGGCACGACGATAAGCAGCCGGTTGCGCGCGCTGATGAGATGCTCCCATTGCCCGCCCAGTTCCATGTGGTAGCGCGGCGACGGCATCGACACGCTGTCATGCAATTTCTTCTCGGCTTCCTTGACGAAGCTGCCCAGGTCTCGGCCGCGAACATTGCAAGTTACGGTGATCCGTCGTTGACCCCACTCGCGCGTGATCGTGGACGGCGTGTCCTGCAGCACCTCGACCGACGCCAACCGCACCAGAGGCAGCCGTTCCCCCTTGGCCGTGACGACAGGAAGTTCTTCGATGAGCTTCTTTGCGTCTCCAGCACCCGATACCGTGCCTCGATACTGTTCCGGCAAGCGAATCACAAGCGGAAATCGGAATTGCCCTTCGACAACTTCGCTTAACCGCATGCTCCCCAGGGATTCGACGAGATCGAGCACCGTCTTGGCCGGCACCCCGTGACGGGCCAGCTCATCTTGCTTCACCTTGATTTGCAGGATCGGCAAGCCCGTCAGCGGTTCCACCGCCACGTCCGCATTGCCGTCGATCGACTTCAGCACTTTCTCGATTTCCGTCGCCGTCTTCTGCAACGTCTTGATGTCGTCACCGAACAGCTTGACGGCCAGGTCTGCGCGGACGCCAGAGATCATCTCATCGAGCCGCAACTTGATCGGTTGCGAGAAAGCGAAACGCGGACCTACGTACGAACGGATTTCCTTCTGGATCTGTTCGGTCAGTTCGTCCTGGGTCTTCGCTTTCTTCCATTTGTCGCGCGTCTTGAGGCTGATGAACATGTCTGTCAGCTCAACGCCCATCGGATCGGTCGCGATTTCCGCCGTGCCGATTCGGCTCCAGACATGGTTCACTTCATCGGGAAAGGCATCGAGGATGATCTTCTCCAGCTTCGTGTTCTCTTCGATGGAGCGCTCGATCGGCGTATCCGCGAGGCGCACGATGTTGATCGTCATCGCCCCTTCCGACAGCGTGGGCACAAACTCCGAGCCCAGGTTCGGGGCGATGAAACCGAATGCGATAATCAGAATCATGACCGCGACGACGATCACCGCAGTCTTGTGCTTCATGGAAAACTGAAGAATCGGGTAGTGGATCGCGTGGGCAATTCGCATAAACAGCGGCTCGCGTTCCTCGATTTTCTCTGGCAAAAAGTAGCTCGCCAAGACTGGCATCAGTGTCATCGAGAAGATCATTGAGCCTGCGAGGGCACAGATCACCGTGAGCGCCATCGGACGGAACATCTTGCCTTCAATGCCTTCAAGCGTCAGGATCGGCAGGTAGACGATCATGATGATGAGTTCGCCGAAGAGCGTCGGCTTGCGAACCTCAATGGCCGCGTCACGGATCATTTCCAGCTTGGACTTTGCTTTGAGGTCGCCGTGGGCAATGTGCCGCACACAGTTCTCGATCATGACGACGGAGCTATCCACGATCATGCCGAAGTCGAGCGCCCCGAGACTCAAGAGACTTGCGGCAATGCCAAACCGCAACATCCCGGAAAACGCGAACAGCATGGAAAGGGGAATCGCCATCGCAACGATGCTGGCTGCGCGCAGATTGCCCAGGAACAGAAACAGCACCGCGACGACCAGAATGCCGGCCTCAAAGAGGTTCTTTTTCACCGTGTCGATCACGAAATCGACCAGTTCCGTGCGGTCATAGACCGGTTCCACCTTGACATTCGGGGGAAGCGTCGTCTTGATTTCTTCGAGCTTCTTCTTCATCGACCAGGTGACTTGATGGCTGTTCTCCCCCATCAGCATGAAGCCCAGGCCGAGAACGACTTCACCCTTGCCATCCGCGGTCACGGCGCCGCGGCGAATTTCATGGCCAATCTGCACTTCCGCCACGTCGCTCACCTTCACCGGAACGTTGTCCTTGGCGGTGATGACGATGTCCTTGATCTGCTCAATCGTGACAGTCCGCCCCATGCCATGCACAAGGAACATTTGGCTCTTCACGCGGATGTTGCCGCCGCCGACATTGCGATTGTTCTTTTGCACGGCTTCGACGACTTCATCAAACGTCAGCTTGTGCCGATCGAGTCGGTCGGGATCGATGCGAATCTGATATTGCTTCTCGTACCCGCCCCAGGAATTCACCTCGGCCGTCCCCTTGACCGTCCGGAGCTTCGGCTTGATCACCCAATCGTGGATGGTCCGCATGTCGGTCACGTCGGTCCCTTGGCCAGTGACGACGTAGTGGAACACTTCGCCGAGGCCCGTCGCGACCGGCCCCATTTTAGGCCGCTCCATTCCGACCGGAAGCTCAACTGTCGAGAGCCGCTCATTGATTAACTGGCGGGCGAAGTAGATGTCGGTTCCATCCTGGAAGGTAACCACCACCTGCGATAGGCCGAATTTCGAGACCGAACGCAACTGCTCCAGCTTCGGCAAGCCGCTGATGACCTGTTCGATGGGAAACGTGATCTGCTGTTCGATTTCCTCCGGCCCGAGCGCCGGCGCCACGGTATTGATTTGCACTTGGACCGGGGTTGTGTCCGGAAACGCATCGACATCGAGGTAGCGCAGCGAGATCCCGCCCGCGACGGCGAAAACCGCCGTCACGATGAGGACCAACACGCGGTATCTCAACGAAAAATCGATGATCCAGTTCAGCACCTGACTCTCCTTATCGCTTGTGCGCTCTTTCCATACTCGCAGAGCATCTATTCTTAACGCGACACTGACTTACGATCAGCCCGAACCGGGCTGTTAATGGCCGCACCCTCAGCCGGCGCCAAGGTTGTTTTTGAGCAACTCCCCACGAAGCGTGGCGCTGTTCGTCGTTTCGACGATTTCGCCTTTGAGCAACCCGGCGATGATTTCGATGTTCGAGCCGTTCGTCACGCCAGGACGAACCGAGCGAACGTGATAGACCTTCTTGCTTTCGGGGTCCGAGAAGTTCTTGTCCCGGACGAAAACGACGTGACAGTCGCCTTCCCAGTGGACGGCTTCCGTCGGCACGACAATGGCGTTCTTTTCTTCCCGAAGGATGATCTGCCCCTTGCCATAGGAGTTCGCGAGGAGCACCCCGTCCGGATTCGGCAGTTCAGCGCGATACTGCACCGTGCGCGTTTTCTCGTCGACCTCGGTGCTCTTCCAGACCAACTCGCCGGCGAACTCCTGAGCGGAGCCGTCGGGCCGGAATTTCACTTTCTGACCGGGTGAGCCTGTTTTCTCGTCACGAATGCGCAGGTATGGCACGTCTTCACTCCGTGCGTTTAGAATGAGCCACATCCGGCTCGTGTCGGCGACGACAAAGATCGGCCGGCCGGCGTCCACCATCTCGCCCGCGGATGCCTTCGCAGATGCAACGATTCCATCACGAGGGGCCACGACGGGCATCAAATTGGCCGTGGTGGTCTTCGGGTCCAGCCGTAAGGCAATGTCCGACGGGATCCCGAAGAACTGAACCATCGCGGTCAGTTCTTCGGTGCTTATCGGTTTCTTCGCATCGATCTGGATGGGCAGTCCCATGTTGATGAGAGCCTGCTTCGCTCCGGCAAATCGGATGCTCGCTTCGCGATAGGCCAACTCGGTTTCGAGGAGGCGCGACTCGGCTACGACGCCTTGCGTGGCGAGCCGCTTGACGCCATCGAACGTTGTCTTGCGTATCTCCAGCTGTGCGTGAGCTTGCAACAATTCCGCCTTGGCCTTACCGACGTCAGCAGCATCCAGGAGCGCAAGGACATCGCCTCGTTTCACGCGCTTTCCAATGACTCCCTTGTCCGTCACGTACCAAACCCGGCCCGCCACGGATGCTGACACCGGCGCCACGCGCGGCTGCTCATAGGCGATCTCCCCACTCACCGATACCGTCTCGTAGACTTGTCCCGGCCAGGCAATGGCGAATCCGAGGCCCATCTTTTTGACCACGTCATCCGACGCAAGCTGAATCCGCCGAAGATGCGTCTTGCACTTCGAGTTGTTCTCCTTGCGCTCCTTCAAGTCGAGCGCCCGCTTGGCCCGATCCAGATCCTCCGGCGTCACGGTAGGCGTGGTCATGACCTGCGCCAGCTCGGGGCGTTCGTAAGGACAGTTGTGAACGCCGTGAATCCTGCACCAGGTCGATTTCGGCTTCGGCATCAGCGCCTCGTTGCACTCAATGCAGATCGACTCCGGGACGCTATGCTCCTCGCACCAGTCGTCTTTCTCGCCGGTCGATTTGCCGAAAAGCGAGCTGAACTTCGGCACGCTCCATCCGGTCTGATGCCCGACGAACGCGAACCCGGCAAGGAGGAGCAGCACCGCAAACGTCGGCAGGCTGCGGCCAAGCCAGCTCAGCACCGTTGTTGGTTCGTGGCGCGGTTCCAGTGGACTCGGCGCGGCCGCGATCTGAGTCGATGTTGCCTTGGAGGATGGCTCCAGCACGCTGATGTTGTTTTGATCGCTCATGACGGTCTCCTGAATCGCGCCGCTCGCGCATCGCGCAATTGGCAGCAAACTCTGGTGGAGCAGTTGAAACCAGACAACTGAGTTAATCGAAGGGGCACGCGAAAGCTCGGCTCGCGGCCAAGAAGTCATTCGAGAGCCTCAAGCGCAGCAATGCAGCCGGAGGACATCGATCAAGCAGAGATCAAATAAAGGAAGGACCCTTGCGAGAACCGCGAAGGGAAGGAGACTACGCGCGGGGAGGCCGCATGAGCCCACGTTGAAGCGGCGAAACGTAATCGAACGCTTCGTCGAGTTGGCATTCGCCCGTGCAAACCGCATCATGAGGATTGTTCGTGATCGGCGTCAGGAGCGGCGCCTTCGCGACACTGCACATCGCACATCCGCCAGGACATGGGCAATCTTTCCCGCCATGTTCGGTCGGGCAGCATGGGCACGACGAGTCATTGCATGGCTTCGAAGGGCCTTCCGACGGGCAAGGGCATTCTTCGTCGGTTTGTTCCTCGGAAACCTTGGTGCAATGCTTGCACTTCGGCGAGCTTGGCGGAGTTTCTTCGTCGGTCGGCGTCGATTCAGTCACGCGCTTCGCAGGGGCTTCGACCCGGATGAAACGTTCGAGCGCAAAGCTGGCGTGGGTGTTTGCCAACAGGTAGGCACCCAAGCTCACGCAAGCAACCAGACGTAGCCAACCTCGCGACATTCGCACGAATTCTCGATCCGAAGAAACCGATTACCCAATGCCACTATATCTTGATCGGCAATTCCGTCAATCGCATCTACTTTTTTCGACTCTGACGGTCAGACAACGTATGACGCCTTCAGGCGTTCGGCGCGTTCTGCCCAGTAAGTTCAGCCGCCCGTTTTCACTTAACGGCCACCGCTCCGGTGAAGTCGTTTGAATGCTCGTCAAGAATTAGGCCCGTAAGGCCGATGCATGAAAGGTTTTTCGCAAGACACTACAACGACAAACCAGGCGGCCACCGCCACTGCCGAATCTCCGGCATGTCGTCGCCATGGTCCTCAATGTACCGCTTGTGTTCTTGCAGCTTTTCCTGAAGCATCCGCTTCATGGCTAACGCGCGGGCACCGGTTTGGGACAATCGCTCAATAACATCCTTGGCCAAATGGAAGCGGTCGAGATCGTTGAGAACAACCATATCGAACGGCGTGGTGGTAGTTCCTTCTTCCTTGTAGCCGCGCACATGCAGATTCCTGTGATTCGTCCGCCGGTAGGTCAGGCGGTGAATGAGCCAGGGGTAGCCGTGGAACGCGAAGATAATCGGCTTGTCCTTGGTGAAAAGCGTATCGAATTCGTCGTCGCTCAGGCCGTGGGGATGCTCTCTGGGCGGTTGTAGTTTCATGAGATTGACAATGTTGACGAAGCGTATTTTTACGTCTGGGAGGTGACGGCGAAGCAGGTCGGCAGCGGCGAGAGTTTCCAGAGTCGGAACATCGCCGCAGCAGGCCAAAACGGCATCGGGCTCGCCGCCGGCATCGCTGCTCGCCCAGTCCCATATGCTGATGCCTGCGGCGCAGTGCTTCTCGGCTTGCTCCATGCTGAGCCATTGCGGAGACGGCTGCTTGCCAGCTACGATGACGTTGACGTAATTGCGGCAGATCACTCCGTCCCAGTTGTCACGGGCGCCGACAAAACCTCGTCGTGGAAGACGGTGTGGGCGATGTCGAGTTTGGGGAACGCCAACGTCCCGTCTGGAAGGTAGATCTCCCGATCCTGCACCACCGCCACAAAATGGCGGGGGTTCGGAATGCCGCGCGGAAAGCCGGTGGCGTGACAGTTGCGGCCACGGATGCGGTCCGTGTTCCACCCTCTCGTCCGGCCCTTCATGCGAATGATGCGGTCCATGTCGCGTTCGGCTTCTAGAAAACAATGGTCGAGCGAAAACGAGTCCGCCTCTCCGCCCAACAGGATGCAGTGAAGCCCCACCGGCACGGACTCGTGAGGCAAAAGCCAGTCAACGAATTGTTCGAGAGCTACCGGTTTGCGGACGAGGAAACTGTTCTCGGCGACGAAAAAAGCATCGATGTCCGGGTTTCCGATGGGCATCGGCGTGATCTCGAACGAGGAGCGGTAGGCGGCGTACGCCTCGGCGAACCGCATGCCTTGATAGTGCATGGTCAGCAAACTTGTGAGTTTGGCGAACTGATCGAACACGCCGCGGTCGCGGGTCAGCACTACCGTGTCGTTCCCGGTGAATAGGCCCACCGCGCAAGCGGTTACCACCAAATGTTCGTCGGTGAAGACGTTGCCCCCGGTGCGCAACTCCTTCGCACCTGAGCGAACGACGTGGAAATCTCGGCGCGCCCAACCCTTTTGGAACAGGCCATTCAGTTCGTCGTCGGTTGGAGTCCGGCTGAGCTTTTGCTCTAACTGAAGAGCCAAATCCCGCGCTCTGCGTTTCCGCTCGGCAAGCAGGTTGGAATAGTACGCGATGCCGAGGAGATGATCCTGGGGCCACCGTTCGGGGCAGTCGATCCAAACAGGGCCATGCCTGTCAAGCCGCGCTGACACGACCAACCGCCAGAGCCGGGAGTGCCGGCAAGGGGCCATGAGCCAGCCTGCCAGTTCGCGCATGACCAACTCCGTGAGGCAGACGGGACGCTGGAGGAGTTGGTCCCATACGGCTTCATCCATAACCGGTCCAGTGATTAGGCACGTGTCGGGAAAGTAGATCGGAACCCTGCGGAACTGTGTCCCAAGGTAGCGCGCGAGCGAACTCTGGTCGAGTTTGACCCTCTGCTTCTTCATACCGAAGTTGAGTCGGCTGCAGCTGCGGTGAAGGACAGGAAGTTCGAAGTAGTGCCGGGCTGTCGTATTTACCTTCGGCCCGTGTTGTCGTGTTCGGCTCATGAATGGACCTTTTCACGGGATGCCAAGAGCTTGGCCAGCTATCATAGAGGAGACATTAGACCGAAAACAGGTTCGCGGCCGTCGCATCAAACAACGCCCATTTGACGCTTGAGGATCCACCGTTGATTGTGAGAATCTGCATTCCAACATCCTCACGCTTGAGCCGGTTTCGCATCCGCGGCCTGGTTTTCCGAGGCACCGCCAGGCGAGTTTGCCTTACGCCTAAACAACCATTCTTGCACCATGCAGTAGAGGCATGGCGCCAGAAGGAACGTAATGAGTTGCACCGCCATGCCGCCGACGCTGGGGATCGCCATCGGTTGCATCACGTCGGAGCCGCGACCTTGAGTCAGGAAGATCGGGGCCAGGCCGATTACCGTCGTGGCCGTGGTCATGAGGAGAGGCCGTACGCGCCGCATGGCAGCCTCCATGACCATCTCGCGGACTTCCCCAACGCTGCTTGGCGTTTTCTCTTTGAACTTCTCCTCCAAGAAGCTCAACATGACCACGGCAACATCGTCAGCAACACCAAATAGAGCGATGAAACCAACCCAGACAGCGACGCTCAGATTGGCCCCGTAAAGCGTGAGCAAGACGAAACCCCCGGACGCCGACACGAGAATGCCAAAGAAGACGATGAACGCGAGCCACCAGCGGCCTAGGCCGATGTAAATCATCACGAACATCGAGAAGAGCACGAGCGGCACCATCCAGGAAAGGCGCTCCATGGCCCGTTGCTGATTTTCAAACTGACCGGACCATTTCCAGTAGTAGCCCGCCGGCAACACCAGCGTTGCTTCTTCATGTCGGCCCGCCGCGATGAGTTCGTCGCTGCGTTTTTTCTCGGCCTGCAACAGCGCTTCGGCCTCTTCCACGACGCTGATCTCGTCTCGATCGCGCGTGTTCAAAGTCACGTAGCCAACGAGAAGGCCATTTTCGCTTTTCAATTCCTGGGGGCCGACCGTGAAGCTGATCTTCGCAACCTGGGCGATCGGGACATGCGCTCCAGTTGACGTGGGAACCAGGATACGGTCGAGGTCCTCAAAGCGCTCTCGCAGCTCGCGCGGGTAGCGAACTCGTATCGGATATCGTTCGCGGCCCTCGACAGTCTGTGTGAGGTTTTCGCCGCCGATAGCGATCTCGATGATGTCCTGCACGTCGCGGATCTTGACGCCGTAGCGGGCAATCGCCTCGCGGTCGATGACGTACTGGATGTATGGCCGGCCGATGATGCGATCGGCGACAATATCGGTGGTGCCGGGCACTTTGCGAAGGATCTGCTCCATCTGCAAGCCGATCTTTTCGATCTCCTTCGGATCGGAACCGAAAATCTTCACGCCCATCATGGCTCGAAAACCGGTTTGAAGCATTACGATGCGCGTCTGGATCGGTTGAAGCCAGGTCGGCAGGACGCCAGGAATGGCGGTTTTCTCCTGGAGTTCTTGCATCAGTTCCGCCTTGGTGATTCGGCGTTCTTCGGGCCAAACCCCGCGCAGGACGGGACTTGCAAAACTGCCGCTATGCCAACGTTCCTGCGGCACCATGCGCCACGCGCTCTCAGGCTTGAGCATGATGATGGTCTCGATCATGCTCGTCGGCGCGGGATCGAGCGCGGACTCGGAGCGGCCGACTTTGCCGACGACGCTCTCCACCTCAGGAACTTCACGAATGCCTCGATTCTGAATGGTGATGATCTCTTTTCCCTGCGACAGCGAAGCGGACGGCAAAAGCGACGGGATGTACAGCATCGAGCCTTCGTCCAGAGGCGGCATGAACTCCCGACCGATGCCTGGGAAAACTCGCTTCGCTTCCTGCCAGGCTTCGGTCTCGGTCGGGTCAACTTTCATTGCCTTCAATGTGGCATCCACGGGATAGGCGATCTTGCCGAACCCGAGCCATACGTGCTCAATGTTCCTTCAATTCCGGGATCGGCAGCTTGCCGACATCCACCGTTCCTTTTTTCATCTCGAAGTTCCATTTCCAGATTGCGTAGATGGGCGGATACACCAGCAGTTCCAAGATGAAGCTGGTCACCAGGCCGCCGATCATCGGCGCGGCGATGCGCTTCATCATGTCCGCTCCGGTGCCCATCGACCACATGATCGGTAACAGACCCATCATCGCCGCCACCACCGTCATCATTTTGGGCCGAATGCGTTTGACCGCGCCATGAATGATGGCCTCTTTGAGGTCATCGTAGGTTTTCATTTTGCCTTTCCGAACCGCATCGTAATAGGAAAGGTCGAGAAACAACATCATGAACACTCCGGTTTCCGCGTCCAGGCCCATCAGCGCGATCATGCCGACCCAGACGGCGATGGAAATGTGGTAGCCGAGGATCCACAAGTACCAGATGGCCCCGATCAACGAGAACGGCACCGCCAGCATGATGATGCTTGTCTTCACAGCCGAGGACGTGTTCATGTAGAGCAAGACAAAAATCAGGAAGACCGTGATCGGAATGACGATCTTCAGGCGTTCGCGAACGCGAATCATGTTCTCGTATTGTCCGCTCCACGTCAGCGAGTAACCCGTGGGGAGCGTAAGTTGAGATTCGACAGCCTTCTTGGCGTCCTCAACGTAGCCGCCCACATCTCGGTCGGCGATGTCCACGAAGACATATCCGGAGAGCATGCCGTTCTCATCGCGGATCATGGCAGGGCCGGAGACCAGTTTGATGTCCGCCAATTCCGCCAACGGCACGTGGGCGCCGGTCGAAGTCGGCACCAGCACCCGCGACAACTTGGTCAAGTCATCGCGCAACTCGCGGGCATAGCGGACGTTGATGGTGTACCGCTCGCGCCCTTCGATCGTCGTCGTGATTGGCTCGCCACCGATGGCCGACATCAAGATCATCTGGGCTTCCTTGATGGACACTCCGTAACGCGCCAGTTGCTCTCGCTTCAAGGTAAAATCGAGGAAATAACCCCCGCCGGTGCGTTCGGCGTAAACACTGCGCGTGCCGGGCACCTCCTTGAGGATCATTTCCATGTGAATGCCCATCTCCTCGATTTTTTTCAGGTCCGCGCCCATGATCTTGATGCCCACGGGAGTGCGTACGCCGGTGGAGAGCATGTCAATACGGCCCTTGATCGGCATGGTCCAGGCGTTCACCACGCCGGGGAATTGCATGGCCGCGTCCATCTCGGCCATCAGTTCCTCCGAGGTGAGCCGGTCCGGAGCGAAGCGGCGGAAGACAGCTTGGAAAGGACTCGGCCAATCTGAATACCACCGATCCTTCTTACGCCACTGCTCATGCGGTTTGAGCACGACGGTAATCTCCATCATCGAAAACGGAGCTGGATCCGTGGAAGTCTCCGCCCGTCCCGCCTTGCCAAATACGGATTCGACTTCCGGGAATTGCTTCAGACGTTGATCCATCGTTTGCAGCAGCTTTTGGGCGTCGGTCACCGCCAATCCGGGCATCGTCGTCGGCATGTAAAGCACCGTCCCTTCATCAAGGGGCGGCATGAATTCGGAGCCGAGCTGGAAGTAGACAGGAATCGTGGTTAAGACCAGCAAGAATGCTCCGATCAATGTCAACGCCTTGTGCCTGAGCACGAAGTTGCAGACTGGTTCGTAAAGATAGAACAGGCGCTTGCTGATCGGATGTTGTTCCTCTGGGTAGTATTTGCCGACCGTCACCGTATTGAAGATGGCCGACAGCCAGCGCGGTCGAAAGTTCGAGTAGTCCATGCGTGTGAACATCATGCGCATGGCCGGATCGAGCGTGATAGCCAGAAGAGCGGCGATGGCCATCGCAAAGTTTTTGGTGAAGGCTAGCGGCTTGAACAACCGGCCTTCCTGGTCCACCAGCGTGAACACCGGCATGAAGGCCACCGCGATGACGAGCAATGAGAAGAAGACAGACGGCCCAACTTCCTTCAGGGCTTTCAACCGCACCTCGTGAAAATCACCTTGGCGCCCGCCTGCGTTCCACTGCTCCAAACGCTTGTAGGCGTTCTCCACTTCCACAATCGCTCCATCCACCAGCACGCCGATGGAAATTGCGATACCCGTGAGGGACATGATGTTGGAGGTTAGCCCCATGAGATACATGGGAATGAAGGCCAGCACGACGGAAATCGGAATGGTCAGAATCGGAATGATCGCCGACGGAATGTGCCAGAGGAAAATCAGAATGACCAAACTAACGATGAAGATCTCGACGAGAAGTTCTTCCTTGAGCGTGTCGATGGAATGGCTGATCAGCACCGACCGGTCGTACGTGGTGACGACTTCCATGCCCTCCGGAAAGGAAGGTTCCAACTCCTTGACGCGTGTCTTTACGCGGTCGATCACGTTGAGCGCGTTTTCGCCGGCGCGCATGATCACGATGCCGCCGACCGTGTCGCCTTCGCCGTTCAGATCGACGATGCCGCGGCGAATGTCCGGTCCAATGGACACCGGACCGAGGTGTTTCACCAGCACCGGCGTGCCCTTGTCGTCCTTGCCTACGACGATGTTCTCAATGTCTGTGATCGATTTGGCGTAGCCTCGGCCTCGCACCATGTATTCCGCGCCGCTGAATTCCACGACTCGACCGCCCACGTCGTTGTTGCCTTCGCGAATGGCCTGCACGACGGTGGGGAGCGGGATGTTGAACGCAACCAGGGCATTGGGATCGACGTTCACCTGATATTGCTTCTGGAACCCTCCGACCGACGCGACCTCGGCCACGCCCGGCACTGCTTGCAACTGATAGCGCAAATTCCAGTCCTGGAACGTTCGCAGTTGAGCCAGGTCGTTCTTGCCCGACTTGTCCACCAAGGCATACTGATACACCCAACCGACACTGGTAGCGTCCGGTCCCATTTCGGTGCGAACCCCTTCCGGCAAGCGCGGCAGAATCTTGGACAGGTATTCCAGTGTGCGGCTCCGCGCCCAGTAGATATCGGTGCCGTCCTGGAAGATTACGTAGACATAGGAAAAGCCGAAGTCGGAGAATCCGCGAATGGCTTTGATCTTGGGCGCTCCCAGCATCGCCGTGACGATCGGGTACGTCACCTGGTCTTCGATGATGTCGGGGCTGCGGTCCCAGCGCGAGTAGATGATGACTTGCGTATCCGACAAGTCGGGAATGGCGTCCAGCGGCACCTCTTGCATGCAATAGAACGCTCCCGCCACTGCCACCAGCGTAAAGATAAGTACCAGGTACTTGTTGTGGGCGCAGAATTCGATGATCTTCTCAATCATGGCCGACCTCGTTAATGTTTGTGTTCCTTGGTTTGTTCCAGTTTCTTGCCCTTGGCCGGCGATTCGGCCTTTTCCTTCTTGTCGCCGCCATGCTTATGGCCGCCGCCGAAGTCGGAAACCGCCGCCTTGAAGCGCGATTCGGCATCGATCAAGAAAGTCGCGGAAGTAACCACTTCATCTCCTTCGGCAAGACCGCCCAGCACTTCGTACCGTTCGCCAAATCGGGAACCAAGCTTCACTTCCACCGGTTCGAAGCGGCCTTCGCCCAGGACGCGAAACGCCAGGTCACGTACACCCGTGCGCATCAGGGCCGATTCGGGAACGAGCAACCCCGTCCCCATGTCGTGTTCGATCTTGAGATCCGCGTACATGCCCGGTTTGTACAGGTCCTTGGGATTGTCGATCACGACGCGCACTTTCACCGTGCGCGTCATTTCCTGGAGCACTGGCTCGATGAACGTGATTTTGCCAGGAATCATCTTGTTCGGTTCCGAAAGAAACGAGACCTGCGTCTTCTGCCCAAGTTCGATGTGCGGCAACTCATACTCGTAGACCCGGGCTTGCAGCCAAAGGGTGGAGAGGTCGGCAATGCGATAGAGTTCGTTCGTCGGCTCTATCCGGCTGCCTTCCAGAACATTGCGCTCCAGCACTCTCCCTTGGCGTGGCGCACGCAAAGTCAAGGTCTCACGGGCCTTTTTCGTTTTCTCCAGCGTCTTGAGATCCTCCTGGGATACTCCCCAGAGTTCCAGGCGCCGGCGTGATGACTCGACCAGTTGCCATTGCTCCTTCGTTTCTCCGCCCGTTTTCCAAGCGTTGTATGCGATGAGGTACTCGTACTGACCGGTAAGCAGGTCTGGACTGTAAATTTCCAAGAGCGGATCGTTTTTGTTTACGTTCTGGCCCACGAAATCGACGTGGACTTTCTCGACCCAGCCGCTGATGCGCGTATGGAGACGGGTTAGCTTCGTTTGGTCCGGCTCGATGATCCCAACCGCTCGGATCGACATGAGCAACGCATCTTTTTGGACCTTGCCGGTCCGCACTCCGATCAATTGGATGCGTTCCGGCGTCAAGGTCACGATTGCATAGCCGGGCACCTTGGCCATTTCACTCTTGCCGGAGGGCATCGCCATTCCGCCGTGGCCAGCATGGCCTCCAGGCGGGGTTGTCCCGCCATCTTGCGGGGGCCCAGATTCGCCAACCATCAAGGCGTGCAAGCCGAGCGTGTGGTAAACGGAGTTCAGATATCCGTGGAAATGAGCCAGGACGGCTCCAGCGCCAAGCACGAGCCCGGCGATCAGCCAGATCCACGAAAGCGACCGTTTCGATTCTTGTTCTGCCATGGCATTTCTCCCGACTGGCACTCGCAATGAGCTTGGAATCCTGGTTACCTCGACGGCTTCTTACCCGTAATGTAGTGATCCGGGGCCGCGGCGAATTTCTTCCGGCAATCTTCGACGCAAAAGTAATACGTGACGCCGCCATGATCCATCCGAACGGCCGCGTGCAGTTTGTTCACGGGCATGCCACACACGGGGTCCGTAACGATGTTGTCCGATTGGTATTGCTGATGTGTTTCCAATCGCAAATAGGCGTCCAGGAATGCGACGATCTTTTCGTCAAACCACTCAGCCACCTTGCCGTCATCCACGGACTCAAGCGGCATCAGCTTCTCGTCCTGCTTGGGGAAGTCAAAGAAAATCGGCAGAATCTGTGTGCAGTACGTCAACACAAAGTTCTCCGCGAGCCGGTCGTGGCTCAGCCCCAGTTCCAACCGGGCCCGCGCGGGGAAACGGTTCGTGTGCTTGAAAACGCACACACCCTGATGCCGGCCAACCTGTTCGGAATCGCGCACCATTTCCGCATTGTCGAAAAAGCTGGCCAGTTTCTCCAGACGCGGCCGGATGACCTCTTGCGTCAACCGGTCGGCCAACGCCGTGTATTGTTCATGGCGGTGATCGACCTCGGCCATCTGCTGTCTAAGGTGGTTGCGATGGTTCTCAATCGTGCTCTGGTGTTCAGCGAGTTTGTCCTTGATTTGCTGTTCGAGTTTTTCCATTGCGTTCATGAATCACCTCCTCCTGCAAGCTTTGGTGCTTGCGGTTTTCAAGAATCAGAAACATTCCGCAAATATTGAGTTGCTTCCTCCAGCATCACGTCGGCGTCGAAACACCGGGCACAGGAAAATGACAGCTTGCCTGGCAGAATCAGTTGAATGCGATCACTGAGTCGGTGGAGAAGCGGAGATCAACAGCGAAGACCGTGAATTGCGCGCAATATGTCTATGCTTTCCAGGAAAGTAAATGCGAGATTAGGTGGAACGGCGGCATCAGCACGGACATCGACACTTGCAGCGACCGCGAAGGCGGCAATGCCTTCGATTGACTCTTGGTGTCGCAGGTTTTTCAAGATTTCCGCGGAGTCTGCCAGCCTACCCACATTCGGATCGTAGCAATTTTCTTTGCAAAGACACGGCGGGTTGGGGCATTTGCTTGGCGTTTCCTTGTTTGTGGGAACGTGCTTAGGACAGCAGCCTTCGGGACCGCTTGCCTCCTTGGCGACAATGTCCCCGACCTGCACCGCGAGGCAACAACACACCGCCGGCCCCGCGGCAATGACGAGCATCAAATACAAAAGTAAACCCACGCGAATCATTTGCTGGCCCTGCGGGGTATCCGTGCGGAGCTATATTATCCGGGCGACCCTCGTTAACAACGCGAATTGGAATAGCAACTACTATGCCGACGATTTTTGGATTCTTCGGCCGCCACAATCCTGACGAAGCAGCGAGAAGAGCCACCGAACTCTGTCCCATTTCCGGGCCAAAATGCATTTCCTACCGTGCGGATTTGACACATATGTTGTCGCTCACCAGCCCATGCTTCCGTTTTCCTCAAGCATTCCGAACACACTGCTAGGCTCGTGCCGGGCTTTCCGCAAGACATGATGGACATGCACGGCACGTACACGGCAGCGCAACTCGCGAAGATCAACAAGACCGAAACGCTCGGCATGCGGCGAATGTGGTACGCAGGCGTCGAAGCGCTAATGACCGTTGTCCGCGTGTTGCCGCCCGATCTTTATGATCGCGTCATCGAAGGCGACGAGAGTATTCCGCCTGGGTCAAGTGTTCCGGGCGGCGGGCCGGGGCAGATACCGGGTATGCCAGGGCATCAACAACATGGAAGTTAATTCACCGCCAGGGGCAAGCGAAACCAACGAAGTCAATTTCGCTTGAAGGCTCATTTGGTCAGGAAGAAAAAATGGAAATCAAGGCAATTGATTCTTGACGACGGGCTCGCGATTTACTGTGATAGCCGTGCTACTAGATCGCGCATTTCCGCGCTTGCGTGCGCTGGCGCACTCCAAAAAACAAGTTCGGCCACTCGGACATGGTGAGGGACACACAGAGACCAGAGGACATATCCCATGAAGCCAAAGTATTTCACTGTTCTACTCGCCTGCCTGTTTGCCGTCTTCTTCGCGGTAGCGGCAATTGATCGCGCCCGCGCGCAGGCTGACGAGCAGCCCGATCCGCTCGTCGGCAAGAAATTTCGTTCCACCGAGAAGCACGAAATCGGCAAGCAGACTCGCGGGTACTGGCACATCTCCTTCCGCAAGGGGGGTGGCTACACATGGGACCACTCGGACGTCAGATCTTCGGGTCGCTACGAATTCGATCCCAAAACTGGCAAGGTCATCGGGCGGGGAGCGCCAAAGGCAGACGGAAACGCACGAACATACGAAGGCCACTACGACTCCAAGATGGGTGTCCTTACCTGGGATAAGAAGAAGTACCAGGAGGTAAAAGAGCCCCGCTGATTGCGGCGGTTCTCGGGCCAATGCGGAGAGGGCCCGGCTGAACCAGGAATTGCTTGACCGGGCCGGCATTACGTTTTTTCGCGACATCACGCTGCTCCGGGCCGCGTGACTTCGTGAGCTTCTCAAGCACGCGGCATGGCTATGGCGCAACCATCATTCGAGGAGGTCCCGAACAGCCCCAGGCTGCTAAACATCGACCACCCGGATGACGTCACCCTCTTACGTTTCAGCCCGGCCGGCAGCCGCATCGCGCTGGCGGAGCGCGAATGCGGACACACGGCCTTGGTCGTGGACCTCCGCCGCGGGCAGGTCGTCGCCCGCCTTGCCGCGATCTATCCGACCTATGACATGGTCTTTCTCTCGGAAGATCATCTGCTCGTGCTCCGCGGCGAAGAACGGTACGAATGGCTCCTTTGCGATCTGAAAAATGATCGGCGCACGGTCATCGGCGAGGGGGCCGGCTCGGTCATTTACCGCGGCGTTCGGAGCCCGGATGGCAAGACGGTCGCTCTCGGAGGCACCGGCGGGGCTTTCTTGCTCAACATGGCCCGTAGGCGAATTGGCCGCAGGTTCCCGAAGGGCGCGGAAGAGGGGGCCGTACGCGACCTCGCCTTTTCGCCGGACGGGCGATACTTGGCGGTCGCCTCCTTTGACCGCGAATGGATCACCTGCTCGCATATCATCACGGTCTGGGACGCCCAGGATGGCACAGCGATCCAGAGGTGGACCTTGGAGTCGTCCGACCTGGAAGCCCTGTCCTTCCGGCCGGACAATCGCCTGCTGGCCGTCGCTCAGTGGAATCAGGTCCATTTCTACAAAATGAATGCGGCAAAGCCTGTCGCCACGCATTCGCCCGTGGCGGGATGCATCCAGACGCTGCGGTTCTTGGCGAATGGAAGGACCGTGGAGGTCCTCTCTCTTGCGGGCCAATACGCGCGCTTCTATGCGGGTACCGGTCGTTTGCTGCGCCA
The DNA here is from genome assembly GCA_016191165.1 of Planctomycetota bacterium. Taxonomy (GTDB): domain Bacteria; phylum Planctomycetota; class Planctomycetia; order Gemmatales; family Gemmataceae; genus SIAQ01. The sequence continues at coordinate 18,498 of JACPPF010000109.1, forward strand.
GGTCGCCGCACCGGAAGGGCATACGATCTCGGGGACGGCCCTGAGCGACCAGGGGATGGCGGCCGGCGTTGTCGGGCATTCCCTCCTGTTATGGAAGCCGGCCTGACGACGCGGCGCCTAGGCAGTCGCTCCGCTTGACCTCGGCGGCACCACGTTTTTTCTTATCAATCACGTGGCCGATTGCCGATGCGATTGTCCAGCGGACGGCTATCTCGACCGATCGGATCGGGCAAGTCGGGTTCACCCTCTCTTCTGCGAACCGGACCCTCGCTCGGCAAGCCCGGCGGTTCGTCAAGACCGTCCACGAGTAGAAGGCCGCGAATTGTGACCTCGGCACGCCTGAGCTGTTCGAGCGCCTCGACGTATTCGACGCTGATCTGAAAATAGCTGCGCAGTGCAATGAGCACCTGCGGATAGGCCGCGCGTCGCTTCTTGAAGCTATCGAGGTAAAGTTCGTACGCCTCGCGCGCCTCTGGGACATTGAACTTGCGATAGTTCTCCACTGCGGTTAGCGCAGTGCGATACCGCGCGTACGCTCTGGCGAATCGCTGACGTAGCGAGAGTTCCACCCGCTGCGATTCGAGCATGGACCGATGCAACTGCGATTCGGCAATCATGATGTTGCCCTGATTCTTGTCGAAGAGCGGCAGCTTCACGCCCACATTGACCGTCGTCGTTTGCGTCTTGCTCTCGAAGTTGTATCCGGTCGCCACGCGAAACTGAACGTTGGGAATCGGTTCGACTTTTTCGCGCTTCAGTCCGAGCTGATTTCGCGTAACCTCCACCTGAGCAATCTGAAGCTCCGGACTGGCTTCAAGCAGGTGAGCAAGGCTCGCTTCCTGGTCCGGCAATGCGGTTCCTTCCTCCAAACTTCCTTGAAGCCCGCCGGCGAGCAGCTTCGGATCGCCGACATACGCCCCGAGCTGTTTCCAGGCCGCGATAAGAAGCGTTCGGGAGTTCTCCAGCGCCACCCTTTCTTGCCGGGTTTCGATCTTGGCTTGCAGAAAATCAGGACGATTGGCCGCACCGACGTTGACCAGCTCCTCGGTCGTCTTCACTGCATCCTCGGCGTTCTTCACGAGCTGGGTTCGCACTTCGAGAAGCCGGTTCATGGCCAGAAGTTGGTAGAAGCGGACGCGTACGCCGTTGACCACGTGATATTGCTGGGCCGCAGCTTGCAGTTCCGCCTGGATGATTTCCTGGCTGTATTTTTCCCGGTTCAGTTTTAGCTTGCCGCCCCGAACAATCGTCTGATCGACGAAGATTCCCTGCTGCTCGCCCGGCGCAGCGCTGCCACGCAACCCGAACGGATCGCTTCGTCATGACTCCTTGAATTCTGGCTTGTAATGCCGATCCCATACTGCGTTACTTCTTTTTCTGCATCGGACGATTGGATTCGCCGGCGGCCTCCACAGGACCACCGATCGCGCGCTCCAAGGTTGCCAAACGCCGAAAGTAATCAGCCGTCGCTTCATAATTGCGGTCACGCAAATTCACCAAATTTCGCTGCGCTTCGATCAGGCTCAGAAACGGAGTCTTGCCCGTGGTATATGCCGACTGGGCTGCCTTCACGTTTGCCCGAGCTGCGGGCAAAATCGTCTTGTCGTAGAGAACCAGGATCCGCTCACTTTCGAGGAGTTGCTCATAGGCCTCTTGAACCTGAAAATTGAGCTGGTTCACCAGGCCGGCAAGCTCTGCGTTCTTCTGTGCAATCCTTGCACGCGCTTCCAGCACGGCTCCGTTACGGCGACCGATGCGAATCGGCAGATTCATGCGGACGCCGACCTGAGGCGCCATATCCCGCATGGGGCCGTTACCCATCATGGCGTTATAACCGGCGACTACTTCCGCATCGGGATAGAACTCTCGAAACGCCAGGGCCAGGCTGGTTTCTTCAGCGGCGATGCGATCTTGCAATGCTCTCAGATCAGGGCGTTGCATAAGCGCATACTCTCGGAGACGCGCAACCGGCGGCAAGCCAGAGACGGCGTCGAGCGTCGCCGGCGGGGGCGGAAGCGGTTCGTTCGGATCAAGATTCTGCAGCGTGTTGATGCGCGCGACCGCGACTTTTCGCACGCGGTCCAACGTCACCCCGCGTTCGCGTTGCTTGCCAATCTCCACGTCGGCTTGCAGGATATCCTGCTGCGGGGCTAGACCGGCCTTGAACCGGGAATCGGCGCTTTGCCTGAATTCTCTCAACAGCTTCAAGCCTTCGTCGTTCACGGAGAGGGCGCGATCCACGAGGTAATAGTCATAAAAGGCCAGCTTGGCTGCTTCGATGAGCTGGACACGCATGCCTTCAACATCGTTTTGGGCCGCACTCGCCTCGGCGAGCGCGCCCTGGCCACGCAAGCGCAACTTGCCTGGGAACGGAATTTTCTGCGCGAACTCGATGCTGTAGCCGCTGTCCACGGTTTTGGACCCGAACGAAGCCGGCGCAAACATGGCGCCCAACGTAGGGTCATCCAGCGAGCGCACTTGCGGATACTTCGCCGACGCCGCCTGCCATGCGGCAATCATCTGTGGCAAGTTCGGATTCCGGGCGAGAACTTCCGCCACCAAGGCTGCGACCGAAAGCTCCACCTGTTCCTTGACTGGTTGTTTTTCCTCCTGAACGGCCCGAACCGTGACCGCGTCAACAGGCGCCAAGAGGGTGGCCTGGACGACATGGGAACTTTCGGAGGAACCCGCATGCCTATCGATTGGATACCCACGCGATGCGTGAAGCAGAGAGCCCGGTCGCGTGGCGCTACACCCTGCGAGCGACACGATCAACAAGAGCAGACATGCTGAGAACGGCGTTCGCCCCAAGCTTTTCATGGGTCTTCCTTGCTTGCCAAGTTTCCCAAAATGGTAACGAACGGGGAATGGTGTTTCACCATTCGACGAGCAGGCCGGAGGTAGTGCTGCCATTTACATCGGCCAGGAGAAGTCGGAGTCTTCAGCAAATTTGGCGTTTGAAGAAGCAACGGAACTACAGGCAAGCGTTGCAAAATCGATAAGATGGCTATCGATGACTTGAAGGACAATATGCCGAAAACCGCTTTCGGAGCGATTTCAGGAGAGCGACCGATGGCCGACGAAAAAACTGACCGCCGTTGGTTTCTGGGCTTTTTCACGAACCTGCTGATGGTCGTCATCGGCCTGCTTGTCGCGATACCGGCCGTGGGCTACTTTCTGGCCCCATTGCGCCGAAAGCTCGGGCGCACCGGAGACGGCTTCTACGACGTGGGGCCACTTTCCGAAATTCCGGTCGGCGAATGGCTTTTGCTTTCGCTGGAGATGGTGCACGAAGACGGCTGGAGACAGACGCGCGTGCGCCACTCCGTTTGGGTGCGTCGCCGAGGCCAAGGGGACCAGGACATCACGGTCCTTTCGTCGATCTGCCCCCACCTGGGATGCCCCATCAACTGGATCGTAGACCAATCTCAGTTCTTTTGCCCTTGCCATGGCGGGATTTTCGACACCGAGGGCCGGCACACCGGCGGTCCTCCGCCGCGCGCTATGGACCCACTCGAATACGAGGTGCGCGCGGGCCGACTTTGGGTTCGCTACCAAGATTTCAAGATTGGTGTCGCGCAAAGCGTCCCGGTCAACATCTGATTCCAGGAGCATTCCATGGCCACCGAACAGGCGCCAACGCCTCCGCCCCGCTTCTGGGAAGAACGCACCGGCTGGAGCATCGTGAAGCGTCTCCTTTTCCTGGAGCCTCTTCCGGGCGGCTCGCGCTGGGCCGCGGCCTTCGGCAGTCTCCTCTTGTTCGCGTTTATCGTTCAGGTAGTCACCGGCATCCTTCTCGCGATGAATTATGCCCCGTCGGTGGAGACCGCCTGGCCGAGCGTCAAGTACATTCAAGAAGAAGTCAGCCTCGGCGCCTTCATCCGGGCCGTCCACCACTGGGGCTCCAGTGCCATGGTCATCCTGCTTCTGGCGCATCTCGTGCAGGTGTTCGTTTGGAGCGCTTACAAGAAGCCTCGCGAATTGACCTGGATGACCGGGGTCCTTTTGCTTTTCTGCACGCTTGGCTTGGCCTTCACCGGCTACTTGTTGCCCTGGGATCAGAAAGCCTACTGGGCGACGAAGGTGGGGCTCGGCATCGCGAGCACAACTCCCGGCATCGGCGACAGCCTGCGAACGTTGCTCCAAGGCGGCCCGGACATGGGCAACCTGACGCTGACGCGGTTCTTCGCGATTCACACTTTCGTGCTGCCGGCGTTTGTAATCATTCTCGTCGTCGTTCATCTCTACCTGTTCCGCCTGCATGGCGTCACGCCGCCCTGGTGGGAGTCCCCCGCCCAGCTCAAAGCCGAAGAAGAACCGTTCTGGCCCAAGCAATTGCTGAAAGACGGCGTCGTCTGGCTTGTTTTCATTGTGGCCCTTGGATTGTGGTGTTATTTCACGCCCGCCCCGTTGGAAGCGCAGGCTGATCCGTCGCAGCCCTATGAAGCACGACCCGAATGGTACTTCATGTTCTACTTTCAGCTTCTCCGCTACTTCGAAGGACCCTACGAAGTAGTCGGGACTTTTGTCATTCCCCTCGTTTTCTTTCTGTCGCTTTTCTTCTGGCCGTTCCTCGACAGAAACCCCCACCGTTCGCCGCGGCGTCGTCCGGTTGCAATGGGCCTGTTGACTCTCGGCACGGGCGGGCTGATCGGCCTGACGATTTTCGCGATTGCGACCGACGTGCGCATGACCGAACCCACCCAAGCCGTTGCCCCGCCGCCCGCGAAAACCGAGCCGGCCGGCGCCATCCAGCGCGCCGATGTGGCGAAGCTGTACAACACGAATTGCGCCGCCTGTCACGGTGTGGACGGCAGCGGCAAGCAAATCCGCGCCGGCATGCCGACCATTCCCGATTTCACCAGCATGGCCTGGCAACTTTCGCAGACCGATCTCGAAATTACTCATCGCATCCAGGACGGCAACGAGCCGCTGATGCCCGCTTACAAGGGCAAGCTACCACAACAGCACATCGTGGCGTTGACGATCTATGTGCGCGCTTTTGCGGTCGGCCCCATCAACCAGACCGAACCGAAGCGGCCCAAAGCAGCCCCGCCAGTGGCTGCGCAGATGACGCCCGTTCAAGTGTATCGCGCCTATTGCCTCGCCTGTCACGATGCCGATGGCCGCGGACAAACCGCGCGCAAGGCCATGCCGGACTTGCCCGATCTCACCGATGCAAAATGGCAAAAAGGCCGTACGGACGCCGATTTCAAACACTCCATTCTCGACGGCAAAGGCAAGTTCATGGCGCCGATGAAAGACAAGTTGAACTCTGCCGACGCGGATCAGATGGTGGCATATGTTCGCAATTTTGCCGGGGCCAAGCAGATCGTGCAAATCGAGCCGCAGCCCCCTATGGTGCCGCGGCCGCCGGACAAACCAATCGTCGTCCCGGGCAAGGACAAGAAGCCGCAAGTAATCTCGCCGGAAGAAGCCGCGCGAATGCGCGTCGCGGCCGGACTGTATCGGCAATACTGCCTGATCTGTCATGGCGCTGACGGCCGGGGCAACGAGATGAAGACCGCCATGCCAGTGATCCCCGACTTCTCCAATCGGCCCTGGCAAGACGGAGTCACGCATCCACAACTTGTCGTTGGCATTCTCGATGGCAAGGGAACGCTGATGCCCGCCTTCCGCGGGCGAGTGAACGAGAAACAGGCCCAAGACTTGGCGGCTTACGTGCGCGCATTCGGTCCCGTACCAGCGAAGCGGAGCGAGACGCCGGAAACCGATTTCGAGAAGCGTTACCGCGAGCTTCAGGACCAGTGGAACGAATGGCAAAGACAACTCAAGGAGTTGTCCAAGCCGCCTGCCAAGGGGAAAGGGGCTTGGCTGATGCCCCCTGTGTCACGCGTACTTTTCGAGCTTGCCCGAGAGCCAGCGGCCGATAGGTGGGATCGAGTAGTCGTGATTGAGCGTGAGGATGGGATTGAGCGCGAATTGGCTGTCGTCCGTGCCCTTGGCGATGACAATGTGGTCATAGCGATCCGGCGTCTCGGTGAAGCCGAGGGGGCCGGCGGGGCCGTAGGATTTGATGGACGGGAACATAGATCGAACTCCGTTGGAATGGTCACCAACGGAGTTGATCCTAAGTTGCACGGCGGCATTTTGGGGGACGATCTGACTTTGACTGTTCGCTGACTCAAGGAGCCTTATCAACTCGCTTGAGCTTGTACAGCAGGCGCCTATCGCCGTTAGCGGTGGTAAATCCATCGGGGCGCGGTCCGCCGCTCCAATTCCAACAAAGCGTCAGTGTGTCACCCTCTCTTGAGAAAATCGCTCGGTAGGTTTCGTCGGCTGATGTTGTGAGGTTGACGGCATTCTTCCCGTCTTTGGGCACGAATCGAAAGGGTGCGATCAGTCCACACCGGCAATTTTCAGGGAAAAGGAAGCACCAACAAGGAGATTTGGGTGATTAGTCCCGCTCGTTGACATTCTGGTATTGCAAACAAAAGGCATCCTGCCCGACACTGGGGTTTCCAAACA
>JACPPF010000057.1 GCA_016191165.1 Planctomycetota bacterium
GAACCAATTCTCGACAAGCTCATCCCCAGCCCCGACGGCTAACGCATCGACGCCAAATTCCCCCGAGCCCCAAAAGATCACTCCGCGACCGTCCGAGACGCCCGTGGCCGTATATGCTGCGCAGAGATTGGACGGCTACGCCCCCACGAGTGACCATACATTTTTTTGAATGCCGACAAAACCCCCGACGCGACAAGCGGGCGCAGTTCGGCTTGGGGACAGTCGAGAGGATTGAATGAGAGCGGATGAAGGGAGTCGCCGGCGTCGAAGAGTATGACGTCGTTTGTGCGATTACTCGGGACCGACGCAAGCGCCGCTTCGCACAGATCGCCGTGCGGATCGACGAGGCCAACCCCTCTGCCGGCACAGATGTCCGACGTGAGAAGCTGGTGTAGCAGCGTCGATTTCCCCATGCCGGTCTTCCCGAGGATCAGCATGTGTCGGCGGCGGTCATCGGGCAAGATGCCGAATAGTCGGCGCTCCCCTCGAAACGCCGTCCGGCCAAGCAATGCCACGTGCTTGTGCGCCGCGGGCACCGGGAGTGCAAGGGGCGGTTCACACTCCCGGTACTCAACCACGTTCATCCTTGCCGTCTGGACCGTCGCGAGTGGGGGATGCCAGATGGTGGCGGCCTCCTCGGTGGACAGAAGAAACGTCGGCCCCTTTGCGTTTTTGCTCCAGCGGCGGATGCGTCCCAATCGAAACGCCGCAAGACGCGCACTCCCGAATTGTCCGAAGGCGCCGCCCATTTCGCGGAGTTTCTGCTCCATTACATTGCATGCTTCAATCGGTGCCGACACGTGCAACGTGATGGCCGCCTCAAAGAGATGCCTGCCGAGCTTGTCCGCAGCGGCCTGGGCGTCGGCCTCGCGGTCATGGAGCCGGCCACTGGAAGCGAGCGCCGAAAGAGATGCGGGATCGCCTGTGCCGGCCAAGCGTCCAAGACACCAGCCGAGGAGCCGTCTCGACATCGAGGAAGAGCGGACCATCAGGAGGTAGAAAGCGGCTACGCGCGGGTGCGCGTGAAGGAAAGGGCTGATGACGTGTTCAAGGCAGCGGTGCGCGCGGTGCAGGTCGTGGTCATCGGCGGGTCGGAGGACGAGTTGCATCCATGCCTGCATGTTTTTCCTGCGGTGCAGAGCGACTGTTGTGAGGAGGGCGGACAGCGGATCCGCGGTGAGGCGCTGGACCGTGTCCTCGAACTGAACGAAGCGACGGATCGGAAAAATATCCCGTTCCAATGCCAGCGAGGCGTACCAAGTCCGGTGGCCCTCGAGTGCCTCCACGGTGCGCTCCGGTACGATTTCCAGCTGGCACTCCGGATACTGGGCGTAGAGCTGCCCCTCGATGATGCCGCGGAGCTCCGGCGGAAAGCGGACAAACAGTGTGACTGCGCCCTCGTATTCGCCAATTTCCAGCGACAGCGAAATCTGCTGCGGGTTGGCCTCGTGGACCGCGGCGAGGACTTGCTCCATGTAGATCGGTCCGCGTTCGTTGGTGGAGGAGGTGCGGACGGCGAGGAGCATTGGCGAAGGATACCGGAATCTTCCATCCGGAGACAATCCGCTGTGATGCAGCGGGTCCCGCGCCTGCGATCGAAGGCGTGAAATTTGATATTGCGCAGATTATCCCGCTCTGTCAATCTGACCGACCGCCCTGCTGAACGACAGGAAACCCGGCCCCCCTTCTGTGCCCATTATCGGAGAAGGCCGGGGCCGGTCAGGGCGGGAACGGTTCCCCGTCCGCAGAGCTTGGCGTCATAATGACGGCCAAAGAAATCGAGGGACCGCGGCGGTGACTCATCGCAGCCGCTACCGGACCCCCCGACCCTCACGATGAGCGGGAGGGGGAGTGCGTACGGTGACGCACATCAGCCCGGAATCGTACTGAACACGGCGGGAGACATGGTAGCAGCGGAACGTGATCGTAACCAATGCTTCGCTGCAGCATCGGGCATCGGCCTGCGACAGGGGATGGGGACGAGAGCCGCCGGCTGACGGCGGTGGTCGGTGAAGCACGGCGCCGTTAGGGCTTGGGGCTGCGCGAGAAAATCCTGCAGATGGATCCCATATATGAGCGACCGTTGTGGATTGCGAAGCAGTGAGCCGGCAGCGTCGAGGATGTGGCGGAGGCGTTCGGATTGGCGCGTCGTCACGACCAGAACGCGGAATCGTGTCGGTGACTGATCCTGAAGGGCCTCGTACAGTTTCAGCTTGCGTTCCCATGAATCGAAGCTCTTGGCGCTGCGCACCCGCTCCGAGGAATTGTCGAGCTCGACGAAGAATGAGAACTGCCGGCCGTCGGAGGGCAGAAGCTGGAAGGCGCAGTCGGGATAGAGACTCTCGTCTCCGATCTGCAAATGCAGGGCGTTCTCCGGATAGAAGCCGGCAACGCGGATGCCGGATGCATGGGCGGTGACCATGGTGTGAACGATCACGTCGGCAAGACTGCGGGTGTGGTGCTGGTGACTGAGTCCCACCGCGCCGAAATGGCGGCGGCTGGCCTCGGCATCGCTGCCGTGGAGAAGCTGATGTCCGAGGCGACTGAGGCGGTAATAGTTCGGTGCGCCCTGGCCGGCGGTCGCGTAGGGCGCCCGATGCACGCGGCCGGCGGCCGTAAGGAGATGGAGACGCTCGCGGACTCTGCGCTCGTCGGTAAACGGACGCTCGAACGTGCGGCTGAGCGTCAGAAGTTGCGCGGCAGTGAGAGGGGATTGGTCGAGGGCCGCAAACACTTCGAGGTCGCGGTCGGTCACGAGGGGCAACGTGTGTGGCGATGCCATGGCCGCCACTGTATCATCGCAAACATCATTCTCCTCTTGCCGTGGCACCCGAGAAGAAGTCTTACATCGACGTGGATACTTTGATGCCGCAGATTTCGCTTGAGCAAGCCGCGGCGTTTTACGGCGTGACTCTTCCCGAACTCAAACGAGTGGGGGCGGAAACGCGCACTGCCTGCTTCCTCCATTGCGGAAAGAAAGAGGCCACAGGCGACCGGGCGCTGGCAATTCAGGTGGACGATCCGGCGAAGCGGTGGCATTGCCACAATTACAGTTGCGGCAAAGGCGGGAACCTTGTGTCGCTCTGCGATCTGATGAAGCAAGGCGATTCGGCCGGTGGCCGGCCGCGTGGTGAGCGGTTCAAACAGATTGCCGCCGATCTCAAGGCGATCGTCGAGGGCGTCCCGTCTTCCGATCCGCCCGCGTCGCCACCGCCCCCCGTTCCCGCGCCGGCTCCCGCCGAAAAAAAGAACGTGCCCCTCGCTGAGTCGGAGAACGAGCGTGCCCGCGGGCTCGTCGCGCTCGATCGGAAGTTTACCTCCGACATCGCGGCGATGCCGCCCCGCGCCGGCGCGTACTTTCGCCGACGCCCCTTTCTCTCTCCCGAGGTGTTGAGTGCCTGGCGTGCGGGCTATCTCCCTCGCGACGTCGGCGAAGACAAGAGCGGCGGGACGATGCGCGGAAAAATCGTGTACCCGTATTTTTCTGAAGGAGGGGACGTCCTCACGTGGTTCGGGCGCGATCCGGATTTTGAGGACAAACATCAGCAATGGATTGCAGGCGGGCGCAGCGAGAAGGAACCCGAAAAATTCCACTTCGTGAAGGGCTTCCATCGCGGTGTGGAACTTTTCGGCCAGAACCGTCTCCGTGAAGAAGCGGCGCAGGAGCGAATGAAGCAACTCGGATTGATTCTGGTCGAAGGCCCCAATGATGTCATCCGTCTTTCAACTCTCGGCGTTCCGGCGGTGGGGCTCTGCAGCAACACCATCACGCGGGAACAAGCGATGAAGGCGGCCATGCTTGCGAGGGAAATGTCGAATGGAATCGTCACGGTGCTGCTCGACTGCGATCCGGAAGGACTCGCCGGCATGAAGCAATGCCTCGGTTACATCTCACAACTGACGCCCGTGCGGCTCGCGTGGTCGGATCGCATGTTCGGAGGAAAGTTCAAGGATCGCCAGCCGGAATCCCTGACGATTGAGGAGTGGCAGGAGATTGAAGAATTTGTGCGGTCGGGGAAGATGGAAGGATGGTCTCTCAGTGGCGCGTGACCTATTGACGAAGTCGGCTATCGTCGGCGTCGTTTCTCCGGCGCGCGCAATGAACGGTCAGGCAAAATCGGTTCATTGACATTTCACACTGAGTCAAAGCAATCTAGCCCGCTCCCGATAATGAAACTCGAATGCGGGCCAGAGGTCTTGGTGATTCCTTCGAATAAGTTGAAGGGCGTACCTGTGAATAGCGACAATTAACCTTCCCCACCCGCGACAATTGTCCTTCCCCACTGGATATCGGAACTTGGGCCAGCCGGGCGGCGACAATTAACCCTCCCCACTGAACACCTGGACATAACTGGCGCAGCTGGAACCGGCTA
>JACPPF010000058.1 GCA_016191165.1 Planctomycetota bacterium
CCAAGGGCCTGGAATATGACGATAGGGTGGTGGGCTACATTGCACGCACGCGCGGCTGGGGACACAAACCAGGCAAGCCGGACAAGACCGGCAAAGCCTGAAAGTCGAATTTGTGCATTATGAAAGAGGTTACTTCAGGCCAAGCAAGAGCCGATCGTTGGTATCGTTCGGGTTGTAGATGCCATCCTGATCGCCGAGCAATGTCCCAAACAGAGCACACACTTCCAGGAGGTTGTGCCAATCCTTCGACGAGCGCGCCAGCCGGCTCATCTCCAGGCCGAGCACCAAGCCGACGTGGCCCAGGGTGACTTCGGCGAGCAGTCGCTTGAAGCCATCACGCTGGTCCGCACTCCGGCCGCTCTGGCCCTGGTCCTCATCGATCACCAGCACGCGATCTTTAAGCCAACCCAACGCCACCGCGTGATCGGCCAGAGCATATTGCCGCGCACGGGATTCCTGATGATCGAGCACCTGCTGCGGACTGGATTGCCGCACATAGACGACTGCCAACCCTTCCAGGTGCTTGTCCTGAATCTTGCCGGAGCGTGATGGCCGCGACGTCGATTCGGTCGGCTTCTCGCCAGGGCATGCCGTCTTCGCCGTCTGCGGCGTGAGTTTTTTTTCGGCGGTCGCATGGCTACTCCTCATGCTTCACCTCCTCGTCGCGAAGAGGTTTGAGCTGTTGAGCCACGACGCGGCCGAGCGTTTGCAGCGCCTTTCGGCGCACGTCGGCGTTCAGAACCTGCCACAGGTTTTTTAGCGGCGTGCTGTTCTTGCGGTTGTTCGGGCGCGGGGGGAGCACTGTCGATGATGGGACGCACGGGACACCTCCTTGGTCCAATTGCCGACGCCGGTGGCACCATTCCACCAGTCGCAAAAGCGCCGGCAGCGCTATCATGGGCAAACTGCCCGAGGATAAACAAGGCGTGACAGCTGTGGTATTAACGTTTCTACGTCTGGATTCACGGCCAGGCCCAGGCCCCGGCGAACAACGGCCACGAGAGCGAGAAACCGGCGGACGAATCGATCCCGTACTGATCCGGGAGTTGTCCAAACCACACGGCCCAGGGACCATTGCCCAAGAGGGTGCGTTGGTCCCTGGGTCGCTTCATTTTTCTGGAAGGAGCGACATGTCGTATGCCCTTTCCTTCGCCCCGGAATTCATCTGGGGCAAGGTCCCAGTTGAAAAAATGAAACCGAGTGATCGCCCAACCTCGGTCTACCAGGCGATTTTGAGCCTCACCGACGAACAGTGGGCCTCGTTGGCCCGTGAGTTGTTCGGCATCGAGCCGAACGATCTTGACGTGGAAATGGTCATTCAACGGGTCGTCGAGACGAACACTTGCCGCAATCTCGATGCCCCGGTGGAAATCTGGATCGACCAAGACGGATTCTTCTCCGTCCTGGTCTACTGAAAGGAGAAGCCATGCGAGTGAATCCCCGAGACGGCTGCTGCCGTTCGTGCAACGGCCAATTGGAAATCGTTGACGCTTTGGATGACGCCCTCACCGTTCGCTGTGAATCGTGGACGTAGCCATTGCAATGCCTCCATCGCCGCAGGTTTCGGATCAGAGATTCTGAACGGTACGGCGCCAACGTGACGCCGTCAAACGGTACTCAGACGTTGAGCCTCGTGATTTTTTCACGGGGCTTCTTGTCTGGAGAACAAGCTATCGGGTTTGCTCGTCTGGGCCAACCGGTGTGTGATCGTTGAGGTTTTTGTTTGGCATCACGGCTTCTCGGTACGCCGCGTTTCATCATGGTCATGCGGCGCCAAGCCGTTTTTCTTCAAGCCCGTAGAGTTCGCGAACAAGGTGATCGGCTGGCGAACCAATTCTCGACAAGCTCATCCCCAGCCCCGACGGCTAACGCATCGACGCCAAATTCCCCCGAGCCCCAAAAGATCACTCCGCGACCGTCCGAGACGCCCGTGGCCGTATATGCTGCGCAGAGATTGGACGGTCCCGTGGCGACAACGTATCTGCCATGAGGTTTCGTGCTGCGGCTGCAATCGCTTGTGCCAACGATTGATTTTCTGAGCCGGGGACAACGAGGGGGAACTGGCGCAGCCTTTCCAGTCGAATGGTGTGTCTGCCGATGCCCATGGTCGGCATCTTGTGTTGCACGAATGCCCAGAAGATGCTGCTGTTGCAGATGGCCAGCAGGTAGTACGGGTCGATCACCTTGGCATCGGGAGTCATCGACAGGACGCCACCGTGGCAAAGGTCCGATCCAGGAACTATCGTCATGTCGCCGCCAGAGGTTATCAAGCCGCCGATGACCTTCGTGCTGGCGGCGACGCGCAAAGCGGCCGTTGAAGTGAAGGCATACCATGCTTCAAGGCGTTTCCGATTGCCCGTGGCAAGTTGATTCTTGTTCGCCAACAGATACTGGTGCGCTCGTGGAAAATCCCGGCACAGAGCGATTTCGTTCAGAAGTCTTCCGGTCGAGTCATAGGGAACCAAACACAGCGTAACTGGTGAAGGCACAGCGTAGCCATCAATGTCGCGATTGCGGATGATGGGCCGCAGCATCGGCGATTCAATCGCAAAACGCAGGCCGGTGTTGCGTTGCTCCACAAGAATCGAACCGTCGTTGCTCTCGTCCACCTTGCGGAAAAGGAACACATGGTCGGCGCCGGTGACCACGCCTTGGCCGATGTGGATGGGCAAGCGGCTGAGAGGTTTTCCGATCGCCTGGATTTTTGCCAGCAAATCGGATTCTGCGGCGGATTGAAAGAACCATCGGTCAGATCGGATGACCTGCGGAGGCAGCGGCCGGACCTCGACAAGCGCATTCGGAGACTGTGTCGTCAGTACCGATAGCTTTTCCCGAAGCAAGCCCTTGCCGCGGATCCACACATGGCGGCCAGTGCCGCGGACAGGCGATTTTTGCAGCAGGAGGAGAGCGATCTGAATGACGGCGTCCGGATAGATTTTCGGATCCTCGAACTCGATGATGTCATGAACCTGGCATTCATCGCCGACCATTTGGCGCAAGGCGCGCCCTGTCTCGGATCGCAGGAAGGTGTTTGAAACGCTGAACGCAAGCCAGCCGTTCGGTGCGAGCAGATCGATGGCCTTCTCGATGAACAGGATGTAGAGATCGAATTGCCCGGATCGCGCGGTGCGGAACTCGCGCTTGTATCGTTCCACGGCTGCGGGGTCAGAGTGAAGCATCTGCTGAAGGCGCACGAAGGGAGGGCCGCCCAGGATCACGTCGATGCCTTCATTTGCTGAGCTGACAGCCGGCGTGAGGAAGTCACGAGCGACGATATTCTGGCTCAAATCGGGAACTGTCACGGGTAGTTCGTCAGGTCGGGCGCACCCTTCCCATGCGGTGAGCAACAGACCACGCATCGTCCATTCGATAGCCTGCGCATCGAGGTCCGTGCCGAGGATCATCCGTCCGAGAATGTTCAACCGATCCTGCAAGGAGAGTTCGCCTTGCTGGGCGTTCGCCAGCCGAGCGAGAATGTACCGCAAAGCAGCCACGAGGAAGATGCCGCACCCGCAGGAGGGATCGAGGATCCGCCGCTCAAGTATTTGATCGGGCGAGAGCCCGTCGAGCGCTTGCGCCAAAACACGCGAGGTCAGATAGTTGACCAAGGCTGCCGGCGTGTAATGAATGCCCTTATCGTACCGGCGCGTTTCGCTGCGTGCGCTGCGCTTGGCGACCGGGCTTTCATCGGGCGAGAATGCCGAGCACCATTGATGCAGGTCTCCAAAGATCGCGACCGGAAGGCGCGAGCCGTACAACCGTCGGCTTGCCTCGATGATCGGGCGCCAGAATGCGCGTTCCATCACCGATGTCGGCAATACGCATTGGTTCGCAAACCGTGCCGGGTCGAACACCGCCTTGAGCACTGAGCACGTTGCCGTCTTTTGCAGGTCGGTACACAGTTGGCCAAGGGTGAACCCGCCTTGGCAGCGAGGCAATTGATCCAGCGATTGAATCGCATCGAGTGATCGGTCGCGCACGAACTGCACGAGCAATGTAAGCGCCAACAGGTCGTCCACGCCGCCGTCCGCAAGATCTTTGTTGCCGGTCTGCGATCGGCCGATCTGTTGGCGAAGCCAGTTTCGCCATTTTTGCAGGAAGGCGAAGTAGCGTCGTCGCACGCGAGGATCATTCGTGAGCGGTTCGGCGATAAGCTCGGCGCCTTCCATGGATGGCAAAGTATCTGTGGGCATGGCGAGGCTCGGCGAGATCAAGAGAGAGTGAGAAGACGCGTTACAGAATGCAATTGCACCGGCCGGTGTTTGGATGGAGCCCCAAATCCTTGGCCATCGAAACGTCTTCCATGCACAGCGCGCAGGTCAGATCGGGCTTGTGACGCCGGATGGATTGCAAGAGATGACGATAGACTACTTCTCGTTGCTCGCGCGGATAGCGGACACGGCCATCGTCGGGTCCGTTGTCGATCACGGTCAGCGAACGCGAGATTACGTTGTCCTTGCCCAGCTTTGCTTCCATGATTCGGATCGCTGGTCCGTAACTGCACACGCCACCCAAGGTGATCCGATCCACGGGAACCTGCGTCAGCAGTTGTTCCATAAGCTCGTCGTAGTGCCGTTCCCAATCCGGGATGGGAATGATCGGCATCAGCATGACGCGAATCGGATAGCCGGCCTCGGCGCATTGCCGCATCGCTGCGATGCGCTCCTCGATGGGTGGCGTGATCAACTCGAACTCGCTTCTCACCGCCGCGGGATTCAGGCTCCAACACAGGACCGTGTGGCCGCGATGGTCCAGGTCGAGCACGTTGCCAAAGTCGGCGCACTTAGACAGGATGCGCAAGCGCGCGAACGGATGCTCTGCGAAGAACGGAATCATCGTGCGCGAATAGCCCGTCAGCGGATCGAGCGCCATGCCGTCTTGCAGCTTGCCCAGGTAGAATGCCTCGGGCTGGCCGATCTCGCGGGCCTTGCGGTCGATCTGCGCTAGGATGTCATCGAGGTTGACGTAAATCTTCACCGTCGGCGAGAACCGCACGCCTTGCGTGCCGGCCAGATAACAGTATTGACAGCCGTAAGGACAGAAGCCGTACGGCGAGAAGTGCCAGAAGTTGGGGCACGTGTTATTCTCTTCCGTGCTGCGTCCCAGGCTGCTTTGATGCACGCCAAAGACCAAGGTGCGCCGGCCTTCGTAGTGCAAGGTCAGCGGATCGGACTCGCCCAGGTTGATCTTGTTGTGCGGCGAATCAAACTGCTCGACAACCTCGGCACGTGGATAAACGGCGCAGATGCGATCGACGAAGGAGCGCCGCTCAGGCGTAGCGACGCTCCCCTTGGTCAGGATGATTCGATGCGGTCGAAACAGCGGAGCCGGCCGCGGTTGATAAACCTGTTCGTCGGTTTCCAGAGCGCCAAAAAGATCGGGCGACGGATGCGTTGTTGGCATGGTCCCACTCCATTTTTCGCCTCTGATTTACCCATCCTTTCTTATACTAAACAAACGAACAGGCGGCATCAAGGTCGGTTGCAGTCTTCAACGTTTTTCAGCAGGCCGCGACTTCGGCGTCGTTAGTTCCACGGGTTTGCCAAGGATGCCACGCCAGTTGGCGCGGCGAAGCTTGCGAAGCCGCTTGATCTCGGCGCGGTCGGCCCACATGAATAGCGACAATTAACCTTCCCCACCCGCGACAATTGTCCTTCCCCACTGGATATCGGAACTTGGGCCAGCCGGGCGGCGACAATTAACCCTCCCCACTGAACACCTGGACATAACTGGCGCAGCTGGAACCGGCTAC
>JACPPF010000059.1 GCA_016191165.1 Planctomycetota bacterium
CGCGACGAGCGACGTTCCGCCAAGCGGGCTGACAAAGCGAGCGAAAACAACGAGCCGATAGGCCGGTCGTATATTGTGCGCGCTGACCGGAGAAAAAAAGAAAAAAACGAATTGCACTTGACACCAACGACCTCATAGAAGAAGGCACGGTTAAGAGCGTTAGCTGATAGCAATTTGTTCTTATCAGTCAAAACGCTTAGCATTGCGGCCGTCCGTCGTGCGCGCCGAGAATGCGGGAATCACCATTCAACCTTGCCTTCATCAGTTAGAGGGAGCTTGACATTCATCGTTACATCTGAACCGCGGATGCCACAGCCAGCGGCTATGGAGCACGAACGCCGCGACGAGCCGACATTAACCTCCGGAGTCGGCTGCTGTCAACGAATTGCCGGCCGGGTTCAAATCCATCGATTTTGGGGTAACGAACAATCCCCGAGCCGCCGGGCTTGTCCCGGCGGTGAACCGAGCCGACTCGGGAGGCACCGCCGGGACAAGCCCGGCGGCTCGTTGTGACGTTTTTTTTGAACCACGCGGAATTGGCGGCTCATCCTTTGCGATGACAAGCGACTTCCGCGCGTCATCGGGCGGAATTATCCCGCAGCCTTTCGGCTGCGGGCTTGGGTGGCATCGCAATGTCGGTTGAGAAAAATGGCCTGTGGGCCGCTCGGAACGTGGCTATCCGCTCCTTCTGCGACGAAAAACCGTGAAAATTCCGCGGTTTCTCGTTGTTTGCAGGTACCCTCGGCCGTTGGGTAGGTGGGAATGCCCATACCCCCCGTTTCGTGAGAAGTCCTCGAGAAAATTGTGGCAAGCAATGCTACAGTAAGGACTTGCGGATGGGATACGGCTATTCACTTACATTCAGCTGGGGGCGGCGGTTCGCCGGCAGCGATCTGGCAGGAAAACCTGTCCAGGAATTTCCGAAGAATCGCCTCTGCCGGCGCCCGATTTTCGGGTACAATTATATCCTACCTCATGCCATCGCCTCCCTTTTTGTCCTTCCACGGATTGAACCATGATGCCAACCTGCCGTTTTCTTTTCGCGTTCCTTGTGTCGGGGGCGGTCACCGCGACCGCTCGGGCGCAGGATGTGCAATACAATCGCGACATTCGGCCGATCCTCACGGAGAACTGTTTCAAGTGCCACGGGCCGGCCGCGAAGAAGGGCGGCTTTCGGCTCGACGTGCGCGAGGTGGCGCTTCAGCCGGCGCGGAGCAAGGCCAGGCCAATCGTGCCGGGGAAGCCAAACGAGAGCGAACTGGTCAAGCGCATCGTCAGCAAGGACCCCGAAGCGGTGATGCCGCCCCCCAGCGCCCACAAGGTGCTCAAGCCGGCGGAAATCGAGTTGCTGAAGAAATGGATCGCGCAAGGCGCGAAATATCAAAAACACTGGTCGTTCGAGGCGCCGGCCAACGTTAAAGTTCCGAAGAACGGCATGAAGAATCCCATTGACGCTTTCATCCTCGATCGGCTCAAGCGCGAGGGCTTGAAGCTGTCGCCGGAAGCGGATCGGCCGACGCTGATTCGCCGCGTGGCGTTCGCGCTCACGGGACTGCCGCCGACGCCGACCGAGGCGGATTTGTTTGTCAAGGATCAATCAGCAAATGCCTACGAGAAAATGGTGGATCGCTACCTCGCATCGAAACACTACGGTGAAGAGATGGCCCGGCACTGGCTTGATCTCGCGCGCTACGCCGACACGCACGGACTGCACCTCGACAACGAGCGCCAGATGTGGCTCTACCGCGACTGGGTCGTGCGGGCCTTCAACGACAACATGCCGTTCGACCGTTTCACCATCGAGCAGATCGCTGGAGACCTCGTGCCGAAGGCGACGAGCGAGCAGATCATCGCGACCGGGTTCAATCGCTGCAACGTCTCGACGAGCGAGGGGGGCTCCATCAACGATGAGTGGATTTTCCGCAATGCGGTCGATCGCGCGTCAACGACGATGGAAACGTTCCTCGCGCTCACCGGCGGGTGTGCCGTTTGCCACGATCATAAATTCGATCCAATTAGCGCCAAGGATTTTTATTCGTTCTACGCCTTCTTCTATTCAATCGACGGCCCCGCGATGGACGGCAACGCCCTGCTGACGGCGCCGACGTTCAAGACGCCGACGGCGCCGCAGGCAAGACGTCTGGAGGAGATTGCCAACCTGATCTCCAGCACGCAGGCCGAGGTTCTGGAGAAAACCAAATCGCTCCAGTACACCGATCCGGCGACCCTCCCCGGAGTCCAGGGCAAACTGGACCCGACCAGATCGTTCCAGGCCTGGCGGGCAAGTGCTGGCAAAAACACCAAGAGTGTCCCCAAGGAGATTGTTGCCTTGCTCAAACAACCCAAGGCGACACCGGACGGCGAAGCAAAACTACGCGAATTCTACCTACAGACGGTTTGTGCTGACACGAAGGTGTTTTTCTTACCGCTGACGAGCCGCATCGGCGCGTTGACCAGGGAGCGGGATCAACTCACCAAGGCGATCCCTGGCACGTTCATATTCAAGGATATGGCCCAACCGCGGCCGAGCTTTGTGATGATGCGCGGGCAGTACAACAAGCCCGGCGAGAAGGTCGAGCCGAACACGCCGAGCTTTTTGCCGCCGATGAAGAAAACAAATGGCCGGGCGAATCGGCTTGATCTGGCGAACTGGATTGTGTCGCCTGGGAGCCCGCTAACGGGGCGCGTGGCGGTCAATCGTTACTGGCAACAATTCTTCGGCACCGGCCTGGTAAAATCGAGCGGCGACTTCGGCGCTCAAGGCGAAGTGCCGAGCCATCCGGAGTTGCTCGATTGGTTGGCTTTGGAGTTTGTGCATCCGTTTAGCCGCTCGCCTTTGCCGAGCGGAGGGGGCCCGCTCGCCAAAGGCGAGCGGCTAAACGGTTGGAACGTCAAGGCCCTCGTGCGCCTTATGGTGACGTCGCAGACGTTCCGCCAGTCTTCGCGCGTCACGACCGATCTGTTCAAGCGAGATCCGGAAAACCGTCTTTACGCCCGCGGCCCGCGTTTCCGCCTGGACGCCGAGCAGGTTCGCGATAACGCGCTCTTCGTCAGCGGCCTGATGGTGTCCGAGATGGGCGGCCGTGGCGTGAGGCCCTACCAGCCGCCGCGCATCTGGGAGCCGGTCGCGTTCTCCGGCTCCAACACCGGCGCCTACGTGCAGGACAAGGGCGCCGGGCTTTATCGCCGCAGTCTCTACACGTTCATCAAGCGTACGGCGCCGCATCCGTTCATGTCGAACTTCGACGCCCCGAACCGCGAGTCCACCTGCAACCGGCGTGAACGTAGCAACACGCCCCTGCAAGCGCTGCAACTGATGAACGACGTCCAGCACTTCGAGGCCGCACGCAAATTCGCCGAGCGCCTCATGGTCGAGGGCGGCAAAACGCCCGCGGAGCGCATCCGCTTCGGCTACCGCGTCGTGCTGGCGCGCGAACCCGAGGCACTCGAAGCGGAGGTCGTCGGCAAGACGCTGACGCAGTTCCTCGCTCGCTATCAAAAGGACCCAGCATCCGCGGCGAAAGCGTTGCGCGTCGGCGAATCGCCGATTCGGCCAGGCCTGGCGGAACCGGAGTTGGCGGCATACACGCTGATCGCCAATTTGCTGTTGAACCTCGATGAGACGGTGATGCGGAATTAGGGTTGAAGAAGGAGGTGGATCATGAGCACGATGACGGTACCGCTGAACCCATTTGATGCGCCTTTGAACGGGTTGCCTACCAGCATTCAGATGACGCCGGCCGTGGCGATGACCCAGGACCAGTTCTTCGCTTTTTGCCAGCAGAACCCAGACAAGCGTTTTGAACGAACGGCCCTAGGGGAGTTGATTATCATGCCGCCGATAGGTCTTGAGGGTGGCCTTCACGAAGGGGAAGTTTATCGACAACTCGCCAATTGGTCCCTTGCATTCGGGAAGGGCAAGGCGACCAACTCCAATGTGGGTTTCATCCTGCCCAACGGGGCCAATCGCGCACCGGACGCATCGTGGCTTTCACCGGAGCAAATGGCCTCCCTCACGGCCGAACAGCGGAAGAAGTTCCCACCTCTTTGCCCATTCTTTCTCACGGAGGTTCGCTCGCCCAGCGACGGCCTCAAGAAACTGCAAGAAAAAATGGAAGAGTACATCGCCAACGGCTGCCAACTCGGTTGGCTCATCGATCCGGACAAGAAACAGGTCCACGTCTACCGCCCAGGCCAACCGCCGCAGGTGTTCGACGATCTGTTGACGATCAGCGGCGAACCGGAGTTGCCGGGCTTCGTGCTGGACCTGGAGCCGGTGTGGCGGCCGTGAGGTGAGTAAAGGCGAATCCTAGACGACAAAGGAGAAAAATCATGGCCAAAAGAAAGCCTCGCACCTACGAGCCGGTACAAGCGCGTCGATCAAAAAAAGCCAAGGTTTTGGGCGCGGAATCCCTGAAGCGCGTTAGCGCGTTTGATTTGCGGAAGGAGGCATTCGTTGCCGCTATTCGAAAAGGCAAGGATCGAAGCATGGTCGGTGGACGATAGCTACGAACCCCCAAAACGAAAACAGCCGAGGAAGCACAAATGAATCGCTTATTCGACTTCCACCTCCACCAAAACCGCCGGCAGTCCTTTGGCTCGGACGGGCCTTGGCGTTAGTTGGATATCCATGAATTATCTGGTAGTATTGCCGTAGGTAGCAGGAGTTCTCGCCATGCCATCGGTGACGGTTTCGGACGAAGTATTCAATCGCCTCGCCGAGCAAGCGAGTGCGCGCAACGTGACCATCGAACAATTAGTCGCTCCCCTGTTGGAACTTGCCGCGGGGAGCAATGCCATCCAAGGTCCGGCGTCAACGCCCGCCTTCGAAGACTGGAAGCAGGGCTTTGGCGCCTGGATGTCCGACGTGCAGAGACGCGCCAACCGCTATCCGCCCGGATTTGTTTTGGACGACAGCCGTGAGAGCATTTACCAGGCCTGCGGCGAATGAATATCCTCCTGGATTCCAACGTGTTATTGCGTTTGACTGACCCGACCAGTGCATCGCATGGGATCGCGTTGACGGCCGTGGCTTCGCTTCGCGCCCAGGGGGACGTTCTTTACATCGTTCCGCAGTGCGTGTACGAGTTTTGGGTAGTTGCCGGCCGTCCTATTGCCAAGAACGGGCTTGGCCTTTCGGTCGCTGAGTGTATTCGAGAATTGGCCCATGTTGAGATGTCGTTTCCGTTGCTCGATGACAAGCCGATGTTGTACACGGAATGGAAAACACTCGTCATGACTTTTGGATGTCAAGGGAAAGTTGCCCATGATGCTCGCTACGTCGCTGCCATGCGCACGTACGGCCTTAGCCACCTACTGACTTTCAATGTCGGTGATTTCGCACGTTATCCGGGATTGGTCGCCCTCGACCCAAATACAATTGCCGCATCGGCGCCGCAAGCCAATACGCCCTGATGGGAGAAACTCATGAACCCCTTATTCGACTACCACCTCCACCAAACCCGCCGCCAGTTTTTCGGCTCCGTGGGCCTGTCGCTTGGCGGGCTTGGCATGGCGATGTGTGCTGGGCGGGCGCAGACACCGGGCACTCACGTGCCCGGCTCGGGAAACACTCCCGTGCATCCCGCGCTGCCGGGCTTGCCGCACTTTGCGGGGAAGGCGAAGGCGCTCATCTATCTGCACGCCAATGGGGCGCCGTCGCAACTGGACCTTTGGGACTACAAGCCCAATTTGCACCGGCATTTCAATGAGAATTTGCCCGAGAGCGTTCGCCGCGGGCAGCGCCTTTCCACCATGACCAGCGGGCAGGGTCGGCATCCCGTCGCGCCGTCAAAGTTCAAGTTCACGCGCCACGGCCAGTGCGGCACCTGGGTCAGCGAATTGCTGCCACACACTGCAAAGCATGTCGATGACATGTGCGTCATCAAGACGATCCACACCAACGCCATCAATCACGACCCCGCCTGCACGTTCGTGATGACCGGCAGCGAGGTGCCGGGCAAGGCGTCGATCGGCTCCTGGCTCGCCTATGGCCTTGGCGCCGAGACGCAGAACTTGCCCGCCTTCGTCGTCTTCACGCCGCGTTTCCCGGCCTCGGGCAATGGGCAGGCGCTCTTCACACGCATGTGGTCCTCTGGCTTTTTGCCGACTCGCTTCAACGGCGTCGCCCTGCGCGGCACCGGCGATCCGGTCCTCTACGTGCAGAACCCGCCTGGCGTCACCGGCGCTGACCGCCGTGCCATGCTCGATGCGCTCGCTCGCCTCAATCAGCGCAACTTCGAACGGCTGGGCGATCCCGAAACCCAAACGCGCATCGCTCAGTACGAGATGGCCTTCCGCATGCAGACCAGCGTTCCCGAACTCGTCGACCTGAGCGGTGAAACGCAACGCACCATCGACATGTACGGCCCCGATGTCCGCAACCCCGGCAGCTTCGCGCACAGCGCCCTGATGGCGCGCCGGCTTATCGAGCGCGGCGTGCGCGTGGTCCAGATCCTCCATCGCGGTTGGGATCAACACGGCGATTTGCCCCGGGCGCTCAAGAACCAGTGCGACGACACCGACCGCGGGACCGGCGCGTTGCTCCAGGATCTCAAACAGCGCGGCATGTTGGAAGACACCCTCGTCATCTGGGGCGGCGAATTTGGCCGCACGGTCTACTCCCAGGGCGCGCTTTCTCGTGAAAACTATGGCCGCGATCATCACCCACGCAACTTCTGCATGTGGCTCGCCGGCGGCGGCATCAAGGGAGGCATGACCTACGGCGAAACCGACGACTTCAGCTACAACATCGACGATAAACCGTGCCACCTTCTCGACCTCTACGCGACCGTCCTCAAATGCCTGGGCATCGATCACGAACGCCTCACGTTCCGCCATCAGGGCCTTGACCAGAAACTCACCGGTGTGGAAGGGGCGCAAGTGATTCCGGAGTTGCTGGCGTGATCGCAGTCTAACTTTCGATCTACGCGCGTGCGTGAGCGGTTTACCCGGTGTGGCGGCGCGCCGGGGCGGACCGATGCCCCGTGAGAAAGGAACATGGCTGGGGAGTTCTTTTTTTTTGGACCGACGAAGACATTGAATACATCGCCGAGCATGACCTGACGCCTGCCGATTTCGAGTACGTTCTTGCCAACGCCGTTGATAAAGGCAAGAGTGATTCGTCCGGGCGCCGGTCGTCTGGGGATATACTGTGGATGGGCGATTCATCATGGCCGTCTATCAGAGGCTCGAGGATGGGACCATTCCGCCGGTGACGGCGTATGAAGTGCCGGAACAACGCGCCAAGAAAAAGAAACGGAAGAATTAAGCCATGAAGACGACACAAACAAGACGGCGAAATGTCCAGCTCACCGACGCCCAGCGTCAGCAACTGCGAAGGGATCGCGATTTGATCGCCAAGGAATTGCCGGACCTGATCGCCAAGCATCAGCGTATTTGCGATGCAAAGGAAGAGCCGACAGTGAGCGGCGCGCTCAGGCGGGCGATCCATTCGAGCAAGATTCTCCTGGACGACCTGGCCGATCGTGCCGGGACCAACCTGACAACGTTGGACGCCTTCCTGACCGGCGAACGCCCGCTCACGTCGGACCTGATCGATCGGTTGACGAAGATTCTGAAGCTCAAGCTGGAGTCGGCGAACGGCAAAGCGAAGCCGCGGCGGGCGAAGGCGGGGTGAGCGGCGGGACGTGCCGCGTGATTAGTTGAATGCGTCACGGAGGAATTCCAATGGGCCAGCGTATTCCGTAATGGCGGGATTAACCACCGTTGAGTGAATTCGCCATGCAACCTGATTACTACGAAATCCTTCAGGTAACACCATCTGCGGACTTGGAAGTCATTCAAGCCGCCTACAAACGGCTTGCGTTCAAGTACCACCCTGACCGAAATTTCGAGGCAGACGCACAAAAGAAAATACGGGAATTGAACGAGGCCTTTGAAGTGCTCTCCGACCCGCAGCGGCGAATTCGTTACGACGCCGAACGAAAAAAGGGCAAAATGATTTGTCGGCCTTCGGGGACGGAAATTGCCGCTGTGGACACCCAGCCGATTCGCGCCCAGGCGATGACTAGCCGCATGATTCTCCACAGCGCAGTCCTACGCGGAATCGTTGCAGTGAAGGTTGAGATTCAAATCGCGTTCACTCCAGCGGTGGACGAGGACTCCGAGCAAGGTTTCGTAATTGTTGGGCTACAAAAGCGCGAGATTGACGAGGGCCGCGTCCGGCTTCAGCAAGCTTTTGCCGCCAGCGGTTTTCGTTGGCCGGATGGACTCATTGTCGTAAACCTTGCTCCTGCGGACCTGTCAAAAGGAGGGACAACGCTTGACCTGCCCCTCGCACTTTCCATTCTGGCGGCCAGCGGGAGTATAAGACCGGCGGCGCAATGTTACGCCATCGGGGAATTGAATTTTGACGGCAGTTTGCGTCGTTGCCTCGGCGCTATCAGCGTGGGGAGAATGGTTCCCGATCAATCCGTTTTGATCGCACCAGTGGGAAATCGCTTCGAACTTGGGCTGCTCCATCAGATCACCGGTCCTGGACGAAAGCAATTCTCCCCGTTTGTGGTAAGGAATCTTTCCGAGGCCGTAGCGGCTTTTGAAGGACGCGAGCAGCCCTTGCCGAAAATCAGCAACAGCGAGCTAAAACCCGCGTTTAACGCCGGAAAGAACTTTAGGGACATTAGAGGTCAGGAGCTAGCAAAAAAGGCATTGGAAGTCGCAGCTGCGGGTGGGCACAACGTGCTGTTAATAGGCCCTCCAGGAGAAGGCAAGACGATGCTCGCCGCCGCGTTGCCTACTATCCTGCCTCGTTTGAGTGCTTCCGAAATTATTGAGTTGACCCAAATCTATAGCGCCAAGGGGGAGTTGACTTCGGAAGACCAGGTTGTGCTTCACCGTCCTTTCCGCAAGGTTCACGTTGGCGCGTCCGTGGAAGCCATTATTGGTGGGGGCAGCGGTTTTGCAAAGCCTGGGGAAATCACGCTTGCGCACAGGGGCGTGCTTTTCATGGATGAGCTCCCCAAATTCAGTACCAGGCTCTTCGATGAAATGCTAACGCCGTTGCAAGATGGGATGGTTCATATTCCGCGCAAGGATGGCGTGGCCCATTATCCTTGTCAAATAATGTTAGTGGGGGCAATGAATCCATGTCCATGCACGCTTGATGGCGAATTTCTTTGTGACCGATGTCGTTGCAAGATGTCGATCGCACAAAACGCGTGTCCGGAATGCGGCTCCACGCAAAAAACCTCGCGCTGTAAATGTACACGAAAACAGATTCAGGCATATAGAACCGAAATCAATCCGGCGTTCTTGGACCGTATTGATTTGACTGTCCGTGTCGGATCGTTGACCGTCGAGGAGCAATTTGGGCCCGTAACCCAGAATGAGGACTCGGAGGCCATTCGGAAGCGAGTTGAAGCGGCGCGCGCGATGCAGACGAAACGATTTAAGGACACAAGAATTCATGTTAACGCGCGAATACCAGGTGGGGAGGTTGACAAATATTGCAAAACAACACCCGCAGCTTTTGCAGCGCTAAAGGAAGCAGCGCGGCGTGTCACGCAGATAAATATGCGCCGGCGTGATAAATTGCTAATGGTTGCCAGGACGGTCGCCGACCTGAATAACTCACCGACAATATCGAAGAAACACATTGTTACGGCCGCTGACCTTTGCGGCCATGACAAAGTACGCGAGTTCCTAAGCGCTCAGGGCGAAGAATGCTCGTCGTGCGGAAATGTCATTCGCATCGGCGACAAGTACTGTGGCCATTGTGGGAATTTATGGAAACGCTGATAGCCCGGTCTAATTGCACCAACACGATGGGCCTCCGCTCGATGGCGTTTGTGTTGCCCTGGCACGGCGATGCCTTCGCTAACGCTTCAGGCTCTGATGCACGCCCGATATAATGGCAGCGACGACGTGGAGAAGTTCCGCATGGGCCTGCCGAAAACGATTTTGACCGAAGCCGAATACCTCGCGTTCGAGCGTGCCGCGGAGGAACGCCATATCTACGTCGATGGCGAAATCTTCGCGATGGCGGGCGGCTCGGATGAGCATGCCGATATTTGCACCAACGTCACGGTTTCGTTGAGCAATCAGCTTGGCGACGGTCCGTGCCGCGTGTGGAGCCAGAACTCCAGAGTGCGCAGCGGCCCGTTGCCCAAGAACCCCAGACGGCCCGCGGGATTGTATTCCTATCCGGACGTCGTCGTTATCTGCGACGAGCCAAAGCACCTCGACGAACATCGCGACGTGTTGTTGAATCCTTCCGCGATTGTCGAAGTCCTTTCCGATTCGACCGAGGGCTTTGATCGAGGCCTCAAGTTCGCACGCTTCCAGAAATACAATCCAACCCTCACCGATTACATTCTCATCAGCCAGGATCGGCCGCAGATCGATCATTACCACCGCGAGAAGGACGGCTCGTGGAAATACAAGTGTCACGAAGGACTGAAAGCCGTTGTCAAGATCGATTCGCTCAAGTGTCGGCTCAAGGCGGCGGAAGTTTACAAGCGTGTCAAGTTTGCGAACGAGGACGATTAGCACGGGCGGCAACATCCCTGGTGAACCACGATTCCTTCGGCACCGCTTCAGGCTCGGTGGTCCGCCCGCTATAATGGCAACGACCTCATGGAGCGCTTCTGCATGGGCTTGCCCAAAACCATTTTGACCGAAGACGAATACCTGGCGTTCGAGCGCGCCGCGGAGGAACGCCATGTCTACGTCGATGGCGAAATCTTCGCGATGGCGGGCGAGTCCTGGGAACATGGGACGGTATCGGTCAATGTCGTGCGTTCGCTGGGCAATCAGCTCGAAGACGGACCATGCGAGGTGCGCTCGGCCAACACCAAAGTACGGAGTGGTCCACTGCCAAAATCACCCCGGCGACCGGCCGGCTTGTATTCCTATCCAGATGTCGTTGTTGTTTGCGGTGAGCCGAAGTTCCTTGATGAGTACCAGGATGTCGTTCTCAATCCCAAGGTCATCATTGAAACACTATCGGAATCCACCGAAGCGTTTGATCGAGGCCTCAAGTTCGCACGCTTCCAGAAATACAATCCAACCCTCACCGATTACATTCTCATCAGCCAGGATCGGCCGCAGATCGACCATTACCACCGCGAGAAGGACGGCTCCTGGAAGTACACCATCCACGAAGGACTGAAAGCCGTTGTCAAAATCGAGTCGCTCAAATGTCGGCTCAAGGCGGCGGAGGTTTACAAGCGGGTCAAGTTTGCGAGCGAGGAGGACTAGCGTGGGCGTTAACATCCCTTTTGAACCACGATTCCTTCGCTAACGCTTCAGGCTCGGATGCACTCCCTGTATAATGGCAACGTCGCCGCGGAGACTTTTTGCATGGGCCTGCCGAAACCGATCCTGACCGAACACGAGTACCTCAAATTCGAGCGTGCCGCTCCCGAACGGCACATCTACGTGGATGGTGAAATCTTTGCGATGGCGGGCGAGTCGCCCGAACATGGCGACATTACGGCCAATGTGCTTGCGTCGTTGCACCGGCAGCTCGACGACAGCCCGTGCCGCGTCCGTGTCGCCAATACCAAGGTGCGCAGCGGCCCGATGCCCAAGTCGCCGAGGCGCCCGGCCGGGTTGTATTCCTATCCCGATATCGTGGTGATTTGCGGTGAGCCGGAATACGTCGATGACTATCAGGACGTTGTTCTCAATCCAAAAGTGATCGTCGAGGCGCTTTCGGACTCTACTGAAGCGTTCGATCGCGGCGACAAGTTTGCGCGTTACCAGAAATATAATCCGACCCTCACCGATTACATCCTGATCAGCCAGGATCGGCCCCAGATCGATCATTTTCGCCGCGAGAAAGATGGCTCCTGGAAGTACACGATTTACGAAGGACTGAAATCCGTTGTCAAAATCGATTCGCTCAAATGCCGGCTCAAGGCGGCGGAGGTTTACAAGCGTGTCAAGTTTGCTTCCGAGGAAGAATAGCATGAAGGGCGTCAACACTAACCAACTCTGGTCCCACTCCCGCCGCGCTTTTCTGCGTGACAGCACCATGGGCCTCGGCTCGATGGCGCTGGCGTCGCTCCTCAACGAGGGGTATGCTCAGACCTCCCCCCGCTCACGCGGGGGGCTCGCCGGGGAATCGAATCCGCTGCGGCCGCGTCCGGGCCATTTTCCCGCGAAGGCGAAGGCGGTGATTTTCCTGTTCATGGCGGGCGGGCCGAGCCATCTGGAGCTTTTCGATCCGAAGCCGACGTTGCAGCGCCTCGATGGCCAGACGGTGCCGGCGTCGTTCACGCAGGGTCGGCGTTTCGCGTTCATTCGGCCTGACGCCAAGCTGCTTGGCACGCGGCGGCGGTTTTTCAAGGCGGGGCAGAGTGGAGCCGATTTCAGCGAGCTGTTGCCGTTTCATCGCGACATCGCTGATGACATCTGCATCTTGAAAGGCATGAAGACGGACGTGTTCAACCACGGTCCGGCCAAGGTGTTTCTGAACACCGGTTCGCCGCAGTTTGGTCGGCCTTCGATGGGGTCGTGGATCACCTACGGCCTCGGCAGCGAATCGAACAGCCTGCCGGCGTTTGTCGTGTTGCAATCGGGTCCGCGTGGGCCGCGCGGCGGGGCGGCGATCTGGTCAAGCGGGTTCCTTCCCACGCTCTATTCGGGCACGCCGTTCCTGCGCGGGCCCCAGCCGATCCTTGATCTGCAAAGCCCGCCCGGGGTCAACCCGCAACAACAGGGGGCCTTCATCGATGCCGTGCGCGATCTGAACCGCCTGCGGCTGCGCGAAACGAATGACCCGGAAATCGAGACGCGCATCAATGCCTATGAGACCGCGTTCCGCATGCAGACCGCTGCCCCCGAAGTGATGAACCTCACCGGCGAAACCGCGGAGACGCTGCGGCTCTACGGCGTCGAGCAAGGCCGGGCATCCTTCGGCGCCAACTGCCTGCTCACACGCCGGCTCGTCGAGCGCGGCGTCCGTTACATCCAGCTCATCCACACCGACTGGGACCATCACGGCGGCCCGCTCAACCTTGAAACGTCGATCGATGGGATTGCGCGCGAGGTGGATCGACCGAGTGCCGCGCTGGTAAAGGACCTCAAGCGCCGCGGCATGTTGGACGACACGCTGGTCATCTGGGGCGGCGAGTTCGGCCGCACGCCGATGGGCGAGCCGCGGGAAAGCCTCGGCCGCGATCATCACATCGACGGCTACACGATGTGGCTCGCCGGCGGCGGGATCAAGCCTGGCCATACCCACGGCCGAACCGACGAAATCGGCTACAACGCCGTGGAAGGCGCCACCCACGTCCACGACCTGCAAGCGACGATTCTGCACCAGATGGGCCTGGAGCACACGCGCCTGACATATCGCTTCCAGGGCCGCGATTTCCGGCTGACGGATGTGCATGGCCATGTGGTGCGGGAGATCTTGGCATAGACAATGGAGCAACGACACACGGAGGGGCCCATGAAATTCGAGTGGGACGAGGAAAAGGCGAAAACGAATGTCCAAAAGCACAAGGTCACGTTTGACGAGGCGGCCACGGTTTTTGGAGACTTCCTTTCGCGGACGTTCCCCGATCCCGACCATTCGTTGGATGAGGATCGGCTCATTACAATCGGCACTTCGGACCGTGGCCGCGTGTTGATCGTTTCGCATACGGATCGCGACGACCGCACCCGTATCATCAGCGCTCGAAAGGCGAAACCCCAGGAGAGAAAGGCCTATGAAGAAGAAAGCTAAGCCAACCGAAGTAGACGATCTTCGCGAAGAATACGATGCGACGTTGATCCGATCCGGCGTGCGCGGCAAATATGCCAAGCGTTATCATGAAGGTACGAATCTCGTTCTGTTGGCGCCGGACGTTGCCGCGGCGTTTCCCGACGCCAACGCTGTCAACGATGCCCTGCGCCTGCTAATGACCGTGGCGCAAAAATCGGTACCGCAATCCAGGGCCGCGAATTCGGGCTGACGGATGTGCATGGCCATGTCGTGAGGGAGATTTTGGCGTGAACGAATGAGAACTCCGCACCAGGAGCATGTGTACATTTGTTCAATATAAGGATAACCCGAATGCGGTAGAACTCGTTGGGAATGCGGCGGATCGGCCAAAACGTCGTCCCGCCCAAGGTCAGCAACCCGTACCATTCCGTTTCCCCAACCAATTTCGTTTCAATAAGTTGCGTCCGAACGAGATAACGTCCATTCCCCTCTGATTTTTTACGCGCCTGTTGATAGAAAAAACCCTGAACATCAATCTTTTTATTGCTCACTTATTTACCACTTCTTCGTTTTATTTTTTGGAGGGCTTCTCTTGAGCTTTGCCGGCGCTAACTCAGCCGAGCCTCCTGACTCGTTTGGGGAGGTAGTCGAAGCTCATTGGACGGCCGTTTATCGGTTGCTGTACTCCTTGACGGGCGATCCGCATGACACGGACGACCTGACTCAGGAAACGTTCCTGCGGGCGTTGAAGCGGTTTGAGACCTTCAAAAAAGGGACGAATTTGCGCGCCTGGCTGTTGCGGATCGGCACGAACGCGTTCTTTGATGTGAAGCGGAAGCAGCAGACTCTGAAGATCGGTCCGCTCACGGAGGACGTGAAAAGCGAGGAGAAATCGGCGGAAACGCTGCTTGACCTTGCCGAGCAAGGCAAGCTGGTTCGCCGGGCCGTGCAGGATTTGACGGAACTGACTCGACTCGTGTTCCACCTGCGCGTCACCGAGGAACTGTCGTTCAAGGAAGTCGCGGAAATCGCTGGCGTCACAGAAGTAGCTGCACGCCAGCACATGCATCAGGCTCGCGCCAAACTCTTGAAACGTTTAGGCGAGTCCTCTGCGTAAAGAGGAACTCATGAACTGTCAGTCCATACAAACGTGGCTGCTGCAGGCGGAGAGTCTGCGCCCGAAAGCCTGGCCTGCGGCCATCGGCAAGCACGTGGACGGCTGCGCTGCCTGCGCCAAGCTGGTGCGCGATCTGCGCGAACTGGAGGACCAGTGGCGCGAGCAATCCCTTCCGTCAGGCGCCGAGGCCAAGTCCCGATTTTTGCAAAAACAGGCCAAACTCGACGTGCCCACGTCAATTCCGATGCGGATGCGGCCGTATTTGAAGCCAGCCACGCCGTGGCTCGCCGCGGCGGCGATGTCGCTGTTCGCCATCACCTTGTTCGCCTGGCTTTCTCGCCCCGGTCCCGGTCCAGGACCCGACATCAAGGTCGCTGCCACGCAGACTCCGGATGTTGTCGATCGTCTCCTGGAATGGAACCTTGAGATGACCAATGCCAAGCCCGGCGATCGCAAAAAACTGCTTGCCGACACCGAGGATGAACTGCGCAAGGAGGTCAAGAAAGCCGAGCCCAAGCTCACCCCGGAAGATCGCTTGTTTGCGGAAAAACTCATCGAAACCGGCGTCTCGCTGGCAGAGCTCGACAATCCGCTGGAAGAATCGGAACGCGTCAAGAACGTTGCCGAGACGCTGGCGGAGCGAGTCGAAAAGTCCGATGCCAAAGAATCGACCCATCGGCAACTTCATTTTTACAAGTTCATGCAGCGCTGCGTTCACCCCCTCGAAGAACGGATCAGCAAAATGAAGCCCCCGGAGGTGAAGAAAGGGGGCAAGAAAGTCGGCTTCCCGTTCAAGATGAACCCGAAGCAATTCCAGGAAAGGCAGAATGACCTGCGCAAGAGCCTCGACGCCCTGCGCAAGAAAAGCTGGGGCAAGGGATTCAACAGCCCCCATTTTGGCAAACGGCGCTAGCGCTCGTTAGCCGGAAGCGCCAGCGACGGTTGACCCTTCCGTCGCCGGCGCTTCCGGCTAACGATCGGCCGGGTGGCCTCACTTCTTCGTCGGCAAATCCCGTGCGGCCCTCACGATGTCCGCGGCCGTCAAACCATATTTGGCCAGCAATTCATCCGGCTTGCCCGACTCCGCAAACGTGTCGTTGATGCCCACAAAACGCATCGGCACGGGATGTTGCCTGGCGACTGACATGGCGACCGCGCTGCCCAGCCCACCATGAAGGAGGTGTTCCTCGGCAACGACGATGCGACCGGTCTCGCGCGCCGCCGACAGGACTGCTGCGTCATCGAGCGGCTTGATGGTGTGCATGTCAAGCACCCGCGCTTGCACGCCACCCTTGGCAAGTTCGTCGGCCGCCAATAACGCCTGCGCGACCATGAGACCACAGGCGATGATGGTTAGATCGGTCCCCTCGCGCAACTTATTGGCTTTGCCGAGTTGGAACTCACAGGCCTTTTCATAAAGAATCGGCACATTGGGCCTCCCCGCGCGCAGATAGGCGGGCGTGTGCATGTTGCCGAGCGCTTCGACAGCCTTGAACATCGATGGTTCATCACACGGGACTACAACCGTGAAGTTGGGGAGCGAGCAGGCCAGGCTTACGTCCTCGATGCCCATCTGGGAAGGCCCGTCCTCGCCGATCGAAATGCCGGCATGGGTGCCAACGACTTTGACATCGAGGCAGGGAAACGCCACGGACATGCGCAACTGGTCATAGGCGTTGCACATGACGAAGGTGGCAAAACTGGCCAGCCAGGCGCGTTTGCCTGACGACGCCAGCCCGGCCGCGACGCCGACGAGATTCGCCTCGGCGATGCCCACGTTAAAAAAGCGGTCGGGAAATTTCTTGCCGAAGATCTCGGTGCGCGTGGAGTTTCCGACATCGCCATCGACGGCGACGACATCGGGACGCGTTTCGCCCAGTTGCGCCAGTGCCAGACCAAACGCCTCGCGCGTTGCTTTGCCAAGTTTCATGGGAAAAGTCTCAGGGTGGGGGAACAATCGCGGGTATTGTAGAAAAACAGATTTCGGGCGACAGGTCCGGCTTTCGGGAAGACCGGTGACGCCACCGCAATCAAAGAACCCTGCGGAAGCGGTAGGATTCCATTCGACAAGCCAGACTAATTCAATTCCAGGTGATAAACTAAGATTCGTTCCAGCAAGGTCGTGCGGATTACGTGTTTCCCACCTTTGAGGCTCGCAGGACGCCTGGCGGGCGCTAAACGAGAACCGGGAGATTCTGATGAAAGCCACCAGTCTCATCGCCACATGGATATGTTGGGCTTCAGCGGCGATTGCCCAGGAGGTAACGCTGCCGGCGCCGGTGCGCATCGAAACGGGCGTGAGCGGGCACATCCATCCCGCCCTGGCGGTCACGAAGAAGGGCACGCTGGTTGCCGTCTATTGCAAAAGCGAATACAAGCCCTATCTCATCACGCGCTCCAGCGATGGGGGCAAGACCTGGTCCAGGCCGGCGCTGTTTCCGCACACCGTTAAGACTCAAGTCTACCCCGGTTCGTTGACAACCCTCGCCGATGGGCGCATCGTCCACGCCTGGAACGTCTGGTTCAGTCCGAAGGAGAGGGCGCGATCGCGCTATGTCGCCTATTCGATCAGCAGCGACGAGGGAGTGACCTGGAGTGAGCCGAAAAGTTTTGCCAAGGCCAGCGATCCCAAGGTCGAAAGCGTCATTCGCCATCCATTCGTGGAGCTAACACCGAGCGCGTGGCTTCTCCCGCTCATGGACCGGACCGTCGTGTACAATCCCGAAACGGGTGAGGAACGTCCGTTCGGCGATGGCCGCAAGCATGGCCTGACGCCGATCGTTCGTACCGCCCAGGGGACGCTTGTCAGCGGTAAAGGATTGCGTTCCACCGACGCCGGCAAGACCTGGGAGAACGTCAAGCCGTTTCCCGATGTGTCCACGCAGGGCTGGCGCCATCAGATGATCGCGCTGAAGAACGGTATGTTGCTGGCGTCGCAAATCGTCGGCCCCGGCACCGGCGGACTGAGGATCAACTTCATCGTCTCGCGCGACGACGGGCGGACCTGGGAAATGAAGGCGCCGATCGAATTCTACGATCCCAGCCGGGCCATCGGCGGCCGGGCTTGCCCACGCACCGTCGAAATCGACGCCAAGACGCTCGGCACGATCTTTTACGACACCGATGCTAAACAAGCCGGCGGCTCTGGGGTCTTCTTCCGGACCATGCCGACGATGCGCCTGCGAAAATAACCCAGCCCCAAGTCGCCTTACGGGCCGGAAACGTAAGCGACGGTCAGGCATTAACCGTCGCTTACGTTTCCGGCTCGTCCGTTTGAGCGGCCTTCATTCATGCTCACCACGCGAGGCTTCTGGTTTTTTCTGATCGCGTCCGGCGTGCTCGCGGCGGCCGTCCTGCTTGGCGCCGCGCAATTGACGCTGCTGGCGCTGACATTGCTCCTTTGGTTTCTCGGCCAATGGGTGCTGTTTCAGGTGCGCATCAGGCTGGCGGTTCGCCGACTTGTCGTCGGGCGCATCCTGCGTACGAGCCGCGGCGAGGTTCAATCGTTGTGGGCCAAGCAGAAGGTCGAAGTTGTCGTCACGTTGCGCGGCGCCGGCGTGGTGGGCTTGCCGTACGTGGTCATGACCGAGCGCGTACCCGCGCTGGCGCGGGTCGAGGACGGCACGGCACTTTGTCTTGACGGCGCGGTTTCGGCCGAGGAGCCGTTGACGCTGACCTATTCGCTGGAATGCCCCGCCGCCGGCTGGCTCTGCTTCGATGGTGTGCGGATTCAGATGGCGGATTTGCAGGGGTTTTTCACCCATGCGGCATTCTTGCACGAGCGGCGCGACTACCGCGTTCTGCCGACCTTGCCCGTGAGCATGTCGCATTCGACGTTTGTCAAGCAGCACAACGTCTTGCCGCTTTTGGGGACGCATCGGCATGCCCGGCCCGGTGGTTCGAGTGAACTGCTGGACCTGCGCGATTACTTGCCGGGCGATCCGCCGAAGATGATCGCCTGGAAAGTGTCGGCGCGGCGTGATCGGCTCATCACGCGGGAGTTTGAAAGCGAGGTGCCGATCCGCTGCACGTTGTTTGTTGACACGTCGAACTCGGTGCGCGTGGGGCCGGTGGGCGAGACGGCGCTGTGCCGGCTGGTTGAGGTAGCCGCCGGGCTGGCGCAAGCGAACGCATCGGAGCGCGACTTGACCGGGTTGTGTCTGTTTGACGAGACGGGCGTGCGAGCGACCGTGAAGGCGGGGCGCGGGTCGAAGCATTTCCTCAACCTGATCGCCCTACTGACTGATGTCGCGGGACTGACGCCGCAATCCGCGGAGGCGACGGTGCGCGATCTGGTTCCGCTCGCCTATGGTCTGGCACAGGATCTGTATCCGGAGTTGCTCGATCGTGACGTGAATCGGTTTCCGTTCTGGCTGCCGCTCTGGTCCCCGCAGCCGGGCTGGGCGATTCCGCCCGGAACGCCGCGCTATTTCAGCCGGCTGCTGCCCGGGTTGCGGCGTGAGTATCGATTGCGCAAGGAACTGGCGGCCATCTGCGCGGCACGGTATGGCCTGGGCCCCGGCGGTCTGGCCATGCTTCTGGAAGATGATGAACGCTGCGTCCATTATTTACAGCGTTTCCTGGCCGAGCACCAGATCGCCTGCCCGATCTCGCTCTACGACGACCGCGGCCGATATGTGTTCGCCGCGCCAAAAAAGCCGGGCATCCTTGCCGACGCGTTGCTAAAAGCGGTGACGCGGGGCAAGGACAACGAGCTGTTCGTGCTGTGCGTGGATCTCCTCGAGAATGCCGACGCTCTGGCGAAACTCGAACGAGCGATCTGCGTGGCGAAGGCGCGCCATCACCAGGTCATCGTCATCTGCCCCTGGCCCGCGGGGGTCGATCCGCCCGGAGCCAGGCCCACGCCGCTCATGGCCTCGCTGGGCATGGCGTTGCTCTTGCAGCGACTTTGTACCGACCAGTTGCATGAGGCGTTTGCGAAGGTGCGGCGTGCGCTGGGGCGAGTCGGCGTGCCCGTGCTGTGTGCCGCCCAGGGTGAAACCGTGAACTGGATCCTGCACCACATGCGCAAACTGCGAATTCAGGAGAGGGGGGTGCGATGAGCCAGCCCGAAGCGACCGGTCCGATGGCCGTGAAGATCGCCGCCAAGCATTATCAAGCGCTGTGCGGCCTGGCGTTGGCGGCAATCTTGTTGTTGCAATTTCAGCAGTCGGCGCAGGCGGTGTTCGCGCCCGGGTTGATTCTGTTTATTCATGCCCTCACGCTCTTCATCGGGGTGGCGGGGATTCTGTATCGCATTCGCATGACCCCCGCCGTGGTTCTGCTGACCGTCGCGGCGCCCAAGGTGATCGAGCGTTATTACCAAAGCCAGGTGGCGTTTGTCGATGTGCGCGGGGTCCGTGTGTTCGACGTCGCCGATATGCTCATGTGCGTGGCCGGCCTGATTTTTTTTATCGGCTATTATCGACTGCAAGGTTTGTGGTTCGGCGTCTTGCCGCCCGACCCGCGCCGGCACGGCAAGCCGGCGCGGCCGCCGATGGTGCGCTCGGAGGATTCCATGCGGCCGGCGGAGTTGCTGTCGTTGATCCTGGTGGTGCCGATTTTCGTGATCCTGGCCGAGCTTTCGTTTGTCGTGCTCAATCAGCCGTGGAATCTTCTCGAGTTGGATTATCGCTGGAACCAGTTCTTACTGGTCTCGTGGGCGATCTTGTTGACGATGTTTTTGGGCGCCCACGCGTTCCGTTACTGGCGGCGACTGAACATGAATCGGATGACGGCCCTGGTGATGGTGCAAGACATCCTCTGGCACGAAACCCGCGGCGAGCAACGCAAGATTCAGCGCTGGCTGGCCTGGCGGCGCTTGCGCAACAAGGCGCGCTAAACGAGCAAGAAAGACGGGGTGCAAAATGCGTTACTGGATTCGCGAATTGATGGGCTGGTTCCTGGTCGGCGTCGGCCTGTACGTCATGATCATTTGCGTCGGGGATTTGCTCAGTACGAAGGAGCACATCCTCACGGTGCCGATGGTGGCGGTCATCGCCATCATGATTTTCCGCGGGGGCATCCATCTGCTCAAGGTCGCGGTCGCCGCGCGCCTCGCTTCCCAGCTGCCGGTGGAACCACCGAAGCCGGTCAAGCAACGTGCCGAACCGGCGAGGAAGCCAGCCGCGACGCCGTGGGATTGGTAAAGCAGCCGAGCCGCAGCCGCGGAACCGAGAACCCAGGACCTGAGTTTCTCGCAAAGGCGCAAAGGACGCCAAGGAATTCAAGGAGCGGAACCACCTGGAAATGTCCCCTTGCTAATTGTGGTCTTGGTTCTTCCGTTCTCTTGTCTTTCTTTGCGTCCTTTGCGTCTTTGCGAGAAACAAAGGCGCGATGTCGGCTGCCCCGAAAGTTCTTCGCATTGTGCGCAAAGGTTGAGAAGAAAGAACTCAACGGCGTTTTTTCGTAGGTTTTGCCTGATGGGTTACCCCAGCTTACGCGCGTGCATTTCCGACCTCGAGCGAACCGGGCAGCTGGTACGCATCGATTGCGAGATTGATGCCCGCCTGGAAGCCGCCGAGGTTCAGCGCCGCGTCTATCAGGCCAATGGACCAGCCATTCTCTTCACGCGCGTCAAGGGTTGCCGATTCCCGATGGTGTCCAACCTGTTCGGCACGCTCCCGCGCACGCGTTTTCTCTTTCGCGACATGCTCGACGCCGTGCGCCATCTGGTTGAGCTCAAGATCGACCCGTCGGCCTTCTGGAAAAACCCGTGGCGTTATCGCGACGTGCCGCGTGCTTTGTGGTTCCTGCGGCCGAAATACGTTCGCTCTGGCCCCATCCTGGATGCGACGACCACGATTGGCGCGCTGCCTCAGCTTGTGTCCTGGCCAAACGATGGCGGGCCGTTCATCACGTTGCCACAGGTTTACACGGAAGACGTCGATCGCCCCGGCTGGCGGCATTCCAACCTCGGCATGTACCGCGTGCAGCTTGGCGGGAACCGGTACGAACCCAATCGGCAAATCGGGTTGCACTACCAGATTCATCGCGGCATCGGGGTCCACCACGCGGCGGCGCTTCGCAAGGGCGTGCCGTTTCGGATCAGCATTTTCGTCGGCGGCCCGCCAGCGATGACGCTTGCCGCCGTGATGCCCTTGCCGGAGGGGCTGCCGGAACTGGCGTTCGCCAGCGCGCTGGGCGGTCGGCGGGTGCGACTGATCGAAGGGTCCTCACCCCCGGCGCCTATTCCAGGGGAAGAGGGGAGAACGCTTCTCGCTGCCGACGCGGATTTTTGCATCACGGGCACCGTCGATCCGACGTTGCAGCTTCCCGAAGGCCCGTTCGGCGATCATCTGGGTTACTACAGCCTCGCGCATCCATTCCCGGTGTTGAACGTCGAGCGCGTCTGCCATCGCCGGGACGCGATCTGGCCGTTCACCGTGGTCGGCAGGCCGCCGCAGGAGGACACCAGTTTCGGCGCGATCATTCACGAGATCACCGGTCCGATCATCCCGACCGTTGTCCACGGCGTCCACGCCATTCACGCTGTCGATGCCGCAGGGGTTCATCCCTTGCTCTTGGCCATCGGCAGCGAGCGCTACGTGCCCTATGCGCCCAGGCAAAGGCCGCAGGAGGTGTTGACGAGCGCCAACGCTATTCTCGGTCAAGGTCAGTTGTCGCTGGCCAAGTACCTGTTGATCATCGCGAAAGAGGACGCACCCGATCTGGACATTCACGACCTCCCTCGCTTCTTCGGCCATCTGCTGGAACGCATCGACTGGACGCGGGATGTCCATTTTCAAACGCGAACGACGATCGATACGCTCGACTACTCAGGGAGCGGGTTCAACGAGGGTTCAAAGGTGGTGTTAGCCGCGGTCGGTCCGCCGCGCCGGGTGTTGCCGACGCAACTTGCTGGCGACCTGGGCCTGCCGCCGGGGTTCGACGATCCGCGCGTGTGCTTGCCCGGAGTGCTGGCGGTGGCGAGCCGGGAGCGTGAGCGACCAGACGAGTTGAACCGCTTTTGCGAGTCATTTCACCCGGGCGATCCCATCAACACATTCCCGCTGATCGTCCTTGTCGACGACGCCGAATTCACGGCCCGAACGCTGAACAACTTCGTGTGGGTAACCTTCACACGTTCCAACCCGGCCGTCGACATTGGCGGCATCGGGGAATTCACGGCCGAGAAACACTGGGGCTGTCGGGGTTCGCTGGTGATCGATGCGCGGATCAAGCCGCATCATGCGCCGCCGCTGGTGGAGGATCCGGCGGTGGCGCGGCGGGTCGATGCCCTGGGGGCGCCGGGTGGGCCGTTGCATGGCGTGATTTGACGCAACGAAGAAAACCAGGCGCGCTCAATCTTCGAGATAAAGCATCCGCCCGCAATTCTTGCAGTGCATGAACATTTCGCGTTTAAGTTCGCTCAGCATCTGCGACGTCACTTCGGTGTAGCAGGCAGTGCAGCTTCGGCCATGGACTCCGGCCAGGCAGTCGGTGCCCTTGGCGGCGATGAGCCGTTGGTATTGGGGCCGCACTTCGTCGGGAAGGGAAGCGGCGGCAGCGTTCATTTCGCCTTCGGCCCGAGTCTTTTCAGCGGCGAAGCGTTGCAGGCGTTCCTGAATATCCTTCTCAAACTGAGCGAAATCGGCGCGGGCCTTGCGGAGCGCCTTCTCATGTTCGGGCAATTGAGCGGTCTTTTCCTCGGTCTCGGTCATGGCGGCAAGGATTTCGTCCTCGAGCTTGGCGACATGCGCCTGTTCCTGAGCGATTTCGGATTTGAGCGTGTCGTATTCTTTTTTGTTGGCGGCGGTGTCGAGTTGTTTTTCGTATTTCTTGATCTGAGCCTGCGTTGCCTTGATGGAGCCTTCCTTGTCGCGGATGTTCAGGGCGAGTTGTTTGAGGTGCTCTTGGGCCGCCGTGAACGCCGCCTCCTGGCTGGCAAGTTTTTTTTGTTGCACGGCCAACTGCCTGGGCGCCTGGTCGATTTTGGTTTGCAAGTCTGTCGCCAGGCTGCGTAAATGTTGGAGCTGTTTCAGGATCACGGCGGGGCCTGGCATGGGGGGGATGACTCCTTTTTTTTCTCGTTTAGCGTCCGCCTCGCGCCGCGCGAACGCTCAACCGTCATTCTAGCGAAATCGGGTAGGAAGGGACATTACTGGGCCCATCCCCCCCTTCCCATCGCGGCAACGGGGACGAGTGAACTACGGTGGCCTTCGGCTGACCTCTCTCGCTCTGTCCCACGACATTGCCGCCGCAGTTGCGGGGGGCGTCCAAACGAAGCGAGAGACCGTATGCTCCATTGGCTTGCCCGGGCGTGAGCTTGTAAAAGTTTGGGGCGGGGGAGCGTGGGATAATCCACCTATTAGGGTGGCGGCGGATTCCCGCTGTCAAAGACATCGAATGTGATAGTTTTCGCCAACGGATCGGTGTCGATCCCCCCGTCTTCCGCGCCCCCATTGTCCCTTACCCGGAAGTTAAAGTTTGCCAAACCCACGCCGTTTTGATCAGTCGGCGGCGTGTATGTTAGGTAGGGGATCTCAGCCACCGTGATGAATTGGCCGGCAGGTACGGCGAACCCGTTGAGTAACAACGTCCCTACCCCTGGTAATGTGTCGATGTAAACCCCAAGTAAGGAATTCGGATCTGGGTCAGTGAAACCGAAGTTTCCTGAGTTAAAGGTGTGCGTGGAGTTTTCAGCCATCGTGATTGTGGTACTGGTTCCGGACGGTGCTATATTAGCGGCGTTACCTGAGGGGCTGTTGATCACCGTCTTCGCAAACGAAACGCTTGTGGGGTCAAAATAAGTATCGCCAGTGTAATTCGCCGTGAAGGTGTGTTCTCCGGACGGGTAATTACTGACTACGATGGTTGCCATTCCCCCGGTGACCAGCGCCATCCCAAGCGTGGTGGGGCCGTCCATAAAGGTTACTGAGCCTGTGGGGATTGGCAGGTTCGTATCGAACGCGCTCAGGTTCGCTGTAAGCGTAACGGGTTGGCCCAAGACTGACGGGTTGGTGTTAGGGCCCAAATCCAGGTGAGCTTGTGTCCTATTCACTGTCAACACAAAGGTGGCGTTTAGGCCGCTATAACTCGGATCTCCAGTGAATCCCAGTGCAATCGTGCGCATACCGGGCTGGCCAACAAAAACTCCGTCGACCGCAAGCGTTGCTCGGTATTGCGTTAACGAGCCTCCGACCGGTTCAACTTGGGCGCGCCCGAGGAGGGAAATCCCATTCGCAATGTCGGGATCCTGCACGAACGTGACGTAGCCTTGGAGCACGCCCGCCAGTCCATCGGGGTCGTCTCTGGTGATGTTTGCCGTTAGGGTCATTGCGCCCCTAACTACGACTGGGTTGGGATTGCCACTTCCGGTGATCGGCTCAACCGCCAAAAGCTCACTTAGATTGCGAGGCTTTACGCTCCATCCATACTGAAATCCCTCAGGAAATATGGTAACGGTCTGAGGAGTTGTTTGTTGAACCAGATACGCTTCGCCACTCCAGATAATTGGATCGGTGATGTTGCGGCGTTTCGGCCTGTCATAGAACCCGCTTTGATTCTGCCAATTGGAATTGCCAGCGGCACCAGGATAATATGGGGTAGTCGCGTCCGCAAAGACGTCAAGTTTGCTCACCGGAGTATCTACCATCTGAATCGTCAGGTCCGGCCCAAGCACGGAATTCGTGGTAATAACCTGAATCCACCGATAAATCTCCGTCCCTCCCGCCGGCATATTTGTCGCAACATCAATAGCACCAGCGACTTGACCTGGAGTGCCAATATCGTCAACGTCAGCCCATCCATTACCCAATGCCGTATAGGTTTTTACTGTCATTTGCAAATCGTTGGGCGATGTGCCGGGGTAATTAAATGTCCATGCTGGAAATGCACTTGCGAGGGTGTTTATGAAATTGCACGATGGCGATGACATGGCCACCAGGGGATCCAGGTCCACTTCGTAATTTGCACCAGCAGGAGTAATGTAGGGAGCAATCGGCGTGTAGACGCCCGGCATTTGGTCCCCATAGGCATTGCGATAGGCCCCCGTGTAACTCGCAGTAACGACCGAAGGAGAAAGTCGATCCTCCAATCGTTCTACTGCAAGCACGACCCAACAACGTGGCTTCAGGTGTTTTCGCATGGCAAACCCCATCGGTTATCGGCAAGCCGGATCGATCCGTAATAAGTTCCCATTCCCTGGGATTCACTTAATGAACGTGAATCGCGTTTTTCCCGAAACGGCATCCCAAAGGCGCAATCCATCGGCCGTGGCCCCAAGCAGGCTTAGGCCGTCGGGGGTGAAAGCGATCGAACGTACCCAGTTTTTCGTTGCGTCGAAACTCGAAATTTTTTTTCCTGTTGAGGAATTCAAAAAAACGATACCTCCAAGCGCTGTTTCATGCGGCACTTTGAATACGTAGTCTGTTTCGGGCCCTGCTGCCGCCAGAACTTTGCTGTTCGGCGAAAACGCTAGCGATTTGATGCGCCAGGGTTCACGCATGATGTTCTTCCGGGTGTCGCGAAACTCGCACCACTTAAGGTTTCGAGTCTCAAGGTCCCAAACACGGCAGGTGTATTCCGAGGCAGCCGCGACGCACTGCCCATTCCCTGAGAACGCGATACATTCGACGTCATTATCTTCGATGGCTTCCAAGGCTCCTTTGGGCTGCCCGCTACCTGTTTCCCAAAACATCAAATGCCAACCATTGACCACGTCCCCTGCCTTTTTTGGTCTGACGCCAACGGCGCATAGCTTTCCGTTCGCCGAGAAACTCACAGGAAGCGTTCCGCTTAGTTCCGGAACGAGAGTCCGGACGAGTCGGCCATTGGATGTATCCCAAAGTCGGACGGACTTGAGGACAGTTGGGGGCAGATCGCCGTCCTTCGGAATTATCTTTTTGCAAACGCCGGTCGATAGCGCCCATTTCCCGTCCGGCGATAGAGCGACGTTGAGAATCGGTTCCCCGTTTGTTTCAAATGCTCTAAGTCGGCGACCTTTTGCCAAATCCCAAAGAACCAGGGTTTCCGGATCAAGCCTTGTGGACGGGTTCCGTCCGGGGAAGCCGTTGGCGTTACCCACCAGGGCAAACCGGCCAGCGTCGCAAAAGGCATAACAGGGAACGGTTTTGTGGTTTTTGGAAGAATCCGAAATAGTACGAATCAGGCTCCGTCGCGCCACATCCCAAACCTGAATAACACGGTCTGAATCACCAGCAAACGCGGTTTTTCCATCTTTGGAAATGGCGACGTGCCGAATAAGCCCGGCCTTAATGCGCACCTTTTGGTTGGCCTCCATCGGCTCGCTTCGTAAACAAAGGGCACATGTGACAGCGAGAATCCCAAAAACGCCGCAACCGGCAAAATAACCAGGACTTGACCACTCGGAGGTCTTTGTACTTGCGGAGTTGGTTGACATAGAAAAAATAACCTATATTTAGCGGCTCGTGCCTCGCTCGCGCACAAAAAAATCGCCGGTCACAAGGACCGGCGATTCGAGGACTCATACCTGGTGCTGTTGCTGCAATCGGGCGGCA
This sequence comes from Planctomycetota bacterium, assembly GCA_016191165.1. Classification (GTDB taxonomy): domain Bacteria; phylum Planctomycetota; class Planctomycetia; order Gemmatales; family Gemmataceae; genus SIAQ01. The sequence continues at coordinate 27,275 of JACPPF010000059.1, forward strand.
GCGTCGAGGAACCCCTCGAGCTGCCGGCTGCGGACCGGATGTTGCAGCTTGCGCACCGCCTTGGCCTCGATCTGGCGGACGCGCTCGCGGGTCACCTTGAAGATTCGGCCCACCTCTTCGAGCGTGTAGGTGTAGCCGTCGCCCAGCCCGTAGCGGAGCTTGATAATCTCGCGCTCGCGGTAGGTGAGTGTCTTGAGCACCTGTTCGATCTTGTCCTTGAGCATCTCTTGCGTGGCGGCATTGACGGGGGACTCGGCCTGTTCGTCCTCGATGAAGTCCCCGAAGTAGCTGTCCTCGCTCTCGCCGACGGGCCGGTCCAGGCTGATCGGGTGCTTGCTGATCTTCATCACTCGTCGGGTTTCTTCAAGGGTAATGCCGGCTTCCTTGGACATTTCCTCGATCGAAGGCTCGCGGCCCAACTGTTGCAGGAGCCGCTTCGAGACGTTGCGGAGTTTCGACATCGTCTCGATCATGTGAACCGGAATGCGGATGGTGCGAGCCTGGTCGGCAATGGCGCGGGTGATCGCCTGGCGAATCCACCACGTCGCATAGGTCGAGAACTTGTAGCCGCGGCGGTACTCGTATTTATCGACCGCGCGCATCAGGCCGGTATTGCCTTCCTGGATGAGATCGAGGAAAGACAGCCCGCGATTGCGATATTTCTTGGCAATGGAGACGACCAGCCGAAGGTTGCCCCCGGAGAGGGCGCGCTTGGCATCCTCGTATTCGGTGAAGCGTTCGCGCACGGACTGGGCGCGTTTGCGCAGCAGGCCCGGGTCTTCCAGCGTGAGCCGCATCATGTCGCGCAACTCGATCTCGAGATTGGCCCGGTCCTCGCGGCAACCGCGTTCGTTGTCGAGCTGGGCGATCTGGCGCTCCAGTTCGTCCATGCGAGCGGAGATTTGCTCGAGCTTCTTCATGAGCGGCTGGACACGCTGCGTGCGGATCGACAGTTCCTCGACGAGCGTCACCGCCTTGCGGCGGCGCAGCTTCAAACTGCGGCGATAGTAGCGGCGTTCCTCCTCGGAGCGTGCTTCATCCACGCTCTTGGTGAAGTCTTCGACGTTTTGCTCCAGAAGCCGTTCCAGCGTCTTGAGGTTGTGCGGCATGCGCTGGAGGATCTTGTCTTTTTCGAGGTTCTCGGTGAGGGAGACCTTGATGGTGCGGTCGAAGGGAAGTTCGTTGGAGTGAACCCGTTTGAGCGTCTCGACGACCTGGGCCAGGGCGTAGTCGCATTCAAGCACCTTGCGGCGGAAGCGTTTGCGCGTAACCTCGATCTTCTTGGCCAACTCGATTTCTTCCTTGCGGGAAAGGAGCGGAATCGAGCCCATCTGGGTGAGGTACATGCGGACGGGATCGTCGATGCGCTTTCCGTCGCCCTCTTCCTCGAACACGGAGAGGTCGATCTCGCGCAAGTCGGGATCGATCTCGTCGGGTTCCTCCTTGACCTTGCCGTTCTTGGACTCCCGCTCATCGACGTCGGCCTCGTCGATCAGGTCGATGCCTTGCTCTTCGAGCATCATGAGGAGTTGATCGAGCTTCTCGGGGTTGACGGCGTCATCGGGCAGGTAATCGTTGACCTGGCTATAGGTGAGGTAGCCTTTTTTCTTGCCCGAATCGATTAACGTTTTCAGGCCATCGTCCAGTTTGAGTTCCATTTCCAGTCTCCGGGGGTCAGGAGTCAGGCGGCGCCATCCGTATCGCCGCGCATTTTCGCCTCGCTGTTTTCCAAATCTCGGTATTGCCGCATCAGTTGGCTTTTGGTTTCGGGGTCCGCAGCTTCCTGTAATTGATTCTTGAGCGCCTGTTTGCGCCGCAGCAACCTGCGTTCGCGAAACCGCGCCAGGACTTTTTGGAACACGTCGGGCCGATCGGGATAATCGAGGCCGCGCAACTGGAAATCGAACAATCGATCCCACAAACGTTCATTATTGAGAGGTTCGCGCAAATGGTCCAGGTCAGTTGTTTGCCCGAGGGCATGGAGACGGTAGAGCGTCTCGATTACATGTCGCAGACCAGGATGTTCCACCTCCGCAAACGGAATCTCGATAACAGAACGCGCGATCAGCGCGGGTTCGGCCAGGAGCAATTCCACCAGCTCTCGTTCATGCGGCGCCGCGGGGGCGGACCGCTCGGGCAGGGGCTCCTCCAGGGCTGCATCCCCAGGAATCGCTGCGTTCATCCTGGGGCCTGGCTCGTTTTTTTTCCGCAGCTCCTTCAAACGGGACCATACGGTTTCCTCCTTGATTAACAGGCGCTGGGCGATCCGGTTTACCATCAATTCCAACTTAACCGAACGTTCATCGGGCGTGAGGGCCAATACGCCGAGCATCTCCTCGGCGGCCAGTCGCCGGCCTTCGAGTCCGCCCGCGGCGTGCTTGGCCCAGGCGGCTTGCAGTTTGTACTCGAATACGTCAATCGCCTCTTCCAGGGCCAGGCGAAACGGTTCAGGGCCCTGTCCGGCGATCAGGTCGCATGGGTCGAGTCCCTCGGGCAACGTGGCGATGCGCAGGTCGAGGTCACTCTTGACGAACACCTCCAGCGCGCGATCGACACCTCCCTTTCCACCAGCATCCGCGTCAAAAACCAACACCACGCGCGACACGATGCCGCGCAGTTTTTTGATGTGGCGCGCATTCAGCGCCGTGCCCATCGTGGCCACCACCTGGCTAACGCCATGCTGGTGGGCCATGAGGACGTCGGTGTAACCTTCCACGACGGCGAGATACCCCGCCTTGCTTGCCGCCTGCCTCGCCTGGTCGATGCCGTACAGTTGATCGCTTTTGGAAAACAACGGGGTCTCGGACGAGTTATAGTATTTCGGTCCGCGATCCGATAAGGAAGATGAAGGCAGAATGCGCCCGCCGAAGCCGACAATGCGGCCCTGAAGATCGCGGATCGGGAACATGACCCGATCGCGAAAGCGGTCGTAATAACCCCTTCCTTCGTTCCGTTTGGCAATCAGGCCGACCGTTTCTAAAAGGTCGGCGGGCTTCTGGGCGTTGGCGGCATTCGCGACCAGCCACTCCCAGGACTCCGGCGCGTACCCCAAGCCGAAATTTCGGATCGTCTCCAGGCTTAACTTTCGCTCGCCCAGGTAATCGCGTGCGACTTCCGCCTGAGGGGAATCGAGGAGGCAGCTTTGAAACTGCTCCGCAGCCCATTTCATCACGTCAAGCATACCCGTCCGGCTGGGTCCGGGCGGATTTTTTTGGAAATTTTCTAAAGAAATCCCGGCGCGACGTGCGAGAAGTTCCAGCGCTTCTGGAAAACTGACCTTTTCGTGCTCTTGCACAAAATTGAACACATCGCCATGCTTGCCACAGGCCCAACACCGGTAACGCTGGCGGCGTGGATCGACATCGAATGACGGTCGGCTGTCTTCGTGGAAGGGGCAAAGGCCCATGAACGTTGGACCTTTGGGCCGAAGGGAGATATAGCTGCCGACGACGCCGACGATGTCGTTGGCTTCCTTGACTTGTTGCTTCAGCGCGTCCCGATCGCCGTTCACGGAACACCTTGGGCCGTTCTTCGTGGCACGGACGACTCGCCTGCGCGGCACAGACGAAACGCCGGCGGCACGGAAAAAATGGAAAAACCCCACAGTCGCGTTTCGGACGGCCGCGAGGAGGCGTCGCGTATACCCAATCTTGGCGTATGATGAGGAGAGCACGAGCGCTTCCCTTCCGTGGGTTGCCAAATCGGTTAAAGGTCGCTTCCTGCGCCGGTTTCAAAAACGTCTGGGCGCGAGCGCCGCAAATTGGTGTCTATTCACGACTTCGCTCAACGTCTGCTCGAATTGTAGATAGGAACGGAAAATCAGTCAAGGGGCGAACGCCACCGGATACCCGGCTACACGGATTGCCTTCGTTCCGCTGATCACCCTCCGAGCAAGCTGTTGGCCAGCCGTTGGAACCAATCGCGCAACGTGGTGCCGGGCGCGAGCGGCGTGACCAGAAGCTCCGGTCGAATCAGGCTTTCCATGCAGTGATGGCCTAGCGCTCGGTACGCCTCAAACTGATCTTCTTCAAACAGTTGGTCGGCAGTCGATTCGTGCGGGAACGCCGGCGACGACGCCTTGTAGGCGAGCACGTAGTCCAGCTCGTTGCCCGTCATTGACGATTTGATGTACAGAAGAAACCCCTGCTCGCCATTGCCGTAGTCGATCTCGCCCAACGCATAGTGGGCTTTGCTGAAACCGGCGTCATCGAGGCGCAGGTCGGAAAGGTCGATGTCGATGTTGATGCCGAAGTCGATGTGGGCGAAGCGAATGACCCGGATCAGGCTGCCGAAGGTCATCAGGGCATCCTGTTCGCCGTCAATGGCGATGATGAACTTGCAGCGGCGGCGCAGGAGTTCATAAACGCCGAGGTTCTCCAGATGCCCGCCATCGGAGACGTTGACATAGCGTGTCGCCTCGCTGGTGCGTCCAGCCATTTCGCGCAGGACGTAGAGCGGGCCGGGCCCGCTGAGAATGGCAGGCTTCATGTTGAACCACCAGGTCTTTGCCGGGTTCGGGTCACGGATCCAGTACGCCAGCCGCACGTTGAGTAGAGTAAGAACAAAGCTGGCGCCGAAGATGGACGCCATGCCCATGATGGGCGCCGCGGCCGCGCCGGAGATCGCCATCGCGGTTCCAAGGTTCACGTGGGCGTCCAGGGCTTCCCAGTCGGACGTCGGAAAATAGCCGAGCACGGGGCTGCCGCAATAGTGTTTGCTGAACAGAAAAAAATCGGAATTCCGCCCGCGCAAGTCCGCGCGCGGGCTGGCGGAGAGATTCAACGCGCCGTTGACGAGGTGATACGGCGTCTTCTCGTGTTTGCACAGGTCCGACAACTTGAGCGTTTCATTCTCGACCGGCGGGTTCGGATCGTCGTTTTTGAGGATATAGGCGCGGGCCACCTGGTTGCGGTAAAACCGGTGGGGCGACGTCAGGTTGACGTTCAAGAACATGAAGCCATAAATGAGCGCGAGCAGATCGACGGCCACGAAGATCCACCACGGGACGACTCCCATTTCAAAGATCGGAATCGGTGTTGTGTACCACCAACCCTTGATCGCCTGTTCGTCCCAGATCCGCGTCAGCGCGCCCAGGAGGCTGAAGTAAAACACCAGAAACGCAACCGGCCCAGACATCCAAAAGATCCGCATCACAAGGCGGCTCCACCACGGACGGTGCTTCAAGTAGACGACCAGCGCGCCGATCAAGGGCGGGCTTATCACGGCAATGCTCATGCGAAACCAGGTCTCCAGTTGGCCCAGGACGTTATGAAAGACCCAGAAAAGCGTCGGCTGGAGATCGTACACGACGAAGGCCACGGTCGCGATCAGAACGCCCGCGGAGATGCGCTCGTACCAATCGCGTGCGCGGTGCCAGACCGGACCCAATCGGCCCAAATCCTGAACGATGGCCAGCCCAATCAAAAGGACCGCCAGCAAGATGAGCGACGCGATGGTCCATACCTGAAGGTAAATATCGAATTCACCGCGCAGGGCGCCGGCGATTTGCGTCTTCTGCAAAGCAAAGGTTGCGGTCGCGAGTAAGATGATGATCGCGACCGAAATCAAAACGTTCGTAAGAACGCCGTAAAGGACCTGACCCACGGAGCGGACCCGGTCCAGGGCCGAGCCTTCGTCCAGATACTTGCTGTGATTGCGCATATGCCGAATCGGCGGAGCCTCGTTGTTCTGGACAGGCTTGAACGGCAACTGATTCGGATTGGGGCCGACATTGGGGTTGTCGGAGTTCAGATACGAGCTGATGAAGGAACCCAAATAGCCACCGCCTGAAACCGTGGAGAGGTAGTCGATCGCCGGCAGGAAGCCTTTTTCCGCAAGCCCCTGCACGACGCCGAGGGCGAAGGTGGCGGAGCGAATGCCGCCGCCGGAAATCGCCAGTCCGACGAAGTCCGTCGGTTCCGGGCTGGCATCGCCCAGGACCTTCGCGCGGCGTTTGACAATCTCGCCTTTTTCCCGTACCAACACGTCGCCGTCCGCCACGCCCTGTAGCGAGTCCACGACAATTTCGCCCCCGAGTGGATACGTCGTCGGCCCATGTGTGACGAGCCCCGACTCGCTGCCTTCCTTGAAATCCCCGTTCTCGGCGAGGTGGCCGAGCAAACGCTGAAACTCGGTCAGCTTGACTTGCAGCTTGATCAATTCGGCGCGAAAAATCCCGCGCGTATCCTCGTTTCTTAACTGGCCCGAAAGTTTGATCTTGTGCCACTTCGCCGTGAAAGGCCGCACGACACAGTTGAGCGTGAAAACGCTCAGAATCGCGAAATGGGCACACTTGCGTTGATACTTGTGCAATAGCCCGCGGGTTTGGCCGAAGAGTTCGTACAGGCTCTTGAGAGCCGCCTCTTCATCGCCGGACCGGTAGTGCAAGGGTTGAGTCGTGACGCGCGTGCGCAGTTCGGTATAGAGTTCCCAGGCGGCATCGCGGTCCTGGTCGGTCGGGTGCCATTCTCGCTCGCGCACCTTGTCCGGCAGGTGGACCAGGCCATCCAGATTTCGGTCTCCCAGCCACTTGGCCCAGTTCATCACCATTGGCTCTCCCTATCAATTCGCAGTAGGATTCCCCGGCCAAAGAGATTACCGTGTTTGCCCGCGCCATGCGACAAGGAAATCGCAAAAAAAAAGGAGAAGAGAAAAGGAGTCCTGTTGTCTACGTGTTCCCTCACGAAGGAGGCAGTAGAACCGAGAGAATCATGCCGAGCGTGCTCCAGTCGGCATGAGGCTCGGCGAGGATTTCCCGCAACCTGCGCACGCGCGTCGTCGTAACCTCGGAATGTGAGACGTTCCCGTGCGTTGTGTTCGCGTGATCCTGGGCTCGAAGCTGGGCCATGGCTTCCGCGCTCAACTCAAGCGAAAAGACCTGGCCTTGATGCACGGAAAGCGTGCCCGCCAGTTGCCGCGCCCCGTGAGCACGCAGCGTGCGTGGATCGATCGTCAGTCCCAACTCCTCCTTGACCTCGTCCACGGCCACCGCCAGGCCGGATCGGTCGCGTGCAAAGGTGGACCCGCTCGGCAATTCCCAGATGCAGCCGTCGGGTGTACGACTTGGACTGCGGAACTCGCGCACGAGCACGATTTCCGTGTCGAGAAAATCGGCTGCGCGGCGATAAATGACTACCGCGGCGATGTCAGGGCGACCGAGAATCATTTCGTTCGACTTGTGCCGGCCTTCCGCGGCCACAAAGATATCAACGTGCAGCGCCCAGGCGAACACCAGCGTCGGCTTCACGCGAAAGACCCATTCGACCCGGGCGCCATGCAACACGTTGCCCGCGTTCTTCTGCGCGGCGTGCCAGGCCTGAAACGCCGGCGTGCGCCAGATATGCAAAGGCACCTGGCATTCACCACCCTGGCGCGGTTCGCCGCGCTGCCTGGCCACCGCGCCGCACATGGCCTCCAGGCTGTCGAAGACCGGAATCCCAAGCCCAGTCGCGTAGTAACGCTGGTAGCGCACGTTCTCGGCATCCGCGGGCACGCCAAGCATCAGCCGAGCCGGATCGCGGCTCTTCCAGTAGCCCCATTCATCGTTCGTCGTCAAACCGGGCAGCGTGTCCATCCGTCGCGGCAGCCAAACCAGGATGTGATCGGCGCGATGCAGGGCCGCGTCTTCCCAGGCAATTTGCCTGGCGTAGTCGTCAGTCCAAACGCCATCGCGGGGCTCCGGCACGAATACGTCGCCTTTGAAGCCGTGCGTTTCCAGCAGTCGCAGCGCCTCCGCGCGCCAATCCGTCATCGTGGCAGGGTTGCCGCGGGCGGTGGGGCCCATGAGGAACAAGGAGCAAGTGGTTTCGTGTGGAAACGGTTCGGCGGCAAAGGTGATGCGCATGGTTCCCATCGATCCAACGTCGCTGCAAGACACGAAGTTCATATTGTTTCGACATCCCTCACTGGTCAGCCCTCGGCCATGAGGAAGCCCTTGGTGTCTGATGGCCGACGGCTGCGGGCGAGGGGCGCGTTATGGCGCGGGCGTTTGTCCTTCAAGAACGCGGCGCCAAAATTCCGCCATGCCCCGGAATGCCATTTCATAGGTGGCTTCGAGCGGGACATTGATATAGCGCTCCGCATTCAAAAACAACGGCATGTCGGGAAGCGAAGCGCCGACCGAAAAATGCTCAACGTAGGCATCCGGGCGGTCCGACGCGACATAGGATGCCGCCACGAGCGGCTCATCGACTGGAACCACGTAAGGGTCGTCGTCGAAACGCTCCCACAGCCCACCGTGCATTCCAGCCGGATCGTGAACCCCAGGTGGAAACAAATCGATCAGCAGGAGATTGACATTCTGCACAAGGGCACCTTCGGCCTTGAAAAGAAATTCCTCAACGTGCTTTGCTCTATCCTTGTTGGCAGGCGAGAGGATCTCCACCAGGGCGACAATCCGGTGTCCGCTGACGTGGCGAATCGCGAGGGTTCGTCGGGCAGCACGAATGCTGGTGGACGTGGAAAGCCTACGGCTCACGTTCGGCGGAATGTCAACAACGGCGACGCCTCCGCCGTCCGGAAGCGGGGACGGTGTCGTGCCCGGCACGCTCAATGTCAAGATATCGGCGATCCGCCGGTTCATCTGCTGCTCCGGCATTGCATAGTAACCGGATGGCAATAAACCGCCGTTGAGCGTCTCACTCAGATGAAGGATCCATCCCGTGTGAAAAGCATGAAACGTGCCAGCGTCAACGCTGGTCCAATCGTGAACGGCCATCTCCGAACCTCCGACGCAGAAATCCTTGTCTATCCTATCACGGCCGAGCATCCGGCGAAATAGCCAGCCCCGCGGAAACCAAGACCGGCAAAGCTGGAGACCGTTCGTACAATGAAATCATGTCAACTTTCCTGACGGACTACGACCTTTATCTGCTGGGCGAAGGTAATCACAACCGCATCTACGAGAAGCTCGGCGCTCATTTGCTGACGCTAGATGGCGTCGCCGGCACGCACTTTGCCGTGTGGGCGCCCAATGCGCACGAGGTTTGCGTCGTCGGCGACTTCAACGGCTGGCGGCATGGCGCCTTCTACCTCAACTCGCGTGGGAATTCCGGCGTCTGGGACGGCTTCATCCCGCACGTCGGCGTCGGCGCCCTCTACAAGTTTTCTATCCATTCCCGCCACCTTGGTTATCAGGTCGAGAAGGCCGACCCTTACGGCTTCGCTGCGGAGACGCGGCCGCTGTCCGCTTCCAAAGTCTGGGACCTGAGCCAGTATGCCTGGAGTGATGCCGCCTGGATGGCACGCCGCGGCAAGGCGAATCGGCTCGACGCGCCAATCGCCATCTACGAGATCCACCTCGGTTCCTGGCGGCGCGTCCCCGAGGAAGGAAACCGCTGGCTCACTTATCGCGAACTGGCGACTCGCCTGACCGATTACGTCAAGGCGATGGGCTACACCCACGTCGAGTTCCTGCCCGTCTCGGAACATCCCCTCGACGCTTCCTGGGGCTATCAGACCGTCGGCTACTTCGCGCCCACCAGTCGCTTCGGCACACCCGATGACTTCCGTTTTCTCGTGGACACGCTCCACCAGGCCGGCATCGGGGTCGTCCTCGATTGGGTCCCCGCGCATTTTCCGCGCGATGGGCACGGCCTCGCCTACTTCGACGGGACCCACCTTTACGAACACGAAGATCCCCGCAAGGGCGAACACACCGAGTGGGGGACCAAGATCTTTAACTTCGGCCGCAATGAGGTCTGCAACTTCCTCATCTCCAACGCCCTGTTCTGGCTCGACAAGTACCACATCGATGGCCTGCGCGTCGATGCCGTCGCGTCGATGCTCTATCTCGATTACGCTCGCAAGGAAGGCGAATGGATCCCGAACCAATATGGCGGGCGCGAGAATCTCGACGCCGTCGCCTTCCTGCGCCGGCTCAACGAACGCGTCTACGGCGAATTCCCCGACACGATAATGATGGCCGAGGAATCGACCGCCTGGCCCGGTGTGTCGCGCCCGACGTACCTGGGCGGGCTGGGCTTCGGCGTGAAATGGGACATGGGCTGGATGCACGATACGCTGAAATACCTATCCCTCGAGCCGATCCACCGCAAGTATCACCATGACCAGTTGACCTTCCGCTCGCTGTACGCCTTCACCGAGAACTTCATCCTCCCGCTCTCGCACGACGAAGTCGTCCATGGCAAGCGATCGCTCCTCGACAAGATGCCAGGCGACCTCTGGCAGAAGTTTGCCAACATGCGCCTGCTCCTTGGGCTGATGTACGCTCAGCCTGGCAAGAAGCTGTTGTTCATGGGAGGCGAGATCGGCCAATGGCAGGAATGGAAACACGACTCAAGCCTCGAATGGCATCTGTTGGACTACCCGCTTCACATTGGCTTGCAACGCTGGACGCGCGACCTGAATACGTGCTACCGCGGCGAGCCGGCGTTTCATGAACGCGACTGCGATCCGTCCGGGTTCGAGTGGATCGATTGCAGTGACTTCGAACAGGGAGTTGTGAGTTTTTTGCGCGAAGGGAAGATCGCCAACGATTACATTTTGATCGCCTTCAACTTCACGCCCGTGCCGCGCTACAACTATCACCTGGGCGTACCCTGGGGAGGTCGCTGGCAGGAGATTCTCAACAGCGACGCCCCGCTCTACGGTGGCGCGGGCCAGGGCAACCACGGCGCGGTCGCGGCGGCGCCGATTCCCTGGCACGGACGGTCGCATCTCCTCAACGTCACCGTGCCTCCCCTGGCCATGCTGGTGTTCAAGCCCCAGTCATAACCAACAGCTGCACACGGTGAACCGACCTCTCCAATGAACGCGTTGGAAACGCGCGCAAGCGCTTTGCCAAAAGGGTGTTCACGGAGTTCAGGGCCGGACGATCCCAATATTTCATGTCCCAGATTGAAAATTGCGACTGTGGCATGAATTCTGGTGCATTTATTTTTGAAGTAGACGCGAATTCCCGTTTCATCGCCGACAAAATGGTCTATGGTTGTGTAACGAATTGTTTACACACTCCAAGAAGACAAGAATCATGCCGCCCTCATCCATGACGTCGGTGACTCGACACACCCAAACGCGGGCCGCGCAATGCCTTCTCGATTTCTGCTTGGAAAATTCGTTCATTCATCGAGAAGACTGGCAGAAACTTCCCGAGACGCTGCGGAAAGAACTTGGGGAAGAAAAAGATACCAGCGTCTTGCTCCGGCGTTTGGTGCAGGCGAACGTGCTGACGGCCTACCAGGTCGATCGCATCGAGGCCGGGACGATTCATGGCATGATCCTGGGCAGCTACCGCGTGCTGGATCGCCTGGGCGTCGGCGGCATGGGGGTTGTCTTTCTCGCGGAGCATATTCACCTGCGCCGCCTGGCGGCGATCAAGATGCTCCCCCTTTATTCAGGTTCGGATTCAACCGGCGCCATGCTGACGCGCTTCTTCAATGAGATCCGCGTCATCGCCCAGCTTCAACACCCCAACATCGTGGCGGCCATCGACACCGGTGAAATCCCGGGTGACGGGGCCGATGCTCCCGTTCTTTATTATCACGTCATGGAATATGTCCCGGGCAAGGATCTCGAACAACGGGTCCAGTCCGACGGACCGCTCGCGCTAACCTCCGCCTGTGATCTGACCTACCAGATCGCCAGCGCCCTGGTCGAAGCCGAAAAGCATGGCCTGGTCCATCGCGACATCAAGCCGTCCAACATCCTGGTGACGCCTGAGGGGCAGGCGAAGCTGCTCGATTTCGGCCTGGTGCGCAGCCACCAGAATCGGCACACTCAGCCGGGGATGGTTCTGGGCACGATCGATTACCTGGCCCCGGAGCAGGCGCGCGACGCCAGTGCCGTGGACATCCGCGCCGACATCTTCGGCCTGGGAGGCACGTTGTATTGGGCCTTGACCGGCAGGGTCCCATTTCCCTCGGAAGCGCCTTTGCAGCAACAGGTCGTCGCTCGTTTATCGCAGAATCCACCGTCGGTGAGCCGATTTCGCCCGGACATGCCCCCGGAAATGGACAGCCTGATCGCGCGCATGATGGCGACCAATCCAGAAGACCGCTACCAGAACCCCAAGGCGCTCATGCGGGCGCTATTGCCATTCTTGCGTTCCCAGTCTGGTGCGTTTCTCTATCTGCCGGCGCGACAAACGGGACAGGAATCGGCAACGCGCGGGAACAACGCCGAAATCCAGACCGGGGAGAAACGCCGTATCTTGCTGGTGGATGACGAGGACATGATGCGCGCGGTTGCCCGACACGCCCTCGCTGCCGAGGGCTTTGAATGCGAGGAAGCCGACAACGGCGCCATGGCCGTCGAGATGGCGCGCGCCAAGCGCTACGACCTGGTTTTACTCGACGTGGAACTCCCCCAGATGCGCGGCACCGATGTTCTGCGCAGCCTGCGCGATGAGCCGCCCGGTCCAAACCTCAAAGTGATCATGGCGTCCGGCCGGGTTTCGGCCGAGGATATGTCGAACATGCTGCTCGCCGGCGCCGATGATTTTTTGGCCAAGCCGTTCAGCCTGGTCCAATTGACGGCGCGGGTGAAGGCGGCGCTGCGGCTCAAGGCCGCACAGGACCGCTCTGACTCGCTTGCCCAATCGCTGCGCGCCCTCAACCAGCAGCTGGAGCAGAATCTGCTGGCGCGCGACAGCGATCTGATTGACGCGCGCAATGCCCTGACGCTGGCCATCGCGGAGCTCGTGACCTTTCGCGGCATCGAGACTCCGGGCCACCTGGTGCGGATTCAAAAATACGTTCGCATCCTGGGCCAGGAAGCCTCCAAGGTTTCCTCGTTCGCGGGCAAACTGGACCAGAACTTCATTCAACTTCTCGAAAGCACCGCGCCGCTGCATGACGTGGGCATGATCGGCCTGCCCGACCACATCTTTCTGAAGCCCGGAAGGCTCACCGACGACGAGCGCATCCTGATGCGCGCCCACACCACCATCGGTTCCGACATCCTGCAAAAGATCACGCGCACCCACGGGTTCACCGCGGCGTTTTTGCAAATGGCCATCGACATCACGCGGCATCACCACGAACGCTGGGACGGCAAGGGGTACCCGGATCGGCTAAGCGACCATGACATCCCGCTGGCGGCTCGCCTGGTCAGCATCGCGGACGTATATGACGCCTTGCGTTCGCGCCGACCTCACAAGCCGGCGCTGTCGCATGCCGCGGTGATTGAAATCCTCGCGGAATCCCCGCCAGGCCAGTTTGATCCCGCGTTGTTGCACGTGTTCCAGGACTGCGCGGATCAGTTCGACCAGGTGTATCGCGCCAATCCGGATTGATGAGCGCAACTGATTGCGCACGTAGCGCGAGCAAGTCCCGCACTTGCTCGCGCTGCGTGCTTGCGCCAACAGGTCGATGGGGTTAGCGGTTCTGCCGAAATCCCACGCTCCAGGACCAGGTTCGCGTAGAGTCGCGCGCCGTGCCGGACATGGAATTGCCGTTGATCGTCCCGTAATACACCGCCCGGCCCGGGAAGGTCAGGGTGATGGAGGACCCGTTGCGCGTGAAGGAGCCGTTGGAGTTTTCGCGGGCGTCGATCATGAGGACTCGGCCGCCGTCGGAGAACTGAAATTCGAGGCGACCGTAGCCCTGGAGATTCTCCGTGCCAACCCAGATGGTCGTCCTGGATTGGACGGACGTTTCCCCGGCATGGGCGAGGGCGCCCAAGTTGGCCAGCAGGCAGACCGCGATGACGTTGGTCACGATGGGGTGAACGCGTTTCATGGGAGTTCTCCTCGAACAGGGTGTTTGGGTTGTCAGGTCGTTGCTCTGCAATCCCAAACGGCGCCGCGAAAATCTGTGACAACAATTTTTTCTTTTTTTGTTTGACGCTGACCTGCCGCGCTCGCCAGAATGCGGAATTGCCACTTTTTGCGCGCGACTGGGATTTGGTCGCGCATCGCCCCTGCGAGCCGGAAGCGAAAACGACGGTTCGCTTTAACCGCGGCAGGTGCGTCATGAATACGGTCTTGACCTGTTCCAAAGGGCACCGATGGGAAGCGCCGATTGTGAAGGACGGAGCGTCGGCAACGCCGCCCTGTCCCTTATGCGGCGAGACCTCCGCCATTTCGCTGCTGGGCGAGCTGCCCCCCGCGCCGCCACTACCGGTGCAAGATGTGGACAAGACGCTTACGCAAGCGGCGTCCGAGATTGAGCAAGCGGCGCCGGAGATTCCTGGTTATGTGGAAATGCGCGAGGTGGCGCGCGGTGGCATGGGCGTTGTGTTTCACGCCAGGCAAATCCTGCCGCCGCGCGAGGTGGCGCTCAAGATGGTGCTGGGCGGCGCCGGCGCGGGGCCCGACGAACTGGCGAGGTTTTTCAAGGAAGCCGCTGCGCTTGCAAGGCTGGATCATCCGCACATTGTGCCGATTTACGAGTTTGGCAACCACCACGGGCAGCCGTTTTTCACTCAGGAGTTTCTCAGCGGTGGATCCCTATCCGCCCGGCTGGGTGGCCTGCCGACGCGACCCGAAGAAGCCGCGGGCACGATGGCGACCCTGGCGCGCGCCATCCACGCCGCCCATCAGGCCGGCATTATCCACCGCGACCTGAGCCCGCACAATGTCCTGTTCACCTCGACGGGGATCGCCAAGATCACCGATTTCGGTCTCGCCAAGCAGCTGGGGGAGCTCAGCGAACAGACGCAGACGGGCACCATCATGGGCAAGCCCAGTTACATGGCGCCGGAACAGGCGGCGGGGCGCTTGCACGACATCGGTCCCGCGACCGACGTCTACGCGCTGGGTGCGATTCTGTATGAGATGCTGACGGGCGGCCCGCCGTTTCGCGCCCCGTCCGTGGTGGAGACGCTCGACCAGGTCCGCCATCTCGACCCGGTCCCGCCCACGAAGTTGCAGCCCCGGTTGCCACGCAATCTGGAAACGATCTGCCTGAAATGCCTGCGCAAAGACCCGGCCAACCGCTATGGCAGCGCCCAGGAGTTGGCCGACGATCTGGATCGGTATCTTCGCGGCGAGCCGATCTGGGCCAAGCCGGTTCCGCCCTGGGAGCGGCTGTGGATGTGGATGCGGCGCCGGCCCGCGGTGGCGGCGGTCTGGGGTCTCCTCATCACGATCGCCATCGCCGTGGTGTTCGGCATGCGGACGCATCGGGCCAATCTCCGCGAGACGGAACGCGCGACCCGGGCCAGCGACCTGGTGCAGGCGATTGAGGCTGCCGACGCCGCGTCATTGCCACGCCTTCTGGACGATCTCCAGGATTATCGCGCCTGGGCCGACCCCATCCTGCGCGAAAAAAGCCAGACGGCCACCAAACCCCAGGATCAAATCCGCTTCAGCCTGGCGCTGCTGCCGGTTGACCCGGGCCAGGTGCAATCGCTGCGAGACCACCTGTGGACCTGCGAGCCCGATGAATTCCTGATCATCAGCAAGGCCCTCAAGGAGCATCAGGACCAGTTGACCGACGGATTGTGGCAAACCTTCGAGAAGCCCACGGAGACGCGACCGCGCCGCCTGCGCGCCGCCTGTGCCCTCGCGCTTTATCAGCCAGACGATCCGCGCTGGAAACGGCCCAAACGCGGCGCTGAGCTCGTTGACTGGCTGTTGCAGGAAAACCAGATCCGCATCGGGTATTGGACGCAGGCGCTTCGCCCGGTCCGACAGTCCTTGACGCCGGCGCTGGCGGACGCCTTTCGCGATGTCAATCGCTCCAGCCTGGATCGGTCGCTCGCGGCCGATATCCTGGCGGAACTGGATAGCGACCGCCCGGAAACGCTGGCCAGGCTTCTGCCCGACGGCCAGGGTCGTCAGGCCAGTTCGCTCCTCTCGCGGCTGGAAAAAACCGATCGCCCGGGCACGCAGCGAATCATGGAGGCCTTCCTGGCGGCGCCCTGGTCCCGTGACGCGCCGGAAGCTGAATTGAATCTCCAGGCGGCGCGCCGGGCCAAGGCGGCGGTGGCCCTGGTGCGCCTCGGCTCTCCAGAAAAGGTCTGGCCGCTCCTTCGCTCCGACGCGGACCCGCGCGTTCGCGCCAAGATGATCCATCACTTTGCTGTTTTTGACGTCGATCCACGTCTCCTGTTGGCCAAACTCCGTGCCGAAACGGACCTGGCGACACGGCGAGCGCTGCTCATTGGTCTGGGCGGCTACGACGCCGGCGAAATTCGTCCCTGTGGCAAGGCGCTGCCCGATGAATTACTGCGCCTTCACCGCGACGATCCGGACGCGGGAATTCATTCAGCCACCGAATGGATTCTGCGGCATCGATTCCGCATGGAACCCGAGCTCGTTCGGGAATCGCGGCGAAAAGCCGCCACGCAAGGCGGCTGGTTTGAAAGCAAATACAACGGCCACGTCTTGTCTGTGATCGGCGGCCCGGTGGACTTCCGCATTGGTTCGCCGGAGAGTGAGACCGTGCGTTACGCCACGGAGCAACCGTCGCTGGTGCGCATTCCGCGAACGTTTGCGATCGCGACCAAGGAGACGACGTTCGCCCAGTTTCTGAGATTTCTGCAGGAACAAAAAAGAGATCCCAAGGAGCTCAAGTACACGCCGCGACACGCCGCCGGACCGAGCGGGCCGATCATTGCCGTCACCTGGTTCGAGGCCGCGCAGTATTGCCGCTGGTTAAGCGAGAAGGACCATGTTCCGTCGCAGGAGATGTGCTATCCCCCGATCGATCAGATCAAACCTGGAATGAAGCTTGAGCCTGGGTTTCTTGGCCGGGCGGGCTATCGTCTGCCGACGGAGGCGGAGTGGGAATATGCGTGCCGGGCCGGGGCCAAGACGAGTCGGTATTATGGGTCCGCAGAAGATTTACTTGGCAGCTATGCGCGGTTCGTTCTCAACTCCAGGAATCATACCTGGCCGGTTGGCAGTGTCTTTCCCAATGATCATGGCCTGTTTGACATGCTGGGCAACACCATCGAGTGGTGTCAAACCCCCTGGCGTGATCGTTATCCCCAGCCGGCCGGCACAGAACCGTGGATCGATGACGAGGAAATTGCCCCCATCGAAAAAAGCTCATTGCGCGTTCTGCGGGGCGGCTCGTTTCTTGCGCCTGAGCCGGACGTGCGCTGCGCCGTGCGTGGCCGAAATCAGGCGTCACTCTACTTCGACACGGTCGGCTTCCGGATCGCCCGGACGATCCGCTGAGTCCAAGTTGCTGGCCCGCGCGCCTTTACTCCTGCCGCTGTTCCCAGGCGTGTCGGCAGTATTCGAGAAGGTTGAGGTCAATCAACTCCGCCTCGATTTCATCGGGATTGGGTTTATTCATCGCGGTCACGACCTCCTCCAGAAGTAGTTCCGCGAAACGAACGCGGGCCCGGTGAACCAGCTGGCGGACATTTGCCACCGTCAAAGGTTTGCCCAGCTTTTCGGCCAGCGGCTCGACGAGGTCTCGCGAACGTGCCTCGGGCTGGGCGGCTCGAACGAGCAAGACATCGTGATGCGGGTGCCCGGTTTGGTTCTGATCCTGGTCCAGGGCCTTCCAGGCGCGGGCCAGCAATTCGTCGCGCCAGTTGGCGTCGAACGAAACCTCCGCCTCCCGGCTCCGGACGTTCGCCATTTCCTCGGGCGTCATGCCGGCGCGGCGGGCATCGTTTTTGCGCCGTGTCCGCCAATAATCATGAACCATGTTCCGCAAGCACGTCTTCAAATAAAACCGAAACTGTCCCGACCGCGTCGACTGTCTGTGAAAATCCCCGCGGGCGAAGCGGATCGAAAACTCCTGCAACATTTCGTCAACGATATCCTCCTCGTGGAACATTCCCCGCAAGTATCGGCGCACGGCGTGAAAATAGCGCTCCACCTCCTGGTGCGGAGGATTCTTCTGCGTGACAATCTGGCTAAGCCGATCAACCAGCGCAGGATCGATCATGGGTAATTCCTTCATCGTGGCAGCGTTGAAAAAATGATAATTCCAGCGAGGCCACGTTGCAACAGTTTATTCTCCAGGCGGTTGGGAAACGTATCGGCGCCAGCGCACGCGGCATGAAGTTCGATTTCCGCCGCTCCCGTCCGTTCCTGGCGCGTATAATGACACCACCTGCCTTGGCGAGTCTCATTAGTTTTTGTTCATCCAAAACTAATTACCAGGCCGTCGGCTTTTGGGACACAATTTGCTCAGGCGTGCTTCGTCACCGGAGCACGACCGCTCGCCCCACGTACCCTGCTCGGAGGCTCCCCTTATGGAATCGCAAAAAGTCGCCCTGATCACCGGCTGTGGCCGGCGGCGCATCGGTTTCCACGTCGCCGAGGCCCTCGTTTTTCGCGGCTACTCTCTTGCCATTCATTACAACAGTTCCAAAAAAGAGGCGGCCGAAACCCTTGAGTATTTTCGCGGCCAGGGGGTACGCGCGGTTGCGCTACACGCTGACCTGGCGGATGAAGTCGGCGTCCTTTCGCTGGTTCAAGCCGTCCAGCATCAGCTTGGCCGTATCGATTTGCTCGTTAACTGCGCCGCCGAATGGAAAAGCAAAGCGCTTGAGGAAATCGGCGCAGATGACATGCGGCGCAATCTCGAAGTCAACACCCTGGCGACCTTTCTCTGCTCGCTCCAGGCGGGACTCGTCATGGTAAAGCAACCCGAAGGGGGCAACATCATCACCATCGGCGACTGGGCGACCGAACGGCCGTACCTCAACTACGCCGCCTATCTTGTTTCCAAGGGCGCCATTCCAGCCTTGACGCGCAGCCTGGCGGTCGAACTTGGCACGCGCAATCCAAACGTGCGCGTCAACTGCATCTTGCCTGGCCCGGTGCTGCTGCCGCCCGACCTTCCCGAGGCCGAACGCCAGCAAGCCATTCACGGGACGCTGGTCAAGCGTGAAGGCAGCCCGAAGAACATCGCCCAGGCGGTGTCGTTCTTCGTCGAAAACGACTTCGTCACCGGCGTGTGTCTGCCTGTCGATGGCGGGCGTTCGGTTTATGCTCCCGAATAGCGGCCATGTCCGAGCTTGAAGCGTGAGCGAAGGGCCCCGGACGGCTTCGCTGACGCTCCGACTCGGATGATCCGCCAGATCAACCCGTGTCGGTCCCAAAATTTGGTAATGTCTCAGTTTGATGGTAGACCTCACGCTCCGCGTGAGGTCTACCATGCGCCGAAGCAAAGTGAGACCCCACCCAAAATTTTCTTGCGTTCAATACCGAATGGCCATAAGCTCGTCGGTTAGCAGTAAATCCGGCTGAAAGCTGATTGCTGAAAGCTGATAGCTAAACCACCAACCCAAGGAGCAACTCATGAATCGTTGGCTAACAAGTTTCCTCTTCCTCGGCGCGCTGGCCTTTCTTCTGGGTCAGGCCGATCCCTCGGCGGCGCAGAAGGGCAATGGCAAAAAGAAAGTGCAGATCAAAGTTCCGACCAAATCCCCCGTCATTCTGCCAGGGAAAGGGACCTCAGAAACCATCAATCTATTCAACGGCAAGGATCTGGACGGGTGGGAAGGGTACAAGAACCTGTGGTCGGTGAAGGAAGGTATCATCGTCGCCCGCAATGAGAAGCCGCTGCCATTTTCCACCTATTTGCTCACGAAGCGAAAGTTCAGCGACTTCCGCCTGGTGTTTAGTGCCAAACTGGTTGAATCCGAAATGCACTCGGGCATTGCCCTCTGGGGCCGACGCATCACGCCGAAGCAAGCAAAGAACCCCGTCAAGCAATTTGCCGAATACACCTATCAAGGCCAACTCGTCATGTTCCCGTCAGGCTGGGGCCTTTATGATCTCTATCGCCGTCACGGTGGCATTAATCCGTCCCCGAAGATTCGCGGCGTGGCAATGAAGGCAGGCAAACAGCACGACTGGAATGACATGGAGATCCTGGCCAAGGGCGACCGCATCCGGCTAGTAGTGAACGGCCAACTTGTCCTGGATTGGCGCGATCCTGAACCCAATTGCATCGACGAAGGTCCGATAGGATTGCAGTTGCATTCGAACAATATCCCCCAGGAGATTCATTTCAAGGGGTTGGTCCTGACGACGTTCCCGGACGACAAACTTATGACGGTGAAGTAGAAGCGAACCCAAGCCTGGCGTTCGCGGCGGTCGATTGGGTTTCCCCGGTGCCCCTTTGGGTTGCCGGGGAGACTTCGGTTCGACCGGCTGAGCAGCGGGGTGTGCGTTATTTCTTTTTCCCATCGCCGTTGATTGCCTCAACTGCGGCGTCGGTGACGCGCTGCTGCACCTGGTCGCGCACCTCTGTGACGCCGGCGTCGAGGCGGTCGCGGTAGGATTGCGGAATCCAGCTGACGACCTCCTGGGTTCCCCTGGCGAAATGCGGGGCAAGCGTTGCCGCCTGGAACCAATCGCGGATGATCGGCAAATCGAGCGTCACCAACACGGCGCAAAGACACGCCGCCACCGCCGCCATCTTGGCCGTCCCTAGCAAGGCGCCCAGAAGCCGATCCAGCATTTCCAGCTTGCTTTCCTTGATCGCCTTGTGGAGGAGCCGGGTGATGAGGTAAAGCGTCAGATAGACGAGCAAAAAAACGGCGACGAAGGCCACGACGCGATTGACGGCGGGATTGACGTCGCGCCATTGTCCTCCCAGCCATTCGGTTGCACTGGCGTTGGCGAGGATCGCAAGGTAAAGCGATAAGGCCAGACTGACGACCCGTGCGACCTGCCAGAGCAGGCCGCTGCAAAACCCCATGGCGGCGCCCAAGCCTAGGATGACCAGGATAATGATGTCGAGCCAGTGCATGATCGCTCCCAACGGTCCTTTTCCACGTTAGGCGAAAAATGCCTGACGTGCAACCTGTAACCGAAAATTCGTTCCGGGATTTCGTTCCTTGAATGCGAATTGTGTTGGTGACGCCGATTGGCACACTTATCCGCCCCCAAAAGAGAGACTGGTTCCGATGCATCGCTTGGAGAATAACACACAAACCGCGAGCCGCCGGCCTTGTCCCGGCCACGAACCAGGCCGAATCGAGATGCATGGCCGGGACAAGCGCGGCGGCTCGCTGCACCCTGCACGTGAACCAAGCCGACTTCTCGTGAGACGCGGGTAGTATCCAAAATGGGAATTTTGGCGAGGTCACGGTGACCCCGGCTGTCACCGCGACTTGATTACGCCATCCTTTTTCACGCCGAACGTGCCACGCAAATGAACAAATGAACCGGATTTGGGAAATGTGCTCGCACCATTGGTCCATTTTCGGTAGGATGATCCCGGTCCGTTCGCCCCGAATTTCGCGCAAGACACGCCGGTTGCCGCGTTCCTGATTTGAACAGAGTACATTCGCGCAAGGAACCTCGCCATGAAACACGCTCTAACTGCCTTTGCTGCAATAGGATGCGTAGTTTTTCTGGCCGTGCCATCTGGGCAAGCTCAGAACCCAAATACGGCGACAATCGGCTTTACGAACCGTTCGGATGTTCCAGTTATCGTGAAAGGCTACACGCTGGTCAACGGCGTTCAGCGTGGCGGGCCGGTTCTGGTGATGAAACCCAACGGGGGACGGGCGTTTGAAACAAATGTGCCGATTGGACTGCGGCTCTACACGATTTACGATCCCAACAATCCAGCCCGTATTCTACTGAAGGACCATGTCGTGCCGATTCGGACCCGCGCGGTGTTGCTCGCGATCGTTCCCTCCCCGACCAATCCGACCCAGTTGACCATCGTTCTGGATCGACGCTGAACCCGCGAACCCGGGTTTGCATTAGAAAAACTTGTCTGAACCGGCGTACCAACGTCGGTTTTTTTGTTTGGTGATTGCAGGGTGCTGAAAAGTTCGTTAGATTGACTCGATGCGCCATCGCGTTCGATGAACACTGCTGTTTGGCGATTGCTGCCAGTACCAGGGGCCAACCGGCACAACCTCGCCTTCCCGCCGAGAATTTCGAGCGAACATGAATCAACCCACGGAAAAACCCACCAGCGTGCGCTTTGGCGTGTTGGGGTTTGCGTGCGTCCTGTCGATGATCACCTACCTGGACCGCGTCAGCTTCGGCACCGTGGCAACCAATATCCAGGGCGAGTTCGGGCTTTCCGAGAGCGAGAAGGGCTGGCTGTTTACCGCGTTCGCCTTCGCCTATGCGGTTTTTGAAGTTCCGACGGGCTGGCTGGGTGATCGCTTCGGCGCCCGCAACACGCTGATTCGGATCGTCCTGTGGTGGTCCGTGTTCACGGCGCTCACGGGATCGATCTATCCGACGCCGGGATCGGTTGTCGCATTCGGTTTGATGTTGACGATCCGCTTCCTCTTTGGCGTGGGGGAGGCGGGCGCCTATCCCAACATCGCGCGCGCCCTGCACAACTGGTTTCCCTTTGGCGAGCGTGGTTTCGCCAAGGGCGCGGTGTGGATGGCAGGACGTCTGGCGGGCGGCCTTACCGCATTCCTCGTCTACGCCCTGATTTTTCAGACCACGGACGCCACGGGTCAGAAAACCGAGCACTGGCGGCATGTCTTCTATGTTTTCGGCGCCCTGGGCGTGGTTTGGTGCGGATGCTGGTGGTGGTGGTATCGCGATCGCCCGGAAGAAAAGCCGGGCGTCAATCAGGCGGAGATTGATTTGATCCGCGGCGTCATCCCCGCGGAGCCGGATACCGCGAGTCGCCATGCTATTCAGGCGGGCGACCCCCAACCAGGCCGGAGCGCAAGCGACGTGTTCGAAGGCCCGCCGCCGATCCCGCCGCGGCCGCTTCCGCCGCCACAGGTACACGAACCTTTGCGTGTTCCCTGGTTGACGCTGTTATCGAACCTCAATCTCTGGATCCTGTGTTTGATGTACTTCTGCGCCGCCTACGGGTGGTATCTCAACATCACGTATCTTCCTGGCTACTTGAAAGAACAGCTGGGCATCGAGCGCGGCACGGAGAAATGGACCGGGCAATTCTGGATCGCCGGGCTGATGGCCGGCCTGCCCCTGCTGGTGGGCGCGGTTTCCTGTCTCCTGGGCGGATACCTGACCGACCTGTTCATCAAACGGACCGGGAATCGCAAGTGGGGCCGGCGCCTGTTCGGCGTGATCGGGCACGGGTTGTGTGCATGTTGCTTTTTCGTCGCCCTCGCCTTCATGACGAATCCGTGGGCGTTCGTCTTGCTGATTGCGTTTGCGGCGTTTTGGAACGATCTCACCATGGGCTCGTCCTGGGCTAGTTGCCTGGACATCGGAAAGCGTTATTCGGGCATCGTCGCGGGCTGCATGAACACCATCGGCAATCTGGGGGGCGCTCTGGCTGGCATCCTCACGGGGAAGATTCTGGACTGGCATACCGGCACGCTCACGCGCGGGACCGAGGGCGCCGTCACGGGTTTTGTCGAGCAGATTCCGTTTGAGTCGGCAAAAGCAGACGGTTGGATCGTCAATATCTCGCTTTTCGGCGCCGCGTATGTGTTGGCGGTCCTGTGCTGGTTGAGGTTTGATGCCACCAAGCCGGTTGTGCCGGAGGAAAACGAGCCGCATTGACCGTTCCCGCCTGTTCTTTTTCTCGAATCGAGCGTAAAATAGAGCAATAATCCCAGAGGTGCGTGCGGCGGACTACTGGGCCAAACACTTTTCTCCGATGGGTTTATTTCTTATACCCTCGGATCTGGAGCGTGAATCATGGCCAAAGGCGCGGGAAAAGCGCGAAAGAAACTCCCCAAGGCACTCGCCGTTGTCAACGCGGACAACTGCACCGGTTGTGAAGCCTGTGTCGAGGTCTGTCCCGTGGACTGCATTTACAAAGTCCCGGGCGAGGATCTGGCCACCCTGCAAAGCTTCGTCGACATCGACCTCGAACGCTGTATCGGCTGCGACCTTTGTGAGCGTTGGTGCCCGTGGGACGCCATCGAAATGATCAAACCAACGCAAATCGCCGACGCGGTCGCCGTCAAGGGTGGACCCCCGGCGTATGTCGCCGGCAATCAAGACAAACTCAATACCGTCGCCCGTTCCATACAAGACCTGGCCCTGGAGCTAGCCGCTGCGGCTCCGGCCAAGAAATGACTTTTTTGAAAAAGGGAAATCCATGTACGCCTTCACGTCCCGCTTGCGTCGCTTCGCTTCCTCGCTGTTCACCTTGGCCGGGCCGACTTCTCGCCCGACGCCGCCAAATCGGCGCTTTGTGCCATGGGTCGAGCAGTTCGAGGCTCGCATTACGCCGGCGACCAAGATCATCGACAACGGTACGGTCGCCGTCGTCATTGATATCATGCCCACGGTGCAGGAGAACCCCGTGGACGTCTACTACAACGGGAATTTCGTCGGCCAGGCGAATGTCATTGGGGGCTTTCAAAAAACGCCAGGAAAAAACAGCTACCCGCAAGTCTGGGCGCAAATCGCCAACGGCGCCAGCCGGGGCACGTACATGAAAAGCGATGGCACGACCGGCCCGTTCACCACGTCCGTCGTGGATAGCTTCGGGTTCCAGACCGATGACGATCACTTCGTCTACCCCACCGTGACCCGTTTCGACATCGCTTTTTCCAAAAACGTCACGACGGTTACCGCGACGACCAACCTCGGGAACTTCGCCACGCAAACCGTCACGACCGTGCATCCTCTCGCCAAAATCGGGCAGACCGACTGGACCTCGACCATGACGTTTACCGTCAACCAAAAAATCGTGTTGAACAGCGACGTGGTCGGCAACGATGCCTTGCGCGGCCCGACCATCTCGACCATGTTCACCGGCCAGGGCTACGATGCCAACGTCATCAACTGGAAGGATCCCTACGGCGTCTTGCAACAGACCCGCCTCAACGCAAGCACGAACCGTGACGACTACGTCTTCACCGCAGCACAGACCCTGGGCACCTATTACGCCGCCACCAACGAACCGGGTTCGCCGGTCAATGTTGGCGGCCCTACCACTCAGGTCACCATTCAGAACGCCAAGGTCACTTATCCCGGCCAGGCGGCGGGCCCGCTGGTCTCCAACTTCCAGGCGTACCTGGCCGATGGGACCATCAGTGATGACACCCTCAGCATCTGGCCCGAACTCACCAACGTGCCCACGACGTTGAGCGTGGGCACGGTGTTGACGATGACGGTCAAGCAAACCGCGATTCGGCCGGCGACGATGACAAACCTGTTGTCGGCCCCCATGATGATCGCGCCGACGACCATCAGCCAGGACGGGATGCCGACCATCGGCTGGTCGTCCGTCTTCGGCGCCGACCACTATCAATTGAAGGTCATTCGCGCCGGCACGACCGCGCCGGTCATCAATCAGACCGCCTTGTTCGGAAACGAATATGCGGTGCCCACGGCCTTGCGCCAGGGGAAATACAACGTTTACCTGCGCACCTTCAACTCCGCCGGCAAGGCCGGGCCGTGGAGCGCCGTCAAGACCTTCACCGTGGACTACCCCCTGGCCGCCGTGCCCGTGGTGACCAGCCCCACGGCCAATCAGGTCGTCAACACGCTCTTCCCCACCATCACCTGGAACGGTAATGCCGTCGGGTTCCAGGTCCGCATCGACGATCTCACCAGCGGCGTGAACGGCGTGGTGTTACAGAAGAACCTGACGGACGACAGTTACACGGTGACCAAGCCGCTCAAGGCCAATCACCTTTACCGCGTGCAGGTCCGCAGCGTCAATGAAGCCGGCGAGGTCTCCGCCTGGAGCAACGGCATCAGGTTCACCGTGACGGCCTAGCGCCTGATCGGTCGCTGGCTCGCTCGTTCGAGTGGCTTTGCTACGCAATTGTAGGTCAGGCTTTCCAGCCTGACGCGAAGCGTCCCTTTTCAAGTAACATGGGCTACGCTGTCAGGCTAGAAAGCCTGACCTACGAAATACGTAGCAACGCTCCTTCGAGCCGGAAGCGTGCGCGACGGATTTCTTCCATCCGTTGGTTACGCTCCCGGCTCGTGGCCAATATACAGCTTGGTGTTCGCATCTCAGTGCAGGGTTCTGCCATGTCGTTACGAGCTGCCGCCATCGTCTGGTTGTTGATCGCCATGTTCATGGGTTTGATCACCTTGCTTGTCGTGGCGGGCGGCGCGATTGCCATTTGGCACACACATGACAAGGTCACCGTTCTCGAACAAAAGAACAAGAAAAATCAGGACGAGGCCAACGAGCTGGAGGCGCGAGCCAGGAAAGGACCGGTCAATTTCGCCCGCCTGCGCGATTTACGAAACATGCTGGAGGTCGATGTGCCCGCCGCGAACGAGGCAAGGCAGGAGCGGTTCTACGCCATCGGGGTCTTGATTTCCAGCGTCGTGCCCGCGCTGATGACGTTGCCGTTTTTCACCATGTTCCTTGTGAAATGGCTAAAGGCCCGCGCCGCGGCGAAAAAGGCAGCCGCGAAGGAAGAGGAAAACGCACCCCCCGAGCCAGGCCCCGCCAAGGAACAAGACTGACCAACCAGGAAGTATCGAGCAAGCTTTCTAAAGAAGTTGGCGAATCGGCGCGCCGTGATAAAGGACGGGCACGGGCCGGCCGACGGCGTCGGTCAGGGTGTGGTGAATATCGATGCCGAGATGCCGATAGATGGTGGCTAACAAGTCCTGCGGCGTGACCGGCGCGTCGGTTGGGTATTCGCCGCGCGCGTTGGTGGCGCCAACGACTTGTCCCATGCGGAGACCGCCGCCGGCGATCAACGCGCTGTAGGCGTCAGGCCAATGGTCGCGGCCAATCGAGTTGTCCGGCGGACCGGTGCGAATGCGTGGCGTGCGGCCGAACTCGCCGACGACCACAACGAGAATCTTGCGATCCAGGTCGCGCTGGTGGATGTCGTCGATGAGGGCCGCCACCGACTGATCGAAATAGGGAAAGCGCGTCTCCATGTACTGGGCGAAATGGCCGGGCCGCATGGCGTTGCCGGGGTGATCGTCCCAGTTGGTGAACTCCGGCCCGTTGCGCGGGGTGTTGGCGATGACGCTGATCACCGCGGTGCCCGCTTCCGCGAGTCGGCGCGCGAGCAGGCACGATTGGCCCCACAAGTGTCGGCCATAGGAATCGCGCAGCGCCGGCGTTTCCTGCTGCAAATCGAAGGCGCTGGCAACCGCCGGGCTGGTCAGCACTTCAAAGGCCTGCGCGTGAAATTGATCGAGGGCGTTGTGAGCGTCGTGGCGGTCCCGCGTGGAACGCAGCC
This sequence comes from Planctomycetota bacterium, assembly GCA_016191165.1. Classification (GTDB taxonomy): domain Bacteria; phylum Planctomycetota; class Planctomycetia; order Gemmatales; family Gemmataceae; genus SIAQ01. The sequence goes on from JACPPF010000059.1 coordinate 54,236, forward strand.
CGTCGAACTGCCGCAGCAGTCGGCGGCGGTTCTCCAGGTCGCGCGGGCTTTGCCCACGCAGCGATATCTGCGGCATCGTCCAGCCAGGCCGCGACGGGTCGCCCGTGCTCACGGCTTGATACGACGAACCCAGGTACATCGGCCTGGTCATGTGGAACGTGTTCGGCATCGAGACATATTGCGGCAGCGCGGCAGGATGGGGCCCGCGCAGCCGGCTGGTGATCATGCCAAAATCCGGATGCTCGCTGCGGGCTGTCGAGGTTGGATCGAGCACGGTCGGCTCCTTGCCGGTCAGCGTCGTGATCGAGCCGTCGTTGTGAATATTCACCTTGTGCGTCATGGACCGGATCAGGCTGAACTTGTTGGCAATCCGGGCGTGCCTCGGCAGGTGTTCGCATATCGACATGCCGGCCACGCGCGTCGAGATCGGGCGAAACACACTGCGCATCTGCTCGGGGCCGTCGGGTTTTAAGTCGTAGGTTTCCAGATGACTCGCGCCGCCAATGCAGTAGACGAGGATCACCGACGTGTCGGGCACGGCCGGGCGCTGTTGCGCCCGGAGGACATTTGCCAAGCCGAGACCGCCCAGGGCGAGGCCGCCGATGCGCAGAAACTCGCGGCGGTCGAAAAGATGATGAGGGCTGGGTGAAGTCATGGCCTGGAGTTCCAACCGAGGGTCACTCGCAATACCTTTTGACATAGCATACCCGCTCTTCCGCCGCTCGCCAAGTCGTTTCCCCGCGCGCCAGCGTCAATCGTCCGAATTGCGGATCGTCTCCAGGCGAATCGCAGCGGCGAGGAGTTTCTTGACAACGGCGATGTCCGCTTCCTCGACTCCCTCGCGGCGCCAGTAGCGGCGTTCCAGCGCATCGAGCAAGTGTTCCCACATTTCGCGGGTCGGTTCCAGGCCGTGCGTCCACTCGCCACGCTTTTGCAGCTTCCAGCGGAATTTCCAGACGCCGGCAAAGCGCGCGGCGCCCAGGTACCGGCGTTTGCCCGTGGCGGGATCGACGTCGTGCCATTTGATTTCCATGATTCATTGACTCCCGCGCAGGCGTTCGAGCAATTCGCGCAGATCGGGAGGCGCCGGCATGTCCCAGTGCATCACCTCTTCGGTGATCGGGTGCGTGAAACCCAGCTCGACCGCATGAAGCGCCAGACGCGGCGCGCCACTGGCGTCGGCGGGCGCCCCCGGGCGATGGTAAACGCGATCGCCACACACCGGATGGCCCAGTTCGGCGAGGTGAATACGAATCTGATGCGTGCGTCCCGTTTCCAGCCGGCATGAAAGCAAGGTGTAGTCGCGAAGTCGCTCCTCGACCGTCACATGGGTGATGGCATCCTTGCCGGCATTCTTCAGCGTGGTGCTGCCGCGTTTGCCATCGCCGCGATCGCGGATGAGCGTACTGCGGATCGTCTGCGGCGTGACGATGCCCGGAACGAGGGCGAGGTAGCGGCGCGTCACGGTGTGCCGGCGAAATTGCAAGCCAAGCCCGCGCTCCGCCTCGACGGTGCGGGCGAACACGACGAGCCCGCTTGTCTCCTTGTCGAGCCGTTGCACGATGCGCAGGCGTGGGCGGGGGTCGTGCTTCTTGCGTGGCAAACTCATCCCAACCTGGCGCATGACCAGATCGTCGAGAGTCAGAACAAGGAGGCGGCGCCCTTCGAGCCAATCGCGCTCGGCGGGATGGCGCACGGTTGAGATGCCGGCGGGTTTTTCGACGACAATGAGGTGCTCGTCGATATACCGGATCGGGATCTGATCGAGGAGCGTGGTCGGCAGTTTGTCGGCGCGCGGCAGGACTTCAACAAGATCGCTAGCCTTGAGCCGGCGCGCGTCGTCAAGCCAGAGTTCCCCATTGATCCGCACCCGGCGAGCCGCGACGAGCTTGCGCGCCTGCGCCCAGCTATGGCTGGGAAGCCAAAAGCGCAGGCACGCGGCGAGAGTCTTGCCGGCTTGCTCTGAGAGAACAACGTGGGATTGTGCTGGGATGGTCATGCTCCGTTTCGCCGCCGGTGTTTCTCGATTTCATGGCGAAGCCGTTCGACCTCTCGCTCGGCGCTATCGGCACGTTCCTTTTCCTGTTCGGCGCGTTGTGTTTCCTGTTCGGCGCGTTGTGTTTCCTGTTCGGCGCGTTGTGCTTCCCGATCGGCGCGCTCCTGGGTCGTCGGTAAATATTTCCGAGTGACAGGATCGTAGAGCAACAAATGGCGACCAGATGCCTCCAGGTGAAGCCCAATGATCTGGCTCGGCAAACGTCCATTCACGGGAACGATTGGCACGTAGTCGCCTTGAACGAGCCGATATCCCTTGAGTTGAGGATGCAAATAGTCACCAAATGGATCGAACATGAAATACTCGTCCACCTTCAGAATGTCGCGGTAAAGGATGAATTTACCGGCCGTGTCCTCATTGCGAGTGGACTCCGATGTCACCTCCGTGATCCATTTCAGGCGCTTGCGTTCCTTCCAGATCAGATAGTTCTTGCGCAATTTCTTGGCCGCGCCAGGCACGACAAAGACATCGGGCGCCACGTGTTTGCGCCGGTTGCCTTTCTCATAGAAAACCAGCAAATCGCCCGACACATACGTCTTCGGATCGTCTGCATACCAATAGTTGAGCCGATCGATCAGATCGACGATCAGGACGCGATGAAAATCGGTCTCGGCCATGGGCTTACCATCCGAAGTGGGGTAATCGATTTTGTTCGGTTTCTTTTTCGCGATGACGGCCACGGTCGTTCTCCGCTAAACTGCCAAACCCATCCCAGGGGTTCGCTGCGCTTGCCCTTGGGCTTCTTCGGGATATTTTCTCAAAAACGAACATCCGTGTCTATTGACGCTTCTCCTTGCGCCCTGGCTTCGTCTGCCGTTCCTGCGACTTGCGTCCTGGCCGGTAGCCGCGCTTTTGCGCGGGCATGGCGTGAACGTAATCGCTGGCTTTTTCCATGCGTGCGTTTAGCGCTTCCTTCGGCGGCTGGGCGGGGATCAACGCATCGCAGCCGGCGCCAATCAAATCGCCGCGGCCGGCCTCGAGCAAGGCCCTGCGAACTTCAAAGTAATTCTCTGGCTTGAAGAACTGCAAAAGGGCCCGCTGCATCTTGCGATCGCGCAGGTTGCGCGCGATATAGACTTCCTGTTTCGAGAACGGGTCGATGCCGGTGTAGTACATGCACGTGGCGACATCGAACGGCGCCGGGATAAAGTCCTGCACCTGATCCGGGCGATAGCCGTTGCGTTTCAGGAAGATCGCCAGATCGATCATCGCATGAACGTCGCTGCCGGGATGACTGGCGATGTAGTAGGGGACGATAAATTGTTTCGGCTTGCCGGCGTCTTGCGATGCCTTCTTGAACTCCCGGGCGAAGCCCTCGAAGTTGACGTTGCGTGGCTTCTTCATCATGTCAAGCACGTGCGGGTCGGTGTGCTCCGGCGCGACCTTCAGGTGACCGCCAACGTGGTGAGCCGCGAGTTCTTTCAGGTACTCAGGCGAAAGCTGGGCGATGTCCATGCGGATGCCGGACGCGACGAGGACCTTGCGGATGCCCGGCTCGGTGCGGGCTTTTTTCATCAGGTCGATAAGCGGGCCATGATCCGTGCCGAGCAGCTTGCAGATCGAGGGATGCACGCACGAAAGGCGCTTGCACTTCGCTTCGACCTCGGGACGGGTGCAGCGCATCTGATACATGTTCGCGGTCGGGCCGCCGATGTCACTGATGACCCCCTTGAACTCCGGGTCGGCCGCGAGGCCGCGCACCTCGTTCAAAATCGATTCCTGCGAACGCGATTGAATCGTCCGGCCCTGGTGCGTCGTGATCGAGCAAAACGTGCAGCCGCCGAAGCAGCCGCGCATGATCGTGACCGAGTCCTTGATCATCTCGAACGCCGGGATCGGCTCCTTGTACGACGGGTGCGGCCGGCGCGTGTAGGGGAGATCGTAGATCGCGTCCATCTCACTTTCGCTGATTGGCAACGGCGGCGGCGTGACGACGACGGCCTGGCGGTCATGGAACTGAATGAGCGTCTTCGCGTTGAACGGGCTGGTGTTGATGTGGATGACGCGCGTGGCTTCGACGAACGCGTGCTTGTCGGCTTTCACCTCTTCAAAGGAAGGAAGCAATTCACGCCCGCAGCCGAAAGGCTGCGGGATGGAGGGCGTAATCCCGCAGCCTTTCGGCTGCGGGCGTGGGCCTGATTCACTTGCGCCCAACACATATGCGATGCCGCGCATGTCGCGCAGATCCTTCACTGTTTGCCCTGTCGCGAGTCGCCGGGCGATTTCGACGATGGCGTGCTCGCCCATGCCGTAGACCAGCAGGTCGGCCTTGGCGTCCAACAGGATCGACCGTTTGACGGTGTCCGACCAGTAATCGTAATGGGCCAATCGTCGCAGCGACGCCTCGACGCCGCCGGCGATGATCGGCACGCCGGCAAAGGCTTCGCGGGCGCGCTGACAGTAAGCGAGCGTGGCGCGATCGGGCCGCAATCCGATGCGACCGCCCGGGGAGTAGGCATCGTCGTTGCGGACTTTCTTGTTGGCGGTGTAGTGATTGATCATCGAGTCCATGTTGCCGGCACTGATCGCGAAGAACAGCCGCGGCCTGCCAAATTGGCGCCACGGTTCGCACGAATGCCAGTCAGGCTGGCTGAGCATGGCCATGCGAAAACCGGCCCGTTCCAGAACGCGATGCAGAATCGCCATCGCAAAGCTGGGATGATCGATGTACGCGTCCCCGGTGACGAAGACGACATCGACGGCGTCCCAGCCGAGGGCGTCCATGTCACGGCGCGACATCGGTGCGAATTCTCCCCTCTCCCTTTGGGAAAGGGGCCGGGGATGAGGGAACGGCCTGGGTTCTCCCCTCTCCCTTTGGGAGAGGGGCTGGGCGTGAGGGGGCGGCGCCAGCGGCAACGCCACTCGGCCAGCATTCGGTTCACGGTTTGGCATCCCGCCATTATAACCGCGAATGCGTCAGCGGGTTATCAATTGTCCCAGGCCCCGTCAGGTTTCTGGTCGTTCGGATTGATGAGTTGCCGCAGGATCGTGTCGTTGATATTGGCGCGAACGATCCAATGCACCGTGCCGTCCGCCATCGCAGCCATGAACTGATCCGGCGGAAGGGGCAATTCGCCGTTCGGCGTCACCATCATGTCGGCGGGCCGCGTCCATATCACGGGTTGGTTGGCCTCCGCGAAAAGAAATGTCCTCGATGTGCCATCCTTGATTTCCGCCATCCGAATCGGCGTGTTCGCGGGAAATAAGGTAGCGACTCCGGTGAAAAACTGAACGCGAGTGTTCGGAAGTTCTCCGTCATGATAAGCACACCCGTAGATCGGCACCTCCAGCTTCTGGAATCGGGCGTTGTTCGGATGATCCCAGCCAACTTTTTTATCGAACTGGTTATACAACGGGCTATTTTGGGTGTAGGGCTCGATTTCGACACGCCAGCTCAACTGCACTTCACGTTGCTTGCCCTCGTGCTCAACAAACATGACAGGCGCAGGGAGTCTATTGACCGCACTCTCAAAATGGTGGCACGCACCAGCAATACACCTGAAGTTGTTCATTGTTGCAGCGCGGGCTTCCGCCTGATTGACCTTTTGGACAGCAGGGATCACCAGAGCAACCCCGAGCAGAACGACGATTACTAATAGAAAAATAGGCAGCCAGCGGAGCAAGATACTTGGTCCATCCTTGCCAATCGATGACACCCACTCAGGATAGATCGGCGGCTCGCCTTCACGTACGCCGGTGTCGCTGCCAGGCAGTTTCGCCTTGGCTGCGTCCTGGGGCGATGCGATGGCGGTTGCGGTGCTGCACGTCGGGCACAGTGCGGCGGCTGGGTCGTCGCCGGTCAGGCGAATGCCACAGCGGGAGCAGAAGGATTCCGCCATTTTTTCCATGATTTGAGGCAAGTTTTGGCTGCGGTGAATTGTTGGTGCGACTATTTCGCCGCGGAATATTTCTTCTTGAGCGCCAGAAACGCCCGCCGCCAGGGCTGCTCGGCTTCGGTGAAGGTCGCCACGCGTTTGTCGCCGCCAACTTGACGTTTGCCTTGCAATTTCGGACCAGCGGGGCCGGCTGGACCAATCGGGGGACCGCCACCGCCAGGAAACGCCAAAGCCGGAGTAGTTGGGATGATCTCGATGATCTTCGGCTCGATCCGGAGAAGGTTATCGAGCACCATCTCGCTCCGCTCGAAAAGAAAACGCGGCCTTGGCCGACCCCCAAAAAAAAGCGGATTCTCTTTCTTATCGGTTTCACGTTTGAAACATTCTTCAAGAGTGGCAATCAAGGATGGAATGGCGGCCTTGCCCTCCGACCCCAGGTTACCAAGAGCGATGGTCGCCCAGCGGGATGCCTGATCCTGCTCCTTGGCGGCCTCGATCAGCGTGGGCAAGGCAGCTTTCGCCTTGGCGTGCATTCGCTCTATCGCCTGGATGGCGCGCAGCCGGGCGTTCTTGTTTTCCGGCGTCTTGTCTTTTGCCACGTCGATCAAGCCGGGCAACGCATCTGGGCCGATCTGTCCCAAAATCCAGGAAGCCGATTGGGAGACCGTTGTTTGGCCGCTGTCCTGGTCTTTCAACATGTCGAGGAACACCGGGATCAGCTTCTTCTCTTGAACCAAGGTCTTGTTCCTTTGAGCCATGGCGCCGAGGGCCTGAATTGCTTCGATGCGAAACCGATAGTCGGCATCCTTAAGTTGTTCCAGCCAGAAGGTCACAGGTTTGCCACGATAGGTCGGCCCGCCGGATTTGCCACGAACCTGGATGGTCAGCAGATTGATTTCCTCACGCAACTTCGCGACCTCGGCACGAAGTTTGGCGAGCTCGTCCTTGTTGTGTTGAGTCGTCCCTTTGGTGGCGATGGCAAATAGGAGAACGGTTGCAAGCAGCGCGATTGGTTTCGACATGGCTGGTCGCCCTTTCGGGAACAGACAGGTGGAAAAAATCAAGGCCTACTCCAATCCTACCGTTCCGAAGATCGAATCTGCAAGTCAATTTCTCGTTGCCATCGCGCGGTTTATCGGCACATTGAGTGTGCCTACTACCTTGTCAGACGACTCCGCAGATTGCGGAAAAGTTCGGCAAGGCGAGACCTCTCAGCGATCCCAGTTCACCGGCAGCGCCTGGCCGTCGCGCGGGTCGATCAGCAAACGCAACGTCCCGTCGTTGACGTTGCGGCGGTCCACCATGCGCACGCTGGCGTCGGCCATCGCCGCCAGGAATCGGTCGGGCGGCAGCGGCAGGGCGCCGTTCGGCGTGATCGCCATGTCGGCCGGCTTCGTCCACGGCACCGGCGTCTGCGCCTCGGCGAACAGGAAGGTGTTCGAGGAACCGTCGGGAATCGCGGCCAGCGTCACGCGGCTCGAAGGATCAGAAAAAAGGGCTCTTCCGTTTTTAGGTGCACGCCGCGGAGAAAATAGGCCGGAACGCGGCCGCGGTCTCGCGAATCGCTTCGATCGTCTGGCCCACTGCCTCGGCAGCCAAGTTCAGATCCAGAACCAATCGCGTCCACAGGCTCGAC